>CACNCF010000005.1 GCA_902618795.1 uncultured Prochlorococcus sp.
AAGCTATAGGTTGTTTTATTGTATTTAGTTTCCTATCAAAATATGATTCAAGAATTTTTTCTTTCACAGATCTAGAGTTCTACAATAGAAATGATATTAATATCTACTCAGCAAACTACATCTTTTCATTATTTGTTAAATTATTAGGATATTCTCCTGAGAATGTTTTATCATTTAAATTCTTGACTCTAAGTTTTCTTATATCTTCAATCTTTACTGCACCATATTTATATTTATCTACAAAATACCATAACAATAAATCAACTTTTTTTTATATTATATTATTAAGCTTTCATCCTTATTTATCTTTATATTCTCTAAAACTAGATACTAGTATATTCGCATTATTTGCTATATCTTTTTTCTCATTTTATGTATTTGAGGCGAGCTCAAATACATTCTCTATTTCATTATTAATAACTTCTATTTCTACTTTATTTAGGAACGCCTTACTTCCTTTTTCTTTATCGTATATTGGTATTTATTTGTTTTTTAAAAAAAGAAATTGGAACCTAATATCTAATTTTATTATTTGTTTATCATTTTTTCTTATTGGATTTGTTTTGTTTTCACAGATTGGATATGGACTTGATTATGTTCAGCAGAATTATGGTTGTTATTCTTTTTCTAATATAAAAATATATTTAGAAAGTTTTTTGGGTTACAATATATCATCATCACTTGCATATATTATTACTCCAATTGTGCATTTGGCTCTAGATTTGGGTGCAAGGGAAGCTATTTCAATTTACTGTCTAAATCTGCCAGCAAACCTAGCTTCAAGTAATACTCTTAACATTATTTCTACACTCGTATTTTTTATTTTTCATTTTTTAATTTTATGTAAATTTATTTTTGAGATTTTTAAAAAAATGACTTTCAGGAAAATTCAGTTATTTTTCCCTTTCACTATACTTTTACCTACATTATATGGAACAGCTCATATGAGGTATTTAATTCCCCTAATACCATTATTGATGTTTTTTTTATTTGAAAATCAAATTTCTGACGAGAAATATAAAATAAACTAAAAAATATTGATATTATCTCAATAATAATACTTTAAAAATATATGAACTATTGGGAAAGCTATAACAATAATCTCTTGGATTTATCAGAAGAATTATTAACTCATAATATAGAAAATGATTTTAATTTTATAGAGACTGATTTATACAATCATGTTCATGATATTTTAGTTCTATCATTATTATTATTTGAAAAAAAAAAAGAAATAAGAATTTTAGATTATGGATCAAATATAATTCCTTGGTCTAATATTAGTAATAAGATAAAGGTTGATAATATAAAAGTAACAATATATGATCCTTTCTCAAATAATGAAAAAGAGGTGCAATTATTTGATAATTTTAAGGTTAAGATTTTAAATTCTAAAAATGTTTTAAAAGAAAAAAACTATGAATTTCTGATTTTTGGATCTTCTTCACAATACATAAAGAATTTCATTGAAGTTCTTGATTCCAATATGATTTTAAATTCTAATTTAGTTCTTTTTACTCACACACCTCTTTCAAAAAAAGAGAATTTTATTTCAAATCAACATAGTGGATACAAGGGTCATCAAATAATAAGATCTTTTAAATTTATAAAAGAAAAAATGGAGAAAAATAAATTTGAATTAATTTTTAAATCTGCACTACCTCCAGAATTAGCCAGTGTAGATAAAGAAAAAACAAAAAATACCATTTATTCAAATTTATTGTTTAAAAGAATCATGTGACTACCACCCTTCATTAATAACCTCACAAATTCTTTTACAATCATCTTGTTTTACCTTGTGATGAAGTGGTAATACAAGATATTGATCCTCTAATAGATCCATATTGGGTAGATCTTTTCTTCTTTCACCAAATATCGTATACCTATCATTCCTATAATGCACTTGAGCACTTTCAATACCATTCTGACGAAGTTTCTTGACGAGATTAAATCTATTTTCTTTAACAAGGATAGTGCAAAGCCAAGGACAATTATTTCCTTGAAAATCTTCTTTACCAATAAGCTGTATTTTAGGGTGATTGATATTTTCCAAATAAATTTTCATGAGATTTTTTCGATATTCGATTATTTCTTCAAGATGATTGAGACTAGCTAATCCTAAGGATGCAGATATATCGTTCATTTGATATTTGTAACCTAATTCGTAAATATCATTTTCCCAAGTACCAAGTTGTTTTAGGGATCTATCTATTCCAAACCATCTAAGCCTTTTTGCTTTCTCATATAAAGTATGATCTTTTATAGACAACATTCCTCCATCAGCAGTAGTAATAGTTTTAATTGCTTGAAATGAATATGCTGTAAAATCAGCATAGTCACAACTATTAAGGTTATTGAATTTAGAGCCTATTGATTGAGCAGAGTCAGAAATTAGGGTCAAATTATATTTCTTTGTGATTTCGGTTAATTTTTGATAATTTGCGGATAATCCACCATAATCAACTGCAACTACAGCTTTTGTTCTTGATGTGATTCTTTTTTCAATATCATTACAATCAATATTCATTGTTGCAGCGTCTATATCAGCAAAAACTGGTATAGCTCCTTCATAAAGTAATGGTAAATTTGTTGCTGTGCAGGTGAAGACAGGGGTAATGACTTCATCCCCACTTTTAATTCCTGCTAAAATATATGCTAAGTGTAATGAATCAGTGCCACTCCCAGTTGCGATAAATTTATTAGGGCTTGATAATTTTTCTTTGAATTTTTGTTCAAATTTATCAACTTTAGGACCTTGCCCAATCCATCTAGAATTAATTGTCTCTAAAAGTTCATCTTTTGTTTCAGGAGCTATGTATGGATAAAAAAGGGGGATGCCCTCTTTTTCATCGAGAAGAGCAAATTCGTTCATTCCTTGTTCTTTTAAGCCCAAAATTCTATAAAAATTTTTTTAAATCTAATTTAAATTTTATAAATATGTTAAGAAGGATGGTCAGTTTTTTAACTAATATTTGCGTTTAAATTAATAACCCTATCACAGAAACCAAGGGTACTTTCCCTATGAGATATTATTATGATGGTATAGTCTCTACTTAAGTTATCTATACAATTTAAGATGGAAAGTTCTGTTTTTGAATCAAGAGAGCTTGTTGCTTCATCTAAAATAATTATATTTCCACCTTTATAAATTGCTCTGGCTATTCCAATCCTTTGCTTCTGTCCCCCGCTTAGTTGAGCCCCATTCTCTCCCACGTTTGAGAAGACCCCCATTCTAGATTTTTTTATAAGTGTTTCTAGTTGTGCCTCTTTTATAGCATTGTTAAGCTTTTTCATGTCAATTTTTTCTATTGGCACTCCAAAAGCAATATTTGCAGCGATACTACTATCTGATAAATAGACATCCTGAGGAACGTGAGAAATACAACTATGCCATTGATCTATGTTTAATGAACTTTTCTCAGAATATAGATTATGATTATCTATTTTGATAATACCTTTGGAGGGTTTTAAAAGTCCCATTAATATATCTCCTAAAGTACTTTTGCCACAACCAGACTTTCCTACAACTCCAATTTTTTCTCCTTTAAATATTTTAAGATTAAAATCTTTTATTATGAAATCCTTTTCATTACTATATTTAAACCCAATATCAATTAATTCAAGTTTAGATTTGAAATTATAAATCTTCTTGGATTTTGCATATTTGGTCTTTTTTTCATTACTTATAAGATTCAAAGTATTAATAACAGATTCTTTATTAGTGGAAATAACTACAAAAGAAGCATATATTTGCTGAATAAGGGGAAGAAGTCTTTGCATTCCAAAAGCAATAGTTCCTAGTAATGTGAAAATATTTGTTTTTCCTTTTAAATTAGTTGCAAAAAATAATGCACAAAATAATAAAAATAATATTGCGATAAGTTCCAGTATGAATTTAGGTGAACTCGCTAAAAAGTCACTTTTTGCATCAATTACTCTTAGTTTTTTATCTTTTAATCTAAATGAATCAACAAAGAAAAAAGCGCATTTATCAAGAATAATATCTTTTATAAAACCCAATCCTTCCTGTAATGACTGCGTCTGCTCTTGTATTAATTCGGATCTAGCTTGACTTATATTGTTTAAACGATTTTTAATAATTATAGAAATCAAGAAATATATAGCTGATATTGAAATAATTGAAAAGATAGTAATTTGAGGATTGATATTTATAAGAGTAGTTAGGATTGCAACTAGAATTACTAAAGATGTAAATATATTTAAAATTGATTTAATTGTATCTACAGTAGAATTTGATTTGGTTACTATTGTGGAAATGATATTACTGGAATTGGTATCAAGATGATATTTATAATCCTTAGTAAGACTGCTTTTAAAAGCCATTGTTCCTATCTCATTTCCTATTAAGGCTGAGATAAAATTTATTAGAAATATATTTAAAAGCCTTATAATTGTAGAGAATGATAAAAATAAAATAAAAACAAAAAAAATAAAGATTAGTTGATCTACACTAAAAAATAGTTCTAAAAAGTAATATATTTTAGATAAAAAATAGGATTCAATTCTAAAATCATTTGTTGAAATTACCCTTAGTAAAGGTTGAATTGAGCTTAAAGTAAATATTTCTGTGATACCGCTTATAATTATTGAAAATGAAATGATAACTAATTGATTTTTCCTTTTTTTAGATAAGGTTTTCCAAAGAATATATAAAAAATTTATTTTTCTACTATTCTCAATATTATTCATTTCTACATTAATTTACCTATATTTTTAAAATAATGAATATTTTTTCTCAATAATTATTTTAAGCTTTATCTTAAATTAACACAATATAAAGGTACTATATATCTATATTGTTTACTTTAAAATCATATTCTTTAGTAAAAATTTATGATAACCAAGATTTCAGTTGTAATTCCTTGTTATAAAGCTTCAGGAAAGATAGGGGTCTTAATAAATAGAGTTAATCAAATAATCCCAAGAATTAAAAATAACTCTCAAATTTCTATTTATTTAGTGGATGATTGCTGTCCTCAAAGTTCTTGGAGGGAGGCAGATATTTATAAGAATGTGAAAATAATTCATCATAAAAAAAATAAGGGAGTTGGCGCCTCAACTTTAACTGGTTTCAAACAAGCATTAATAGATAAAAATGATTTCTTTATAAAAATGGATGCAGATGGTCAGCATCCCCCAGAATATCTTGTAGAGTTAGTTCCTTATCTTTTATCATTACCCCCTTATAAACTTTTTCTAGTAAAAGGAAGCAGATTTTCTTTATATGTAAAGGGCAACAATGTTCCTTATATTAGGAGACTTGGATCATTTATCCTTGAACCTTTAGCTAGATTATCGATGTCATATAGAGGTTTAACAGATATTGCTAATGGATTTATATCATTTAATCGATTGACTTTAGAATATTTGCTTGCTGGTAAATTTGAAAATAAGTTAAAAAAGGGATTTTTGTTTGAAAGTAGTATTTTAAAAACATGCAGTAGTTTAGGAACGGAAGTCCATGAATTTTATATGCATCCTATCTATGGATCTAATTGGTCAAGTTCAATGAGAACATCCTCAATGATTTTCCCCATTCTATTTTTCTGGTCTCATTCCATTTTTGAAAGATTAATAAAAAAATATATTTTTAGTTTTAATTTTGGGTCCTTATTATTGTTATCTTCATTTTTTAGCGGACTTATATCACTAAGTATTTTTTTGGAACAAATCTTACCAAGAATATCCAGCAAAATATATGTAACTGCTGGAAATGCTAGTAGCTTTACTTCATTATTTTTATTATCAGTAATTCTATTTTGCTTTTTTGTTTTATATGATTTCAATAATAGGAATCCTATCAAAAGAATTTATTTTAAAATTGCTTCACAATCAATTGAACATGAAATTTATAAAAAATAAGAATTTCAAAAAAAAGAAATAAGTTGTTCTATAGTAAGAGATTAAATCATCCCTTTATTAATTTTGCAGATACCGTCAAAAAAAATATTAGTTACAGGTGGTTGTGGATTTATAGGTAGTGCTTTAATTAGAAATCTTATATCAAAAAATTCTCATCAAATTATAAATTTGGATAAAATGGGTTACGCCAGTGATAAAGAAAATTTAGAATGCTTTTTTAGGGAAAATAAAAAATTAAAAGAAAGATATAACTTTTTCCGTTTAGATCTATTAGATCAAAAAAGTTTAAAAAAATTAATCTTTGATCAAAAACCAAATTTGGTAATACATTTAGCGGCAGAAAGCCATGTTGATAAATCCATCTCTAATCCTAATGCTTTTGTTTTAAATAATATTGTAGGTACTACGAATTTATTAGAAGTGCTTTTAGAATTCTGGAATAGTCTGAAGAATTATAAAAAAAATAATTTTCGTTTTCTTCATGTAAGCACAGATGAAGTTTTTGGTTCCTTAAATGAAGAAGATAGATTTTCAGAAAATTCTGCATATCGTCCTAATAGTCCATATTCCGCATCAAAAGCTGCAAGTGATCATTTTGTTAGAGCATGGTATAAAACTTTCAATTTCCCAGTCATAACAACTAATTGCTCTAACAACTTTGGTCCCTGGCAATTTCCTGAAAAGTTAATACCAGTTATTTTGATGAATTTAATCAAAAAAGAAAAAGTTCCTATTTATGGTAATGGGAAAAATATAAGAGACTGGATATTTGTTGAGGATCATGTTGAAGCTTTGATAAAATGTGCATTTAACGCAAAAATAGGCGAACAATACTGTATCGGAGGCGACAATGAGATCTCAAATTACGATATGGCCAAATTAATATGCTCTATTATGGACAAAAAATTACCATGGAATAAACCATATGCCTCATTGATAAGTTTTGTCGGTGATAGACCGGGACATGACTTTAGATATTCAATAGATTCTTCAAAAATTAAAAAAGATTTAGGTTGGAGTAAAAAGTATAATTTTGAAGATTCATTATCTTACACAATTGATTGGTACTTAAAAAATCAAAATTGGATTTTGAATAAATCTAGAGAAAATTAACTGAGAAATTATAAAAATTTTTTAAAATCTTTTCCATTCAGTAACTAATTCAGATAATATTTCTAGACTTTTATTTGAATTATTAGATTTTACATTTGACTCTAGAATATCAAGTTTTTTCCAAAGTTTTTCAGGTGAAATTGATTTCTCGATTCCTTTAAAAATTAAAGGATGTTTTGTAGGTCTCGCCTCTCCATCAATTAATAACTCTTCAAACAATTTTTCTCCAGGTCTTAATCCGGTTTCAACTATTTCAATATCACCTTTGGGATTTTTTTCGTTTTTAATACTTAATCCACTTAATTTGATCATTTGTTCAGCAAGTGAGGATATTTTTATTGGCTCTCCCATATCAAGTAAAAAAACATCTCCACCTTTTGCCATGGTTGCTGAATTTAGTACTAATTGAGCAGCTTCGGCTATTGTCATAAAGTATCTAACAATATCTTTATGAGTTAAGGTAATTGGTCCTCCATTACTGATTTGTTTTTTGAAAAGTGGTACTACTGATCCTGAAGATGCTAGTACATTCCCAAATCTAACCATCGAGAATAGCTTCATTTTATAATTTGGATTTTTTAATTTTTTACCTTTTTCTTCCTCTGCAAATCCCTGAATTATCAGCTCAGCTAATCTTTTTGATGCCCCCATAACATTTTCAGGCCTTACAGCCTTATCAGTCGATATCAAGATCATTTGTTCAACTTCTGAGTTTAAACATGCTTCACATACACTTCTAGTAGCAAATACATTATTATAAATTCCTGCAATTGGATTTAATTCAACAATTGGGACATGTTTGTATGCCGCAGCATGGAATACTATTTTTACTTTAAATTTTTCGAAAATATTCTTTAAGAGTAAGAAATTCTGAGCTGATCCTAAAATTGGTATTATTTCGATATCTTTGATTAATTCATCTTTTAAAGCTAGATGAGTTTTGTATAGTGCTGGCTCATTTCTTTCAAAAACTACAATTTTATTAGGTTTTAATTTAACTATTTGTTTGCAGAGTTCGGTACCTATCGAACCTCCACCACCAGTTACGCATATCGAATTATTCTCTAAAAGTGGTTTAATAGAATCCAAATTAGTTGTAATTAGTTCTCTCCCTAAAAGCTCTTCAATCTGAATTGGCTTTAAAGCATCTATACTTGTTTTGCCATTGGTGATGTCTTCAATTGAGGGGATTTGTAAAATATTTGCACCTGACTTTTTAGACTCTTTAACAATTTCTCTGATCTTTTCCTTACTTAAGGTTGGTTTAGCTAATAGAATCTCATCAAATTGAGCCTTCTCACTAAGAGTTTTTATTGAATTTATTGGAATATCCCAAATTGTTCTTCCCCACATTGCGGGAACATCATCAAAAAAACATATAATTTTGTATTTACCACTTACTTTCAATGATGCCGCTAACTGAACTGCTGCAGAACCTGAACCATATATAGCTACTCGTTTTGTTTTGGAATTTGGAAGATTGTCCAAATTCATGAGTATATCCCTTGCTGCAAATCTAAAAATTGCTGATAAAAGTGATAAAGTTATCCAAATCAAGATCCAACTACTTTTTGATGGTCTAGGAAGCCCAATTAAATCTGAAATTATCGATATTAACAATAATAAAATTCCATTTCTACTTGCTAATGCATAGAAAGACTTTGCTCCTACATATCTAGTTAAACTTCTATACTGATTACTAAAAATATATAAAGGTAAGCCAAGAAATATTAAACTAGGAATTAACCATTTAGAAATTAATATTAGAGAACTTGGCGCTTCATTTTGTAAAACATAAAAAACAAAAAATACGGAACTTATTATTAAGAGTGTATCTAAGGAAATTAAAATGGATAATCTACCTTTTTTCCCAACAAATTTGGAGTGGAGAATTTTTTTTAATTTATTAATCATGCTTATATATCAATATCTTTAACTAATTCAACTATTATCATAACTTAATGAATTTACCTTTTAGATCGTTCTTCAAATTAACAAATTTTATAAAATTAAAAAAATAAAAATTTGTATAAAATTTTTTTTATGGTAAATAATATGAATTTAATATAATTTTTTATAGCGCCAAAATAAATCTTTATATTAGTTAATTCTTTAACAAAAATATTTGATTCATTAATTAATAATAACCATTTTTGAATTATTTGTTCTTCATTAGCTGAATGATAATTAGCTATTAAATAACTTTTAAGTTTTAAACTATTTTTTTGATTTGTGTCGAAATTTATGTAAGAAATAATTTTTTTCTGAATTTCATTAGGATTATTAATAGTTAAATCTTTAAAGTATTTCATGTAATCTGACAGGCCATAGTTTAGTGATGATATTACAGGTACTCCTAAAGAAAACCACTCTAAAATTGTTGCGCAGAAGGTTTCACCGCTGCCAGTTGGATTAACTACCGCAATGTCGCAGTTACTCATTAAATCGTATCTTTCCGGACCTAAAGTTCCATGAAAAAAAACAGTTTTATTAATTTCTTCTCTTAGATAATTCACAAGAAGATCACCATATTTTTTACTACATGGGAGTATTTTGTGAGAATTCTTAAATTCATAAAGATCAGACCCCCCAATCACATCAAGTCTTACATCTATATTTTTTTGATTACAATAATTTGAAACTTTGGACCAGTTTTTTGCTAGTAAGTGAAAGCCTTTGCTAGCAACAAGTGCACCCATAAATCCTATTCTTATAAGCTTTTTATTTTCTTTTTCAATTAATAAAGTTTTAACTGAATTTTTATCAACACTAAGGCTTTTTCTTATTCTTTCAGCATTAAATAAATTATCGATCTGATTATGGGGACCGCATATAAAATAATTGCTTATGTAAGCTGAATTAGAGACTGATAATATTTCTGCTTTAATTTTTCTAGATTTTGATATTTTGTCATAATCATAAGGATGCCTTATGCAAGAAATAAATCTTTGAGAATTAATAAATATTTTTTTTTCAAAAATACTATTTATCAAATCACCAGTAATTATTGCGCAACCAAATTGAAATTTTGATATTT
This sequence comes from uncultured Prochlorococcus sp., assembly GCA_902618795.1. Lineage (GTDB taxonomy): Bacteria > Cyanobacteriota > Cyanobacteriia > PCC-6307 > Cyanobiaceae > Prochlorococcus_A. The sequence continues at coordinate 10,034 of CACNCF010000005.1, forward strand.
GACTTAAAGGGATAACTTTTATGTCATGAAAGAAAGTGTAGTCTTTTATCTCAGTTGTAAAAAATATCTCAATATTATAGCCATTTTTATTTATCTCATCTTTTAAAGCAATAGCTAACCTAGCTGCAGTAAAAGTAGTTCCCCCTACTCCAGGGTTGGCTTGTTTTTTATCTCTCATAATATTTAGAATTTTTGCTTGTTCTAAATAAACTAGTAATTTCATTTAAGATTGAAAGAATTTTTTAATCTATATTTCTTTAATAATACATTAGTTATTTATTCAAACATAAAGGTTATCCTCAACAATTTTTATAAGCTCTTGAACTCTTACTTTTGCAGTATGAAAATTCCTTACAATAAATTCAGCATTGTAAGCAATTCGCTTTCTTTTGTTTTTATTAAAAATTAATTTGAAAATCTCTAGAATCAAATCAAACCTATTTTTATAGAAAATTATACTTTCATTATGTTTAAATATTTTTTCTATATTCTTACTCTTTTCTAATTTATTAGTTATTACACAACACCCACATGAAGAAGCTTCAAAAATTCTTCTGGTAATTTCACCCCATCTAGCATATTGAAAAGCAATTAATGTTGAATTATAAAAAGATGTATTCTCTTTACCGCTTTTTTGTTGATTTTTAAAATTATTTAAAAATAAAATTTTCAACATTAAAGCATATTTTCTTAAACCCATTGTGCTTCCAATAAGAATATTTCTTTTACTATAATTTTTGTTTAAAAAAATACTTTCATCTGCCCAATGAGTAAACCAATAACAATTAAATCCTTTATTTTTCCAATATTGGTAACTTTCAAAATCAGGAGTCAATGAGATGTCAGAAAGGGCTGCACGTACGTAATTACATTTTTCGGTTTGAGGTTCATCTCCTAATTCATTAATAATCATAACTTCTGGGAATTCTCTCTTAAATTTTTTAAGTGATTCATTTAAAACTATATTAAAACCTGAGTAAAATATTAAAATTATGTTTATTTTATTTTTTATTATAAAATCTTTGTTCGGTAATTTTAAGTCTTGAGATTTTTTTATTTCAATTCTTTTTAATCTCAGTTCTTGTTTTTCCATTTCATTAGCAAAACCAAATGGAAGATTCCATTTTTCTTTTGGATCTTTTTTATACAAAATGCACCAGTTAAGTTCTTTTGCTGATTTCATATTTTAATTTTTATATTTTTGGTTTTAGATAATTTATAAAACATCAGTTTTATCTCCAAAATTTTTTAATTTTCTGTTTCAAGAATTTAATTATTAAAATTAAAGATTCAAAAGATAAATTTTTTATTTGGTACTGAGGAGTGTATCTACCTTTGTGTTGAACGATTGGTAAATCTTCATCCCCACCATATAAGAATATAGGATATTTATTCATGAAATCTTTTTTAGACATATTAAATTGATCAAATAACATCTTTTGATTTACTGGCCCTTCAATAAAACCTCCAAAATGACCATTCCATGATGGATAATCAAAAACAACATTATTCCATAATGTTTCACAAAACTTTTTCTCAGAAATAAAAGGACCATTCGAATATAAATTTGTTGATAGAATCTTTGAGTTGAATTCAGTATTATTTATAATTTCAAAATTATCTATTATTCTTTTATTTATTTTAAATGCCTTATTTTTTTTGTTGATTTTTCTATTGAATCTAATCATCTTACCTCCATTAAAAAAACAATCAGAAATTAATTGCCAATCTATTTTTTTTGTAAAAAAATGATCATGCTCCCAAAATAAGAAATATTCTTTATTAATTTTTTTAAGTCCATTTTTAAATGCTACTGTTGCAGAAATTTGTGAAGGCATTTTTATACTACTAGGGGAAACAATCAATCTTAAACCTTCTTTTTTGCAAATATCTTCAAGTCTATCTTGATAAATTAATGAATCTTTATTATCTATTTTTAGATCATGCGTAATAAGGAAATTATTTATATTAGAGTTTTGTTTAATATTGTTGATGATATTTGAAATAAAATAATCATTTTTTGTTTCCACAGAACTAGCAATTATATTCTTATTAAACTCTGGGTTATACTTTACATTACTAGTGATTATAAGCGCCTCTATATTTTTATTGGATATCATTTTTAATTTAGAAACTCTTAATATATAATTACTAATTATATATTAATTAGTTATATTAATATGCATTTTGTTGCATCAATAATTGTATCTTTTGCAATTTATTTTTCTATAGAGCCCTATCTATCTAAATATGTTAGAGATATTCCTAATAAAAGAAGTTCACACTTAAAGGCTGTACCATCAGCAGGTGGATTGATATTTATTATTCCTTTTTTAGGTTTTTGCCTTTGGAGCCAAAATTACATTTATTTGTATCTATTACCTCTCATAATTATAAGTTTTATTGATGATATATTTCAAACTAGTAGATTAATTAGAGCAGTAATACAAATTATTACTCTTTATGGGATAGTAAATTATTTTGAAAATTTTTATATTAATTCAAATATCCTTAATTTTATTATTTTCAATTTTCTAGTTATTGTTGGTTTTTGTATAATAAATCTTTTTAATTTTATGGACGGATTAGATGGACTTTTATCAGGTTGCATGTTTTTAATATTATTGAGATCTATTAATTTTATAAGACCAGAACTTTCTATACTAATAGGCTCTTTATTTGTTTTTTTAATACTCAATTGGAGTCCTGCAAAAATATTTATGGGAGATACAGGTAGTACATTTTTAGGCGCTATATATTTCATTATTATTTTTTCATCAGCTAATTATTCTCAATTATTAATGAATCTTTTAATAGGAACTCCATTATTAATGGATAGTTTTTCATGCTTATTTTTAAGATTATTAAACAAAGAAGATATTTTTAGTCCGCATAAAAAACATTTATATCAGAGATTAAATCAAGCAGGAATTAGTCATTCGAATATTTCATTAATATATATCATTTCAACATTATTGCTTGTAGTTGTATCTACTTTTGGAAATAATTATTATTTGTTTTTAATAAGTTGTTTAGTAATTACAGGAGGAATATTTCTTAATTCAAAATATGCTCAAGATTTTAATTGATATTTTTTCTTAAAATAAAATAAATTAATGATAAGACTTTATATGGAGTGTATAGTCTAAGAATTCTTTGAATTATTAATGAAATAAATTTTTGTTGTTTATTTATTAATTTTAATTCATATAGACTATTTATACATGATTTTATATCGTTGAAAACATCTCTTCCCTTTCTACGTGAAAGAAAAAATCCATCTTTTTCTATTTCGACTAAGATTTCTTTTTCGCAAGAAAGACGAAGCTTATTTTTTATAATTTTCCCCATAAATAACCAATCTTCTGCAGTTCTTAAATTTGGATAACCATTTATTTCTATAAACTTTTTTCTTTTTATGGCAATAGAAACGTTATTAAATGGAGTTCTAAATGGCAAGATTCTTTTTGCTTTAGCAATAGTTCTAGATGAAATTCTTATAGCATTATTATTTTTTGTTATCTCTTTTATATCCCCAACGGATATATCATTCATTTTTAATGAATTTAATTGTATTTTAATCCTATTACTTGTAGATTTGTCTCCAGCATCCAGGAAAATTATATTTTCGGCTTTCGAAAAATAAACTCCTAGATTTCTTGCTAATCCAGGACCCTTATTTTTAAAAGTGTAAATAATAATAATTTTATTCTCTAGTGGATGTTCAAAATATAAATTAAGCGGAAATTTTTTACAACCATCAATTACTAGAAAAATATTACCAATAAAGAGACTTTCACCCATGATTGAGTCCAAGGATCTTAAAATTTCTTTTTTGGTATTTCCTTTCCACGTAGGAATAACAATATCAGTAGTCTCCATATTTTTTTCTAAATTTATAAAAAAGTTTTGGTAGTAATAATGTTAAATAAATAAAAAATCCTTTTAATTTTTTAAGTTTAATTAAAATAAGCATATTCTCAATGTTTTTTTTAATTATAGATTTAGAACTAATTCCATTTTTTGCCTCAAATGTGACCTCTAATCCACTATTTTTAGGAATATCATTTTCAATATTAATTTTGCTATTTTCAATATATTTAATAAAGTAATGATAATCTGAAGAAATTTTGTAATTAGTACTATATTTTAAGTCATTCTTTTTAAAAATTATTGCATTATGGCAATATGGCATGCCGCTATAAATATTTCTGAAATCATTCTCTAACTTATTTCTATTTGAAAGCTTATAGTCTAATGTTTGTATTTGATTGTTTTTTAGATTAAAGTTATTTGATTTTTTTTTGATAAGATCTCCTTCTCCAAGAACCATATAAAAACTATTTTTGCTTATTTGATCCAATCCAATATTTATTGCATGATATATTCCCTTTTTGGGGGCAATAATAAATTTAATAAAGTAGGATTCAAATTTAAAATTTTTTAAATAATTACTTTTTATTTTATCTATTAATTCTATGGATTCTCTATCATAAATTACTATATGATTAATTACAGTTTTTAATTTTAAAGAGGAAATAGATTTTATAGTATTCAATAAATAATGAGAAATATTATTTTTAAAAGGCGTAATAATGTATAACTTTTGCATCTTATTTATTATTTAAAGATTTATAAAGTTTTAGGTATTGATTAGATACTTTTTTATAACTCCATTTTTTTATAGCCTTTTCTCTACATTTGATTTTAAAACTTTTCATTAAAGATTCATCTTTTAATAATTGATTTATTTTAGAAGCCATCTTTTGGCAATTAAATTTCTCAATTAAAAAACCATTTAGATTATTGTCAACTATATCTTTTAAACCTGATGAATTAAAGGCAATTACTGGGGTGCCACAAGCCATCGATTCGCTTGCCACCTGACCAAAAGATTCCATCCTTGAGGGCATAATTAAGATGTCAGCTGCAGAATAAATTAATGCTAAGTGTTCTTCATTTTCAATAAAACCCTGATTATAAGAGAAGATATCTAAATCTAAATTTTTGAAAAAGGAGTCACTTTTACCAAAGGTTATCAATGAAAATTTTTTATTTTTTTCATACAGGAATTTAAAGGTGCTCATTAATAAGTCTCCTCCCTTTCTTAAATCTTTGACACCATCAATTGCTCCAAAAGCTAATAACTTCTTATCGAATGGTATTTTCAGAATTTCTCTGGCCTTCTTTTTTTTTATCGGCCTGAAAATTTCTGTATTTATTGGATTTGGGATAATACTTATATCCCAGTTTTTCATTAAATAAGAATTTCTTGCATGTTTAGCAAGCCAACTACTTGGACAAACAATTTGAATTGGTTTGTCCCATGATTTGATTTTTCTTTTTAGACACCAATTATCTAAAGCATCTATTAAAAATTTTCTCTTAAAAAAATTATTCTTTGATAATTTTCTTTGAAAAATATCTTTAGGGTAATGACTTGTTGATGAGAAGGGCCATGCATCATGAAGTGTCCATACTAGTGGTTTATTAATTCTTCCAATAGATTCTATTGAAATCATCTCATGTTGTACCCAATGCAAATTTATGATTGCAAAATCTAGATTATTAATTTTTGAATCTACTTTTGAAGGCAATAATGATATGGAATGAAAATTTTGATCACTATAATCAATTAATTTTATAATTAATCTTTCAACATATAATTTGGTAAAAGTTTTGAATTTATTAAAAAAATTGTTATTACAAAATGTATTTGGAATATTATTAAATTTTCTACTTACATTAAGACGACTTTCTTTTAGAAGAGGATTATTATGTAATGCTTCGTGTATCCTTCTTGCAGCTATTCCAGCACCTGATTTCCCATCACTATGTGATAAATGTAAAACTTTCATTTGATCTTTTAAATATAAGGATATTTAGAAAATTCTTTTGTTAGAGATGTTTTTTTAAGCAATTTCATTAGAGATAATTCTTTTATTGTACTTATGGCTTAAATTCTTAGAATGATTATTATTTTCAAATTTATTAGTTAAATATTGTTTAATAAAATGAAAAATAACCAATTGAATATCTTCTATGATTTCCATATCTTTTATAGGTATATGAATATGGTTCCTACAAATATTTTTTAATTCTCCCCCATTATAACCAGTTATAGAAAATGTATTTATATTAAATTCCCTGGCTTTTTGGGCACATTTTATAAGATTAATTGAATTGCCACTACCTGAAAGGAAGATAATGAGATCTTTTTTATTTATTCTCCCAGGAATTAAAAGTGAAAATACCTCAGAAAAATCAATATCGTTTGAAGCTGCAGTCAGATAACAGGAATTATCGGCAAAAGAATTAATTTTTATTACTTCCCCTAATGATGAGAAAGTTTTTGAAAAATCACCGTTTACATGATTAGCATTTGCTGCGCTTCCACCATTACCAAGAATATGAATTTCATCTCTAGTCCCCATATATGATTCAATTTGTGCTGTAAGATTTAAAATATCTTTTTCACTTATGGAATTTATTGCATTTAGGAGTTTTTTATTATAATTTTTCCACTGATTTAGTAACATTAATTTTGTCCCTATTTAAATATTATAACCTTAATTAATCAAAATATTTAACATTATATTATTATTATTTCTTTTTATAAATATTTAAAAATTAGTTTTTTAGTCCTTAATAATAGTTTATGGTTTTTCAATTATAAGTTCTATAAAAATTTTTTAATTTCTTGATTATTTTTCTAATAAAAAATTTTAGTTCTTTTGGATTTAAAGGATTTGCGCCAGAATAGCAAATTATCTCTGTAAATCTATCTGCTTTTTTTGATTTAATAATATTGTTAGGATGTTTTATAGGAAGTAAACCACTAGAGAATCTTTTAAAATTTTCTAATCTTGAATCAAAAACCTCTTCTTTTGTGTGCGTAGCTTCATCATCAAATCCGATATTTTCAATAAGATTTTTATTTGGTATGATAGTTAAACCTGAATTAACTAAGCAGATATATGTCCACTGATAGTCCCATGTATCAGGCTCGGAATGATAATAAATATTATCAAATATTCTTTTCCAGTAATTAATTTCTCTTTTGCTTGTAAAAAGATCCTCAATAATTTTCGCATCCTTAATTTTAGGCCAGCTTTTAATTTCACTATCATATTTTTCCCAACATCTTTTCCAAGTTGCCCAGCCCCAACAATGAGAATATTTGCTGAAATAATATGAGTTTTCGCCGAATGTTTTCCCAAGCTGAATATTTTGTCCAGTAATACTCCATATACGTTCGTCAGTTCTATATTTCTCTAATAACTCTTCACAAAATATGAAAAAATCTAAGTGAGGTAAGCAGTCATCTTCTAAAATTATGCCTTCATTTTCATTTTTAAAAAACCAATTAATTGCACTACTTACGCCATACTTACAACCTTGATTGTAATTACTAAACAAATATTTTTTTTCACAATTCCAATCAATTTTTTCTTTAAGTATTTTTCTAGTAGCAATAATATTTGATTCATATCTATTATTTTTTTTATCAAATCCATCACATGCGATATAAACTTTTGAAGCATTAATTTCTTTTATTTTTTCAATAATCCTTAATGTCTTTTCTGGTCTGCGCCATGCAATGATTAATATGGGAACACAATAATTTTTTTTATTCATAAATAATGATATTGATTAATTAATTAAAATTTCATGATAATTTTTGCCATGATTCGACATTATATTTAAAAGAACCATGAGTAAATATGGGACTTAAAAAGTGCCCACTAAATATTTTTTTATTTGATTTGAAACCTAAATAATTCAATAAATAATCAATTGGAAAATTTTTGGAAAATTGATCAATATTAACTATTTCTAGAAATTCGCTTACTAAATTTCTCGATAGTAAATAGCAACAAGCAGTATTTGTATATAAATCATTAATATATACATCATAAACTTTATTATTTAAATTATTTTTTAAAGGTAAAATTTTTGATAATTTATATCCCCCTGCTAAATCTAAAAAAATATTTTCTTGGTTTTCAATATACAAATTATTAAAAATTGTATGCAACCTTTTTTTAGAATTTTCAAGGCATATAGCATCATCCTCAAAAATAATAATATAATCTGAATCAGTTTTCAGAAATAATTCCCATGCAAATATATGCTTATCTCTTACGATCTTCTCTATTACGTTATGTTTATAAGTCTCTAAATTTTTAATTTTTGAAGAAAATAGAATCTTTAATATTCTTTTAAATATGTAAGCAATATTTGCTAAATACGAAATTAAGTCATTAAATATTAAAAATCTCTTATGGTAAATATTAAATAACTCCTTAAATAAAATTATTTTTAAATTTAAAATTTTTAAAATTAAATTTGAGTAATTATTTTTGGGTATCTTTTGTTTACTTACCTGATTTAAATTTATATTAAGCGTTTTAATCAAATTCTTTATTTGCGTTCTAATAAATTTCCTTTTTATCGAATTATTATGAATAATATATGCAGATATTTTAAAATTCATGAAATTTTCCCAAAGATATATTTAACAGAAAATTTTAATTCTCTTAATAAATAAATGATATTTTTTTTAGATATTTTTCTTAATAGATTTTCGCGGGATTTTAATTTTAGATAATAAGAGAAACTAATAATACAAAAGTGTATTTGACTTATAATATTCCTTCCGAAAAAGTGGTGATAACTTATTTTTATATTATTAAATCCAAATATAGTTCCAATCCCATAAACTAATTTGTTCCCTTCTAAGGGCCAAATTGGTTTCTTAGTAGTGCTTAATGGAACAAATACGTATTCATCTAATAATTCTGGCCATTCCCATGAAATCTCTTCACTAACATCGGATCTTTTATTGGCTTTCCAAGCTCTTTTACCTATGCTTTTAATTTTCTTTGTATAAAAACACATAAATGATTCAGCTATAAAAATATGTTCATTATTATCTAAACAATTTGTTCTTTGAATATTGCCATTAACACCTTTATGAAATGCTGTTGCAAAAGCTATCTTTATAGAATTTCGACTAATTGGAAATGCATCTATATCAATTAAAAGACAATAACTCTCTTCATTAATTAGGTTTAATAAGTTATTAATCATTACTCCATGAATGGTCAAATAGCCATCTTGATCATGTGAATTTTGAGAAATTTGTTCACAATATTTTTTGTCGAATTCAAGATTAAGGATTTTTATATTTGAAGGGGCTAGAAGTCGAATGATTTTATTCCTAAAAAAAAAGCACCAATTTTTGGCGATATTTTTAGTGACAACAGTAGCAATGATTAGTTCCTTCTCACTTTTTATAAGGTTATCCCACAATTTATTGATTTCTAAAATATTTTTATGAGTATTCATAAGTTCAATTCCTCAACAAAATAAGATATCGTTTTATTTAACCCTTCATCTAGGCTAATTAAAGGATTCCAATCAAGTTTTTCGTTGGCTTTAGTTATTACTGGTTTTCTTTGCATTGGATCATCCATTGGTAATCTTTTGAATATGAATTCTTTATCCAAGTTTGTTTTTTCACGAATGATTTTAGCTAAATCAATTATTTTAAATTCTTCTGGATTACCTAAATTGATGGGACCATTTTCTTTGGAATCCATTAACTTTATCAATCCATTTATGAGATCATCTACATAACAGAAAGATCTTGTTTGATCTCCCCTTCCATATATTGTTAGGGGTCTTTTTAACAAGGCCTGAACAATCAAATTACTGATTACTCTCCCATCATTTGGCAACATTCTTGGTCCATAAGTGTTAAATATTCTGGCAATTTTAATATCTACACCATGATTCCTTTTGTAGTCAAAACATAAGGTCTCTGCAATTCTCTTGCCCTCGTCGTAACAACTTCTTATCCCTATTGTATTGACATTCCCAAAATAAGTTTCTGGTTGGGGATGAATTTCTGGATTTCCATAGACTTCACTTGTGCTAGCTAAAAGTATTTTTGCTTCAACTCTTTTTGCTAATCCCAGCATATTATAGGTACCTAAAAAGCTAGTTTTTGCAGTCTTAATTGGATTATATTGATAATGAATCGGAGATGCTGGACAGGCTAAATGCCAAATTTTATCAACTTCTAACGTAATTGGTTTTGTTACGTCATGTCTAATTAACTCAAACTTCGGATTATTCATCCAATTATATAGATTGCTTTTTCTTCCCGTAAAATAATTATCTAGACAAATAACTTCCTCATCTTTGCCCATTAATTTATCTACAAGATGTGAGCCTAGGAATCCTGCCCCACCTGTAACTAGATTTATAGTGTTCCTACTCATATTTTAATGACATATATTTAATTAGATATTTATTTTAATATATTAAAGATTAAATATATAAAGTAAATTTTGTGAATTAAAGTAATACGAGTTATCTATTGAAGCCTTATAAATATTAATAAATTAATCTATTTTCATTACTTTTAATAAATAATTTCCATAAGAACTTTTGGCATATTTGTCTGCTATTTTGATTAATTGATTTTTACTAATCCAACCCATTCTCCATGCAATTTCTTCGGGGCATCCAACTTTCAATCCTTGCCTGTTTTCAATGGTTTTAATAAATGCACTTGCCTCTTGCAGAGACTCAAATGTACCTGTATCTAACCAAGCAATTCCTCTCCCAAGTATTTCAATTTTTAATTGCTTATCTTTAAGATACATATTATTTAAGTCAGTTATTTCCAGTTCTCCTCTATTAGATGGCTTAAGTTTTTTTGCTTTTTCTACAGCAGTCTTGTCATAAATATATAATCCAGTTATTGCATAACTACTTTCTGGATTTGATGGCTTTTCTTTTATTTCTTTAATGTTGTAATTTTTATCTAATTTTGCAATGCCAAATCTTTTGGGATCATTAACTCTATATCCGAATATACAAGCTCCCTTTTTTACTTTGAAACCTTTTTTTAGTTGAGGTATCAAATCATGCCCATAAAATATATTATCACCCAATATTAAAGTAACGGATTTATTTTTGATAAATTCTTCAGATAATAGTAAAGCTTGTGGGATTCCAGCTGGTTTATTTTGTATTTTATATTTTATATTTATGCCTAAAAAAGAACCATCTTTGAATAACTTTTGGAATAATGAAAAATCATCTTCAGTAGTTATAATTAATATATCTCTAATACCCATAAGCATTAAAGTGCTTAATGGATAATAAATCATTGGTTTATCATATATAGGAAGTAATTGTTTATTAAAAATATCAGTTAATGGAGCTAATCTTGAGCCTGTTCCTCCCGCAAGAATTATTCCTTTATTCACCTTTATAAAATGTGATTTAGCTAATATAAAATTATAATATAAAAGGCTATTTATATATTATAAATTATTACCTAATTGCCACAAATTTAAGTTTGTTTTGGTCATATTATTTTTGCTTAAAATATTCCTGCAATCAAATATCCAGGCTGGAGATCTCATAGTTTTATTGACTTTATCCCAATCTATATTTTTAAATTCATCCCAATCAGTCAAAATTACTAATGCATCAGAATTGTTCGAAACCTCATAAACACAATTACTAGTAGTTATTTTTTTATGATTTTTATTGGTTATAACTTTTTGTAGATCTAACCTGATCTTTTCATCGTTTACTTTTGGATCATATATCGAGAGTTTTGCTCCCTCTTCAATAAGATCTTTGCATATGTAAAGCGCTGGAGATTCTCGAGTATCGTTTGTATTCGCTTTAAAAGCAAATCCAAGTATACCAATCTTTTTTTCGGATAAATTTCCAAATAATTTTGTAACTATAATTTTGGAAATCCTTTCTTGTTGCCATTTATTAATTTCTAAAATGGATTCCCAATATGAGGCGACTTCAAATAACCCATAAAATTTGGAGATATAAATAAGATTCAATATATCTTTTTTAAAACAACTACCTCCAAAACCTGGACCCGCTTTTAAAAAATCTTTTCCAATTCTATTATCCATTCCTACTGCCTTAGAAACCTCAGAAACATTTGCTCCTGTAACTTCACACAAAGCCGAAATACTATTAATTGAACTAACTCTTTGAGCTAAAAAAGCATTGGCTGTAAGTTTTGATAATTCAGAACTCCAAATATTGGTTGTTAGTATTTTTTCGGGTGCTATCCAATTCTCATAAATTCCATAAAGAAATTTGATGGCTCTTTCATTCTCACCTCCTATCAAAACTCTATTTGGATCAAAGAGATCAGAAATCGCAGTCCCTTCTGCAAGAAATTCGGGATTAGATAAGACATGAAAAACTGACCCTTCCCCTGAAATTGATTCTTCTGGTTTTTTACAGGTCTCTAAAATTTTTTGTATAGTTTCAGCTGTCTTTACTGGGATAGTACTTTTTTCAACAATAATTGTCTCATCTTTAGCATATTTCGCAATTTGCCTTGCAGAACTTTCTATGTATTTAAGATCACTCGCTTCTCCAGCGCCAAGGCCCTTAGTTTTTGTTGGTGTATTAACAGATATAAAAATCATATCTGAATCTGAAATCGTTTTATTAACATCAGATGAGAAGAATAAGTTTTTGCCTCTCCTCCTTTCAATTATTTCTCTTAATCCTGGTTCATATACAGGTAGTTTATCTAAATTTGAATTATTCCAATTATCAATTTTTTCAGAATCTATATCAACAACTGTTACTTTTAAAAAGTGGCATTTATCTGCAATTACAGCCATAGATGGACCACCCACATAACCAGCTCCTATACAGCATATATTTTTAATTTCACTAAGCATAATTTAAAATTTGATTTCAATTATATCAGCTTATTTTAAAAAATTAAAATTCCTTTTTTTATATTGTATTCATTTCTTCTAAGATCATAGACCTTAGTCCAGCCAATAAAATCCAAGAAATAATGCTTATTCTAAGGTCAAAATATTGGATATCAATTAAGTGAGCAATTATTAAGAAAAGAGTTGAACAGAGCCAAGCCTTATCAAATACATAATTAGATTCATTCAAAAAGGAGCTCTTTTTAAATTTTTTTAATTTTATGATTGTTGATTTGATAAATATTGAAATCACAAAAAAACTAAGTATTAAAGAAGGGATGATTCCATAGCTAAATGCAATTTCTAATAGAAGATTATGTGGATGACCTATCCAGTTGTTATTTTGAAGTTCATATAATAAAGGGAAGGATGCTGCACCCCAACCAGTAAGAGGTCTTATGAAGATAAATTCAATACTAGTTTTCCAGATCCCAATCCTAGGAAATTCATTTTCTAACTGGGTAAATTCTTCTGGGAAATTACTCATAAAATTATGGGGTAAATTACTAAAAATAAATTCTTTTATATCTGCAGATAATAAAGATGAATAAGTTAAGAAAATAATAAAAAGTAAAATTGTTACTAGTAAGAAAGTAAATATAGCGATTCTTCTCCCCATAATAATTGGTATTGAAAGCATCAATCCAATCCAAGAATTTCTCGAGTTAGTAAAGATAATAGAAATAACGAAAAGAATAATAATCAATAGCGAAATAAACTTTTTCTTCTTAGTTTTTTCTGTTTTATAAATAGATAAGGAAAAAGGCCAAGCCATTGCTAGCCATGCACCCGCATAGTTTGTATTATTAAATGGTCCTGTAAGTCCGTCTGTAATTTCGATAGGTCTTTGATACCAGACTATTATCCCATTAAATAACTCCCAAGGACCATTAACATCAAACCAATATTGAGCAAGACCTGAAATAATAATAGGTATAGTTCCGCTTATTAAAAATAAAATTGTTTTTTTTCTCTCAATATGACTTTTTAAGTATGGCTGGAATGCCCAAAAACACCAAAATAATGGTATCCAATTTATTAAACCTATCCATGTTGATGAGTTGTTAAATTCAATAGGGTAAGGAATCTTTAAATAATATTGAAAAAAACAACTTGTTATCATAAGTATTGATACAACCAAGAGTACAATATTAAAATTGTCTTTAAGAAAAAGTGAAAATTTATTATTGGTGCTTTTTATTATTGCAAATATAAATAAAAAAACTGAAATTGCAGGAGCTGTACTCAGAAGAAAAACGCCTAAATAAAAACTACTTTTTTCATGATTTTCAATATTCAATATTTTTTCTATATTTTTAATCAAGATAAATCAATATTTTTAAAATCAGAATGGGAAAAAACTTTACGCTTCCTAATGGATTCGAACCATTGACCCACTGCTTAGAAGGCAGTTGCTCTATCCAGCTGAGCTAAGGAAGCAAAATAAAAAAATGAGATTTCAAAGGGCTCAATACCTTTTGGAAAGTAAAGTAAATTACTCACCATTAATGATTTTACTAATTGATAGTAATCAAGACAACAATTTATTTTAAACTTAACCTTAAGGTACAAGTAAATGTATGTAAATTGTAAGATAGGTTTAACCTTGAAAATTTTAATTCATTACTCGTCCATAATTATCTTCAAATCTGATAATATCATCTTCTCCTAAATAATTACCACTTTGAACTTCAATTAATATGAGAGGAGTTAAACCAGGATTAGATAATCTATGTTTTGATCCCAAAGGAATATATGCACTCTCATTTTTATTTAAAAAAGAAACATTGTCATCAATTTGAATCTTTGCTTTCCCCTCTACTACAATCCAATGTTCTGATCTGTGATGATGCATTTGTAAAGATATGCTGGCATTAGGTTTTATTTCTAATCTCTTTACTTGCCAAACATCTCTTATCTCTATAGAAGTGAAACTTCCCCATGGTCTGTAGCTTTTTTTATGATCTTTACCTTCTTTAATTCTACTTTTTTTTAGTTCTTCAACTATTCTTTTTACTTTTTGGGTTGAATCTTTGTTACAAATAAGAATTGCATCATTTGTTTCCACAATAATTAAATTATTAATATCTATCCCCACTATTAATCTTTCTTCGCTTCTTAAATAACAATTTTTTGTACCATCTAGTATTATTTTGCCGTTAATTGAGTTGCCATTATTATCTTTTTCAGAATTTTCCCAAATTGATTTCCAGCTTCCAATATCGTCCCACCCAGCCTGAAGTGTTAGAACCGAACCTAGATTTGTTTTTTCCATCACTGCAATATCAATGGATACATTGGGACATTTTCTGAAGGTTTCTTCATCAATCCTAAAAAAATCCAAATCCTCAAGTCCTCTTTCGAGTGACTCTTCGCAGAGTCCTAATATTTCAGGTGCGTATCTTTTCATTTCTTTTAAAATTGTAGATGCTTTGAATAAGAATATTCCGCTATTCCAAACATAATGCTGATCTTTTATAAAGGTTTTTGCCTTTTCTAAATTTGGTTTCTCTATAAATTTATCAATTTTGCTAAATGAATTTTTTTTTGAGAGTTTATCAATTGTTTTAATATATCCATAGCCAGTTTCAGGGGAATTTGGAATTACCCCAAAAGTAACTATCTGTCCATTTTCAGCGTGTAAAATACCTTCTTCAATTACCTTCTTAAAATTTTCTTCATCTTGAATCAAATGATCAGAAGACAAAATTAGTAAGAGTGGATCTTCAAAAGAATTTAAAGACTTCAAAGTTGCTAAAGTAATAGCTGGAGCTGTATTTTTCCCAAATGGTTCAAGAATTATAGTATTAGTTTCAGTATTTATTTCTCTCATTTGTTGAGCGACAATAAATCTTTGTTCTTCATTAGATAAAATTATTGGTTTTTGCAAATTTTTTATTCCTTTTAATCTTAAATATGTATTTTGTAATAAAGAAAAATTATTTTTGTCGTCGAAATTAAGATATTGTTTTGGGTAACTCGAACGAGAAAGAGGCCAAAGTCTTGTGCCGCTGCCCCCAGATAAAATAACAGGTATAATTTTTGAGTTTTTATTTTTTGTTTTATGCAAAATAATGTTTTTCTTTTTAATTAAGAATTTTAAAATAATAAACCTATTAAGATTTAGTTTTTTTAAATACTACACTACTTTATCTATAGAAAATATCAAATAGTATTGAACCTATAAAAAAAATTTTTTATAATAACAAAAATTATAGTTTGTATATTTGTGGCAAAAAAAGTTTCTGAGATTCAAAAGAAAGAAATGGTAGATAATTTTATTAACGGTAAAACTATAGAACAATTATCCAAAGACTTTAACTGTACTAAAAACACAGTTACTCGTCACCTAAAGAAAATTATTAGCGAAAGTGAATATAAAAAATTAATAAAGAAATACAGTCAAATAAAAGAATCTTCAAAAATTATTACTCAAGATAAATTACATAATGAAAATTTATATCATCAAAGTAATTTCAAAAAAAATGATACAGAAAGTCTTCTCCATGATTCTTCATTTGTTGAACTCACTCCTTTAGATTGTGATTTAGAAAATACAATTCAGAAAGATTTCTCATCAATTCCTCTTTCTGATATTAATTTTCCTGATGTTGTTTATATGATTGTTGATAGTAAGATTGAACTGGAAGTTAAATTACTTAAAGAATTTCCTGAATGGCAATTTCTTTCTGATAATGAATTAAGTAGAAAAACAATAGAAATTTTTTATGATCTCAAAACAGCTAAAAGATTATGTGGTAGAGAACAAAAGGTTATAAAGGTCCCAAATACTGATGTATTTAGAATCGCAAGACCTCAATTGAAAGCTCGTGGGATTACAAGAATAGTAACTGATGAAACATTAATATCAATTTAAATTTCTAAGATTTTTTTTTATTGAGCTATATGTTAATAAATTACCTAATATAGAACCAGCTATAAAGCTTGTTCCTATAGTAAAACTTACTGGTAATTTAATAGTCTCTCTATTTAAAAATTTCAATTTACTTTTTTCGGTACTATTTTGTATGCCAATAATTAAAAGTAAAAATAAACTTGAATTATAAATAAAAGCGAATAATATTTTTTTATAAACTTTGTACATAAATTTAGTAAAATTAATCTTAAATTCAATATAAATTGTAAATAATGCTTTTTGAAAGGTTTTTCTTTTTTGCTAAATATTTCGAAGCTGATGATAAGCTTAAACCTGCATCAATTAATTCATAAAGTTCCTTTTTAATAATAATTTTATTAAATTCAAGATTTTCTTTTTTATTTATACCTTTAATTACTAAGGTTATTTCTCCAAGTATTTCTTTATGTTCGAAATAGTCATATACTTTATCAATATTTGATCCTGTATGTTCCTCGAATTTTTTAGTTAATTCTCTTGAAACTGCAATTTCTCTTTCTCCTCCACAATATTTTTTTAATTCCATAAGCAGTTTTTTTAATCTGTGAGGTGATTCAAATAATATTGTTGTTTTATGATTATTACTTATTTCTAGAAGAATTTTTTCTCTTTCATTTTTCTTTTTTGGTAGAAATCCCTCGAAAATAAAACTTGAAGAAGGCATCCCGCTTGCAACTAATGCAGTAATTGCTGCACATGGCCCTGGGATGCAAACAACGTCAATCTTACTTAACTTCGCGTGCCTTACAAAGTCTTCGCCTGGATCGCATATACTCGGCATGCCGGCATCACTTACTAAAGCTATAGATTTTCCTTCTTTTAGCTCACTTATTAATGTTGGAATTTTTTTGAAAGAGTTATTTTTATTAAAACTTGTAAGATTATTGGAAATTTCAAATTTATTCATAATTTTTTTTGTCTGTCTAGTATCTTCGCAAGCTATCAAAGAGACATTCTTTAAAATTTGAATAGCTCTATGGGAAATATCGTTTAAATTACCTATTGGAGTCCCAACTACATACAAAACACTATTTTCAGGTTCAGGACTTCTGTGCGAGAATGGAGAATTAATATTCATGTTGTGGTTCATTTACCTAATGGTGTAGATATTCATAATCTTATAAATGATCTAAGAAATTTTAGTTGGGAAGCGGCGGATACTTTGCTTTATTATGGAGAGAAATTAAAAGATTCAAAACATAATAGTAACATTATAAAAAGCAAAGATAATCAAGATCCAGTAACCCTAGCTGATTTAAAAGTTAATGAGATAATTATTCAAAGAATTAATGAAAAATATAAAAATATTAATTGGGAAATTCTTAGTGAAGAAAACGTAAAAAAAGATTCTCAAAACTGCGAAATTAATTCTAAATGGTTATGGGTTTTAGATCCTTTAGACGGAACTAAAGATTTTATTCAAGGTACAGGGAATTATGCAATGCATTTAGGTCTTAATAAAGAACAAAAGTCATATCTTGGATTAGTTTTAATTCCTGAAAAGAATGAATTATGGATATCTGATAGTGAAAAGACTTGGTGTGAAGGAAGAAATAAATTTAAACTTGAATATAATTTTTATCCTAAGAAAACACTTGAAGAAATGATTATAGTTACAAGTAAAAATCACCAGAATAAAACGCTAAAAAAATTAATAGAGAAAGCAAATTTTAAAGAAGTTGTCGTCATGGGCAGTATTGGGTGCAAAATAGCATCTATTTTGAGGGGCGAGAGTGATATTTATTTATCTTTAAGCCTTCCTGGAGAAAGCTGTCCCAAGGACTGGGACTTTGCTGCTCCCGCAGCTATTTTAAAAGCTGCTGGAGGAGCTATTACTGATATAGATAACAAAGAACTAACTTATGGAAGTTCAAATTTTGAGCAAAGAGGTATTATCATTGCTTCAAACAATAAGAAAAAACATAAAAATATTTGCTTGAAAGTTAAAGAGTTATTGAAAATAAATAATATTAATATTTTTTCTTAACTTAGTGGGGCAACAGGAGTAGGTGTAGGCTCTGGGTATGTCATCCCACCATTTTGTGAAACCCCTCTCAATGTAAGATTTATTCTTCCTCTACTATCAATTTCGCGAACTCTAACCGTAACTTCATCACCTTGTCTAACAACATCCTCAACTCTCTCAACCCTAGCTTCGGATAATTGGGATATATGAACCATCCCTTCCTTGCCTGGGAGAATTTCTACAAAAGCGCCTATTGGTATTATCCTCGTTACGACGCCAGAAAATATTTCACCTTCGTGAACTTTTCTAGTTAGACCTTCTATGATCTTCTGCGCTTCTTCAGCAGCAGCACCATCATGAGAAGCGATTGTTACTATTCCTCCATCCTCTATATCTATTTTGGTATTTGTTCTTTCTGTAATCCCCTTAATTGTTCTTCCTCCAGGTCCAATCACAGTCCCAATAAGTTCAGGATCAATCCTAAAGCTCAAAAGTCGAGGCGCGTGCGGTGAAAGAGATTCATTAGGTTTATTTATAGCCTCTTGCATCTTCTCTAAGATATGTAATCTGGCAGGACGAGCTTTCTTAATTGCATCTGAAATAATAGAAACTGGTAACCCGGTGATTTTCATATCCATTTGTAAAGCAGTTATTCCCTTTTCAGTGCCAGCTACTTTGAAGTCCATATCTCCAAGAAAGTCTTCAATCCCTTGAATATCTGTGAGAATTCGAACTTCTTGACCTTCTTTGATTAGACCCATAGCAGTACCACTTACGGGAGCCTTTAACGGGACCCCGGCATCTAATAATGAAAGCGTACTTCCGCATACTGAACCCATTGAAGTTGATCCGTTAGAACTTAAAACTTCGCTAACAACCCTTAGCACATATGGAAATGTTTCTTTCCCAGGCAGCACAGGAATTATTGCTCTCTCTGCTAATGCTCCGTGGCCAATTTCTCTTCTTCCAGGAGTTCTCATCGGTCTTGTCTCTCCGACTGAATATGGAGGGAAATTATAGTGATGGAGGTAAGTTTTTTCTGTGCTTGGATTAAGGTCATCCATTTCTTGTGCATCACTAGGTGTCCCTAATGTAGTTGAAGATAAAACTTGGGTTAAACCTCTTTGAAATAATGCCGAACCATGAACTCTTTTGGGAAGAATGCCTGCAGCAGCTGATATTTTTCTAACTTCGTCGAGTTCTCTTCCATCAACTCTTTTCCCATCATTAATGATTTGTAACCTCATTAGTTTCTTTGTAAGTTTTTTGAAGTCGGAACTTAATAACCCATCATTTTCTGAAAGAAGAATTTTTAATTGGTTGTCATCTTTCAAAGATTCGATTTTACTTTGAGTCTCAACTTTTATTTTTTCGAGTTCAAGATCTCTCTCTTCTTTTGACTGATCAAATTTCTTTAAAACTAATTCAATCGGTTTTGTACAATTCTTCTCTAAATAAGAGGGTAGTGTTTTATCTTCTTCAGGGTTAGATGGCTTTACCTGCTTTATTCCTAATTCTTTCAGTAAATCTTCTTGAGATTTAATAAGTTCAGTAACTGCCTCATAACCAAAATCTATAGCTTCGATAGTATCTTGCTCGGATAACTGATTAGCACCTGCTTCAATCATTACAATACCTTCAGGCGATCCGGCTACAACTATGTCTAAATCACCTTTTTCTATTTCTCTATAGCTTGGATTTAAGATGAAATCATCCCCTATGAGGCCAACTCTAACTGCAGCCATTGGTCCATAAAATGGGATCTCTCCCAGCAAAGTTGCAATCGAAGCTCCTGTAACAGCTAAAACATCTGCAGGTACTCTCTCATCTAGAGAAAGGCAAGAAGCAACTATTTGAATCTCATCTCTCATCCAAAAAGGGAAAAGAGGTCTCATTGGTCTATCAATTAATCTTGAAATCAAAATCGCTCTTTCTGGTGGGCGACCCTCTCTGCGCATAAAACCGCCAGGGATTCTCCCTGCTGCATAAAGTTTTTCTTCATAGTCACATATCAGGGGTAGAAAGTCTGATGGTTCTTTTTTAGCAGTTTTTGTTGCTGTAACTAATAGTGAGGTATCACCACACTCAATCATTACTGATCCACTTGCTTGAGGAGCATATAGTCCTGTAGTTAGTCGTATCTCTCGTCCGTCAAACGTGATCGACTTATTTTTTCCTTCCACTTTTTAAATTATAAATCTATACATAATTTATTCTTACATTTAATAGGGACAAATTGAGGAAATTATTTAGATAAGCTATAAAATTTTTAAAAATATCTCAGAAATGAGTCTTAATTACTTTAATCATCTACTTTTTGTTGAAAAAAATAAAATTTTTAAGATTTAGTAATTTACTACCAACTGGATTTAACTACCCCAGGAAGTTCACCATTATGAGCTCTTTGTCTTAACTGATTCCTGCAAAGACCAAAGTCTCTATAGACTCCTCTTGGCTTTCCTGTTGCCCAACATCTATTTCTAATTCTATTTGGAGCAGAATTTCTAGGCAGAGCTTGAATCTTTCTGTGTATTTCTAATCTTTCCATTGGATCATTAGCCGCATTGAATTCATCTAATAACAATTTCCTTTTTGCAGCATATTTTTTAACAAGTTTTTTGCGTTTGACCTCTCTCGCAATCATTGACTTTTTAGCCATTACCCAAAATTATTAAACTAATATATATACTAACAGCTTGTCTAACATTATTTAAAATTTATTCATTGGTTTAAAATTTTTTGTACGATTAAAAGCTGGCTAGTATCTCTAATAATAAGCAACACACTAAGTCCAACTAAAAGAAAAAAACTAGACTGAGTAACAACCATTTGTACTTTGACTGGGACAGGTTTTCCCCTTAATCCTTCGATTAAAGTGAAAACAAGTTGTCCCCCATCTAATAGAGGTAAAGGCAATGAATTGAGCACTGCTAAATTAATAGAAATTAAAGACGCAAATAATAATATTCCTGTTCCACCTTGTTGTGATAGTTGGGCGCCTATTTCAACAATTTTTACAGGCCCACTTAATTGTTGAGCTGTTGAAGAGAAATTTGTTATTAAACCTTTATAACCTTGAATTGTTTTTACCAAAAGTGATGAAAACTCATTATTGGTGTATTTAAAAAGTTCGTAAACGTTTTTAGTCTTTTTAGTTTCTTTTCTTATATTAGGTTGTAATTGAGCCCCTATGGTTCCTTTCCCATCAACATTCTTCGGAACCAAAGTTATATCTTTAAAAATTCCATCTCTCTCAATTTTTATTGAAATTGGGTCATCTGAGGAATTCTGTATCTCTTTTACTAAAGTGGAAACAGCTTGATCACCTACTCCAAGAGTGCGAGTTTCAATTTCTAATATTTTATCTCCCGCTTCTAAGCCAGCTAGATAGGCAGCCTTGTCGGGTTGAATTGCCAAAACTAAAATTCCTGGTTCCGGCTCAAATGGAATACCAACCGTAGTTATATTTAAAATTAAGATGGTATAAGCAAGAATTAAATTAGCGAATACTCCAGCTGAGATTACAATAACTCTTTGAATTATTGGTCTATTTTTTAAAAGGTTTGGATCTTTAGGGTCAATATTATTTAATTCTTCATCAGGGAATGAAACAAATCCTCCTAAAGGAAAGGCTCTAAATGAAAAAGTAATATCTTTATATTTTTTCTGTATTATTGAGGGTCCAAAACCAATTGAAAATCCATCAACGTATATGCCTTGCAAAATTGCTGCAAGAAAATGACCCATCTCATGAAAAAAAATGAGAAATCCCAGAACCGTAATTGAGGTTAAAACATTCATTTTTTTATCTTAGGCAGTTTTTAAAAAATTTGATCCAAAATATGGCACTAGAGCATCTGGAATTCTAACGCGCCCATCTTTTTGCTGACCATTTTCAAGAATAGCAGCCATTGTTCTTCCAACGGCAAGACCACTACCATTTAAGGTATGTAAATATATATTTTTTTTATCAATTTTTGTTCTTATTGATGATCTGCGTGCTTGAAAGTCTAAACAATTGCTGCAACTAGAAATTTCTCTATAGCATTTACTACTAGGTAGCCAGACTTCAAGATCAAAAGTTCTACTAGAAGAAAAGCCAAGATCTCCAGTACAAATATCTACTAATCTGTAAGGTAGGTTTAGCTTCTTTAAAATGCTTTCGGCATCAGAAGTAATTTTTTTATGAGCTTCTAAAGATTTACTGGGATCACAAAACCAATATAGTTCAACTTTGTTAAATTGATGAAGTCTTATTAAACCTTTGGTATCTTTTCCATAACTTCCAGCCTCTCTCCTAAAACATGGGCTATACGCTACATACTTAAGAGGTAACTGCTTAGAATCAATAATCTCATTTCTATGAAAAGCAGTTAGTGGAACTTCGGCTGTTGGTGAAAGCCATAAATCGTCATTAGAACACTTAAAACTTTCATTTGAGAATTTAGGTAGCTGTCCAGATCCCTTAAGACTCTCAGAATTTACTAATGCTGGAGGCATTAACTCTAAATAACCATTTTGGGTATGCTCATCGAGCATGAAATTTATTAATGCTCTCTCTAATCTGGCGCCATTACCAATAAGTGTAACAAAACGACTTTTTGATATTTTTGTTGATTTTATAGAGTCAAACAAGTTGAGATTCTCTCCTATTTCCCAGTGAGATTTAATATTTTCTTCCATCAAAGGATCTCCCCAAGTTTTTACTTGGACATTATTACTTTCATCTTTCCCTATAGGAGCATCTTTGCTAGGGAAATTAGGTAAAAAAGAAATCTGACTATTTATTTCTTGATCTAAAATTCTTTGTTTCTCTTCCAGTTCAGAAATTTTGATTCTGTATTTGTTTCCTTTCTTTTTTAAGTTAATTAGTTCTTCAGAATTGTTATTTTGGGATTTGCTAATTTCCTGACCAATTAATTTACTCAATTTTTTACTCTCAGATTGAAGACTGGATATTTCTATATCAATTTCTTTTTTGTTAATGGTTAATTTGTGTATGTGAGCTATCTCATATAGCTTTCCTCTTACAGATAAATTCTCTTCAACATATTTTGGATTTTCTCTTATTAATTTTTGATCTAACACTCTTTTTTTTTTTATTCCTTAATTAAGATAGTTAATCTGAATTAATTATTTGGGATTTTTGATGAAAAATTAACTAAATTAATGATTCCTAACTTATCTTATGTATTTATTTAATAAAAATTTATTTAAGAGGCGGAACGAGCTCGACCTGAAGATGACCATTTTTTTAGTAAATCAATTTGCTCCTTAGCTGTTCTTGATAAGGGAACTAATTCAGAGACTGCCTTTATTAAGTCTTTCTCCATAAGTTCTCTATTTTCAGAAAATGAAATGTGCATTCCCTCTATTACTGCTTGTTCAAGTTCTGCGCCTGAAAATCCGTCTGTTCTATCGATGATAGTAGAAAGAGGAAAACTGTAACTTGGTCTTCTTTTTTTTAAGTGCAAATCTAGAATGCTTAATCTCTCGTCTGAATTAGGTAAATCAAGAAAAAATATCTCATCAAACCTACCTTTTCTTAATAATTCAGCAGGAAGCTTATCTATAGCATTTGCAGTAGCAATGACAAATACTGAGGATTCTTTTTCAGCCATCCAAGTAAGCAAACTTGCCAAAACCCTCTGACTTGTACCTCCATCACTTCTAGCATCGCCACCAAAGCCCTTATCAATTTCATCGATCCAAAGGATACAAGGAGACATGGCTTCAGCTCTTAATATTGTTTCTCTTGTTCTTGCTTCGCTTGAACCAACAAGGCTAGAAAATAGTCTTCCTACATCTAACCTTAGTAGCGGCATCGACCAACTCTGTGAGATTGATTTTGCGGTAAGCGATTTCCCTGTTCCCTGCGCTCCAACGAGTAAGACTCCTTTGGGAATAGGTAATCCGTAATCTCTAGCTTCTTTAGAAAAGGCCCTGTATCTTTGATTAAGCCAAACTTTTAAAACATTTAAACCACCAATATCATCTTGACTTGATTTGGCTTCGAAAAATTCTAAAATTTCACTTCTAGCTATTACTTGTTTTTTCTCCTCAAGAATATCTTTAATATCCTCTTTACTTATTTTCCCTCTTTGAGCGAGGGCCTTTGCAGTAACTTGCTTTACTTTTATTTCGGTAAGTCCACTTGAAGCTATAGAAAGTTCGTTTAAGTCTTGTTCCTCAAGATTTGAATTGGTATTAATAGCAATTTTTTTTATTAAATTTTTCAATTCTTTTTGATCAGGTAAAGGTAAATTTAAGATTGTCATTAATTCATCAAGCTCTTCTGATGATGGAAATAAATGAGAACTAATAATTAAATTATGACTAGTTTTTTTAAGCGCTGAAGATAGTTCTTTAATAGTTCTATTGATAGTTGGATCATCATAAAATTTATGAAAATCTTTAACTAATAAAACTGTTGATACTTTAGAACTTTGTTCTTTAAGCCAATTAAGCACTCCTAAAGGATTATTTGAAAATTTACCTTCTTCATTTATTAATCCTTTTATACCGCTAACACAATCCCAGCAAATGAATCTTTTTATATTTAGTCTTTCACAAGATAAATTAACTAATTTTTCTAATCTTTCTTCCTCTTTAGTCCTGATCCAAATTAACGAGGTTCTTGATTTTATGAGTAATTCTAAATTTCTACACCAAGAATTCATTATTTGAGATTAAAACTATTTTTTACTGTTAGGTTCAAAAGGTAATCTTTTATCTGAAATAGTTGAAGCAGAAGTTGTTACTACTTCATTTTTGGCCGATAATTGTTGATCCAAAATTTTTTGTAGATTCTCAGGAAGAGCTTCTTTATTAAGTAGAAAAGTCTGAAATGCCTGAAATATATTAGCAACAACCATATAAAGTAAAACTCCTGCTGGAAGTGGGAAAAACAGAAACATTCCAGTAATCATTATTGGTGTGATTTTGTTTGCTGTTGATTGCTGTGGATTAGCAGGCATCCCCTGGCTAGATAAAACTTGAGAAAGAAGTAGAGTTAATCCAAAGGCACCAACTAGAGTTGCAATATCCCAGTTAATTGCCCCATCTACATAAAACCCAACTTGACCAAGAGCTTTAATAAATAAAAAACCGCTTTTAGCCGCTAGACCAGGGATTTTCGCCTCGATTGTTGCATCCCCCGGTTTAATTGCTGTTACCGTACCATCTTGAGAAACTTTAAGATTTTCGGATCCTTTAGAAACCTTCCAAGTTGGGAGAAATTTAGATCCATTTTCGTATTTAGATAAAACTTCCGAATAGCTATTACCGTTTGTTGTTTGTAAATTTACTTTTATGGATTCTTCTGTTCCCAATTTTGTTCCACTAGGTATAGTTGCTACTACAGGAAAATGTGATTTTTCTGTAATAAAAATAGAGTGTCGTGGGGATTTATAAGGTTTTGGATCAATGGCTGCTACTTGATCCTGTGGGACGACCTTGAGATTTATGTTATAAGGGACATCAGCGAAAGGAGAGCCTCTTAGAGTTGCAAACAATGCAAATAAAACAGGCATTTGTACAATCAAGGGCAGGCAACCTGCTAAAGGGCTGCCAAATTCATTCATTAATTTTCCAAGTTCTTCTTGCTGTTTCTTTGGATCACCTGAAAACTTAGATTTTATTTCTGCTTGCCTTTTTTGCATTACAGGTTGGGCTATCTTCATCCGCCTTGCGCTTCTAATGGAACCAGCGCTTAAAGGGAAAAGTGCAATTCTAATTACGACTGTCAATGCAACGATCGCTAAACCATAACTAGGAACTAAACCGTAGAAAAAATCTAGAATCGGGATAAGTAGTTTTTCAGAAATGAACCCTATCACGATATTAAAGAGAGTGAAATTTTAATAGACATTTTATTTTACAGGAAAAAAAGATTTTTGTAATTCATTTATTTAGGATTTAGTCGCAAATCCTTCTACTTCGCTGAGATTTGGGATTTGTGATCTTTTATTTATATTTTCTTCAATAAATTTTTGCTTTTCTCTAAATAAAGGTAATGATTTCATTTCAACCTTTGATCCATCATTAAGAATAAGAACCATATCACCATATGAACCGAATCCTCTTGGAATAGATCTGATTTCCTCAATGTTACTTAACGAGACTTGTGTTTTGTTTTTACCAAACCATCCACCATCAATTGTAATTCTTTTGTTTGTAATTTTATATCTCAACCACAATGCTCTAACTATTGCGGCAAAGGTAAATGGCAAACCAAGTATGGTTATTCCTGCTAGTAGATTTATTATTAAATCACCTTTAGCAGGACCACCTTCATAAAAGGTTTCTTCATTCATGTTAATCATTTGATTAGACGAGATTTGAACATTAAGTTTTGAAATTCCTCCAAAAGTCTGCTTTTATCATTGCAGAAATCCCCAAATTTAAGGTTAACAAGTAACCAATAAGGTTTGTGGTTATTAATTTTTTCAATGTTTGTTAATAACCACTCTTGCAGGATTCTTCTTAATTTATTTCTCTCTACAGCTTTTTTTGAAACTTTTTTACTAATAGCAATAGCTACCCTGAATTTGTTGGAGGTATTTTTGAATTTATGGGTTAAGAGTATATCTGGATTTGATCTTGCAACTTTAAATGTCATTAATTTCCCATGATATGTTTTGGCATTTTTATGAATGTAATTAAAAGTCCTATGACCTTTTAAACGCATATCCCTTGGTAAGGCCATTTAAATTTGAAGTTATACAGCTATTCTTTCTCTACCTTTTTGTCTTCTGCTTTTAATAACTCTTCTACCTGTATGAGAACGCATTCTTACTCTAAAACCAGATACACGTTTTCTTTTTCTTGAAGTTCCGCCAAAAGTTCTTTTAGTCATTTGTTTGATTATCCTTATTTAATTTATCATTTAATCGATCAATATAGTCCAGCTTCCTAAATAAGTTGAAAATGATTTCCCTTTAGGTTGCCCAAATGAGTGAAATTGATACAAACCTGATTTTTTTGGATTAAAGATTTTGAAGACAATTGCATAGCTGTCTTTGTTAGAGGGAATTGGGCTGAAGGGGTAAATATCTAGTGAACGTAAGCCTGATTCATCAGTCTTGATTTCTAAATCAGCTGGAATGTCTTCCAAGCATTTAGTTCTACCTTCAAAACCACCTATTTTTACTTTGCAAAAACTAATTTTTTCATTACTAAGAGTGGATTTAAAGGTCTTAGGAATTGCTAGATTAACTTTTAAGAGATCAGTTCTTCTATCGGATGGCCTCAAGAAAAAATAAATTGTATTTCTAAATCTTTTTTTATTCTCTTTTTGAAACCACTTTAATTTTCTATAACTATCATCTTGATCCCATTGGAATTCCAAACCCGCTTTAGCATTTTGTATGTTATTGAAAAAAGGAGTTAAAACTAAAATTGTAGGGATAATAAAAAATCTTAAAATTTTAAGATTTAAAATATGTTTATTTGTGATTTTTAACATTGAAGGCAATGGAATTTAAAGGTTGAGTTAGTGCTATCTAAATTTAAAGCAGAATAATTTTCACTAAGGTTAACATCTATCTGCTCTTAATTTTGCAGCGCCTTTTAAATAAGGGTGCTTTATTGCATAATTTGGTGGCAATAAAACTTGAGCCATTATTCTTATACAAAAATCAACGTCATTTAATACGTGCATTTGTTGGCAGTCTAAAAAGGCAACTGAATCAAGTCCATTAAATTTCCTTGCAATTGAAGCGGGGAAACATGCATTTAAATCTTTTGTCGCTGTGAATGTGATGGAAAGTATGTTTGTTTTAATAAGATTGTTTCGTGAAATTAATTCATCAATTAATTCCACTACGGCAACTTCTATTTCCCTAACAGAATTCCCAGATGCTGTTGTAGCTCCACGAATGAATGAAATTTTATAATCATCTTTCATTTTTTCATACATATCAATTTAAGGCTTGTATAACCAAAGTACTTTATTAGATGAGTCAATCTCAAAAAAGATATTATTGATAATTTTCTCAATCATTTTACTTCCAGGAATTAGTCCAAGTATTTTTTTCTTCTTCTTCCCGAATGTTAAGGGCTGCATTTTTGGATCAATATTAACCATTTCTGCAGCAAGCTCCCTTGCAACAAATTCATCTCCAACCTTATCAACAAGACCAAGTTCGAGTGCTTGTGTTCCAGTGAAAATTCTTCCATCAGCAAATTTTCTTACTTCTTCAACAGGCAAATTCCTTCCATCAGCAACAGCTTCAGTAAATTGTTTATAACTTTCATCTATAAGTCCTTGGAGTAGACCTCTACCTTCCTCACTTAGAGGTTTATCTGGAGAAAGTATGTCTTTAAATACACCGCTTTTGACAGTCTCAAATTTAATGCCGATTTTATCTAATAATTCAGATAAATTATTACCTCTTATAATCACACCAATAGATCCTGTAATTGTGCCTGGATTAGCAACTATTTTGTCAGATGCAACACCAATGTAAACGCCTCCTGATGCTGAGATGTTCCCAAAACTGGCAATGACTTTACATCCTTTATCTTTTAGTCTTTTAATAGCAGAGTATATTTCTTGGCTATCCCCAACAGTACCCCCTGGGGAGTCAATTCTCACGATTAAGGCAGGAAATTCTCTATCCTCAATTTGTTTAAGAGCTTTAAGGACTGAAACTCTTGTTGAACTTGTAATAGGCTCATCAATTACTATACGAGCTATTCTTTTTTTTGACTTTCGTCTAAAAGGCCAAATCATTCTTTTAAGGTAAATTCATAAAACTACTTTAAAAAGATTATCAGCAGACCTAATGAATTCAATCCTAAATTGGTTTTTAATGATACTCCCTTTTGCACTTTGGGGTACTTCAATGGCGGCAATGACTCCTTTAGTATCTAGTGCTGGGCCAGAGTTTGTGGCTTCTTTAAGATTACTTCCTGCAGGGATTCTTGTTCTAATAACAACATATTTGTTTAAAAGAGATTTAAAAATTTATAAGTGTGATTTGAAGTGGTTTTTTGTTTTTACGATTGTTGATGCCACTTTTTTTCAATTGTTTTTAACTTATGGTATTGAAAAAACTGGAGCAGGTTTAGGTTCTGTCTTAATTGATTCTCAACCACTTTTGGTCGCTATTTTAGCGAGGGCAATTTTTGGGAATTTAATTAATCCAATAGGATGGCTGGGACTACTTTTTGGCTTGGGAGGAATAGTATTTTTAGGAGTTCCACAAGAATTTTTAGGGAATTGGTGGTTGATGTCTGAAAAGTCTATAAATGATGTTGCGTTTAACTTTGGAGAACTTTGGATGCTTGCAGCTTCTCTAGCTATGGCATTAGGAACAATTTTAATTAGATTCACTTGTACTAAAAGTGATCCAGTGGCAGTTACGGGTTGGCATATGGTTTTAGGGAGTTTGCCCTTAATTATTAAGCACTGCTTACAATCAAATTTCACAATAATTCCAGATTGGTCAATATTTGATTGGGGACTTATGTCATTTGCAAGTTTTTTTGGAGGAGCAATAGCTTACGGATTGTTTTTCTACTTTGCAAATAATAAAGAAATAACTGGATTTAGTACTCTTGCTTTTCTAACACCTGTATTTGCTCTTCTCAGTGGAGGTGTTTGGTTAGATGAAAGACTTACTATAGTGCAGTGGATAGGAGTGGTGTTTGTTCTTATCTCAGTATTTTTTGTAAGCCAGAGAAAGAGTTTATGGGAAAATAAATTTTCTGATACTACTATTTAATTAGTTTCTTTTTGTAAAAAGTCTAATAATGCGAATAGTATTGATTAGTACTCCAATAGGGTTCTTAGGGAGTGGTAAAGGTGGTGGAGTTGAATTAACTATAAATTCTTTAGTTTCAGGTTTAATTTCTTTAGGACATTCTGTTGAGGTTGTAGCACCCAAAGATTCTAAGTTACATGTAAGTAATGTAAAAGCAAAATTACATTTTGTGGAGGGTGAAGATCAAATTAGTTGGCAGCATCAAAATTATAATTCTCCGGTGACTATCCCAGACAATTCTCTTTTAGCAGGAATGCTTGAAAAGGGATTAGATATCGCTAAACATGCAGATGTCCTGTTGAATATGTCCTATGATTGGTTGCCTATTTGGATGACTCTAAATTTAGAGATACCCATTGCCCATATTATTAGTATGGGTTCTGAAAGTTCAGTAATTAGTAATTTAATCTCCAAAGTATATGCTAAATATCCAAATAATTTTGCTTTTCATTCGAAAATGCAGGCTAATGATTATCCATTCATAAAAAAACCAACAATTATTGGGAATGGGTTTAATTTAGATAATTATATTTTTCAAGATTCAGTGAAGGGACCATTGGCATGGGTTGGAAGAGTTGCTCCGGAGAAAGGTTTAGAGGATGCAGTATATGTGGCAAATCAACTTGGCGAAAAATTAAAAGTTTGGGGATTTATTGAAGATGAGATGTATGCCTCAAAGATAGAAAAATTATTCCCTCAAGGAGCTATAGATTGGATGGGTTTTTTATCAACCGACGAATTACAAAAAGAACTTGGTAAATGCAGAGGGTTGCTAAATACTCCGAAATGGAATGAGGCATATGGGAACGTAATTGTTGAAGCTTTAGCCTGCGGGGTGCCAGTTGTAGCTTATAAAAGGGGAGGACCTAGTGAAATTATTCAGCATGGCCAAACAGGTTATCTTGCTGATCCTGATGATAAAAAAAATATGCTTTCTTATGTAGAGATTATTGAAAAAATAAAGCGTCAGAAATGTAGAGAATGGGTAGAAAAAAATGCTTCCGCAGATATATTTGCTAACAAGGTTGTGAACTGGCTTAATAAGGTAACGCATGAATATAAATAATATTAAATGATTCTTCTGAACTCAAAGAAAAGGCTTTTAAACGCATTAATAATTTTAGTTTCTGGGATCATTATTTTTATTTTAGGTTTAGGTAATACAGGACTGGTGGATGAAACGCCTCCTTTATTTGCCGCTGCAGCAAGGGCGATGAGTGAATCTAGTGACTGGATAACTCCAAAGGTCAATGGAATGTTCCGTTTTGATAAGCCTCCATTGATATATTGGCTAATGGGTTTTTTTTACTCATTGCCCAAAAGCGAGATCTGGGATAGTTACGGGACAATCTCAGCAAGACTTCCTTCAGCTTTGGGATCATTATTTTTAATGTTGATGATTGGAGATACTTTATTTTGTTGGCCACAGAAGAGTGATAAGCAATTCCTCAGTCCAATAGTTGCATCATTAGCCTTTGCTTTGTCTCCAATAATAATTATCTGGAGTAGAACTGCTGTGAGTGATGCTCTTTTAACTGGGACCTTGGGGATTAGCCTCCTTTTGTTTTGGAGAAGAATGGTAAGTGAAAGTAATGACCAATGTATTTCAGCGTGGGTATTTTTAGGTTTTGCAATTTTAACTAAAGGACCTGTTGCATTTGTTTTGGCATTATTGACTATTACATCTTTCTTATTTAGTCAGAAGAATTGGAAAACGTTGCTCTGTAAGATCAAACCTAAGAAAGGTTTTTTAATAACAATACTAATAAGTGTTCCATGGTACATATTAGAACTCATAAAAGAGGGAAAGCCTTTTTGGGACAATTTTTTTGGTTACCATAATTTTCAAAGATATACCTCAGTTGTAAATAATCATGCCGAACCATTCTGGTTTTTTCTTTACATAATGATATTGGCTTCATTACCATTCACTCCTTTTTTGTATCACGGTATATTCAAGGCCTTTAGGGATTTTTTGAGAAGTTCAAAAGAAAGTTGTAATATCACTGACACCCTTTATACCTATTCTCTATGTTGGTTAACATCTGTTTTAATCTTCTTTAGTCTTTCTGCTACAAAACTACCAAGCTATTGGCTCCCAGCAATTCCAGCAGCCTCAATCTTGATTAGTAATAGCTTTATAAACTTAAAAAATTCAAGTAAAAGTTATCTATATTTATGGATTTTTAATATTTTAGTTTTGTTTGGCTTTTCAGTAGCGTTCTTTTTCTCGAATATTTGGTTGAGTTCAATTAATGATCCCGAAATGCCTAATCTTGCATCCGAACTTGTAAGCTCTGGGATTATTTTCAAAGCTAAATTGTTCTTCTCTTCATTTACCATCCTCGCAATAATCTTATTTTCCTTAAAATCTAGAAATATCCTTCTTTATCTTCAAATTTTACTTTTAATTGGACAATCTTATTTGATGTCGCCAATTAGAAAATTAGCAGATACTTCAAGGCAATTACCTTTAAGGAATATCTCAAAACTTATTTTAGATGTTCGTGAGGGGAAGGAAACTTTAGCAATGATTGGAATAAGAAAACCTTCATTACATTATTATTCAAGACAAATAGTTTTTTATGAACCTAATACTGAAGAGGGATTAATTAATCTTTCAGAAAGGCTTGATACAGATAGGCGAGAAAATTATGAGGATCAACCTGATTATGAATACAAATCTCTATTGGTCGTGATAGATGAATACTCTTCACGTCGTAAACAATGGTCAAAAATGAACCATCAAAAATTGGGCAAATTTGGGATTTATAATTTATGGCGAATTCAAAAAAGTGATTTAAACAAATATTCTAAATTTTTAGTGAATAGTGGTTATAAATCTGACTGGAAAAATAGAATAGTTGAAAAATTTTAACAAAGTCTTTTTTTAAGAAGAGCGTTTTTTAGATCATCAATGCTGCACTTGCTGGGGATATCGATTTTATTCAAATCTTCCATTAATTCGAGATCGATTACAGAATCTTCAGCTAAAAAGCTAAAAACTTCATTTATGCTTATTCCCATATCTTGAGCCATCTCTGAGATAAGCCTTAGAGTATCCCTCCTCACAGAAATCCTTAGATCTATGGGGATATATTCATTTTCAGGGTTAGCTGACTTCATAACCTAAATCTTAAGACATTATTTAGTTATCAGGATATAATCTTTACAATATTCATTAATCATGCATCAAAAGGCGTTTTCCCCTCCTCAGGTGGCTTAAATAAATAAATTTATAAAAATTTTTAATAGAGGAATTGTAATTAATGAAATTAAGGTTGTAGTAAAAAGAATTTTTGAAGCTATTTTTTGTTTCACACCATAAGCCTCTGCCATCAATATTGTTGATATTGCCGTTGGGGTTGCTGCCTGAAGAATTACTGCAGATGATTGATAGAA
The DNA here is from genome assembly GCA_902618795.1 of uncultured Prochlorococcus sp. Classification (GTDB taxonomy): domain Bacteria; phylum Cyanobacteriota; class Cyanobacteriia; order PCC-6307; family Cyanobiaceae; genus Prochlorococcus_A. Next base: position 43,874 of record CACNCF010000005.1, read on the forward strand.
GTTAAAATTTAAGAATTCGCATACTAAAAAAATAATAAAGGGAAGAATAACCAACTTTAATAAAATTGAAAATTTAATTTCATCATTAAGATCCAAAATCCTCTCATTTTGATTTGTGATTATTCCAAGTCTTGTTCCTACAATTATTATTGCCAAAGCAATAACTATTCTCGCAGGAATCCAAAGATAATTGCCTAAAATTTCATCTATTTGAAAAAGATATGCGAGAAGCACACCAATGATCCCTCTTGAAGCAGGGCTATTTATCAATGCATTAAATAGTCCTTTGATGTTTGGGATGTTATTGATGTTGGATTTTTCTTGAAGAAAAAAAGGTCCAAATATCCATGCGAAAAGTGTTGTTCCTAAATCAAATCCAATAGTGAAATTTATAGTTGTTGAAGGTAGAAGAGCTAATGCAATTGGTATTCCAAGAAATGATGTATTACCTATTAGGCCTGCTAGCTGCAATGTGTAATTTGGAAGCCTCTTTTTAAATATTGGAATTAAATTTATTAAAGTTATTAAAAATCCAATTAAGGAGAATGCTAAAAATGCACTTTTAATTAGGTTTATATCTATACCTTCCTTTAATAAAAGACCCATTACACTTAATGGAATGCCAAATCTTATTAGAGGTTTTGCAATATACTTTGAAATCTTTGGATTCTTTTTTCCTAGAAGAAAACCTAAGAATAAAAAAGGGATAATATTAATAAAAAGAGAGTAGATGGTATTAATTAAATATTTATTAAAGCAATATTAACTCGCCATAGTGCAGTAAAAAAGTTTTTTCTAATTCATTTAGAAATTAAATTATTTTCCAAATTGCTTTTTCAGGAATTAAAGGAGATTTATATAAATTTTCTGGTTCTTTAGTCAAAACTCTCCATGAAGGGACCCGACAAGTTACGTAAGCAGGACTTTCTATTAAAACTCCTGGTTTCTCATCAAAAGTACAAGTAAACCCCTCTTTCCAATATCCACCATCGTTAAGGCTTCCTTTAAACCAAACCCAGCATTTTGAAGTTTTCAAGATCAGTAAATTTTTGTTCTATTTTAATCAAGATTTAATTATTAAATATAAAGAGTATAACTTTTAAAAAAAAATTTACTCAATTTAGTTTTTTGAAAAATATATTTTAGAGATTAATATCAATAAATTTAAGATCAGGGTGATCAAATTTGCTATCAATATTGGTGTAGACGAAATTTTATAACCGTAAATAATCCAAGACAAAACACCGATAATAAACATTATTAATGTTGTCAAAGAAACATCATCTGCCTTTTTTGTTTTTAAAGTTTTTATCAATTGAGGTAGAAATGCTGCTGTTGTTAAAATCGCTGCAAAATATCCAAATATATCTACATTCATAAAAATATTTTAAAAACTATTCTTTAATTAAGTTAGTCAAAAATCCTAATGGATCCCTCATATTTGATGAATATCCAAGCACATCGTTTGAAAAAAATTTATAAATAATTTGATTGTTATTATTCAAAAGAAAAGAAGCCCCTCTTTGAGGAAGGTATTCTTCATTAAGAATATAATCACTCCAATTTTGAATTATTTCATTCATATTATTTAGTCTAAATGTTGCTAATTCAAATGGTCTTAAATAACCATCCCCGAAAACCTTTTTAAAAGAATTACCTGAAAATTTTAAAAATTTTAATACATCAATTTTGTCAACTTCTGAATAAATTTGCTTTGCTTTTCGGTCGCCAGTATAACCTCTAATAACTTCTTTAATAGTTTTAAAGGAATTTATCCCTGATAACATCAAAAGCATATTGATCCAACCGCCTAAACCAATATCTAATCCTCTTGAGACTTTTAGATTATTATGGATTTGATTATCAGAAACTACTATTAAATTTTCTTTGTTAAAGCCAGTAAATTTACAGAATTTATCTTTCCCACTTTGGTTCCCAATAGCAATTGCAAAAATATCTAAATTTTTATCTTGATTCTTATTGATGTAATTTTTCAAATTTATTGCATATTCAAAGCTATCAAAATCTCCTAATAAACCAAATAAAATAATTAATTTAAACTTTTTCTGCCCATTAAATTTGTATTCATCAATGATTTTATTTAGATTGTTATCAGAAGTTTTACTATTCATGCTTAAAGATTTTTGAGTAGATTATTTTTAAAAGCTTTTTCTTACCTTTATTTAGTATAAAATTTAACTTGAAAAAGTCTTTTTTGGAGAAATTTTTCGTTTGTTTGTTTCTATTATTTTAAAGAAAACAATTTAAATTTATGACAGTAGGAATTTATTACGCAACTACAACTGGAAAAACTGAAGATGTCGCAGATCGTCTTCACAACTTTATTCCTTCAGCAGAATCACCAAAAGATGTATCAGATGTTGATGATCTTTCAGAATTTGAAAATCTTGAAGGTATTATTTGTGGCCTGCCAACTTGGAATACTGGAGCGGACGAGGAGAGATCTGGAACTTCGTGGGATTCAATATTAGAAGATATAGGCAAACTAAATTTATCAGGAAAAAAAGTAGCAATTTTTGGTTTAGGAGATTCTTCTACCTATACTGAAAATTATTGTGATGCAATGGAAGAACTTCATAGCTACTTCACAAAAGCAGGCGCTGAAATGGTCGGTTACGTAGATAAATCTTCTTATACATTTGATGAATCTAAAAGTGTTATAGGGGAAAGCTTTTGTGGATTACCTCTTGATGAGGATAGTGAATCTGATTTGACCGATTCGCGTCTTGAGGCATGGGCTTCTCAGCTTAAAGGTGAAATCCCCTCTTTGGCTTAAATTTTTGACAAAAAACCTAAAAAAATAGTCAATTTAATAAATTAAAACTTTCTATCCCAATTAGAGATGCCTTTTTGTATGATTGCTTGTAAATCTTAAAAATAATGAAAAATTTAAAAGAACAGAGTTGCAAAGATATTTTTAAAAATGCTTATGAAAAAAGATATACATGGAATACTGATTTCAAAGGCTATAAAGGCAAGTGTACTTATTTATTTGAAGATAATTCTTATGAGGGTGAGTTCTTATTAGGTGAAGACTTTAAACCTGAGATTAAAAATATAGATGAAGAAAACATAAAGAAAAGTATTGCTTCTCAATTGTTTGAAGTGTGTATTCACAGGGTAAAAAGAGAATTTAATTCAGTTCATTCAGAAAATAATTTTAATTTACTTAAAAGTTCTGAAAATGGGATTGAAATGAATGTTTCTGGGAGAAATGAAGGAGATAAGTATAGGGTTAAAGATGATTGTATTAATATGGTTTATAGAAAAATTCATGGAACAATTATTGAGATTTTTGTTGAGGAATTTTTTGATACTGGAGTTGGTTTTCTTAGTAAGAAATATACTAGTCAACAAATTAATCCAAAAACCCTAGAATCAAATTCTCAAAAAATTGAATACAAAGATGAATTTATAAATATAGGTAAAAAAGATTATTGGATTTTAAATTCGAGATCAATAAAATATTTAAACCAAAATCAAGAAGAAGAAATACAAAAGTTTGTTTTCGAGGATTTAAGTTTATTGAAATAAGTTTTTTATTCAACCAATCTAAATCCTTTATCAAGTAGTTTTTGATAAAGAAGTCTTGCTCTGAAGGCTAAAATTTGTTCTTCATTTTCATTACTAATTACATGAAAATAATTATTGTCTAATTTGTTTTTGCTAAAACACACGTTTGCTTCACCTAATCTTAAAGTCCAGTTTTCTTCTTTAGCTAAGTGTTGATTAGGTCCTAGATCCCAAGGGCATTTTTCAGGATATTTTTCTCTTTTAGAGCCCATATTTTTAATATTATCTATCCAATATTAGTAAAAATTTAAAAGTATGGCTATAGATCTTTGTTCAAAGCTTTATCTGAAATGCAGTAAAGGTATTATTTACTTTTTACTTGCAATCAAGCAATAAAATGGGTCTTTACTAAAAAAATTGAAGATATTTTGGACTGGTTCATTAAACTTTTTAATTATTCTTGGCTCATTAAATCCGTTTGATATTAAGACTTTTCTTACATATTTAATTCTCTCTTCTTCAGTGGATGAAGTCCAAATGTTGGGAGCCTTATGCCAAAATGCTCTATTTGAAAAAGATATTATAAACTTGCCATCATTACTCAAAATTCTTACGATTTCTCTAGATAAATTTTCTGGGTATTGTAAATATTGCCAAGCTGCGACCATTAAACAGAAATCAACACTTTCATTACCTAAAGGAATTTCTTGATTTAAATTGAAATTTTGTATCCAATAAGTATCAAAAATTTTATTTTTCTCAAGTTCTTGTTTGTTTAATCCATGCCCAATAACTTTTTTATATTTTTTCTCTTGAGGTAAGTAACTATCCCAGCTGGACATTAAATCTAGGACAGTTGAATTGTCTGAAATTTCTTTTTTATAAACATTTGATAGATATTGCCTGAAGTTCGCATCTAAATGATAAACAAATTTTGGGTCAGAATAAAATTCTTCATCATTGCTCTCATCAAGTTTTTTTCTTTGATAATTATTTAGAACTTCCAAAACGATTATTAAGTGATCTAATTCAAATTTAATAAATAGTTATTCATATTGTGATTCAGAAATATATTTTGCATTTAATTAATTAAAGATTTTTAAAAAAGCTAGACATCTATTAAAAAAAAGTTAAATTAATAATTAATAATTTTGTAAAAATGATTGAATTCAAAAGGAGCAAAAAAAGTAGATCTAAAAATGCCCTTTTCAATCCCTATAAAAACGGAATAAGTCAATACGATATGGCATATCTTTCATCAAAAAAAGTTTTAAAAAATAAAACTTTTAATCTACAAAATGATTTTCAAAAAGATAATTTAGCTGCATAAATATGCCTTATATTAATGTTTCTACTTCAGCAAAAATAGAGGATAAGAAGAAATTACTTGAAGAAATTTCAATATTAGTCGCGTCTTTAACAAATAAATCAAAAAGATTTGTTATGGCTAAGTTAGATGATAATTTAGAAATGTATTTTGATGATGAAAGACCTTGTTGTTTTTTAGAAATTAAGTCGATAGGCTCTTTAAATCCTTCAGAGATGGCAAAGCAAATATCTAATTTTGTTTATGAAAAAATTGGAATTCCAATAGATAAAATTTATATTTCTTTCGAGGATGTGCCCGCTTCATTATGGGCTTGGAATGGAAGAACCTTTGGTTAATAATTTATTATTTTAGGTACTAATTTAATGGAAATAAATAAATTAGCTGATTTAAACAGTCTTAGAACTGCTCCTCATTTAAGCAGTAGTCAAGAAAAAAAACTATTAATAGAATTAGAAACTAATATTTATAATGCCGATTGGATAACAATAGGAATAATGGCAGCTTCTGATACCAAAGCTATTGAAGCACTGAAATCAATTTCTAATAAATATTCCTCAATAAAATTTGGTAATTTAGATTCGCTTCATGCTGATGGATATGTTTTTTTAAAAGGCAACCAAAAAACTGGTAATGTTTTTGTTAGATCTGAGAATGGTCTGGGAGAAGGAATTTTAATAACTTGCCAATATGATGAAGATGCAGAAGAATCTAATACTTTTGGACCTTTGCCATTAGATTTTTTTCATGATTAATTTCTAATTTATGTTTATATTGGATTAAGTTTTATGCTATCCAAATACCAGATAATGCTTCTCAGAAATTAGAGTTAAAAATATTTTTTGTTTTAAGTTTTGTTATTATGTTTAATGGCATTGATCTAAATTCTAAACTTCTTAAAATTTGATGTTTTTTCAGGATATAATTCAAAATTTAAATAATTTTTGGTCCAAAGAGGGTTGTTTAATTATGCAGCCATATGATACTGAAAAGGGTGCTGGTACAATGAGTCCTCATACTTTTTTGAGGGCAATTGGACCCGAACCTTGGTCTGTTGCATATGCTGAGCCATGTAGAAGACCCACAGACGGAAGATTTGGTGATAACCCTAATCGTGCACAACATTATTTTCAATATCAAGTAATAATTAAGCCTTCCCCAGATGGGATCCAAGAAAAATATTTGAAATCTCTGGAATCTCTTGGAATAGAGGCTAAAAATCATGACATAAGATTTGTTGAAGATAATTGGGAGTCGCCAACTCTTGGAGCTTGGGGCGTAGGTTGGGAAGTATGGCTAGACGGAATGGAAGTTACTCAATTCACTTATTTTCAACAATGCGGGGGAGTTGATTGTCAACCAATACCAATTGAAATTACATACGGTTTAGAGAGAATTGCAATGTTTTTGCAGGATAAAGAAAGTATCTGGGACTTAAATTGGAATAAAGATCTGAAATACAGCGATATTTGGCTTGAATTTGAAAAAGGTCAATGTTCATATAATTTCTCTGAATCAAATCCTGAAAATCTCAGAAAATTATTTGAGATATATCAAGATGAAGCAAATTCATTAATTGAAAAGAAGCTAACTTACCCAGCGCTGGATTATGTTTTAAAGTGTAGTCATAGCTTTAATTTGCTTGATGCTAGAGGCGTAATATCAGTAACTGATCGTGCCCAGTATATAGAAAAAATCAGAAAGTTAGCTAGAGAAGTCGCGTCTTCATGGATACTAGAGAGGGAACGCATGGGCTTTCCCTTAGTAAAGTAAGATTTATATCTCGAAAGTATCAGAATGTTATTTCCTAAGGTAAAGAAATATACATGACAATGTGATTTTTTATTTTTGGATTATTTCTACCAAATTTTTGTTGTAAGGTAACAAAAATAACAATTTTAATAAATGAAATTAAAGAATTATTTAAAAAAGCTATTTTTTACTTCAGTGACATTATCGCTACTTCTAAATAATCAACCTGTAAATTCTGCAGAGAAAGAGGTTAGGTTATTTTCTGGTAGACATTACAATACAGATAAAGAGGTTTATCAAAAATTTCAAGAACAAACTGGCATCAAAGTTAGATATATAGAAACAGATGGAAAAGCTATAATTGAGCGCTTAAAAAGAGAGGGTAAAAATTCTCAGGCTGATTTAGTAATTCTTGTTGATGCAGCAAGAATTGAAAATGCATCAAAGGCAAATTTATTTCAAAAAATTAATTCAAATATTCTAGAAAATAGTGTTCCAAATAATTTAAGAGATCCTAGAAATAAATGGTTTGGCCTTACTAGGCGATTAAGGGTAATCATCACAAATCCGGATATTGTGGATATTACAAAAATCAAAAATTTTGAGGATCTAACCAATCCTTCTTTTAAAGGAAAAGTATGTCTAAGAAATAGAAAAAGTCCTTATAATCAATCTTTGGTTTCTAATCAAATAGCAAAGAAAGGCGTTGGCCAAACAAAAATTTGGCTTAAGGGTTTGATATCAAATGTCTCCACTCCCTATTTTTCTGGAGATTCTTCATTAATAAGAGCTGTAGGGCAGGGAACGTGCGGTATTGGAATCGTTAATCATTACTATGTCGCAAGGATGCTTGATGGAGTTAAAGGCCCAAGAGATGCTTCTTTAGCAGAAAAAATAAAATTAATAATACCCAATCCTGCGCATGTAAATATAACTGCTGGGGGCGTATATAAATATGCAGAAAACAAGACTGAGGCTATTAAACTTCTTGAATATTTAGCTTCTAGTGAAGGTAGTCAAGGTTTAGCTAATAAAACTTATGAGCACCCTTTAAAGGAATCAAGTCAAAATAGAATTGTTAGTAAATTTGGAGATTTCACTCCAGATAATGTGACTATAAAAGAAATTGGCAAATTCAATAGTAAGGCAATAGAAATAATGAAAGAAACTGGTTGGAATTAACAAAAATCTAAATATATTTTTAGTATAAATTTTTTAATTTATATTTTAAATATGGGAGAGGTGGCTGAGTGGTCGAAAGCGAACGACTCGAAATCGTTTAATAGGTAACTATTCGTGGGTTCGAATCCCACCCTCTCCGTTTAATAATCTTCCTGTAAAGTGCTATGTGGGCAATAATGTAGTCAAAATCGGTTTTTAAAGAAGTTGCTTGTCCTATATAGTCCAATATTTACCAGTGTATGCCTGAATGTGTTGGTGGATATGTCCTTAACCACTCAAAAATAAGTCCTATATATTCCAGTATCTGCCTATTTTGCTTGAGATGTAATTTCACCCTCTCCGGATTTTTTTAGTGTCTGACAATGTCAGAGGTATTCTGTCAGTGTCAAAATCTTTGTAAATACTTGCAATAACAATAATTATTGTATTTTCTTCTTAAAAACAGTGTCTCATAATGTCAGGTGAATTCAGACAATGTCAGACCTTTTTTCTCTAAAAGTGTTGGGGGAAATGTTGGGGGAATTTGAACGTTTTGCAAATATATCAGTATCAGCAAGTGTCTGAGAGTGTCTAGTGAATTCATCTCAACTAACACCCTCTCCGTTAATTTATCGTTTCTGGAAGTCCCAATAATAAAATAAGAGGGCATTTATTTGCCCTCTTCGAGTCTTATGCACCTCGCTGTCCACAAAGTCGATGAAGTGCTTTTGACTCCTGAATTATTTCTACTCCTACTTAATTAGAAAAGATAGTAGCGACAACCGCAAAGCACTAATACTCGGGTATTAATACTCTATTAATTTCATATGAATAAGAGGATAATAAAGGAGTAGAGATATAGGAGGTTTTATGAGACTCACCACTCCATTCACTGCCCTTAGAAATGCGACTTCAGATATTTGGAGAATGCATGATTTTAATTATCAACTACCAAAAGATCAAAGACAAGATTATTGGGAAAAAGAATGCAAAGACCACCCAACAAGTTCTCATTGTAAAGTTTACTAAAGCTAATATAAACTCAAGACGTTAAAAAGACCCTTTTGAGGGTCTTTTCTTCTAAGTAAGTAGATATTCTTTTATTATAAAAATAAAGAAAATATGACTATTAATAATTCAATATCTAAATATGATTGGCAATACATCCTAAGCGCATCTCTTTTGATTTCAGTTTTTATACTTGTAGATTTAGTTGGAGTTATTGATAAAGAATATTTTTACTTTGTACCAAAATTAATTAGTGATCAACCTTATAGGATTTTCACATCAATCCTAGTTCATGCAGATTTAAATCATTTATTATCAAATATTGGTGGAATAATCATTACTAGATATTTTTTGATGAGACTTGGAATAGAAAGCAGATTTTTTTATCTGAAGTTTATTTTAATTTGTTCTTTTTTGAATTTTTTTATTATCTGGGTTTACGAAAAGATTTTATTGTACTTTCTTAATTTCTATCCCAACTATGCCGCTTTAGGATTTAGTGGAATAATTTATGCTTTATTTGGATTCTTACTGTTAGCGTCTTTTTATGGAAAGAGTCACTTTTTAGGCAAAAAAATTGGTTTAAAATCCAATTACCAAGTGCAAAAAATGTCAAAGACAATATGCCTTATAGGTTTGATTTTCTCATTTTTGCCAGGGGTAAGTTTGTTAGGTCATTTAAGTGGATTTATTGCAGGGTGTTTTTTATTCTTGATCTAAATAAGATATTTCTTTATTGATCGAATTAAGTAGATATTTACCCAAATATCCAACTTTTTTTAATTCTTTACTTTTAAACTAATCAATTTTGATATCGAAAGTAACTACTATTCCAATACTTATAAGTAGTAGTCCAATCGCAATTTGGGGTGAAGGTAATACCATATAAGACTTATATATAATCTCCCTATCGAATATTACCCAGTAACGATGAAAGATTGAGTAATATTAACTCTAAATAAAGCATCACCTTAAAAAATGGCAAAAGTAGAAAATGATCTTGATATATATTACGCAGTTGGGAATGCAAATACTCAAAGACAAGAAAACGAACTTGCAGCAATTATGAAAAAACGTAATTCTGCAGGATGGAAGTTGATTTCAACAAGTACTGCAATAGTAGATACAAAAAACCAGTTTTCAAATCTTTATCTATTTTGGGAAAAGAAATAGCAAATAATACAGTAGATAATTTATGACTTCTCCAAGTAAATCATACAAATCAGAAACTCTTCACACATTAATCTCTGATAAGTAAAGGCCCCTCTTCTATATAAGTTTTTTTAATTTATTTATGTCAAGAAATGAAAAACTGGCACATGTGACAGTTAAGTAACATTCCATTCAACACTCCCACGAAAAAGAATTTAATGGCATATTTTATTAGTGTGTGAAGGAGCGGTTTTACGGAATCAGTGGGAACAAGGAAACACTTGATTTCGTGAATCCATGAAAAGACCCCTTATAGGGGGTCTTTTTTTATGGAAATCCATTACTTCTTTTACTTTGCTTTACCTAATCTAATAATAGGTAATGTTTAGTGAAATTTATTTTTCCCAAAAGGGATCTGTAGTTAAAGAAACCGTTAAAGTACATTTTTTATTTTTTTTAATTTCACTGATACAAGCCCTTACTGTTTCTCCATTTACATCTATTTCACAGGCACCACAACTACCTGTTAAACAGCCAGTTGGAATTTCTAACCCTGCTTTTTCTGCAGTTGAGAACCAATCATCTCCCTCAGAAACAAATGTCTCTTTATTGTTTGGCCATATGACTTTAATATCTTTTTCTTTCAACTTAAAAATGATTTGAGATTTAAATGTTTGTGGAATTCATTCGCAAGATTATCAATAATGGATTGTCTCTTATCTTTATAAGATATTGATTTTTTATTTAATAGTGGTAAATTTTTACTCTTCCTTATTAAATTAATATATTGCGCTCTCCAACTGTCATTTTCAAAGATCCCATGAATGTATGTTCCTGCAATAGTTCCTCCATTATTATTTTCTTTGTACCAACCAAGATCTGAATCTTCAAAAATAGGATTAATCTTTAATGAACTTTGGATGTCATCTAATACAGTTTGACCATTATGAATTTCAAATCCATTAATTTCTGATTGGCATGGCCATATAGATTTAGAGTTGATTTGACGTGTTAATTTTTTTTTAAAGAAAGTTGTTTTTAATGGTAGTAATCCAATACCTTTAATTTTTTGTTCAGAATAATTTTTGGAGCCCTCTTTAAAATAAGGATCTTCAAGTGTAGTCCCCAACATTTGTAAACCTCCACATATTCCAATAATATTTCCTTCGTTCTTTGAATAGTCCCTTATATTCCTAGATAAGCCAGAATTTTCAAGAAATATTTGATCTTTAATCGTTTGTTTACTACCCGGCAGAATAATGAAGTCATACTTACTTAGGTTTTGTGATTTTCTAATCCATTCAATATATATTGTTTCTTCATTTTCTAGTGGATCAAAATCCGAGAAGTTACTAATAGATGGTAATTTTATTATCCCAACTTTGATTTCAGGATTTTTAGAAAGTGATTTTTTTTCTATTAAATCTAAAGAATCCTCTGGAGGGAATGAATCATTTAACCATGGAATAATTCCAATAACAGGGATTTGAGTTTTATTCTCTATCCATTTTTTCCCATCTTCAAATAATGAAAGGTCTCCTCTGAATCTATTAATAATAATTCCCTTAATAAGCTTCTTTTCTTCAGGCTTCATTAATTCAAGAGTCCCAATTATTTGTGCAAATACGCCTCCCCTTTCAATATCAGTAACCAAAATGCAATTTGCATTTAAATACTTAGCAACTCTTAAATTAGTCAGATCTCTATGAATTAAATTCATCTCTACCGGACTCCCTGCCCCCTCGATAATTAAACGGCAATTTGGATTCCCTTCGTAAATAGACTTTAAACTTTTTTTAATTACTTCCCAGCCTGGGAAAAACCAATCTTTATAGTAATTTTGTGCGGTTGTGGTCCCTATGCTTCTACCAAGGTGAATCACCTCGCTTATTGAGTTTCCTTGTGGTTTTAATAAAATGGGATTCATCTCTGCAGAGGGATTAATACCACAAGCAAAAGCTTGAAGTGCTTGCGAATATGCCATCTCTCCACCTTCCCAATCAACCCAAGCATTGTTACTCATATTTTGTCCTTTAAAAGGTATTGGTTCTTCTCCTAAATTTTTAAGAATCCTGCAAATAGCAGTAACGGTTAACGATTTCCCTGATCCACTGGAAGTGCCTAGGACCATTATTGGTTTCTTTATTTCATGTAATTTTGCTGCTAACTCCATTGGTAATTTATATTAATTTTAAAATTTATTAATTATTGAATTATAATTTGTTAAAAAATTTGTGTTAATTCTAGCCTCTGCTTCTCAATCTAGAAAGAAATTACTAGAAAATTGTCAAATCGAATTTATCCAAATTTCAAGTGACTTTGATGAAACTACTATTCAAGAAAAGAATATATTTAATTTAGCTTTGGAATTATCTTTTCAAAAGGCTAATAGTTTATCTGAAAATATTCAAAATATATCATTGCTCGAAGAATTTAATTTTGGTTCTTTGGAAATACTTGGGTGCGATTCAATTTTTGAATTTAAAGGAGAAGCTTATGGAAAACCATCTAATAAAGAGGAGGCATTTATGAGATGGAAAAAAATGTCAGGAGAATTTGGATTTTTACATACTGGTCATACTCTAATAATTGGGAATTTTGATTCAAATTCCAAAATTTTTAATATCAATAAAATAATAAAAAAAACAGTAAGTTCAACAGTTTATTTTTCTAATTTGGAGGATTGGGAAATCAAGAGTTATGTAGATACAAATGAACCTTTATATTGTGCAGGAGGATTTGCCTTGGAAGGTATAGGTGGTAAATATATAGAAAAAATAGAGGGTTGTTTCAGTAATGTAATGGGTTTAAGTTTGCCTTGGCTAAGAGAAAATTTATATAGATAATAAAATTGAGCAAAAAAAAACCCTATCTAAAGATAGGGCTTTTTTTATGATGAAAAAGAAATTAATCTAGATCAGGCATTTCTAGAGCTGGTTCACTCTTTCTGTCGATTCCTTTCTCGAAACCAGCAGCGGCAGCTCTAGCACGTCCAGCATGCCAAAGATGACCGATAAATGTAAACCATCCTAGGAAGAATTGAGCTGCAGCTAACCATTGTCTTAAGTTAACGAAGTTAACGGCATTTGGCTCTGTAATGATTCCACCAACAGAGTTGATAGAAGCGTTAGGAGCATGAGTCATATATTCAGCTGCTCTTCTTACCTGCCAAGGCTGAATATCATTTTGAATTTTCTCAAGGCTCAATCCATTAGGACCTCTTAAAGGCTCTAACCATGGACCTCTGAAATCCCAAAATCTCATAGTTTCACCACCAAATATAATTTCACCAGTAGGAGATCTCATGAGATACTTACCTAGACCTGTTGGTCCCATTGTTGAACCTACGTTAGCTCCAATTCTTTGATCTCTCACAAGGAAAGTAAAGCTTTGAGCCTGTGAAGCTTCAGCATTTGTTGGGCCATAAAATTCTGAAGGGTAAGCAGTATTGTTAAACCAAATGAATGTTGAAGCAATGAAACTTGCTACACAAATTCCACCAAGAGCGTAACTTAATAGTCCTTCACCATTCCAGATGAATGCTCTTCTTGCCCATCCAAAGGGTTTAGTGAAGATATGGAATATTCCTCCAATAATTGCAGTAATACCCACGTAAACATGTCCACCAACAATATCTTCAATGGAGTTGACACCGATTATTGAACCAGCTCCTCCCCATGGAGATCTAAATAGATAACCAAGAATAACTCTCGGATCTAAAGTTGGATTAACAAGTCTGACTTCACCACCACCAGGTGCCCATGTGTCATATGCACCGCCAATAAAACACCAGTTAACTGACCATGCTAATGCACCTACGCCTAATACAATCAAATGATATCCAAGGATATTTGTCATTTGATTTTTATCTCTCCAATCGGTAGAGAAAAATGGAAAATCTTCTTCAAGTTTTTCTGGACCTGCTAATGAGTGGTAAATACCACCAAAACCAAGTACAGCGGAAGCTATCAAATGAACCACGCCTGCCTGGAAGAAAGGCATGATATCAGTAACTTCACCACCTGGGCCTATCCCGTAGCCAAACATTGCAACGTGTGGCATACAGATTAAACCTTGCTCCCACATTGGTTTATCAAAAGTGAAATGATTAACCTCAAAGAGCATCATTGCTCCCGCCCAAAAGACTATTAGTCCAGAGTGAGCAATGTGAGCTCCTAATAAACGTCCAGATAAATTGATTAATCTAGCATTGCCTACATACCAGGCATAACCAGTTTCCTCAATACTTTGGTTTGGAGCTCTTAATAAATTATTAAAGGGCGTTTCCACGTGGAAGAACCTCCTCAGGGAATACAAAGTTTTCGTGTGGTTGATCCACAGAAGACATCCATGCTCGCATACCTTCGTTCAAAAGTATATTTTTTGTATAGAAAGTTTCAAATTCTGGATCTTCTGCTGCACGAATTTCTTGGCTTACGAAATCATAAGCTCTTAAGTTTAGTGCTAAGCCGACAATACCTATTGAAGATGTCCACATACCCATTACAGGTACAAATAGCATCAAGAAATGTAAGAAACGCTTGTTTGAGAAAGCAATACCGAAGATTTGACTCCAGAATCTATTCGCCGTAATCATTGAATAAGTTTCTTCTTCTTGAGTTGGGTCAAAAGCTCTAAATGTTGAACTTTGAACCTTACCATCTGTATAAATACTTGTATCTTCATACAAAGTGTTTTGTACTGTAGCTCCATGAATAGCACAAAGTAGAGCACCACCAAGAATTCCAGCAACACCCATCATGTGAAATGGATTTAAAGTAATATTGTGAAAACCTTGAATGAACAGAATATAACGGAAGATTGCTGCAACACCGAATGAAGGTGCGAAGAACCAACTATGCTGTCCTAAAGGATAAATAAGAAAAATACTTGTAAATACTGCAATTACTGCTGAGAATGCTAAAGCGTTGTAAGGTCTAATTCCAACAAGGCCAGCAATTTCAAACTGACGAAGCATAAAACCAATTAGGCCAAATACTCCATGTAATGCAACGAAGTTCCAAAGACCACCAAGCTGTAGCCATCTTACGAAACTACCTTGGGCTTCAGGACCCCATAAAAATAGAAGACTGTGTCCCATGGCATCACCAGGGGTACTTACAGCTGCTGTTAAAAAGTTACAACCTTCAAGGTATGAGCTTGCAACTCCATGTGTGTACCAAGAGGTAACAAATGTTGTTCCGACAAACCAACCACCTATAGCAAGATATGCACAGGGAAGTAGAAGTAGTCCGGACCAACCAATAAATACAAAGCGGTCGCGCTTCAACCAATCATCGAGGACATCAAACCATCCTCTTTGTGGGGCGCTACCAACTGCGATCGTCATGAGAAATCGTTTTTAGCTTCGGGATACGCAGTGACTGTAACAAAGATTGAGAGTAATGTGGGGAAATATTTGTATATCTGAAATGCCTTGTAAAGCTTTCCTGACTTTTTTATTAAAAATTAGGTAAGAATACTCCCTTAGTTTGTTAAATTATCTGAATTAGGCTCTAAAAAAGATAAAAATGAATTCAGACCTCACGTCATTCGATAAAATCGAACAAAAAATTGGTGGATCAAGAAAAATTTCAAATTATATTATTGGAGGGATGTTGACTATAGGAGGTATTGGTTTTCTTTTGGCCTCTATATCTAGTTACACAGGAAGGGATTTATTACCTTTAGGAAATCCTTCAACTTTGTTGTTTATCCCTCAAGGAATAATAATGGGAGCATACGGAGTAATAGCTAATTTATTAAATTTTTACTTATGGTATTTGGTTTACATAAATTTTGGTTCAGGAAGTAATTATTTTGATAAATCCTCAAAATCTGTAGAAATAAAAAGAAAGGGATTATTTAAAGATGTTGAAGTTAAATTAAATTTTGATGAAATTAAATCTGTTAAGTTGGATATAAGTGAAGGATTTAATCCTAGAAGAAGAATTGCTCTAGTATTAAAAGGTAGAAAAAAACCTCTACCTCTTAGCGGTGCAGGTGAACTAAAACCACTGCTTCAGGTTGAAGAAGAAGGAGCTCGTCTAGCTAAATTTTTAGATGTTAATTTGGAGGGCCTAAAATAAAAAAAAAATATTTTTTAAAAACATTATCTTTTATACAGGTTTTGTTTTTGGTTCAAGCTTGTAGTTATAAAAATAAGATTGATCCAAATTATTACTGCCAAAAACTTAAATTTAGTTGTATTCAGAGTAATAAAGTAGTTAATTTTAAAACTTCAAAAGGTGATTTTGCGGTAAAATTATTTGGTAAAGATAACCCAGTAACAGTATCAAATTTTCTGGAAAACATAGAAAATAATATTTATGTAAATCAAAAATTTTATAAAATAATAAACTATCCCCAAATAAGATTTATACATGGCGGCGTTAATCCAGAAAATAAATCTTATATAGAACGACAACAAAACCTGAATAAGAAAAGTCCAACAATACCTTTAGAAATAAAATTCAAAGAAGAAGTAAAACCGAGATATAACTATCAAATAAAAAATCCTAGTGAAACAGTTAATTTAGTTAATACTTTTGAGAGTGGATCAATCGCTATGGTTAAAAGCGGTAAGGATAAGTCTTCATCTACTGAATTTTTTTTTGTAACGACTAAGATCCCAGAACTTGATGGAAGATATTCGATTTTTGGAAAGATTATTAAAGGATTAGACGTACTCGAAAAAATTAATAAAGAAGACTACATTAAGGCAGTCCAGATTTCTAATTAAATTTCTAGAGAATATTTATTTATTTTCAACATTTCTGTATTAACTCCTGAAGAGCGTTTAAGAGCTACCTTACCAGTCCTCGCTATTTCAAGGATGCCGTATGGCTCTAGTAATTTCTCTAGAGCAACTAACTTCCCAGGATCTCCAACTACCTCGAGAGTTAAGGCCATATCTGATACATCAACAACTTTTGCACGGAAGATCTGAACTATATCAAGGATATTACTCCTAGTATCTTCTTTCGATGAAACTTTTAGTAACATCAATTCCCTTTCAACAGCTGCGAGATTAGTAAAATCTACGACTCCCAGAACATTAAATAACTTATTAAGTTGCTTAGTCATTTGTTGAAGAGTTTCATCATCACCCTCTACTACCATTGTTAACCTTGAAATACCTTTAGATTCTGCAGGTCCTACTGCAAGGCTATCTATGTTGAATCCCCTTCTAGCGAAGAGACCTGAGATTCTACTCAAGGCTCCAGATTCATCTTCTACAAGAACTGATAATGTATGTTTCATATTTTAAAAGGTTTTTAAATCTCTAATCCATTCATAAGAAACTCTATTGAATACTGAAGGGTTTTCATCATGTATACAATGCCCTGAATTGGATATTATTTTTAATTTTACCCATCTATGGAAATTTGCAATCTTTTTACCAACAAACAAAGGTATGAAATTATCTTTTTCGCCCCAAATTAATAAAAAAGGAACTTTTTTTGAGGAGCTAAGTTTTCTCAAAAGGTAAGAAGCTTTAAATTTTTCATCTCTAGAAGACATTCCAATACACATTGCTCTTAATGATCTAGCTGAAGTTCTCCTTAAAACTGGTTTTGTTACCAAATCTATTAGTTCGCGATCAATATTATCTTTTTTAAAATAGGCAGAATTTAGTCCAAGTTTAATAACCCCTAATTTAGTTATTAAAAATAAAATAATCTCCAAAGGGAAAAACAAAAAAAATATCGTTATGAATCTATCTTGAAATTTCTTAAATGATTTTTTTGTTATGGACTTTTTATTTTCTTGAATTTGATCTGGCAAAGGCGATGCAATAACTGTTGCAATCTGATCCTCTAATGAAACAGCACATGTTAAAGCAACTAGTGATCCAAGGGAATTGCCAATAAGAATTACTTTCCCAGAATTTTTTGGTCTTATTACCTGTGCAATAAAGTCTTTCACTTGATCACACCAAATCTCATTATTTAATTTTCCGATTTGTCTAATCCCAGGTTGATCTGAATCCCCAAATCCTATTAAATCCAAAGAATAAGAGGCAAAATTCTTTTTCGCAAAATACTCTAAATTGTTTCTCCAATGTTTTCGACTTGCTCCAAATCCATGGAGAAAGATAATTGGAATCTCATTTTCTTCGCCTGTAACACTCCAACAAATTTTAAAACCATTCCAATTCCAGTAATTAGGAATGTTTATATTTTTTTTAAAATTATTATTCATATATTCAAAAAATTTTCAAGATATTTGAATTATCTACATTTTTAACAAATAAATGTATTTTGAATGTAAATTATAGTAATCATTCAATTTTACTATGGCTAAAGAAATTTTTAGTATTGCAGCAGTTTTTTGGATACTGATACCAATAGGATTAGTTGGTGGTGCTTTGTTATTAAAGTTTCAGGGAGACTGATTCTCACGGATACATCACAATTTGAGTTATGGTCTTAAAGTTAAGTAAATCTTAAGTATGAAGATTCTTTTAGTAGGAGCAACAGGGACACTTGGTAGACAAATAGCAAAGCAAGCTATAGAAGAGGGACATGAAGTAAGATGCTTTGTAAGAAATCCAAGAAAAGCTTCCTTTCTACAAGAATGGGGTTGTGAGCTAACAAAAGGTAATTTATTAAATTCTTCTGATATCGAATATGCATTGCAAGATATTGAAGTAGTTATTGATGCAGCGACTAGTAGGCCAGATGATCCTAAAAGTATTTATGAAATTGATTGGGATGGAAAACTTAACTTATTCAATGCTTGCGAATCTTTAAACGTAAAAAGGGTAATATTCCTTTCTATCCTCCTAACAGAAAAGTTTAGAAATGTTCCTTTAATGGACATTAAATTTTGCACTGAAAAACTCCTTGAAAAATCTGATTTAGACTATACAATCTTCAAATGTGCAGCTTTTATGCAAGGAGTTATTGGTCAATTCGCAATCCCAATCTTGGATAGTCAAGCAGTGTGGATGAGTGGGACTCCAACTAAAATTGCTTATATGAATACGCAAGATATGGCGAAAGTTGTTGTAGCAGCAGTAAATAATCCAAAAACTTACAGAACATCATTGCCACTAGTAGGTCCTAAAGCATGGGATTCAAATGAAGTTATATCTTTATGTGAAAAATTTAGTGAAAAAAAAGCGAAAATTTTTAGAGTTTCCCCTTTCCTTATTAGTGTCACTCAAAAAGTAGTTTCCTTTTTCCAAGATTCTCTTAATGTTGCTGAGCGATTGGCTTTTGCTGAAGTAACTAGTAGTGGTGAATCATTAGATGCTGACATGAGCAAAACTTACGAAATATTGGAAGTTAAAAAAGAAGATATGACCTCACTAGAGAGTTATATAAAAGAGTATTATCAACAAATACTTAAAAGATTAAGGGAAATGGAAGCAGATCTTAATATTGAAGAAAAAAAGAGATTACCTTTTTAATATTGCAATTTTAGAATCAGATAGTATATTTGTACTATATTAAATATTATTGACCTATGTCTGTTTCTAAATCTAAAAACCTTGAACGAAAACTAGATAATTTTGCAAAAGAAGCAAAAAATGAATTGAATAATGTTTGCGGATCTTCATTATGGGAAAGCCTTGGGTTTGTTTTTTTTGATCAATTAGAAGATTCGGAAAAAATTGCGAAAGCAAATTTTTACTATGGACAACTTCAAATAATTAATGAAATTAAATTTTCAATTTGAATTGAATTTCATATTTTTCCGTATTTAATTTTTCTTAAATCAATTTTGGCCAATCTTTTTCTGATAATATAAACGTAGTAAAAGATTAATTAATGATTGAAACTTCAGGTGTAATAGAAAAAGAGCAGGGTAATGGATTTTATTTGGTTACCCTAGAACAACCTGAAGGACATCAATGTTTATGTAGAGCTGCAGGTAAATTAACTAAATTTAGAATTAAATTATTAGCGGGAGACAAAGTGTTAGTTGAGATAAGTCCTTATGATCTTTCTAGAGGGAGGATAACTTATAGAGAAAGAAATGCAGGTGGTGCTAAACCTACTACTAATAAAAATAATCCTAAGAGAAATAATAAATAAAAAATTATTACTTTACATAATATTTTTTATCGCTTCTTTAAACTCACTTCTTTGTTTAACACCTTGCCATTGTTTTTTTAATAGTTTTTCTTTAAAAAGTTGAACTGTTGGTGTGCCGTTAATACCAGCTTGTTTTGCAATATCTTGATCTTTATCAATATCTATTTCAACGCCAAGAACTGCACCATCAAGTTCTTTAATTATTCTTTTTAACTGAGGTTTCAAAACATGACATGGACCGCAACTTGGGGAACTAAAAATAACTAAGATAGGCTTTTTACTCTCGTGATAAAGTTTCCTTAATGCATAACTACCTTTTTGCCATTCAGAATTTGAATCGTAAGTATCTTCATTAACTTCTTCTTCATTAAAATCTGATGAATTAAGTTTTTTCTCTGGTTCGGGTGTTTCTCTGACTATAGTTTTTGCTAAGTTTTTCTCTGCTAGCCACCTTTCAGTAGCTAATGCTGCCATGCATCCAGTCCCTGCAGCGGTAACTCCTTGCCTCCACTCAGAATCAACAACATCACCTGCTGCGAAGATTCCTTCAATAGATGTTTCTGGCCTTCCTGATTTGCAAGCAATATAGCCTTTATTATCTAAATCAATTTTATTGCCTAAGAACTTCGTATTTGGTGTGTGCCCTATCGCGTAAAAAAGACCTTTTATATTGATTTCACCTTTACCTTCTTGAGAGTGAATTGTCTCGATTCTTTCAAGCCATTCAGAACCATCCGCTTTATCAACTTTTGTGTTCCAATGGATTTCTATCTTTGGATTAGCTTTTACTCTATCTACCATTGCTGCACTAGCTCTTAATTTTTCTGATCTAACTATCAAATGCACTTTGCTTCCATACTTAGTGAGATATGCTGCTTCTTCACATGCAGAGTCGCCTCCTCCAATAACAGCTAATTCTTCGTCTCTAAATTGTGGGGTCGCTCCATCACATATTGCACAAGCACTTATGCCTTTACTCCAGAATTTATCTTCATTTATAACTCCTAATCTATTTGCACTTGCTCCAGTTGCAATGATAATTGAGTTAGATTTTATAGTTCCTTCTAAAGTTTTTAATTCAAAGGGATGTGAATCAGTATTTATTGAGATAACATCACTTTCGTACAAATTAGTGCCCCATCTTTCTGCCTGAGCCTTCATTAGATCCATCAATTCAGGACCTAGCACTCCATCTGGGAAACCAGGAAAATTTTCAACAAATGTTGTAGTCATTAATTGACCACCAGGAATTCCACCAGAATTAAATCCTGTTACCAGCAATGGTTGAAGATTTGCTCGTGCTGCATATATAGCAGCAGTATAACCTGCAGGTCCCGAGCCTATAATTACAACATTTTCTACGTTAGAGCTTTTGTCTTTATTTTCCATTTATTTGCTAATTTCACTACTTATAATAATAAACAAACCCAATTAATGTAGGGCGGATTTCACTCGATAGATTTATTACTCAATCGTTGACTTTTTGATCTAATAACTTTTTTAATTCCTTTGGGAAGTTTAAAACAGAATCTTTTAAATTTTCGTTCTTTTCTCCAATATGTAATATCCACTCTCTAAATTCTTCTGCGATTGCATAACTGTCTTCATACCTTTCTAAAGTGTCCATTGCAGAAATTCTGTTAGTTGCCCAACAGGTCGCTATGTCGATCCTTTTTCTAATGAAATTGTCCATTCAAAGATTTAAGTTGTATATAGATAAACACACCAGAGAACTTATGTATTGTCTAATAAGTTACAACTTTGTACTTCCAAACAATAATTTAATCTTTAATTTATATTTGAGCCAATTTTTAAATGGAATATAAAGAAAATATAAAGAAATAGGGTTAAACTGCTTCGCTATGATTTGCAAGTAGCCTTTCAACTTCCTCAAAACCTTCTTTGGCTGAATTTATTGCAAGTTCCTCGCTAACTTTTTCTTCTGATATTAATTTTGCGGATATTTTTTTTAAAAGAGTTTCTTTCTTTTCTCTTAGTGAACAAACAATTTCTTCTTCAATGATAGATTTTATTGCTTTAGAAATTATTTTTTTGTCATTCGCTTCCTCAAATGTTCCCTGGACTAATTCCTGAATAAATAATCGATGCACCTCACTACTCCTTAGAAAGCTTTCTGTGGCATTAATAATTCCTTCAACAAGAGCTTCATCAGGTTCAGAATCATTTTCTGCGAGCTTAAATTCCCAATCTAAATGTCTTCTTTGCCAACCTGCTGAGTGGAGACTAGGCATGACTGTCTGTGAATAAGTATCAACCGACATTTCATAAATTCTCTCTGCTAATTTTTCGCACCAGTCCTTACCGTGCTTTTCTAGATTTTTCTGCATAGCTTGCCTTGGAACAGCATGACCACCATGATGACTGTGACATACTCCATCGGGACATTCGATTGCTTTTATACTCATTGGAATATTTAGTACCTATATATTCTAGATAGCTATTTTTTATAGAAAAGAAAATATATTTTTAACAAAAATCCAAGACTTTTGACTTTCTTCAATTTATATTTAGTATGTTTAAAAAAATAAATAAATTGACAAAGATACTTATTCCTTCCGAAACAAACTCTGGTGAAAGGAGAGTTTCAGCTACTCCAGAAGCGGTAAAGAAATTAAAAAGCCTTGGATGTGATGTTTATATTGAAAGTTCAGCGGGTAAATTATCAGGATTCAATGACTTGTCATATGAAGAATCGGGTGGAACAATAATAAGTAACTTAGATCAAAAAATTTGGGGTGAAGCTGACCTAATATTTTGTGTTCAAACTCCATCAGAGGATAATTTAACTAAATTAAAGAAAGGTGCAGTTCTTCTTGGTCTTCTTAACCCATATGGTAATAAGGAGCTCCTCAAGATTATAAATAGTAATAAGATTTCAGCTTTATCACTAGAATTGCTTCCGAGGATTAGTAGAGCGCAATCTTCTGATGTTCTTTCTTCACAGGCCAATATCGCTGGATATAAAGCAGTTCTTTTAGCTGCAAGTGAGTTAGATAGATATTTCCCCATGCTTATGACTGCAGCAGGCACAGTTCAACCTGCCAAAGTAGTGGTTCTTGGTGGTGGCGTTGCAGGATTGCAGGCAGTTGCGACAGCAAAAAGACTTGGTGCAATAGTATTTGTATCTGATATTAGACCTGCTGTTAAAGAACAAGTCGAGTCC
This sequence comes from uncultured Prochlorococcus sp., assembly GCA_902618795.1. GTDB lineage: Bacteria > Cyanobacteriota > Cyanobacteriia > PCC-6307 > Cyanobiaceae > Prochlorococcus_A. The sequence goes on from CACNCF010000005.1 coordinate 67,038, forward strand.
CTCGGAGCAAGATTTATAGAACTTCCTGAAGTGGATGAAAAACCTGGAGAAGCTGGAGGTTATGCAAAAGCTGTAACACCCGAATTCCTTTCAAAACAGAAAGTTACTTTAACTAAATATTTATCTGAAGCTGATGTTGCTATATGTACTGCGCAAGTTCTAGGTAAAAAGGCCCCTGTTTTAATAGACTCTCCCATGATTGAAAAAATGAGACCTGGTGCAGTAATTATTGATTTAGCAGTTTCTCAGGGAGGGAACTGCGTAGGAACAAAATCAAATGAAACTATCATCAAAGATGGGGTAAAACTTATTGGAGCGGGCGAATTACCCTCTTCAGTACCTTATGATGCAAGTTCACTTTATGCTAAGAACTTAACATCTTTGATTACACCATTTATAAAAGATGGTGTAATTAAATTAGATAAAGAGGATGAACTCATTTCTGGATGTTTATTAAGCGATGAAGGAGTTGTTCTTCAAAATAAAGTTTTTGAAAATTGAGGATTTAAAATTATGTCTTTTATAAGTCTTCTTTGGGTTCTTTTACTTGGTAGTTTATTAGGCCTCGAGTTAATTGGAAAAGTTCCTCCTACCCTGCACACACCTCTAATGAGTGGAGCAAATGCAATTTCAGGAATAACAATGCTTGCAGCCTTAACTTTAATTGTAAAGGCAGAAGGTAACGTACCACTTTTAATCATTGGTTCAGTTTCTCTTGGATTTGCTCTTTTCAACGTTGTAGGCGGTTTCTTTGTAACTGATCGAATGCTTGCGATGTTTAGTCGTAAACCATCAAATAAGAAGTAATTTTTAACATGAATCTACCTGTAGTTATTAAATTCGTTATTGACCTTCTAGCAGTACTTTTACTTGCGTTAGGAATAAAAGGGTTGTCAAAAGTAAAGTCAGCAAGGGATGCCAATAGATTAGCTGCATTTGCAATGTCGCTATCAGTAATAGGATTACTTTCTTATTATTTAGGTACTTCTGGAATTGCTATTCAGTCTTGGATTTGGATAATAATTGGATCAATCATAGGTAGTTTATTCGGAGCAATTCTTGCAAAAAAAGTACCTATGACCTCCATGCCTGAAACAGTGGCATTGTTCAATGGTTGTGGAGGAATGTCATCACTTTTAGTGGCCTTAGGAGTAGCTATTTTTCCTATATCTAGTGGCCAAGAAAATTTTGATTTTTTTAAGTCACTTATTAACGAAGTTTCAATATCTGTTTCTATATTTGTTGGTGCCATAACTTTCACAGGTTCAATTGTGGCGATGGCAAAGTTACAGGGTTGGTTATCAACTCCAGGATGGACCCAGAGCAAAGTTAGACATTTTGTAAATATTGTTTTTGCAGTTGCTTCCTTGATAGCCTTTTTTGATTTAATAAACGGCAATACAAGTTCTATTTGGCTTTTAGTTATAGTTTCTTCTTTATTAGGTATTGGAGTTACTTTGCCAATTGGTGGAGCGGATATGCCAGTCGTTATATCTTTATTAAATAGCTATTCAGGGATTGCAGCAGCAGCAGCAGGTTTCGTTGTAGATAGTCAGCTTTTGATAGTAGCAGGCGCAATGGTTGGAGCGGCAGGTCTAATACTTACTCAAGTAATGTGCAAGGGTATGAATAGATCATTGGTCTCAGTTCTTTTTGGAGGATCTTTATCTGCACAAAGTACAGCCTCTTCTGGTTCAGGAGAATATACAAACATAACTTCTTGCAGTGTTGAAGAATGCGCATTGACTTTAGAGGCAGCCAACAAGGTAATTATTGTTCCTGGTTATGGTCTGGCAGTAGCTCAAGCTCAACATACTTTAAGGGAAGTGACAAAAAAACTAGAGCAAAATGGTATTGAAGTTGTTTATGCAATTCATCCCGTAGCAGGGAGGATGCCTGGACATATGAATGTACTTTTAGCAGAAGCAGATGTTCCTTACGAACAACTTAAAGAGATGGACGTTGTAAATCCTGATTTTCCAGCAACGGATGTTGTTTTAGTTTTAGGAGCAAATGATGTGGTTAATCCTCAAGCTAAAAATGATAGCTCTTCTCCTTTATATGGCATGCCAGTTCTTGATGTGCAGGAAGCAAGAACGGTATTTGTAATTAAACGTGGTATGAGTGCAGGTTACTCAGGAATAAAAAATGATTTATTTGATCTTCCAAATACCTCAATGGTCTTTGGTGATGCAAAAAAGGTACTGAATGATTTGATTGGAGAATTAAAGGATCTTGGAGTTGGGGAGAAATAATAGTATATCTTTTAGTTTTTCAGATTACGTAAAAAATAAGCCATTTCGAGAAGTCTTACCTTGGATAGGTGGCGACTTACAAACTTTGAGAGATACTTTTGTTATTGATTTTGGTAAATCAGAAAAAAATAAAAAAATATTCTTTCCGATTAATAAAATTCTTTCTAAAAAATTTGAATGTGATTATCTTTTAGGTTTTTTAGAATTACCTGAAAATGTAAACTCACTTAGGGGTTTTGTAATCGTTACGCATGGTTTAGGGGGCTCAACTAAACGGTTTGGTTTGAGAAGAATATCTAGGAAATTAACAAATAATGGTTTTGGAGTTCTTAAATTAAATCTAAGAGGATCTGGATCAGCGAGATATTTAGCTAAAGGAAATTATTGTGCTAGATGCTCCAGTGATGTTATTTCAGCAATTAATTATTTTAAAAAATTGATTAATTCAGAGTTCAAAGATCTTATGAAAAGGAATAATAATCTTCCAATTTACGGAGTTGGATTATCTTTAGGCGGAACAATTCTTTTGAATGCCTGCCTAGATTACGATGAAAACAAAGGAGAAAAACTTTTAGATGGCCTTGCCTGCGTGAGTACCCCTTTAGATTTATCTTCATGCAGTCTCTGTATTGAAAAACCTAGAAATTCTCTCTACCAAAAATGGTTACTTCACCGCTTAAAAAATCAGTTATGGGAGGGATTTAATGATGAAGGCAAACTCCTTGATAACGAGAAATTAAGAATAAAAATTAGAAATTTAAAAAGTATAAGAGAATTTGATCAGAAATTTACAGCTCCTAGTTGGGGATTTAATTCTTTAGAGGATTATTATATTAAAGCTTCTCCAATATTTAGAATCCAAAACTCAATAGAAAAATTACCTCCAATGCTTTTTATTCATGCCAAGGATGATCCCTGGGTTCCATATAAGGATACTTTGAATTTAAGAAAAGAATCTATTGATAAATTCACTATTTTTATAACTGAAAAAGGAGGTCATAATGGTTTTCATTCGATTAATGGCTGCTGGTCAGACGAAGTCGTAAAGAACTGGTTTATGAGTATCTAGGACTATTTAAAAATGGTGTTTTTTTGAAAATCCATTTCTCTATTGGCTTACCGTTAATAATATGTGAGGTAAAAATTTCAGAAATTTTTTCTGGAGAAACTTTCTCATACCAAATACCATCAGGCCAAATAAGAAGAATTGGGCCATTCTTACATATCCTTAAACAGTCAGCTTTTGATCTTAATATATGAACGTTTTTTGTAGAGGGATCATTCTCAAATTTTTTTAAAGTCTTTTTCAGACATTCCCATGTTTTTTGACCTTCATTGCCTTTAAAGCATTTCTGTTTTGTTGGTGTTGCGCATAGTAGAAGATGTTTTTTTATATTCACTTTTATCCAATACTTACGTATTTTTTCCCTTTTTTAATTTCTTGCTCAACAAAAAATCTGGCCCAATTGTCTACTTCAAGAATATCCTCCAATTCGGGACTCAAATTCAAATTCTTCATATGTGATTCACAAGCTTTACTTATAAATGTTGGAATTTCTTGAAAAGAAATTTTTTCTTTGAGGAATTGTTCAACAGCCATTTCATTAGCAGCATTTAAGACTGCAGGCATAGTCCCAGAAGATTTTCCTGCAGCATAGGCAAGTCCCATGCATGGATATTTAAACTCGTCTGGCTCTTTAAAAGTTAATTTTCCAATTTCACTTAGGTTTAATCTTTTCCAATTTGTTTTAAATCTTTCAGGCCAACTCATCGCATATAAAATGGGTAGTTTCATATCTGGCCAACCTAATTGAGCTAATACTGAAGAATCTTCCATCTCAATCATTGAATGAATAATACTTTGAGGGTGGATAACTATTTCGATATTTTCGTAAGAGGTCCCAAATAAATAATGAGCTTCTATAACTTCTAATCCTTTATTCATAAGAGTTGCAGAATCTACAGTTATTTTTTTTCCCATATCCCAATTAGGATGTGAAGTCGCATCTTCCACTGTGACATGCTTTAAATCCTCAACGGTCCAATCTCTGAAAGCACCACCAGAAGCTGTTAAATGTATGGCTCTTAAACCCTTAGGCATCTCTCCTGTTGAAAAATCTGCATTTTCATAATTAGGTAATCCTTGTAAACATTGAAAGATAGCAGAGTGTTCTGAATCAGCAGGTAAAAGCCTACTATTATTTTTCTTCAATGCAGGAATAACAATTGGTCCTGCCGCAATTAAAGTTTCTTTGTTAGCAAGTGCAATATTTTTCCCCGCATTAATTGCTGACATTGTTGGAATTAAGCCTGCACAGCCTACTATCCCTGTTACCACAGTATCTGCCTTATCCCATGCTGCAACTGCGTTAATCCCCTGCTTTCCACCTAAAACCAAGGGAGCATCATCCAAATCTAAGTTATTAATATTATCTTTTAAATCTTCTATAAGATTTTCATCCTCAATTGCAACTACCTCTGGTTTATGTGTTTTAACTTGTTCAGTTAATAAATTAATATTTCTTCCTGCAGAAAGAGCTACGGCTTTAAACTTATCAGGCTGCTCACTAGCTATTTCGAGAGTTTGAGTCCCTATTGAACCAGTAGAACCGAGCACAGTAATGTATTTCAATTTTCTCTGATATTTCTAATATCTTCCCATTTAAAGGTGTATTTAAAAAACAAAAATTTCAAATTGGTTTTTTTCTTAAAATTTAGACCCTTATCCATGTTGTTATTTCCTTTGATTGATCAATAAGTTCAATACCTTTTTCTTTTAACAAATTCCTAATTTCATCGGCCTTCGTATAATTCTTTTCCTTTTTCGCTTTCAATCTTTCATTAATAAGCATTGATATTTCTTCTTCTTTTATTTTACTTTCTTTTACTAAAATCTCTTTTTTTAGACCAAGTACCTCAGTCAACTTTTCAAGAGTTTTAAAATTCTCAAGTAGAAAGAATTTTTCATTTAGGTCTATTTTAAAACCTTCTACCCTTTGAAATTGGTTTAAAAAGTTTTTTAATGGTTTTGCTAAATCGTAAATAATTGCAATAGCACCTGCTGTATTAAGGTCATTTCCAAGAGCCTCAGAAAATTTAAGCTTTTTTTGAGATAATTCAAAGCTTATTTTCTCTTTATATTGGTCTTCGATAGATTCATTCTTATCAATAGATTTAAAAGCATCTTTTGTAAGGTCCAAAAAAGAAAGGGCTACATTAATGTTTTTCCAAGCTTCTGAAGCACTCCTTAAAGCTTCTTCAGTAAAATCAAGTGGTTTTCTATAATTCACAGTCATAACAAAATATCGCAAAGTCATAGGGCTTATACCTGACTTAATTAGTTCTCTGATAGTTTTAAAATTTTTAAGGGATTTACTCATCTTTTGTCCATTTACATTGACCATCCCATTGTGTAACCAATAGTTCGCTAGCTTTTTGCCATTGGCTGCTTCTGATTGGGCTATTTCATTCTCATGATGTGGAAAAATCAAATCAGAACCACCTAAATGGATATCAATAGTATCTCCTAATTCATCTTTAACCATCGCTGAACATTCAATATGCCATCCTGGCCTACCTTTACCCCATGGCGAATCAAAAAATGGTTCATCATCTTTGGCTTTTTTCCATAGTGCAAAATCTTGCGGATTAAGTTTTTTACTATTTTCATCATTAGCCATTCTTCCTTGCTGATTGATATTTTGTTCTTGTATATTTTGATTACTTAGCTTTCCATAATTTTTATTTTTAAAAACAGAATAATAAACATCTCCATCCCTAGAGTATGCATACCCTTTGTCCTCAAGGATTGTTATGAAGGAGCAGATATTGCATATATGATTCGTTGCTCTTGGCATGCTATCCGGACGCATTATCCCTAAAGAATCCATATCTTTATGAAATTCAATGATATTCTTTTCAGATACTTCCTTCATTGAACTGCTCTCTTCTTTCGCTCTTTTTAAGATCTTGTCATCAATATCTGTAAAATTTTGAACATACTTCACTTTGAAATCACTGAAAATTAAAAATCTTCTCAATACATCCCAAGCTATATAACTTCTGGCATGACCAAGATGACATAAATCATAAACAGTTACCCCACAACAATAAATTTTTACTACATCATCAATAGGCTTAAAAACCTCAACTTTTTTGCTTAAAGTATTAAAAAGTTTGATCATCTCAAAATAAGTATTTCATAAGGTTCATTTTGTCTCCATCCAATTGTCTCCAATTCCAATATCAACTAAAAGAGGCACATTCAATTTTACACAATCTTCCATAGTCTTCTTCACTAATTTCGTCGTAATTTCCAAAGAATCTGGTTCAACTTCAAACAATAATTCATCGTGTACTTGTAAAAGCATTTTTGCGGGAACATTCATTTCTATGAATTTTTTATTTAGTTGAACCATTGCAATTTTAATAATATCTGCACTTGAACCCTGAATTGGGGCATTGGCTGCGGCTCTTAGTGACTGTGCTTCCATGCCAGCTCTTCTTGCGGACTGCAAGTCAATTTCGTAAGGATCTTTTCCTATTAGTCTTCCAAGTCCATTTTTATCAAACTTAAATTCTCTCTTTCTACCAAAAATTGTTTTTACATAACCTTTTGATAAAGCAAGCCTTTCTTGAAGTTCAAGAAATTTGAAAATTTTTGAATATCTTTCTTTGTATTTTATTAGGAATTCTTTTGCTTCTGGAGTACTTACTCCTGTAGAACGTGCAAACTTTTTAATTCCCATACCATAGATAACTCCGAAATTTATTGTTTTCCCAACTCTCCTCTCATCAGAAGAAATTTCTTCTTTCTCAAAAATTAATCTTGCAGTCAAAGAATGAATGTCATCATTTTTATGAAATGCATTTATTAGTATTTCTTCATCTGCTAAGTGAGCGAGTATTCTTAATTCGATCTGAGAATAATCAGCTGATAAAAGTTTCCAATTTTTTTCAGGCAAAAACGCTTTTCTGATTCTCTTACTAAATTCAGTCCTAACCGGGATATTTTGAAGATTAGGATTGCTACTACTTAGTCTCCCAGTCGCTGTAGCAGCTTGATTAAAGTTTGTATGAACTCTTCCTGTCTTTTCGTTAATAAGATTTGGAAGAGCATCAATATAGGTGCTAAGTAATTTGCTAAGAGTTCTATGTTTTATTAAATGTTGGATTATTTCATGTTCGTCAACTAATCTTTCCAGAACTACTGCATCTGTACTCCATCCTGTTTTTGTTTTCCGTGATTTTTTCTTATCCAAATTTAATTTTTCAAACAAGATCTCACCAAGTTGTTTTGGTGAAGATAGATTGAAACTCTCCTCTGCTAACTCATAAACTTTACTTTCAATATCTTCTAAGGTACTTTTTAATTCTTTTGAGAGTTTATCCAAGTAAGGGATGTCGATGGTAATGCCATTCATTTCCATTTGGGACAATACAGGCTCTAAAGGCAGCTCGATTTCTTCGAACAATTTGATTAATTCATCTTTTTCCTTTGAAAAACTTTCTTTAAAAATTTTGACAATCTTAAAAGTTAGAAAAACATCATAACCGCAGTAAATACTTGCTTCATCAATATCAACAAATGAAAAATCTTTATTTTTCCCAACTGTCTCCTTAAATGAAGGAGGCTTAAATCCAAATAATCTAAAACTAATTTCACTTAACCCATGTTTCTCGTGATTATTAAGAAGGTAGTCTGCTAACAAGGTGTCAAAGGTTACGCCTTTAAGATCAAGTCCATGATTAAAAAATATTTGCCTATCAAATTTAGAATTTTGGAGTGCCTTTTCTTTTTTTGGATCTTCTATCCAATTTCTTAGCTTTGAGAAAACATCTTCAATTGATAATTGATTAGAGGTCTCCTTTTTTGTTTGATGACCAAGAGGTATATAAAATAAATCATCATTTTCTTCTCCAAGACATAACCCTATCCCAACAAGTTCCGCATCGATTGGATTCAAACTATTGGTCTCTGTATCTAAAGAAACTATTTGATTAGTTTTGTCTAATCTTTGAATTAATTTATCAAGTAATTCGAAATCATTTACAACAGTTACGTTGATTTTAGGGATTTTATTTTCACTATTTTCTAATTCATTATTGCTAGCGACTTTTAGTGCCTCCTCCTCTTTAGCTACATTATTTTTGTCAAAACCACCTTTACTGAAAGTTGAATTGAAAATATCAATTTGTCTAAGTAGTGTTGATAATTCTAATTTTTTCAGTGACTCTGAAAGTCGTTCTTGATTTATATTTTTTAATTCATAACCGTTACTTAAAATTAAAGGCACCTCAGTATTTATTTTTGCTAAATCCCTGGAAAGAAAAGCATTATGTTTATCGTTTCTGAGCTTTTCTATAACTGAACCTTTGATGAATCCTTTATATTTTTTATCATTGTTCTGCTGAATCTTGTCCAAAGCCTGATAAATCCCATCAAGAGTGTCGTTTTCTTTTAGTAGATTAATTGCAGTTTTTGGACCTACCCCTTTAATACCCGGAATATTATCAGAACTATCACCAGTTAGGGCTTTAAGATCAACTACTCTTTCTGGCGAAACACCTAATTTTTCTTTTACTCCATTTTCATTCATTAGAGTAGGATTACCACTTTTCGCATATGGACCACCACCCATATAAAGTACATAAATGTCTTTTTGATCATCTACTAATTGAAATAAGTCCCTATCTCCAGAAAGAATATTCACGCACCATCCTTTAGAAGAAGCATCATTAGCAATTGTGCCTAGGAGATCATCTGCTTCGTATCCTGGAGATTTGAAAATTGGTAAATTAAGGCTTTCTTCTAGAATGATTTCTAGTTGTTCAATATCCTGAAAAAAAACATCTGGTGCTACATCTCTATTGGCCTTATAATTTGGATCTAATTCATGTCTGAAAGTTGGTTTTTCGGTATCAAACGTAATACAAACACCTTCAGGACTAATATTTTTACAATTATCTAGAAGACTTTTTAGAAATCCATAAGTGACACTTGTTGGAAATCCCTCTTTAGTGGTTAAACCTCCATCAATCCCTTTACTAAATGCATAGAAGCTTCTAAAAGCAAGTGAGTGGCCATCGACTAAAAGTAAAATTGGTTTTTTAGAGTTTTCAGATTTTAAACTCATTTTCTCTTCTTAGCCCAAGGTGGAATATCAATAAAGATTTGCTCTCCAGGTTCTAATCCATCAATGACTGAAGTTTTATTTCCACTACTAATACCAATTTCGATTTTTTCAAATTTGGGAGAATTGTTTTTATCAACTTTCAAAATTCCTTTTTCACCTTTTTCTGTGACAATAGAAACTGTTGGAACTAGGATTTTTTCTTCATTACCATCGACTCTAAATTCAAGATCTGCAGTCATTCCAATTTTGATTTCTTCAGAAATATCTCTAAAATTTAAAGTTACTTCGAATGAGGTAACATTATTATCTTTTACAGCTCTTGTAGCTATTTTTTTAACTATGGCACTATATTTTTTTGAGGGGTAAGCCTCAATTCTTACTGAGGCTTCTTGACCTATTTTTATTCTGCCAATGTCACTCTCAGGAACTTTAGCAACAATTTCTAGGCCCTCTGATAGTTCAAAAATAAAGTTTTTGGTTTTAGGGTCTGAACTTAAGTTTGTACTTGGTGTGACATAAGATCCTATCTCAGCATATTTTGCAGTTATCTTTCCTCCATAAGGAGCTTTAATTAGATAGAAACTTTTTTCAGCTTTTGCATCATTA
>CACNCF010000006.1 GCA_902618795.1 uncultured Prochlorococcus sp.
ATATGTTACTTTTTCCGTTGAAGAACCAGAGTTAAATTTATCTCAACTTAATAGGTTTTTGATATCAGCAGAATCAATGGGAGTTGAAGTCTCATTAGTTTTGACAAAGTGTGATTTAATTTCTGATAAAAGAAGATTATATCTACTTGATAAATTTGAGAAATGGGGTTACCAAGTAATAACTTTAAATTTACAGAAATCTGATTGCTTTAAAAATTTATTAGTCGAGGTAAAGCAAAAAGAATGTTCAATTTTTATGGGTCCATCCGGAGTTGGCAAAACTACTTTGCTAAATATGATTATTCCAGGTCTTCAAAATAGTACTTCTCCAGTTTCTAATAAAATTAAGAGAGGAAAAAATACTACTCGAAACGTTGAGTTATTTTCTATGTCGAATCAAAGTTACATTGTGGATACTCCTGGTTTTAATATGCAACCTCTAGAGGTTGATATTAAATTGTTACCAAATCTTTATTCAGAAATATATAAACAGGTAGTCGAAGAAGGAATTAAGTGTAAATTTCGTAACTGCTTACATTTAAACGATGAGGGATGTAATTTAAATAAATCTTTCGAAAGATATTCTTTTTATAAAGAAATGATTGAGTCTTCTAAGAGTCACTATTATCAAAACCAGGAAGATTGAGATTTAATCCACCCGTCAAATCATTCATCCTTTCTTTCATAGTTGTAGTTGATAATTCATGAGCTTTTTGGATAGCTTGTAGAATATTTTGCTCTATTAGTTCTTTATTTGCATTTAAGATATTTTCTTGTACTTCTACCTTTAAAGGAAGTTGGTTTCCACTAATCCAAACTTTTATCATCTCATCATCACTTTTGCCTTCAATCTCCATATTTTCAAGTTCATCTTGTAATTTTTGAGCATCTTGCTGAATTTGTTTAGCTTTCTTAAAAGCTTCTGTTAGTTGTCCAAAGTTAGGAAGTCCAAAACCCGCCATTTTGTAAAAACGTTTCTTTAGTTAGGATAGTCAAAACCAATCATTCTTACTTCCGGTTGCAAAAAAATCCCCTTGTTTTGTAGTACTTTTTGTTGAATTACTGTTATTAATTCATAAATATCTTTTGAACTTGCTGAAGAAGTGTTAATTATAAAATTTGAATGCATTGTAGAAATTTCAGCACCGCCAATTTTAAATCCCTTTAAACCCATATCATCAATTAATTTTGCTGCATAATTATTTTCAGGATTTTTAAAAACACTACCAAAACTTGGTTGATGATATGGTTGTGTTTCTGTTTTTAATTTAAGGTTATTTTTGGTTGTTTGAATTAATTTTTCTAGATTTCCATTAGGTTCAAAATGTAACCTTGCACTAATAATTGTTAAATCATTTCTTTGAAAAGAGCTAAATCTATACTCAAAATTGATATCTTTTTTTTCAATTTCAAGTTTTTCAAGAGTTTTATTATTAATAACTTTTACAGAAATAAGATTTTTTGCTAGCGATAAATTACCCGTGCCAGCATTCATATAAATTGCTCCTCCTAATGTTCCTGGAATTCCGACAGCCCATTCCCCTCCTTGTAATCCATTTTTAGCAAGAGAATTAGATAATGTTGGGAGCATTACACCTGCTTCCGCTTCAATAATTCCTGAATATGGTTCTATTTTTAGTGATTTCAATTTTTTTGTACAAATAACTAAGCCTTTTATGAAAATATTATTTATTAAAAGATTTGAACCTGCGCCAATTATTTGACATCTTTGTTTATTTAAATTAGCCCATTTTATAAGATATGAAAGCTCTTCAACGCTTCTTGGCTCAGCAAAATATTCAGCTACTCCTCCTACTTTTATAGTTGTATAACTACTTAAATTACAGTTTTCAGAAAAAATTTTTTTATTCATAAATTAGTTATTTATTTTAATTATTTTTTTCATTTAAAATTGACCAGAAATTATGACAATCACCAGCTCCCATATTCAAAATTAAATCCCCTTTTTGAGTTAATTCGTAAAAATTCTTCGTAATTTCATAATAATTATCTATGTAACTAACATTTTTATTTTTTTTATAAATCAAATCAGTAATAATTTTTGAAGTAATTTTATCTTCGTTTCTTTCTCCTGCTCCATAAATACTTGTTACATAAATAACATCTGCTTTTGATAATTCTTCAGCGAATTCTTTATTAAATTGCTTTACTCGAGAATATCTATGAGGTTGAAATAAAGCAATTAATCTATTTTTTTGAAATTCATTATTATTTTTTTGGTTAATAAATAATCTTCCTAATTTAATCGTCTCTTTTATTTCGTTTGGGTGATGTGCATAATCATCATATAAACTTCTTTCATCTATTTGGCCTCTAAATTCAAATCTTTTTTTTGGCAGTTTCAAATATTTTAAATTTTTCTTAATTTCTATAAAATCTACTCCTATCATTCTGGAAGCTGCTATTGCTGCGGTGATATTGGATAGATTGTGGAGTCCTGGAATTGGAATATTTAAATTACTGATAAAATTTCCATTTTCATAATATTTTCCAATTGTATACTTTGAATTAATTTCAGTCGGAATTATTGCATATGCTACGTTTTTAACCGTAGAGTTTGACCACTTAAAATTAGAATAAAAATTTTTTCTTGAGGTTTCACAATCAAAATTAAGTAATAATTTTTTAGAGTTTTTAGCGAAACTTTTAAATGAAGATATAACTTCACTTAAATTAGAAAAGTGATCGCAATGATCAAAATCAATGTTATTGATTATTCCAATATCAGATTTATATTTGTCAATAGTCCCATCAGATTCATCAACTTCAGCTACTAAGTATTTTGTATTTTCTAAATGACAATTAGAGTTGTAAATAGGAATTATTCCTCCAGTTATTGAAGAAGAATTACGTGTACATAACTCAAGTATCGTAGAAAGAAATGTACTAGTTGATGTTTTTCCGTGGCTGCCTGCTATCGCCAATGCAGTATAAGTGCGCATTAGCATTGCAAGTATCTCTGAACGATGTTTTATTGATAAATGTTTTTCTTTGCAATACGAAAATTCTTCATTTTTTGGCTTGATCGCAGAGCTTACAACAAAATTAATCAATCTGTTGGCAAATTTTGAAGTAACAAATTCAATATTTTGTCGAACTTGAGAAGTAAAGATTACTGCACCTAGTTTCTCCAATTTATTAGTTTCATCGTTTTTAACTAAATCAGATCCTGAAACTGAACAACCTTTTTTAAGTAAACCCATTGCTAATGCTGACATCCCAATACCTCCGATCCCAATAAAATGAAAATGACTTTTCAAAAGTAATTTTTTATCCAATGTTTATCTTTTACTTAAATCAAAATAACTTCTAGGTAAAATTTTGCTAATTTTTCTTAAAAAAAAATGTTTTTTTTTCTTGAATTAATACAAAACTAGACTTATTTGCTTAATAAAGCAAAAAAACCTTACGTTATTGCACAAAATTCAGTATGATCAGCAACTTAGGTTAATCAATTAGAAATTATTAGTTATGACTTTGCGTGTTGCAATTAACGGCTTTGGCAGAATTGGTCGAAACTTTATGCGTTGTTGGCTTAGTAGAGGGGCTTACACCAATATTGAAGTTGTCGGAATTAACGTTACATCAGATCCTAAGACTAATGCTCATTTATTAAAATATGACTCAGTCCTTGGTCAACTTGATGGTGTTGATATTCAATATACTGATGATACTTTTGTAATTAATAACAAGACAATTAAATGTTTCTCGGATAGAAATCCACTAAATCTCCCTTGGAAAGAATGGGGTGTAGATTTGGTTATCGAATCTACTGGAGTATTTAATACAGACGTAGGTGCAAGTAAGCACTTAGAGGTAGGAGCAAAAAAAGTTATCTTAACTGCTCCTGGTAAAGGCGATGGTGTTGGTACTTATGTAGTTGGAGTTAATGCTGATACATATAAACATAAAGATTTCGATATTTTGAGTAATGCTAGTTGTACAACCAACTGTTTAGCTCCAGTAGTCAAAGTTTTAGATCAAACTTTTGGAATTAATAAAGGTTTGATGACAACAATTCATAGTTATACAGGTGATCAAAGAATTTTAGATAATAGTCATAGAGATCTAAGAAGGGCTAGAGCCGCGGCTACAAACATCGTTCCTACTTCTACAGGAGCTGCAAAAGCAGTTGCTCTTGTATACCCAGAAATGAAAGGCAAATTAACTGGAATTGCAATGAGAGTTCCAACTCCTAACGTTTCAGCAGTAGATTTTGTTTTTGAATCTTCTAAATCTGTCACAGCTGAAGAAGTCAATAATGCTCTCAAGGAAGCTTCTATAAGTACAATGAAAGGCATTATTAAGTACGGAGATGAACCATTAGTATCAAGCGATTATGCTGGTACCAATGAATCATCAATTGTAGATAGTGATCTTACTATGTGTATCGGAGATAACCTTGTAAAGGTGCTTGCATGGTATGACAATGAATGGGGTTATAGTCAGAGAGTTGTAGATTTAGCAGAGATTGTTGCTAAAAATTGGGAGTAATTAAAAGTGTTTGAAAGGTGTGTTATTAAATAATTTGTTTTTTTTATTATCTTTCAATTCTATTGATGGTTCACCATCAGTAAAAAAACCAATTTCATTAATATCTTTATCAAGTTTAGATAAATTTTCTGCCCATTTTTTGGGCAATGAGAATATTAATTCATAATCTTCTCCTCCAAAAAAATAGTATTCGTCCCATTTATCTCCTTCAGGCCAATCCTTATCTTTAGGTATTTTCTCATAGTTTATGATCGCTTTGCAGTTGCTAGCTATTGCTAAATCTTGTAAGGCTTGAAATAGGCCATCACTGCTATCAGTACATCCGATTCTCCTTATATTTTTATTAGAGCGAGTTTTGAGGAGATTATTTAGAAAATTTGGGTAAACTCTAGGCCGACAAAAGTGTTCAATAGACTTAATGATTAATCTTTCATTAAGAGAAAATTCATTTTCGAAATTAATTTTATTTTGTATCAAAAATCCCAGTTTGCTAAGACCATGAATTCCTGTAGTTAAGATTATATCTCCTGGTTTACATGCGTTTCTTCTTAATTCAAGCTCACCTTGAATTCCAAAGGCCGTAATTGAAATAATTTTTTCATTCCCCTTTGAGCAATCTCCCCCTAGAATCAATCCGCCATATTCTTTTAATGCTTTATTTATTCCTTTGTATACTTCTTCAACCCAAATCCACTCAGTTCTAACAGGTAGAACTAGGCTTATTGTAATACCAATAGTTTTCTTGCTTCCACTAGATAATAAGTCAGAGATGTTGCTTACAACTGCTTTCCACCCAAGGTCTTGAGGACAAATACTAATGTCATTGAAATGAACATTTTCTACTAAAGAATCAGTATTAACAAGTAAATTTTCATTTTTAGGTTTGATTAAAGCGCAATCATCTGAAACTTGATTTTTAGGCATAAATTTTCCTAGCCTATTTATTAATTCTTTTTCCCCTATATCTTCTAATATTTCTTTACGCATTTAATTTAAGGTTTTCAATCCCTTCTAAAACATTAATCGAAATTATTGTGTCATCTTTAGTAAGCTCTTCTAATACATCAAATCCATCTACAACATAACCAAAGGCAGCATTCCTCCCGTCAATTAAATTACGACCCGCTGGATTTAATTCTGCTTCATATAAAAAGAAGAAAAATTGCGATGACCCATCATTAACTGCGGCATTCGAATGGGACCATCCTAGAGTTCCAAGTGTTGCAAAAGGTAATGTTGGCGTCTCTGTGTAAAGACCTAAATCTTCAAAAGTTTGATTGTAAAAAGTATCTTGTTCATCAGGAATTCTTATTTCTAAGGGAACGTGACGTTCTTCGTTTGTTTCAGGATCTATGTAACCAATATCATCACCAATCGGATCACCTGTTTGCAGTACAAAAAATTCTTCTGCTCTGTTAATGGGTAAATCTTTGTAGAAGTTTTTTGAAGATAAATCAATAAATGCTCCTGCTGTAAGTGGGGCGTTAAATCCATCCACAATTGCTTGCATATCTCCTTTGGAAGTTTTTATATTGACTTTTGCTCTGCCCAGTAATCTTGGTAAATTATCAAATTCCTGGGGAATAGAGTATGGAAATTCTTTTGGCAGAAAATATTCTTCTAATCCTCCTATTTTATCTAAAGCATTTCTTCGAGTCGCTATAAACGAGTATTTATCCTTTGATTTAGAGTAATCTTGAAGGCTATCAAAATTTTCTTTGAGTTCTAAAAATGTTTTTTCAGCAATCTTCTTTTTATCTTTTGGTAATTCTTGAATAATTTTACTTTGGTATTTTTTTTGCAAAGATTGACATTTTGTAACAGTTTTCGTAAGAGCGGGCCATCTTCCCCCTCTTACAAGGTCACTAGTTTCTTCCAATTTGTGTTGAATTTCTTGTAACTCAACTTGCTTGATAGGGAGTGCGTTTCTGAGGATTGCATTAGGGTCTTTTACTGCATTTCCAGTAGGTAAATCAGCTAATACTTGAATAGGTTTTAAAAGAAAAACCTGTAAAATTACAATCGATAGAATTAAGAAAAGTTTGTTCTGATTTGATAAGAATTTTTGCATAGCACTCTTGCAGGTTTATGATCCTTGGGGGATGTAATACAGGAATGATTTCCAGTAACGATTTTCGCACAGGTACTACCATCGAATTGGATGGACAAGTTTGGCGTGTTGTAGAATTTCTACATGTCAAGCCTGGTAAGGGTTCTGCTTTTGTACGAACAAAATTAAAATCAGTTCAAAGCGGCAACGTTGTTGAAAAAACTTTTCGAGCCGGAGAATCAGTACAGCAGGCTATCCTTGAGAAGTCTAACCTGCAGCATACTTATGTGGAGTCTGGTGATTATGTTTTTATGGACATGACAAGTTTTGAAGAGACAAGACTCACCTCTGAACAAATAGGTAAAGGCGCAAAGTATTTGAAAGAGGGAATGGAGGTTAATGTAATTTTCCATAATGGTAAAGTTTTAGAAGTAGAACTTCCAATATCTATTACTTTGAAAGTTACAGAAACTGATCCAGGAGTTAAAGGTGACACTGCTAGTGGGGGCACGAAACCAGCTATTCTGGAGACAGGTGCTCAAGTTATGGTTCCTTTATTTATTTCTGTGGGAGAAATGATTAAAGTTGATACTCGAAATGACACTTATCTTGGACGTGAAAATTAATGGCTATGAAATTAGATCATGATGACTTAGATCGCTTAATAGAGAAGATCTCTACAAGTGATATACAAGAGTTCTCGCTAGAGGGAGAAGACTTTAAACTCGAAATAAAAAGGAATGTATTTGATCAGAATCAAGTTATTAATAATTTAGTTTCTAATACTTCATTTGATAAGCAGACAATTGCTAATCAAAAAACTATTAATGATAATATACCCGTTGTTAATGAGCCTGAAGCACCTCAGGTGGCACCCCCAGGACGTTCTGACCTAACTGAAATTACTTCTCCAATGGTTGGGACATTTTATAGGGCTGCAGCGCCTGGAGAGGAGCCATTTGTCGAAGTAGGAAATAACGTTAAGGTCGGTCAAACTATTTGTATTTTGGAAGCAATGAAGTTAATGAATGAAATTGAATCTGAATTTAATGCTGAAATTGTAGAGATTCTCGTTGAAAATGGAACACCAGTTGAATTTGGTCAAGTTTTAATGCGTGTTAAGCAGTCTTGAATTGTTAGTCATCTCTACGGCAGCCTTAATAGCCTCAATCATGCTTTGAGATTGAGCGATTCCTTTGCCAGCAATATCAAATCCCGTTCCATGATCTGGAGATGTTCTTATAAAAGGTAAACCGATTGTGGTATTAACTGAGTAATTAAGAGCTATCACTTTCATTGGTATTAAACCTTGATCATGATACATAGCAAGAATGCCATCATGTTTTTCAGCATTTTTGTCATTCCATGCTTTTACCGAAGAATTCCAGCAACTATCTGGTGATAAAGGGCCAAATAATCTAATATTTTTATTCTTCTCATGCCACGTAATTAATGCATCATTGAGCCAATCCTTTTCTTCATGACCTAAAAGACCTTCTTCGCCGGCATGAGGGTTTAATCCTGCGACTTTTAAAGTAGGTTTATCAGTATAGGTATTACAAAAATCTTTGAAAAGATCCAATTTAGAGTGGATTAATTCTGTAGTTAATTTCTTGGGAACCTCAGAAAGGGATATGTGGGTTGTAGCTAGTAAAGTATTAAATCTCCAACCTGTAATTGGTGATTTTGCTGTAAATAACATTCCAACCTTTTTTACTCCGCATTCTTTTGCTAATACTTCAGTTTGACCAGAGAAGTAATGACCTGCTAGAGACCAAGATTTCTTGCAAATTGGTCCAGTTACAAGTGCTGATTTAGGATATTTTTTTACAATTTCTATTGCTTTCGTTAAATATTGGAAACTTGAATTACCGTAACTTGATTTAGGATCATTATCTGATGCAGAAATTTCGAGATCATGTATTTTGAAATTTTTTGGATTTGCAAGGTTTTCTAATCCTAATGATCTAAGATATTCGTATGTATTTTGTAGATTTTTTTTTGATCCAACTAATATAAAATCAATATTTTTTGGTATCTGATTAGAATAAAGTGCTTTTAAAATTATTTCAGGTCCAATGCCTGACTCATCTCCAACGCTTAATACTACCTTCAATATTTTGTTTGTATTTTGTAAGTTCATAAAAAGGTTTAATTTATTTTTAACTGTTTAGATAGCAATTTTTTAAGCCTAATTTATAGTTTTTATAAATTAGTTTATATCCGAGTGTTTCGCATAAAAGTTTGTTTGAAACTCTTCTATTTTCCATCCAAAAAGATTGAGCGATGGGAGATAATTCATCTTTTACATCTTCAAATAATATTGGCTTTGGCATTTTTAAACCAAGTAAATCGTAGCAATATTGAATAACTTCTAACTGAGAACAGGGTTCATCATCTGCAATATTAATGATTTGGTGAAATTTTAAATAATCTTTATTTTGTAATAAAAAAATTATTGCATGTGTTATGTCAGCAACATGAACTCTTGAAAATACTTGAGCTTTTTTTAAAATTACTCGAATTTTTTGATTTTTGATTGCTTCAAAAGTGGATCTTCCAGGTCCATAGATACCAGGCAATCTAAAAATTTGCACGGGCAAACTAGATTCAATCCATTTTTTTTCGCAATTTAATCTATTAAAACTTCTTTTTTGAAAGGGATTAGGCTGATCTATCTCAGAAACCCAACCACCCTCAGTATTTCCATATACGCCTGTGGTGGATAAATATCCAACCCATTCAAGTGGTAAATCTTGTAGTTTATTTTGAAGGCTTTCTAATACTGGATCATTGCCATTTTTGTCAGGAGGAATGCAACTAAGAATATGCGTTACTCCATCAAAAATTCTTTCATCAGGAATAACACTGTTTTCACTATTGAAAATAAAACAATTTGGATCTTTGCTCGCAGATCTTGAGCTTGTTAAAACGGTGCAACCGAATTTTCGAATAGTTTTTGCAAAATAACTACCGCTGAAACCACATCCTAAGACTAAAAATTTATTTTTATTTCCGAGTAAACTTGCAGGTTTCTTCATGTTGGGTTAGAGTAGTACATATGTATTAATTAATGATGAAGACAGCTCTTAAGCCAGATTTAAAATCAAAAACTATCTGTATAAGCAAAAGTTACACCCGTCTTATAGAGAAAGAAGTAAGTTTAGTTAATTTTAAATTCTACCAAAAGTTATTTGTCTTTCTTATTTCATTTTCGACAATTTTAATATTCCCAGAATCGCCAAAACAATTGGAAAATATATGTGAGAGTTATAACTCTAGAAAAATATGTAATGTTTGGTAGTCAAGCTGCTTTATATTCTGATTCATTTTTTATGTAATTTTTATTTTTTACCTTAAAATTAGGATTAGCCCATTGTAGTAATCTAATAGCTAATCTTAAATCTCCTTCTAACCAAGCTCTTATAGCCATTGCTCTTCGGGGATCATAAAATTTTTGCCTTCTATACCAATACAAAGCATTTTCATCTGATTTATCCCCATTACATGAAAGACATGCAGGAACGCAGTTTTCTGTCGTACTTAAGCCTCCTTGGCTTCTTGGTATTACATGATCAATAGATTCAGATGGTTTTCCGCAATATATACAACTTTTTCCAGTAAACTTATGAATAGATTTTCGCCATTGTCTAAATCTGAACTTAGGACATAAATCCTCTAAAAACACCGCATCATCTATATGCATTCAGAATATTTAGTTAAATAAATAATCGCTCGAATATAATAAAAGTCAACATTTATTTTTGTTTTTTAGACTAAACTTTCCATTAAAAATATGATTTAGTGTGTTTAGATACAAAATAGTATTTATAAAATTTAGAAAAAATTATTATCCTTTGGAAAACTTAATTAATAAGTATATCTATCAAGTGTTTCATCAGAAAATTCTTCATTAGTTTCTTCTAATTCTTTTTCTAATTTTTTTCTTTTATTTGCTCTATCTTTTTCTTCTTTTTCTTTTCTTTGTTTTTCTTTTTCTAAATCTCTTATTAGTTGCCTATTAGGATGAAGTTTATCTAGGTACTCAACACAATAGCTGAAGGTTTCTCTATCTCTAATAACTGATTCAGTAATTTGTGCTGCTGCTTGCTTAGGAGAAACTTTAAAAATTCCCCCTTTTTGCTTTTTAATATATGTATATGCTGCATCCCAACTACTTTCATGATCATTGCCTCCATCTCTCATCGTACAGAAAATTTCTGCTCCAAAGGATCCTGCATTTACTCTTGGCGTAGTAAAGGTTAGAGGAGCGAAAATTCCCAACGCTAATGGTATTAGTTTTTTCTTCGTTAATCTTTGCATTAGGCTTTTAACTTCTATTTAAAAATATCTTTTATTGTGAATATGTCTATAGAAATTTAAGATTTAATCACTCCAAATATATTTAATAATTTTACAACTAAAGGAAGAATTAAGAGTACAGTGATCAATCTGACAGCGTGCAAAGTTGCTACCGCAGGCCCCACTCCGTATTCAGAACCTACAAGACTCATTCCGCTAATTCCTCCTGGTGCAGCTCCTAGAATTGTTGTAATGATATCTATATTAAGTAATCTGCTTGTCCATAAACCAATTGCTAATCCAGTAATAACTAAAGTAAAAGTTATTAATATAGCTGGCCTCCATAAATTTTGAATATCAACTAATGAGTCTTTTGTTAATGATGTACCAATGACTGTTCCAATTCCGATCTCTAAAATTGTTCTTGTGCCAATTGGCCACTCTGCAATGTCGACTTTGCCACTTATGCTAAGTATGCTTGCGCCTATTAAAGCACCTGCTAGAGGAGCTGCAGGAATGCCTGTTTTTAGAGCTAAAGCTCCAAAAATACAACCCGCAAAAATATAATAGATTAGATTAAGGTTAGGCATAAATTTCAAGGATTTTTGAACATAATATTAGAAAAAATTATTTTTATTTAAGTTTATAGTCAAATAATATTTTTAGTTTCCTCTCGTAATGTCCCCTTTTGTTGGCATAATATAAATTAAAGCATGAATTTTTATGTCTTCACAAGTTTCATACAAAGATAATAAAAACCGCATAAAGAAAAAATTATCTTTTTTTGAGGGTGGACACCAGCTCGAAAAATTAGAGTTTGCCCTTGCAATAGCTCAAACAAATGGTGATGAAAAAAAATCAATCGTTCTTAGAAAAAAGATAGTTGAATTAGGTGGAAATGTTGAAGAGCCAGGCACTTAACTTAATTTCCCTCTAGATACCTTGATACCACAACTAATGCTTCACCAGCTTGTTGGGATGTAATTTTACCGAGGTCAAGAAGTGTATTACTTATCGCAGAAACTACCGTAATAATATCTCTGTCATTAACATAACCTAAATGTCCGACTCTAAATATTTTCCCCTTTAGGTGATCTTGACCACCAGCGAGTAAGATATCGAAATTATTCTTTATTTTTTTTCTAAATTCTTCAGCATCTATTCCTTCGGTTTTTATTGCAGTAATAGATGGACTTAAATATTTTTCATCAGCAAATAATTTTAGATTTAAAGCCTTTACAGCATTACTCATCGCTAATTTATGTTTATTGTGTCTGAGGAAAATTTTATCTAAGCCTTCTTCTCTCATCATTTTTAAAGCTTCATCTAAAGCAAAAACCAAATTAACTGCTGGAGTATATGGATTACTGTTACTTAAAAGACTTTTTCTGTAGGATTTCAAATTTAAATAAAATTTTGGTAAATTAGATTTTTCTGCAGCTTCCCATGCTTTTTGGCTCATTGCTATAAAACTAAGCCCTGGAGGTATCATATATCCCTTTTGTGATCCTGAAGCAACGATATCTAATTCCCATTCATCTACTGGTACATTACAAGCTCCAAGACTTGTAACGCAGTCAACAATTGATAAAGCTGTCTTGTGCGCGCGAATATATGAACTAATAGTTTCTAGATCATTAATTACACCTGTGGAGGTTTCAGAATGAGTCAAAATAACCGCCTTTATTTCTTTTTGTTCATCTTTCTCTAATACCTTTTTGAATGCTTCTGGATCAAGCGGTGTTCCCCATTCGGAATCAATTTTTATTACTTCCAGTCCAAATTCTTTAGCAACTTTTACCCATCTTTCGCCAAATTTTCCATTTTCTCCACAAATTACTTTATCTCCTTTACTTAAGGTATTTATTATTCCAGCTTCCATTGCTGCAGTTCCACTACCAGTAATTGTTAGGACATCATTTTGTGTTTGATGAAGCCACTGTAAATTTTTAGTAGTACTTTCTACGAGATCTTGGAATTCTTTACTGCGATGGCCTATTGGATGCTTACTTAATGCTTGTAAAACTTTTTCCGGAACTGGTGTGGGTCCAGGAATCATCAATGATAATTTTTGTTGTATGGCCACTTTTTGTTAAATAGGTCATTCTTAGATTAGTTCTCATTATATATTTTTCAATTACTTGATTTGAAAAAAGGATTTTCTTTACCTTTGTGGGTTGCTGGAGCTGCTAGGTCAGCATTAAAAAAACTAGTAGGGTTGCCATTTGAGAATTATGTACTAATAAAAATTCCGAATGAACAAAAAGAAATAAAAATTGAAATTCATTCTGTTGGCTTACTTAAACGTGGCACGCAAGCATTAGGAATTTCTTTTGCAAAGTCTGGCTTAGATCTTGACATTACACAAAACTTAGAAATATGGGCAATAGCCTCTTTAGAAAAAATTTCTTCTAATAATTTTGTTCAAAAAAATCCAATAAATATTATTGCAGGATCTGGTGTAGGTATCAACGAGAATACTTCAGCGATATGCATTTCTGATTTTGCTAGAGAAGTTTTATATGCAAATTTATTGGATATTATTCCGAACGGTTTTAATTTGAATTTAGAAATTGTTTTCCCAAATGGGGAGTTTTTAGCTGAAAGAACTAGTAATCAGTCATTTGGTATTGTTGATGGATTATCTATTATTGGAACTTCTGCAGAGACTTATTCGAGTGCTTCACCTGATCAATTAGAGGCAGCTAAAACAAAGCTAGCGAATTTGACTAAAAATGATTTTAAAGGGAAGGTTGTTTTTGTTATTGGTGAAAATGGTTTAAATTTGGCAGAAACTTATAATGTTGAGTTGCCAATTATAAAAGTTGGAAATTGGATAGGACCTCTAATAGTGGATGCTGCAATTAAAAAAGTTAAAACTGTCATTCTTTTTGGTTATCACGGAAAATTAATTAAATTAGCAGGGGGTATTTTTCATACACATAATCATTTAGCTGATGGAAGAATAGAGACCCTTGTTTATTTAGCAGTTAAAGAAAAAGTACCATCTGAAATAATAGTTGAATTATCTCAGTTAGATAATCTTGAGAATGCTTTACTTTTCCTTGAAAGATTTAATAAATCTTTAGCTGATAAATTATTCAAGAGTTTATCAAATACGATCGAAGAGCGTTCTTTTACTTATGTTAATAGATATCTAAAAACTGATATGGAAATCGCATCAATCATTTTTGATAGAAAAAGGCAAACAAGGTGGGCTGGAAATAATGGCAATAATTATATCTCTTATTTTCAATGAGATTAATTTGTAATTCATTATGCTTTTGTAAATAAATTGAGTTAACTTTTATACATGAGTCAAACATCTTTAAAAAAAGAACGAGATCCTTCAATATTAATATTGGATTTCGGATCTCAATATTCTGAATTGATTGCAAGAAGAATTAGAGAAACTAATGTTTTTTCTCTTGTAGTAAGTAATCACATTTCAATTGAAGAAATTAAAAATATTAATCCAAAAGGGATCATTTTGAGTGGAGGCCCAAATTCTGTATATGAACAAAATGCTCCTAATTGTGATGAAAAAATTTTTAACTTAGGAATCCCTGTTCTTGGCATATGCTATGGAATGCAATTAATGGTTAAAGAACTTGGAGGTTCCGTTATTTCAGCTACCAAAAAAGCTGAATATGGTAGAGCACCAATAAATATAGATCAAGAATCTGACCTCCTTACTGATGTAAAAGATAAATCAATTATGTGGATGAGTCATGGAGATTCTATTAATAGTTTGCCTGATGGATTTAATAAAATTGCTCATACCGAAAATACATTCCATGCAGCAATTTCAAATGATGCAAAGAAATTATTTGGCGTACAATTTCATCCTGAAGTTATTCATTCAGAATTTGGGATGAAGGTAATTAAAAATTTTGTTTATAAAATTTCTTGTTGTGCGGCTGATTGGACAACCGAAACCTATATAGAGGAAACTATTCCCAGGATAAGAGAGCAAGTTGGCAATAAAAAAGTTTTACTTGCCTTGTCTGGAGGAGTTGATTCCTCAACTCTTGCTTTTCTTCTCAATAAAGCAATTGGAAATCAGCTTACATGTATGTTTATAGATCAAGGTTTCATGAGAAAAGGTGAACCAGAATTTTTAATGAATTTTTTTGATAAGAAATTTCACATAAAAGTTGAATATATTAATGCAAGGGAAAGGTTTATTGCCAAATTAAAAGGGATTACTGATCCAGAACAAAAAAGGAAAATTATAGGTGAAGAATTTATTAGAGTATTTGAGGAGGAAAGCAATAGATTGGGACCTTTTCAGTATTTAGCTCAAGGTACTCTTTATCCTGATGTTATTGAAAGTGCTGGTACTAATATTGATCCAAAGACTGGGGAGAGAATAGCTGTAAAGATAAAGAGTCATCATAACGTGGGTGGATTGCCAAAAGATTTACAATTTAAATTAGTTGAGCCATTAAGAAAACTTTTTAAGGATGAAGTCCGAAAAGTTGGAGCTGCCTTAGGTTTGCCAGATGAAATTATAAAAAGGCATCCATTCCCAGGCCCTGGACTAGCTATAAGAATTTTGGGAGAGGTAAATAATGAAAAACTTGATTGTTTAAGAGATGCAGATTGGATAGTAAGAGACGAAATTAAAAAAGCAGGTCTTTACAATGATATTTGGCAAGCTTTTGCAGTATTGCTACCTGTAAAAACAGTAGGTGTTATGGGTGATAAGAGGACTTATGCGTGGCCAATAGTTTTACGTTGTGTATCCAGTGAGGATGGTATGACAGCCGATTGGTCAAAAATCCCTTTTCAGATTTTGGAGAGGATTGCAAATAGAATCGTAAACGAAGTAAGTTCAGTTAATAGAGTTGTTTATGATATTACTAGCAAACCTCCTGGAACTATAGAGTGGGAGTAGATCTTCAAATTTTTAAGAAATTAAAGGTTTTTTACTTAAAAAAGAAATTTTTAAATGAGATTTAAAACGTAATGTCGGATATAATTAAATTAAGTCGATCTACAGTTGAAAAATATCTTAGTTGTCCAAGATGTTGTGTACTGGATAAAAAATATCAAATAAAACCGCCATCATTACCATTCACTCTAAATATCGCTGTAGATAATTTGTGTAAAAACGAATTTGATTATTACAGAAAAATTCAGAAGCCGCATCCTCTATTTATTGAATATGGTATTGATGCTATTCCTTTTAAACACAAAGATATAGAACGTTGGAGAAGTAATTTTCAAGGGATAAGATATAAGTCAATTGAACATAACTATGATTTTGGTGGAGCTGTGGATGATATTTGGCAGAAAAAAAATGGTGAACTTATTATCGTTGATGTAAAAGCAACATCTAGAAATAATTTTGATTGGTCTGAGACGTTTGATAAATACGATTATGCAAAAGCTTATAAGAGACAATTAGAAATGTATCAGTGGTTATTTAAAAAAAACGGTTTTCAAGTGGCTAAAGAAGCTTATCTTTTATATTTCAATGGAAAGAAAAACGAAGAGTTATTTAATAACCAATTAAATTTTGACGTACATCTAATTAAATTAGATTGTTCTACTTCATGGGTAGAAAATAAGATAATTGATACGGTTAATTTATTACGTTCGGATAATTTCCCCAAACCTTCATTAAAGTGTGAATACTGTAATTATTTAAAGAAGCGTTGGCAGTTATCGATAACTTAATATTCATAGGATAATTTTTCATATTTCTGGAAAAATAGTGAATAAAAGATAATCTTTAATTAGATTAATAATTTAGACTTTTGATAAATTCGAAAAATTCTGAAAGAAAGATAACTAATCATCTGCAACAAGATGTAGTCAAAGTATCTGGCAAAACAATTTTTATTAATCCTTTTTTATATTGGCGAAGATTTGACGAAAACACTAATAGATGGCTTAGAGAACCTGGTCAAATGTCAGAGGATCAAATTGCACCAAACAGGAATCGTTTTTATCCAGAAATAGAGTGGGCTGATTTGAGTCATGAGCAAAAGCTCATAAAAGATGCAACTGTTGAGATGTTTTTAAAAACTCTTGAATTGATAAGTACATTTCATCCTTATCTTAGTTCTGGACAATTATTAGAAGTTGAGAGGAAGATGGCGATTACAAAAAAAACTCCTTTCGAAAAATGGGTAACAAAATCTTTCGCCAAAAAAACGAGATTATTAGAAAATGAAAAAAGAAAATTTCAAAGAGAAAGATTTTTTAATAGCTGGAGAGAATGGTTCAGTCTTACAAATACTCAACAAGCAATTTTGCCGTTAATAGTCACGATATTTATTTCTTCGTTTGTTGGGTGGTCTTTAGGGGTATCAAAGAATAGTTGTAATCCTTATTTTGAACAAAATATAAATAAAATTAATTAATTTGTCTTTGATATTTTTTAAGTATCTAAGTAAAAATAATTTTGAAAAAATAAATTTATTATTTAGAATTCCATTAATTGAAATAATTGCTTAAAAAGTATAAGTTTTATGAGTGAAAATTTAAATTCAAATAATCTTGAAAATGACGCGTTCGATCTGAACAATGAAGATAGTGATTTTCAAGATTTAATCAATAGACTTAAAGAGATAAAATCAACCATTGCTTTATTGGAAAAAACAATATTTAAATAAATTTATATTTTTGATAAAAACAAGTCCTAATAAAAAACTTATTTCATTAAAAAGACAATCACTAGTCTTACTTATTTTTTCTTCTGTTTCCTTTTTATTGATTCTATTTAGGTTAATTTTTTTACAACTTTTGAATTATGAATCTTTTAAGAAAATGTCAGATGAGAATAGGATTAGACTTATTGCTTCGCAGCCAATACGTGGAAGAATACTAGATAAAAATGGTAAAGTTCTAGCAAATAGTAGAGTGAAATATTCTTTAATAATAAAGCCTCAATATGTTAAAAAAAGCAATTGGGAACAAAATAAATCAAGTATTTCTAATTTGTTAAATATTGATAGTAATGTAATTCAAAAAAAATACTCTGATGGTCTAAAAAATCAGAAACTCTCAGTAATTATTCGTGATGATTTAAATGTAGATCAATTAATAAAATTTAAGGAGAATGAAGGTAATTTAATTAGTTTTGAAATAGCTACCAATTTAATTAGAAATTATCCTTATAAATCCCTTGCTGCCCATGTAATTGGTTATACTCAGCCAGTTACTGAATTAGAATATAAATTTTTATCTAAGAAAGGTTATAAATTGAATGACTTAATCGGTAGGACGGGAATTGAATATGTTTACGAAGATTTTATAAGAGGTGAATGGGGCGGAGAAATGGTTGAAGTAAATTCATTAGGAAAATTTCAAAGATCATTGGGTATAAGACCTTCAGTACAAGGTAATGATATTCAACTAACAATCGATCTTAATCTGCAGTTAGTTGCTGAGGAGGTACTTAAAGATAAAAAAGCTGGAGCCATAATAGTAATGGATCCAAGAGATGGTGCAATAAGGGCAATGGCAAGTAAACCTACATTCGATTTAAATTTTTTCTCAAAGGATTTTAAACCTGAGAAAGAATACAATACACTTTTTAATTCTCCTGAAAAACCTTTATTTAATAGAGCATTAAATGCCTACGATCCAGGAAGCGTTTGGAAAATTGTAACGGCTTTAGCTGGCTTGGAAAGTGGAAAATTTCCTAGAGAAACAATGTTAGAAACGAAACCATGTATCACATATGGAAGCCAATGTTTCAGGGAACACAATGATTTAGGTTTTGGAGTAATAGGTTATGAAGATGCTTTAAGAGTTTCGAGTAATACATTTTTTTATCAAGTCGGATATGGTGCAGGAGTTGATGAAATTCATAAGGTTTCTAGAAAACTTGGTTTTAATTCTTTATCTGGAATTGAAATTTCTGAACAAGAAAATAAAGGATTAGTAGCAAGTAGTGAGTGGGCTAAAAAAGGCAGAGGATGGGGGCAACCAGGAAGAACTCCATGGGTCCCAGAAGATATTGCGAGTATGTCTATTGGACAATTTGTTGTTCAAGTTACTCCTATTCAAATAGCTAGAGCTTATGCTGCTATTGCAAATGGAGGTTATTTAGTTACTCCACATTTGACTAAAAAAGATGAAGAAAGTCTTTTAGATAAAAAACGTATTCCAATTGATATTGACCCACAAAATATTCAATTGATAAAAAGTGGTCTCCGGAAAGTAGTAGAGTCTGGCACAGGAGTATCAATTAATTATGGTGTTTCAAATTTACCTCCAGTATCAGGTAAAACAGGAACTGCTGAAGATGGTGAAGGTGGCTCAGATCATGCTTGGTTCGTATGCTTTACACCCTCTGAAAATAGCGAATTACTTGTAGTTGCTTTTGCACAGAATACTCCTGGTGGTGGATCTGTTCACGCCCTGCCAATGGCAAGAGAAATTTTAAAAGTTTGGAATGAGAAAAAATGAGATTAATTTTTAGCTATTAAAAGTTTATGTTTTTAATTTTTTCATTTGTAAAAGTCTTTGAATAATATCTTCAATAGTTTTTGTATCTATAGGTTTACTATATGAGGACAAAAGTTGCCTTCCTAATACTTGACTTCCTAAATGAACTAATTGAATTCGTAATGAGGTCAGTAGTTCTAACCCTATGCCACCAGAAAATGTTGCAATTGCAATAGGTTGACCATTAAATAAATTCCTAAAGTCATCTCCCGAAATAGATAGCCATGCTATGAAGTTGGAGAGAATAGGAGGTATAGATCCATTATATTCAGGTGCACAAATCACCCACCTTTCAATCTCGAAAAGCTTTTTTTTTAATTCTTCTATTTCATTTGGAATATTTTCTTTGCTGTGAATTCTTGGATTAAATAATGGAATATCAAGAGTAGTAAGATCTAAAATTTCAGAACTTATTTTCAGTTCATTACTTTTTTCAAGAAATTTTTCAGAAAGTTCTAGATTTTTACCACAACTAGCCGTAATGATTATTAGATCTTTTGTTTCAGTCATAAATTAGATAAATAAATTTAATAGTGAGCACCTGTTTTGCGGTGATGAACTGCCGTTAGACTATCGGATTTTAGTATATTACCGTGCAGTACTTCGGCGTAAATTACCCAATGATCTCCACATTCCATTCTCTCTTTTACAGAAGCATCTAACCATGCTAGCGATTCAGGAATTATTATCTGTTCATTAGGAGTTAATTCAATATTTATTCCTTCAAATCTATCTTCTCCAGGTGCAAAGGGCTTTGTAAATTTTTTCAAAGGTTCTTTAAAATCTTTTTCACTAAGAATATTTAATGCGAATGAATCTCCTACTTGTAGAAGAGACTCTACTGATCTATCTTTTGCTACTGCAATACTTAACCCAGGCGGAGAAAAACTTGCTTGACTAACCCAAGATGCAAGCATGGCTCCTTTAATATTATTCTCATCTTTGCCTTTAGAGGCTGTCAGAACACAAAGTGAACCAATAACTCTTCCAAGAGCTTGTAGCTTTGGATCCGTTTTGCTTGTAATCATTCCAGTATCAGATTTTCTGGGTTTTTTCTTTGCTTTTTTTATAATTTTTCTTCCAAAGTGAGTTCCTATTTCTTCTAATTCTTTAATCTTTGGTTTATTTGGACTGAATTTAATCCTAATAGGGTCAAAACTAAACTTAAAACCACCGTCTTTTAATTTGGTTTCAAGTAAATCTATAGCTTCGCCGCTCCAACCAAAACTACCAAAAATTCCCACTGGCTTATCTCTATTACCCTCTGATAATAATGTTCCTAGTGCACTTACTATTGGAGTTGGAGCATGCCCACCTAGTGTTGGTGATCCTATTAAATATCCATCGGCGTTTTTGATAGATTTTATAAGTACATCATTTGGTGTAAATTCACAATTTATACTTTCAACTTCGACTGAAGTTCTATTTATCCCTTTAGCCAATGCATCACCTATTGAGGCTGTATTTCCATATGCACTTGCATATATCAGAGCGATCTTAGGATTATTTGTTGAGAGATTTTCACCCCATCTAATGTAGTCATTTAAGAAGCTTTTTAAGCTATATTCGATAGCTGGACCATGTAATGGTGCAATAGTTTTAATATCGTAATCTGCAATTTTTTCAGTTATTGATATTACTTGATTAGACATTGGCGCCATTAAGCAATCATAAAAATGTTTCCTATCAATTTCTGTACTAACTCGATTTGTTTCAGACCAATCTGAAGAAGCAATGTGAGCAGAAAAAATTTTTTCACTTAGAAGGATCTCTTGATTACGTTCATAAATTATCAGACCTCCAGGCCAACGTGCCGTTGGAATAGGAATTAACTCTAGTGAAATGTTATCTAATTCTAAATTTTGCTCCTTTTTGACTATGTTTATTTTAGGTAATTGAATTTCAATGAAGTCTTTTAAGTTAGGATTTCTTTGAGTCCAAAGTTCGCTAATAAGTTTATAACCTGGATTAGAGCAAGTAATAGTTGTGTTTTCAAATTGGGAACTTATATTCTTTATAGTTTCAATAATTTGGGGATTAATATGACCAGAAATGAAGTTGATTTTGCTTAAGTTAAATTGATCACAAAACCTAGAAATTACTTTATTAAACGAATCTAAATATTGTTTCTCAGGTGGATAAATAATAAAAAGTTCCTCATCACTTCTAATGAAAAAAGTGTTAAAAGAGGTTCCTTTTTCAAGGTTAAATTCAAGTTCAAATCTTTCTTTATTTTGGTCTAAGAATCTTACACAAGAAAAATTTTCGCTAATTTGGAATTCTAATAAGTTTTGATTTTCTGCAAGTAAGCTTATATTAATATCTGACATTTTAAAGACTTATTTTCTAGTTTTAATTTGCGACTTATTAGTCGTGGAGAAATGTCATATTGACTTTCAACGGATTTTCAACTATCGACCAGAACATTTAGTTCTTGTGAAACCGTTATTTATCAATCGATTATACCTATAACAGCACCACTAATGAGTTGTTAAATGTAGGGTTTTCAACTGGAACGTGATTTCTTCTTGGTTATCTAAGCAAATTGATGATATTTATACATTTTCCTATAATTATCATGCAATCTTTCTTTTGTTAATTTTCTATTCTTCATTGCATCTCTAATCAAATCTATTTCATGGAAGTTTTGATTGAGAATAGTGAAAGGAGTAATGAGTTTCATAAGAGCTCCTTTATCTATACCTATATTGTCCTCCTTCTTACTTGAAATTTATAGGGTATTTTACTCGAGTAATAGTGCTTTGTGGTTGTCACGACTATCATTTTCCATTCATTAGAAGAAGAAATAATTCAGGAGTAAAAAGCACTTCATCGACTTTGTGGACAGCGAGGTGTATACGACTCGAAGAGGGCAAATAAATGCCCTCTTATAAATTAAAAAAATATATTTGCTATTTGAGTCTAGTGATATTAATTGGTCTCAAAACTCTATTTGAAAAGTCTAATCAATAATGATTAGCAACTTTTCTGTGATGAACTGCTGTCTTACATGATAAGTCAGAAACATTACCATTTTCAACAACTCCGTAAATTATCCAATGATCTGGAGTCTCAAGTCTGGAACTAACTTTGCAATCTAAAAAGGCGAGTGAATCTGAGAGAACTGGTCCACCTTCCGCGATGTTGCTAATTACATCAACATCTGCAAATCTATCAGCTCCAGGAGCAAATCTTTTTAAAAAATGTCTGAACATTTTTTGATAGTTATCTTCTCTCAGAATATTCACAACAAAACCTTTCCCAACTTGCATATATGATTCAATAGCTCTGTCTTTAGCGACTGCAACTGTAATACCTGGGGGAGAAAAGCTTGCTTGACTAACCCAGCTTGCGACCATTGCACTTTGTCTAAATGTAGAACCTTCGCCTTGGCTCGCTGTAACTACATATAATCCTCCACTTAATCTCCCTAACGCTTTATCTAAATTTGAATCAAGGCTCTTCATAGAGGCAATATTCTTCTTTTTGTTGATCAATTGACCCAAGTCAGTTCCAGCTTCTTCGAATTGTTGATAAACAATGGGATCTGGAATATTTTTAACTCTTAAGGGAGAGAAGGCTTCTTTTTGACCAAGTTCCCTTAATTTATTTGCTAAGGAATCTATTGGTTCATCATTTCCGCCAAATGCATCATAAACTGCAGTAAATTGTCTCGGTTTTAGTGCTGCAAATAAAGTACCGAGAGATTCTTTTAATTCATTATCTGAGTCTACTGGCCACGTGGGAATGACTACTGCTTTTGATTCGGAAATTAAACTTGTTAATTCTTGCGGGTCAGAAGATCTTAAATCAATTAACTGAACCTGAGCATCTGCTTTGCTTATTCCATGAGATATGGCTTGACTTAGTCGATCACAATAACCATAGTCGCTTATGTAGCAGACTGACACAAAATCATTGCCTTTACTTTTATTACTACTCCATTCAAGATATTTTCCTTTCCAAAAATTGACCTGATTATGGAGCAAAGGCCCATGACCAACAGCTATTGTTTTTAATTCAGGTAGCTTATCTATTCTTTTAATTGCCTGCATAACGCTTCTAGCGTTTGGACCCATAAGGCAATCGTAATAAAAACGGAAATCATCGTATATTTCTTTTTGATCTGTGTCAAAAAATTCGTCAGAACAATAATGGAGTCCAAATGCATCGCATGTATAAAGAACATTTGTGCTGTGATCATATGAAAATATGGTATCTGGCCAATGTAAATTTGGTGCACTTATAAATTCAATATTATGTTCTAAACCACTATTAGGATTCGTTCCGAGATTTAAAAACTCTCCACTCTTAACCTCTAGACGTCTAAAGGGAATATGTATTTGGTCTTCAATAAATTTAAGTGCTAATTTTGATCCAACTACTGTGATATTTTGGTTTAATTCTAAAAGATTACCTATTAAACCAGAATGATCAGGTTCTGTATGGCTAGTAATTAGATAATCAACTTCTTGCGGATTTACCTTTTTCAGTAATTCTTCAAACCATAATTCTTCGAACTTTGCGTGACTAGTATCAATAATTGCAAGTTTCTCGCCCTTAATAATAAAACTATTGTAAGTAGTTCCATTTCTTAAACCAAATTCAATATCAAATCTACTGCGATCCCAATCCAAAGATCTTATGGCACAAGAATCTTCAGCAAAGTTTTGAGATTGAACCGTCAACTTGTTATTAGTTTGTGCCAATTTAGAATTACTTGTCTGGGCAGAGGCTATCATAGAATAATTAGCTTTATAAATTAACTTTAGTTATATAGAATATAAATTCGCGTGATTATTTTTGCGAAATAACCGAAATTACGCTTTTCTTTAATTTTTAATCTTCTTATTCTGGATAAATGACATCTCAACTAATTAAAAAAATAGTTACTGGAGATGAGATAAGAAATGCTTTTTTAAAATTTTATAGTGAAAAATTACATAAAATCATTCCAAGTGCATCTTTGATTCCAGATGACCCTACGGTTTTGCTCACGATTGCTGGAATGCTACCTTTTAAACCAGTTTTTTTAGGTTTAAAAGAAAGACCATCAAAAAGGGCTACATCTAGCCAAAAGTGCATCAGAACAAACGATATAGAAAACGTTGGAGTTACAGCTAGACACCACACTTTTTTTGAAATGCTTGGTAATTTTTCATTTGGAGATTATTTTAAACGAGAGGCTATACAATGGGCTTGGGAATTAGTTACTAACATTTATCAACTTTCTGTTGAAAATATAATTGTGAGTGTTTTTCACGAAGACGTAGAGTCTGCAAAAATTTGGAGAGATGAAATTGGTATTCATCCAGATAGGATAGTGAAACTAGGTGAAGAAGATAATTTTTGGTCATCCGGCAAAACAGGTCCATGTGGACCTTGTTCAGAACTTTATTATGATTTTCATCCTGAAAAAGGTCTTCAGAATATTGATTTAGAAGATGGAGATCGTTTTATTGAATTTTATAATCTTGTTTTTATGCAATATAATCGTGATCCTAATGGAAAATTGACAGATTTAAAATTTAAAAATATTGATACAGGAATGGGTCTTGAAAGGATGGCTCAAATACTACAAAAAAAGCAAAATAATTATGAGACAGATTTAATTTTTCCTATTATTCAAAAAATTTGTGAGATTGCAAATATTGATTATTTTTCTTCAGATGATAAAAACAAAATTTCTTTAAAAATTATTGGTGATCATACAAGAGCTGTTATTCATTTAATTTCTGATGGAGTAGCGGCAAGTAATCTCGGCAGGGGATATATATTAAGAAGGCTTATTAGAAGAATGGTCAGACATGGGAGATTATTAGGTATAACAAATGAATTTTTACCTCATATTGCTACTGTCGGGATCAATTTAATGCAAAATAATTATCCTGATTTAAAAAATAATAATGATTTAATTTTGAATGAGATAAAAATTGAAGAAATAAGATTTAGGGAAACTCTTGAAAGAGGAGAGAAATTACTAGATGAGATTATTTCTTCAGGGCAGAAATTAATTTCCGGTTTTAAAGCTTTTGAACTTTATGATACTTATGGATTTCCTCTAGAACTTACTGTAGAAATTGCAGAAGAAAATAGTATCAGTGTAGATGTAAAGGGGTTTGAAGAAGAAATGAATAGACAAAAAGAGAGAGCTAAAGCTGCTTCAAGTAATATTGATTTGACATTAGAGGGATCATTAGAGCGAGAAATAGATCTTTTTAACCAAACTGTTTTTAATGGTTATGATTCACTTCTTTCCGAAGCTGAAATAAAGGGTATATTCTTGGATTCAAAATTAGTGAAGCAAGCAAGTGAAGGTCAGAAAGTTTTAATTGTTCTTAATCAGACCACTTTTTATGGAGAATCTGGTGGGCAAGTTGGCGATATTGGAACGATATTTTCAAACGATGTAGAGGTCTTGGTTGATAATGTTATGCGAAAGAAAAATGTTTTTTTACATTATGGAACGATTAAAAAAGGAATATTAACTATTGGACAAAAAGTTAATACTAATGTTAGCTCCTCTAATAGAGCTAAGGCTGCTGCAAATCATACAGCTACTCATTTATTACAATCTGCACTTAAATCAGTTGTTGATGAAAGTGTTGGACAAAAAGGTTCATTAGTAGCCTTTAATAAATTACGATTTGACTTTAATTCCTCTTATCCTATTTCTAAAGATCAAATTTCTAAGATTGAGACTTTAGTTAACTCTTGGATTATGGAAAATCATGTCCTAGAAATAAAAAATATGTCTAAGAGTGAGGCTCTTGAAAAGGGCGCAGTCGCCATGTTTGGAGAAAAATATGATGATGAGGTTCGTGTTGTTAATGTACCAGGAGTTTCAATGGAACTTTGTGGTGGCACACATGTTAAAACTACATCTGAATTAGGTTCTTTCAAAATAATTAGTGAGGAAGGTATCTCAGCCGGAGTGAGAAGAATTGAAGCATTATCAGGCCAATCAGCATTAGACTATTTCAGTGATAGAAATGCTTTAGTAAACCAACTAAGTGATTTGTTGAAAGCAAATCCTAATCAACTTTTTGAAAGGGTTAATAATTTGCAAGCAGAGCTTATTAATAAGAATAAAGAGATACAAAAAATGAAAGATGAAATTGCATATTTTAAATACTCTTCTATAAAATCGTCTTCACAAATAGTAAATTCTTTTTCAATTTTAGTAAATCAGATTGATGGCTTAGATGGGAATTCTTTGCAATCTGCAGCACTTAATTTAACTTCTCATTTGGGAAATAAAGCAATAGTGATTCTTGGGGGAATACCAAATCCAGAAAATAGAAAGTTGTTATTTGCAATTTCTTTAGGTGATGATGCAGTAAAAAAAGGATTGCATGCAGGTAAATTAATTAATGAGATTGCAAGAATTTGTTCAGGAGGTGGAGGAGGAAAGCCTAACTTTGCTCAAGCAGGTGCTAAAGATATTGATAAGTTAAGTGATGCTCTAGATTATGCTAAAAATTATTTGCAAGAAACATTAGATAGTCATTCTGATAAATAACTACTTTTTCTGAGACTAATTTCGATTTGATCCATTAATTTCCTTGCTTCTTCAATAGTTAATTTTTTTTGATCAATTGCTGATTCAGTATTAATCCTTATAGATTCAACCAAAGAAGCTGAACTGTAATCTAATAATTGTAAAATTTCAGATTTACTGTCCTCTTTAATAATATTTTTGACCTTGTATGAATCATCTTGATTTATGTCTATATGAACAACGTTTGTACTGCCAAATAAATTGTGTAAGTTTCCTAATGCTTCTTGATAGGCTCCAGTCATAAAAATTCCAATTAGATAATCTTTATCTTCCTCTGGCTTATGTAAATTTAGTAATGATTTAATTTTCCCATCATCAATAAAATTATTTAGTTTCCCATCTGAATCACAAGTTAAATCTGCAAAGTTGCCTTTGCAGAACGGCTCTTCTAAGTGCCTATGTATTGGTACTATTGGAAAAATCTGATTTATTGCCCAGCTATCGGGAATAGATTTAAAGATAGATAAATTTGCATAATAAGTTGATGCAAGAGTTTCTGTAATTTCAGATAGATCAGGGTGATTTATTTCATCATTTTTTAGGTTATTAGAAATTTCTTTTGCGCAAGCCCAAGTAAGTTCTTCGGCATAAGCTCTTTCTGCTAAACTTAAAAATCCTAATCTAAAAGCGACTAAGCAATCTTCTTTAAACTTTTTTGCATCATTCCATAGTTCAATTATTTGAGATAAATTTATTTTTTTATTTTTAAGTTTTTTTAATGCATAGAAAGTTTCAAGTAAATTTGAAATTATTAATTGTTGATTTTTTTTATCAAAAATTTGTAGTTTGGAACTGACATGACTTGTTCCTAAGACATTAAAAATTAAAACTGAACAATGACTAATTATTGCTCTTCCACTTTCTGAGATTATGGTTGGATGCTTGATATTATTTAATTCACATGAATCCTTAATAGTTGCAATTACATCGTTAGCATAATTTTGAAGAGAATAATTAGTAGAGGTGTTTGAGGAGGTTTTAGTTCCATCAAAATCTATTCCTAATCCTCCCCCAACGTCGATATATTGCATTGGGGCTCCTAGTTTGCATAGTTCAACATATATTTGACTCGCTTCTTGTAATGCGTCTTTGATCACAGCAATATCACTTATTTGACTCCCTATATGAAAGTGGAGCAATTTCATTTCGTTGATAAGATTTGCTTCTTTTAGTTCTTTTATTGTCAACATAATTTCTGGGATTGATAATCCAAATTTGGAATTATCTCCAATAGATTTACCCCACCTACCACTACTTTTACTTGATAACTTTGCTCTAATTCCTATCAATGGAGTCGCGTTAAGTTCTTGAACTGCTTGAATA
This sequence comes from uncultured Prochlorococcus sp., assembly GCA_902618795.1. GTDB lineage: Bacteria > Cyanobacteriota > Cyanobacteriia > PCC-6307 > Cyanobiaceae > Prochlorococcus_A. Next base: position 28,218 of record CACNCF010000006.1, read on the forward strand.
ATTCTTTTTACCTCATCTCGTTGTTCTATAACTATTATTGGATTTTTGCCGAGTTTTCTGGCCAAAGTAGCAATTTCAATATATTTTTTATCTTTATATCCGTTGCATATTAATAATGAATTTTGGTTTTCAAGAAGTGCAAGGCCAATTAATAGCTCTGATTTACTTCCTACTTCTAAACCAAAATTCCATTGGCTACCAAACTCTATTATCTTTTCTAGGACATTTTTCTGTTGATTACATTTGACAGGAAAAACACCTTGATAAATGTTCTTATATTTATAGGTTTTTATTGCTTTTGAAAAAGAGTCATGTAATGCATTTATTCGATCTTTCAAGATATCATTAAATCTTATGATTAATGGAGGATTTATTTCTCTACTCTTAAGTTCTTTGACAAGCTTAAAAAGATCAATCTCATTTTCAGATTTTATATCTTTAGTTACTGATATATTTCCTTTGGAATTTATAGAAAAATATTTATCTCCCCATTTGTCTATGTTATAAGTCGAAATACTATCTTCAATAGTCCAAATATTCTTTAATTTTTTTGGCTCAAAATTGGTCAATTTATGTCTTAGTGATTAATAAATGTTTTTGAAAATAACTTAAAACAATATCTTTTATTTTAATGATTACTTGCCAAGTTACCACCCAAAAGTTGAATATACATAGAGTGATTATTAACTAAATGACCAAAGAGAGAACCTTTATTGCAATTAAACCAGATGGAGTTCAAAGAGGATATATTTCTGAGATAATTGGCAGATTTGAAAAAAAAGGATTTAAATTGGTGGGATTAAAGCAATTAATTCCTTCAAAAGAACTTGCTCAAAATCATTATGGAGTACATAGAGAAAGACCCTTTTTTGGTGATTTAGTAGAATTTATTTCAAGTGGTCCTGTTGTAGCGATGGTGTGGGAAGGCGAAGGAGTTATTTTGAGTGCTAGAAAACTAATAGGTGCAACAAAACCTCTGGAAGCAGAACCTGGAACAATTAGAGGTGATTTAGCTATTGATATTGGCAGGAATATTATTCATGGTTCTGATGGAGAAGACACAGCAAAATTTGAAATTGATCTATGGTTTAACGAAGAGGAATTATGTGAGTGGGAAACTTCTGATTCGAAATGGCGATCTGAAAATTAAAATTTAAATCGCAAATCTATCTAAACTAAATTTTTCTAAAAAGCTTTTTTCTATTTCTTTGAGATTTTTATTTAGAACTATTTTCAAAAGAAGATCACTTGTTATTGCAGAAAATAAAACTCCATTTCTGTAATGTCCTGTAGCTATAAAAAGATTTTCAATTTTTGATTTTCCAATTATTGGTTTTAGATCTGGTGTGCAAGGTCTGAATCCCCACCAATGTTCCATTTGTGGCCAATTAATAGCTTCTGGCAATAAGGAGCGAATGCCTTCTTGCAGTTGTTTTATTCCATTAGGAGTATTACCTTGATTAAATTTTGAATCTTTTTCAACTGTCGCTCCAACTATAATAAGTCCATCATTACGGGGAACTAGATAAGTTTTTGGACCAAAAATAACCCTTTTCAAAAAATTTGTTGGACCTTGTATTGATAGCATTTGTCCTTTTACAGGAAAGACTGGAATTTTATTAAAAATTTTTTTACTCCAAGCACCGCAGCATATAATTGCTTTTTCGCAGTTAATTTTTTTTATTTCCCCAGTAGCACATAAAACTGTTGCACCCGTAATTTTGTTTTTTTCGAATGTCAAATCCTCTACTTCTGATCCCTCTTGAAATTCGACTCCATGCAATGAGCATGCTCTTTCAAGAGCACGCATTAGTCTTCTTCGGTTATCTATTTGACCATCTTGTTCAAAAAGTAAACCATGTTTCCAAATAGAATTCATTCCATTAATTTCTGTTTGAAGATCTTTGTGATTTAAATATTTTCCATATTCATAAGTGGGAAACTCTTCAAGATCTTCTTTGTTTTTAAAAGGAACTACTATGCCACATTTTTTTAAACCGCACTTAATATTACTATCTTGTTCAATACTTTCTATCCAATTTGGAATAAGATTTTGACTTTCTTGGCCAAATTTTAGTAATTCATCTTCGAGCCCTTCGGCATGAGTAGCTAACATTCCTGCAGCAACAAATCCAGCTGATTCATTTCTGTTTTTGCTTAAAACTAAAACTTTGAAGTTATTTCTAGAAAATTCATAAGCAATAGATAAACCTAAAAGTCCACCGCCAATGATTAATATTGAATTTTTGGTTTCTTGTGCCATTTAAAAATTAATATTTTTATTTGTGTTTTGGTCCTCTTTTCCTTTATATCCAATAATATTAATAAAGAGACTTTTAATAATGAACAATTTGGAATCTTGGGAAGCTGTGATTGGTTTGGAAACTCATGTACAGCTTAATACGAAAAGTAAAATATTCACATCTTCGTCAACAGCTTTTGGTGATGCACCTAATACGCATATAGATCCTGTAGTTTGTGGGTTACCAGGAACTCTTCCAGTTCTGAATGAGACTGTTCTTGAGTATGCTGTAAAAACTTCGTTAGCATTAAATTTAAACGTTGCAGAACATTGTAAATTTGATAGAAAACAATATTTTTATCCTGATCTGCCTAAAAATTATCAAATTTCACAATTTGATGAGCCACTAGCTGAAAATGGTTGGTTAGAGGTTGAAATAATTGAAAAGGATAAAGAACCTTATATCAAAAAAATTGGTATAGAAAGGCTACATATGGAAGAAGACGCCGGAAAACTAGTCCATTCAGGAAGTGATAGATTAGCTGGCTCTAAGTATTCTTTAGTTGATTACAATCGTGCCGGAATAGCACTTTGTGAGATTGTAAGTAAACCAGATATTAGATCAGGTAAAGAGGCATCTGAATATGCTTCAGAGATTAGAAGAACAGTTAGATATCTAGGGGTATCAGACGGAAATATGCAAGAGGGTTCATTACGCTGTGATGTCAATATATCAGTTAGAAAAGGACCTAATGCTCCTTTTGGTACCAAAGTGGAAATAAAAAATATGAATTCATTTTCTGCAATTCAAAAGGCTTGTGATTATGAAATATCCAGACAAATAGAAGTTTATGAAAATGGAGGAAAAATTTTTCAAGAAACAAGGTTATGGGATGAAGCTAAGCAATTAACGAAAAGTATGAGATTAAAAGAAGGTAGCAGTGACTATAGATATTTTCCTGATCCTGACTTAGGTCCAATTGAAATAACAAAAGCCCAACAAGAAATATGGTTTAAAGAACTACCAGAATTACCTTCAAAGAAAAGAAAAAAATACGTAAGTCAATTTGGGTTATCTGCATATGATGCAAGGGTAATTTCTGATGAAATAAGCATGGCAAACTTTTTTGAAGAAACAGTAGCAAATGGTGCCGAGGCCAAACTAGCTTCAAATTGGGTAACAAGTGATATTGTGGGCTTTTTAAAATCAAACAAACTAAGTTTTAGTGAATTAAAGCTTAGTCCTAAAAATCTTGCTGAAATGATTAACATGATTTCAAAAAATATAATTAGTGGAAAAATTGCAAAAGAAATTTTACCTGAACTTATTCAAAAAAATATTTCTCCGAAAAAATTAGTTGAAGAAAAAGGGTTGGCAATGATATCTGATTCTTCAAGTATTTTACCAATAATTGATGAACTTATAATTGAACATCCAAATGAAGTTCAAGCATTTAAAAATGGCAAAACTAAGTTACTTGGTTTTTTTGTTGGTCAACTTATGAAAAGAACAAAAGGTAAAGCTGACCCTAAACTTGCAAATAAACTTCTTATGGAAAAATTAAATAGCTAAAGCTTAAAGAAGCTCTTTTATCGTATTAATCCATTTATTTTGATCATCCGAATTCTCTAAAATAATATCTGAGAATTTTCTTTTTTCTTCAAAACTTAATTGAAAATTTATCAATTTATATGCTTCTTTTTCGCTAATTTTATCTCTTGTGATAAGTCTGTTTTTTTGTAGTTCTTTAGGACATTTAACTAACCATATTTCAGTGCAAATATCTTCAAATTTTGCTTCAAACAATAATGGAATAACCAATACTATAGTTTGATTATTTCTGTATTGACTGCATTCTTCTATCATTCTTTCTTTAATTAATGGGTGAAGTAGTTTTTCAATCCACTCCTTGCTTGCTGAATGTTTAAAAATAATGTTCCTTAAAAGTTTTCTGTTTATTTCCCTTTCTGAATTGCTTTTATTATCAATAATTTTATTTCCAAAATAATCTAAAATTTTCTTATATCCATATGTATTTGGTTTGATTAATTCTCTTGAAAAATGATCTGCATCTAATATTGGTATGTTTTTATGTTTTCTAATGTAATTAGTTATGGTTGTCTTCCCACTTGCAATACCTCCTGTTAAACCAATCCTTCTTTGGTTGTTTTTTAATTTTTGAAGAATATCCATATAATTAATAATAATCTAATTACTTAGTTTCTTTAGTATTAAAGAGTAGTTAGTATGAATTAAAATACCAAAAAGTTTGAGCCAGTTAGATTCCAATTGGTCGTTTGTTGATGACAGTAAGGTAACACCTAAGGGGTTTCTTTTTGCTGGGATATCTGCTGGTTTAAAAGCTTCTAATAAAAAAGATTTAGCACTAATACTCGCTCCAGAAGGAAGTATTTTTAGTGGGATGTTTACCCAATCAATAGTTCGAGCTTCTTGTGTGGATATTTGTGAGGAAAGGATTAAAACAACTTCAGGTTTTGTAAGAGCAATACTAATTAATTCTGGTCAAGCAAATGCCTGTACAGGAAATCTTGGCATTCAACATTTTCTAATTGCTACAGGAAAGATTGCGGAGCTTTTAGGAATAAAAGAAGAAGAAGTTTTAATGTGCTCAACTGGTGTAATTGGTGTTCCAATAAAAATAAATGATTTAGTAAAAAATTTACCAAATTTAGTTAGTGATTTAAAGGGTAATAATTTTGAAAATGCAGCAGAAGCAATTTTAACTACTGATTTGACTTTGAAAAAAATGTCAATAGAGACGATTATTCAAGGTAGAAAAATAAAAATAGCAGGATTTGCAAAAGGTTCAGGAATGATTTACCCCAACATGGCTACAATGCTTGCTTTTCTAACCTGTGATGCTGGTATTCAAAAAGAAGAATGGGACAAAATGATTGCTATTGCGGTTCAAAAATCTTTTAATGCAATATCAGTTGATGGAGAGACAAGCACAAATGATTCTTTTATTGGAATAAATGCAGGAGAAAAAATCGAAAAAAGGTTTTTCCCAATTATCCAACAAGGGATTGATATTGTATGTCAGAACTTGGCAAAAAATATTGCAAGGGATGGAGAGGGAGCAAATTGTTTATTAGAAGTTTTGGTTCAAGGAGCACAAAATACAAATGATGCAATTATGCTCGCGAAATCTATTTGTAATTCTTCTTTGGTAAAAACTGCGATACATGGTTGTGATCCGAATTGGGGACGAATCATTTCTGCTGCAGGTAATTCTGGAGTTAAATTTAATTTAAATGACGTTGACTTGTATATAGGAAACGCTCAGATTTTGGAAAACGGCAAGTTAAATAAATATGATCCACAAAAAGTCACAGACTATATGAAGTCCAGAATGAAAGGTAGATATTTAGTAGATGATATTGTAAAAATTATGATTAATCTAAATTCTGGCGAATCGAAAGGCATAGCTTGGGGGTGCGATCTTTCTAAAAAATATGTTGAAATAAATAGCGAGTATACGACTTAGTTAAGATCCATTGCAGGGCAAGCGATCTCAGCGTTTCTAAACTTCATAAACCGGTAATAAACCAGTAAATTAATTATTGGAGTTTATAAACTGCTAAATCTTTTGATTTAAGATCTCCAAGTGCTACTTTTTCTAATCTTTCTAATCTTGCCATAAGTGTTGAAACTGTATTTTGGAGAGTTTCATTTTTAGTAGTAAGAGTTTCTATTTTTGTTTCTAAATTCTTTTTACCTTTGGAACTTAATTTAATAGGTTCTTTTAGTTGACCCAATTTAAATACAAAACCTGCTTTTATAACCCCGTTATCTAATGTTCCCTCTCCATAAGATTTAGACCCACCGAAAACATATGAACCACCAGCATTAATATCAACTCTTTCGTTTACTTTAGATGCACAACCAAAACCAACTGCATATCTACTGCTGTAAGCACCACTTCCTATTCCACAACTATGTTTAGATTCTTCTGATGTTTGAGGTAGAGCAGTTAATGCTGCTGTCAAAGCAGTTGAACCTGCTATGCCAGATCCTAAATTTTTAATATTGGATTTGTTTGTATCTATTTGGCCTTGAACACTAACTCCATTTATTTGAAGATCTGATCCATAAATGTTGAGTGGAATCTTTGATCCATTTTCATCTTCTGCCCAAATTGGATGAGCACCATTTAAAACTTCATTTCCAATAACAAATGAATTTTTACCAATGTGTATGTTTCCATCTGAATCTTTTTTTATTAGGTTTCCTCCAGATACAGAAATTCCTGATTGATTTATTGTTGTTGGGTTAGTTGTTGGACCGATTTCTAAAACATTTTTAGTTGAATCTCCTATTCTTGCTGTTGTTGTTGAACCTGATTTAGTGCTAATTAAACTTTGAAGTCCGCTTATATCAGTATCGTTACTAGAGATATTGGAAGCGTTAGATGCTATATCGTTATCGTTACTTGAAATATTGGAAGCGTTAGATGCTATATCGTTATCGTTACTAGAAATATTAGAAGAGTTAGTTGTTATATCTGCTGCCTTGCCCCAACCAGTAGAAGAAATCCTTTGAACAGTTAAGTCTGTACCATTTATTGTGCTGATCGATGAAAATGAATTGTTTGTTAAATCAAATGATATATATTTGTTTGATGCATCATAGATATAAATTTTATTTTCACTTACATTATGGTGATAAAAAACTTCGTTCTGTTGAGGTGCAAAATTATTGATTAATCCTGAAGTTGCATCATTCCACTGGTACGCGCCTAATTCCGATATTGAATTAGAACTATTGCTAAATCTAAATATTTTCACAAAATCATCTCCACCTGTATCTCTGATGTTAAACCCGTAATATGGATCTGATTTTACAGAATTGGTAAAACATACTAGAGGCAGAAAAAACAGTAAGTATCTCTCTTTATTTGACATAGATTCTAGATTGGTAGATATCTATATTTTGAAAATTATAAAAAAAATTGTCAGTATTTCGTCTCTAATAAACCACTAATAAACCACCGCCCTAGTTATGCCAAGCGTTTTTAGATATTAAAATTCAAATAAACCACCAATAAACCACTAACTCAATCCGTGAGATCTATTGGTATGACTAATTTTTATACTATATGTCTTTATTAATAGCGAATATACGACGTAGTTTTTGTGATCTTTTGGATCAATTGATATGACTATATAGAATCCAAAAAAGAATACACACCTTTTGCGACTGTGATAATACTGTGATAATTATTTCTATCTAATTAAGGCAATTTTATAGTTGCTAAATCATTCGATTTTGATTTGCTAAGCGCTATTTTCTCTAGTCGCTCTAATCTTTCTAAAAGTGATTTATTTTGAGCAAGAATATTTTCATTATTTTCTTTAAGATTACTAATCTCTTCTTTCAATTCTTTTTTCTCTTTTATGCTTATTAGATTAGTTTTATTTTCTTTGCCAAACTTAAAAAGAAATCCTGCTCTTGCTGAAAATGTATCTTCAAAATTTCCTTGATATTCTTGTCCAGGGACAAAAGAAGCAGCAGCATTGAATGCTATTTTTTCATTTACTTTTGAAGCACAACCTCCTGAAAATGCAATATTACCTCCATGTGTCCCTGTGCCTAAACCACATGCAATTTTAGAGTCTGTTGGAACTGTAGGTAATCCAGAAAGCGCAGCACTTAGTGCACCAACATTATTTATTGACTGCTCTACATCTCTTCCATTTATCAGTAATCTAGTTCCGTTTGTAATATCTATAGGAATGCTATTTCCATTAGCATCCGTAGCCCACATTTTTTGTAGTCCTCCACTTTCTTGCAATTTCAGTGAATTCTTACCAATACTTGTTACGCCATCAGAAGATTTTTTGATTATGTTTTCTCCCCCAATAGAAAGTCCCTCTGAAGATAGATCTATATCATTAGTATCTGAGCCAATTTGTATACTTCCATCTGAATTTGTCTTCATAACTTGATCACTTCCTATTTTTATTGAGTCATCATCGATTGTAATGACTGAATCTCCTTTACCAAGATCCACAGATCCATCACTATTCTCATCAAGAAAAAGACCTATGGCTGCAGTACACGCTTTATTCAGGGCATCACCTGCATTTCCTCCCATAGCACTACCATTTCCAAAAGGGTTTGAACAACTCGTATCATTATTGAATTTAAATGCTCCCCCATTTGCATTGGAGTAACTACGATCAAAGAGAAGATCTTCATCAACTGAACTTGTTTTAACCGTGACGATAGTTCCTGCAGGAACTGTTACGTCCGCTTTAGCGTTATGAGAGGTGAAAATTGCCAAAATTACAGGAGTAAGTAATAGTTTCTTTGATAGTTTTTTCATATTCATTAAAAATTTTTCAAAAATATAAATGAAATTTATATTTAATGGGTATTTAAAATTACATTAAAATTTATCTCTTAATAAAAAGTTCAGATACTAGATTTCTATTATTTTTTCATTTCAAACTTAGTAGGAAATTCCCATCCCCCCTCTCATTAATGAATACTTTCCTTTGGTATTAATGTGTTTATTCTGTGATTAATAATAAGATCACAGAAATTATCCTAATACTTTCAATGGTTTTTATTTAAAAATCTAAAACTGTGATTATTATTTTGCCGACTGTGATTATGGTGTGATTATTTTCTAAAAACTTGCTCTAGTGATACTAATCGATTACAGCAAGGTGTATATACTATTTGCTCAAGGTGGAAATTAATAACGAACATACTACTTAAGTTTTAGTAAATCTAATGGTAGATATTCATTCATATAAAGAAAAAGTATTGTTAAAGTTCCAATTACAGAGCCTATAAAACCTCCAAATAAATTTACTAACAATCCAGATTGTCTAATTATTGCTTCTTCCTTTTTTTCTTCTTCAAAATTTGGAGAATCAACTACTTTTAAGCGCTGATTGGTTGTTGGTTGTTTAAGTTGTTGGTGTCGGATGAGGGCTTCGAAATCAGGCATGGAATTTGTGAGGCAATTGAACAATAAGCAGACCAGCCCGTCATTCGACGAGGATCTGATCTACCTAAATCGTCTACAGCTTCAAATACAGCATTGCCTGAGGCTTCTGCTTTATCAAATGCTGAAAGTAAGGGTATAAATGTATCAAAAACATATAAACCAAAATTTTTTAGAGCTGCTTTGGCTTGTTGCGCTGCTTTTTGCTGTCTAAAATCAACTTTTACTATTACTACAGCATGGTTAACTTTTAAGTTGCTTAATAAATTAGCTAGTTCAACAGTTAATTCTACTGATCTTGCTTTTGCAGTTGTAGGTAAGACAACTAAATCTGACCCATAAGCTAAGTGTTTAAGTTCTTCTTGATCACTGCTAGCCTGGCCATCAGTTATTACAATTTCTGATGATCTTGATGCTTTAGCAGCTGAACTGACGGGGAAAACTGGAAATGGAAGATTGCCTCTTGATGCGTATGCTAAAGCAGATCTATTCTTGTCGGCATCGACTATGCAAACTTTTTTACCTTCAGAATGCCAAACACTTGCAAGGTGAATACTTGTACAGGTCTTGGCCACCCCCCCTTTTTGTCCGCAAACGGTAATGAACAATTTTTTATTTTTATTTCTCTTACTTTGGAGAATAATTTCCTAATGTCAAGAGAAATTGATTTTTAATGCTTTAAAACATATTTTTTGAAATATTTTAAAGAAGTTAATATTTTTAGATAACCTTATAAAGTTCCTTATTTAAATTGGCTAGTGAAGAAAAGAATTGGATTAGGTACGTGGTCTTGGGGGAATAAGCTTTTCTGGAATTACCAATCTACAAATGACGATGATTTACGTGAGACATATAATGAAGCCTTACGAAGAGGTTTCGATCTAATTGATACTGCAGATTCCTACGGTACTGGGAATCTTCAGGGTAGAAGTGAATTGTTGATAGGAAAATTTTTACTAAATACTCCTTCAGCAAAGAAAAAAACAATTCAAGTAGCAACCAAACTTGCACCTTATCCCTGGAGAATAGGTAAAAGAGGTTTTAATAAACCTTTTTTGAAAAGTTTAGAAAGACTTAATAACAAATTAGATATAGTGCAATTACATTGGTCAACTGCAAAATACAATCCTTGGCAGGAATTAGAGCTGTTGAATAATCTTTGCGATTTAAAAGATGAAGGCTTTGATTTTCAAATAGGCTTATCAAATATAGGCCCTATAAGATTGATGAAATTAATTAATTTCTTGGCAAAAAGAGATCAGAGCCTAAAGAGTGTTCAGATACAGTTTTCTTTACTTGCTCCCGATTTAGGAAAACAATATCAGGTAAAAAAAATTTGCGAAGAAAATAATATTGATTTCTTTGCTTATAGTCCTTTGTCCTTTGGAATACTTTGTATTGATCCAGATAAAGAAGAAAAAAAAGAAAAAAGTTTTATTCGTAATGCATTATTTGAAAACTATAAAAAACCAACATATGAATTGCGGAGGTGTTTAAAAACAATTGCAAATCAAAGATCAGTTTCCCAAGCTCAAGTAGCAATTAATTGGTGTTGTTATCAAGGAGTTATTCCACTCGTTGGAATGCGAAAAAAATCTCAAGTTATTGATGTATCAAATGTATTCAAGTGGAATTTAAATAAAAATGAATTTAAAGTGCTTCAGGAATTTTCAAAAAAATGTTTAAAAAAAATGCCTAAAAATCCTTTTTCAAGTATTTAATTAAATTTTTAGCTAGTTATCTTTTTATTTTTTTTATTTGACAACTACTATTCCATAGTTCAGTAGGAAATTTTTCTCCAGTGAATCTAATAACTTTAGGTTTCAGATTTATTATCAAGTCATCTAGGTTTTTATTAGGTTCCATTATGCAGGATTTGGGTTTCTAATAAGATAAATTAATTTACAATCAATCTTCTCAGTATTTATACTCATAAAATTAAAAATTTTGTTTTTAATACAAGCAACTGCAGCAATATTTACACTCCAATAAATTATCCACTACAACTTTTTATTTATTTAATAAAGTGGAGTCCTTCCAGACTCCGTGCATCATTTGGTTGATAAGGCTGATATGACCCCATCTCCTTAAGGATCAAGCAGCAACTGGTGCTGTTTGACGGGAGAAACTAACGATTTTGTTAGCATTTGTGTTTTTGCTCTAACCGAGCCGGCTTCAGTCACCTTCCTTATGCCCCGTCGAAACCATTACAACCCCAAATAGTGGAGTTGAGCGGAATCGAACCGCTGTCCGAAACATCGGTTGAGATCACCTAGTCCAATTGGACATTTATATTCTGACAGGCAAAATGAGTATTGAATAGTTTTTTTTAAGTTTTTATCGTATATGAATGTAGTGGCATCAGCTCCAGAGGGACTAGAGAAATATTTAGCTAAAGAAATTTCAAATTTAGGTGGCTTTAATATTAATACTCATAAAAGATTCATTAATTTTGAATGTGATTTAGAAACTTTTTATAGAGTTCATTTTTATTCCAGATTAGCTTTTCGTTTTTATAGAGAAATTGCAAGTTTTAATTGCTACGATAAGCAATCTTTATATGAAGGGGTTAGAGATTCTTTTGATTGGTTAAATTGGTTGCACTATGAAAAAACGTTTAATGTTCAAGTAACTGGGAGAACATCTTCCTTAAGTCATACACATTTCACCGCCCTTGAAGTTAAAAATTCTATAACTGATTTGCAAAAGTCAGTTTGGAATAAAAGATCAAATATTTCTTTAGAAAATCCTGATTTTATTATTCATCTTCATTTAAATAATAATGAAGCAATTATCAGTCTTCAAAGCAGTCTGGAAAGCTTACACAAAAGAGGCTATAGACCCGCAGTTGGAAATGCCCCATTAAAAGAAAATTTAGCTTCTGGATTGATAAATATGACTCATTGGAATGGTAAAGTCCCTTTAATTGATTTTATGTGCGGCTCAGGAACTTTTTTAATTGAGGCAGTTAACCAATTTCTTGAAGTTCCCATAAATATTGATCAAGTATACCTTTTTGAGAATTGGTTAGACTTTAGGAGAGATATTTATCTTAATGAAAAAAATAAGGCAAAAAATAAAATTATAAGTTATGAAAAATTACCAACAATAATAGGATGTGAAATTAATAAAAAGGTTTTTGAACAGGCGAAAGTAAATATATCATTGGCTGGACTCGAAAATTATATTGAACTTATAAATAATGATTTTCTAAAACTCCAATTAAAATATACACCTGGGATCATTCTGTGTAATCCTCCATACGGCAAAAAATTAGGCGATGAAAATGAATTGATTTGTTTATATGAACAAATGGGAATCTTTCTAAAGAATAATTTTTCAGGTTGGGAATTTTGGCTGCTAAGTGGAAATCCAAAACTAACAAAATATTTGAAAATGAAATCTTCATTGAAAATTCCCGTTAGCAATGGGGGAATAGATTGTAGATGGATAAAGTACTTAATAAGGTAATTTATTTTTTGCCTAAAACAGCCTTTGTTGTCTTGCCTAAACCCTCTAATGTTTGAGGAAGATAAGGTCCTTTGGCTAATTTTCCCCCAAGCTTCAAACTTAAGCCTGCAAGAAATAAATCGATAAATATTATTAGTAATAAATTATATTCAATATTCCAGTTATTAAATTTCGTTAGAAAAAGATAAAAAATAATATGGATGCAAATTAGGACTAATAATAATAATGTGCTGCCAATTGCCAAAAATATTCCACCACTAATTAATCTTCTTTTTTCTCTATCTACTTCTTGAAGAGCTATTCTTACATGCAAATCCATCACTGAACTTGCGATCGCTGAAATTCTGGAGGCGGTATTTGCAAAGTTTTTATTTTTTGGTTTTTCCATATTATTTTCTGCCACTGTTTAGGAGAGTTCCTATTAGTAAACCAATACCAGCCGCAATAGCAATAGATAATAGTGGTTTTTTTCTTATTGGATTTTCTATTTTTGGTCTAAGTGTATTGTTAAGTTCTTCTAATAATTCTTCTAATTGACTTTCGATAGGTTCAATTTTTTCTGATATTTCCCAATTGTTCTCTCTTATTGAATCAATGATTTCAAATAGTTGGCTTTTTATTCCAATTGCTGAGGTCCCACTATGGCTAGATATTACTTCTACTAAATCATCAATACTTCCTTTTGTGGCTTCAAGAGTTTGTTGTGCAATATTAGGCCATTTTTCTTTTATTAACGGCAGTAAACTGTCAATTTTTTCAAGTAACCATTTATCCGAAATAACCTCTTTTTCAGGAAGATCAGAGTTATTTTCTTTTTCTTCTACTTCTTTGGGAGGATGGTAAGTCTCCATTATTTAAACTTATTTATTTTAAGATTAGACCCTATTTCTTAATTTGAAACCCTTATCTAAAGAATTGTTCTATTTATATTGAATAAAAACATATAAAATTTTATTTACATTTTAATTATCTACTCAGTTCTGCGAGAAGGTTTTGTTAAGCTATTACTGAATTTATTAAATCAGTTTAAATTTCATCATGGATATTACATTTGCATCATTAATTTTTGCTTCTCGCACAATCCCTACAGATTTTGGATTAGTAGCTGCAGCTATCGCTGGAGCTGGAAGTTTGCTATTCATTGCATTAAGATTTGTTCCTGATGCAAGTAATTAACTAATAGTAACCATCTCTCAGGAAATATATCTTTATCTCAACTTTGTTTTGAAAATAGATTCGATTTATTTATAAATTAGATAATGAATAAATGGGTTTTGCTTGAACATAAAGTTTATTCTGCTAAATCTATAGATGTTCATTATGATTTTCTCGTTGAAAATGATATAGATTGTTTGACTTGGAAATTTTTAAAACTACCTCTATTAAATCAAGCTTCTATAGAAATTTTTAAGCAGCCAAATCATAGACTTGTATGGTTATCTAGAATAGAACATGAACTTTCTGATAATAGAGGGTTTGTAAAAAGAATTGATCATGGAATATTTAAAAGCGTTTCTGATAAATTGGACTCTGAATATTATCGATTCATTTTGGATGGTGAACTTCTTTGTGGTTTGTTTGAAATTTCGGGAAATTCTTGTAGATTGAGTAAAAATTATTAATATTCATTTATAAATAAACGTAATATTTCTATTGAGAATTTTTGCAAATTAGTTATTCTTATTTAGCTATTGAGACTTGAGATTGGTACATATCAATCAGGTCGAGTTTGAAAATTTTAAATCTTTTGGAGGAAATGTAAAGATTCCTCTTGAAGAAGGTTTTACAGTGGTTACAGGTCCTAACGGTTCCGGGAAAAGTAATATTTTAGATGGAATTTTATTCTGTTTAGGTCTAGCAAATAGTAGAGGAATGAGGGCAGAAAGATTACCAGATCTAATAAATAACTCCAAAGTTAAAGAGGGTAAGTCATCAGAAACATCTGTATCGGTAAAATTTAATATTAAAGATTGGTCCCCCAGAGAGGACCTTCCGCCTTTGGAACTAGAAGAAGAAGAAATTGCCCTTAATAAAGGCCAAAAAGAATGGGTTGTTTCTAGAAAATTAAGGCTTATGCCAGGTGGTTCTTATGCTTCTACTTATACTTCTGATGGAAAACAATGTACCTTGCAACAAATACAGAGAATATTAAGAGATATTAGTGTTGATCCTGAGGGCAGCAATGTTGTTATGCAGGGTGATGTAACAAGAATAGTATCAATGAATAATAAGGAGAGGAGAAATCTTATTGATGAATTAGCAGGAGTCGCACTTTTTGATACAAGAATAGAACAAACTAATTCAAAATTAAATGACGTTTTCGAAAGACAAGAAAGATGTGAAATTTTAGAAAATGAATTGCAATCTAGTAAAAATAAGCTTGAAAAAGAATGTGAAAAAGCAAAGCGATATAAAGAGTTAAAGGCAAAACTATTACAAATAATGGAATTAGAGAAAGTTCTTATTTTTGAAAAACAAGTTAAACATGTTGAATCTATAGAAAAAAAAGAAAGTGAAATTGAAACAAATAAAATTTTATTTAATAAACAAAAAGAATCTATTAGTAAAGAAATATCAGTCTTAGAGGATGCTTTGAAAATACTTGTTGATGAGCTTAAGGAGAAAGGCGAGGATCAATTGATTAAAGTGAATTCTGATATCGGAAGTATTAATTCTAGCTTGAGAGAACTTGATAGGATATCAAGTCTGAATAAAGAAGAAGGTATTAAATTACAAAAGCAGAGAGATGAAATTGAAATTTCTAAAAGAAATATTGAGTCAGAAAAGATGAGAAAAGAAAATTTCGATGATAATTTTTTAAATCAATTGAACTTGCAAATTGATGATCTCACTCTAAGACATAAGCTATCAAGAAAAAAACTTTCTGATGCGGCTGGAGAATCCGGAGAATTTTCAAAACAAAGTATCAAATTAAACGCTGACCTTGAAAGTATAAAAAATCAAATTAATCCTTTGGAAATAAAAAAAAGGAAAATTGAAGAAGAAACGATTCAAAATAATATACAAAAAGATGAGATATTGTCACAGATCGAATCCTTAGACTTAGAAAAGCAGAAACTTTTTCAGGTAAATCAAAGCAAAAAAGAGACATCCGATACTAAGAAAAAAAATTTGGCAAGTAACAGCGCAGAAATTAATTCTTTAAAAAATGAAATTGATGTATTAATTAAAACTAAATCAAGGCTAAATAACGAGCAATTAAGGCTTGAAAAGGATTTATCTAGATTCGAAAGCAGGAAGGAAACTTTAAACGAATCTAGAGGTTCATATGCTCTTAGAATTCTCTTAGAGGCAGGGTTAGAGGGTATACATGGTTATGTAGCTCAACTTGGAGAGGTCAGCGAGAAAAATAGATATGCATTAGAAATTGCTGCTGGAAATAGGTTAGGACAAATTGTTGTTGATAATGATCATATTGCTGCTAAAGCAATTGAAATTCTTAAAAAGAAGAAAGCGGGAAGATTAACTTTTTTACCTTTAAATAGAATTAAAAGTCAAAAAAAGAATTATGCAATTTCAAGATTTGAAAATAACAGGGAGAATGGATTTATTGATAAAGCTATTAATCTAATTACTTTTGATGAAGTCTATTCAGATGTTTTTCGATATGTTTTTGGAGATACTTTGGTTTTTTCAGACTTATCCTCAGCTAGGTTATCTACGCAAAAAAATAGGTTGGTGACCTTAAGTGGTGAATTATTAGAAGTAAGTGGAGCTATTACAGGAGGTAGTAAGTTAAATAAAGATTTGGCTTATAAGTTTGGAATTAATAATGATATTGATGACTCCAGTCCTATAAAAGAAAGATTATTAGTTATCGAAGAAGCTTTAAAAGAGTCAAATAATGATTTGATAATAAAAAATAATAGACTTAGTAAATTAAATTCTAACCGCAGTCAAATTATTGAGGATTGTGCTTCATTTAATAAAGAAATTGAAGTAAATCAAGATTCTTTTAAAGTTGTCTCGCAAAGAATTGAGGATTGTAAATCTAGATTAATTAAACTTGATACTGCTAATAATTTATTAGTTAACGAGTTAGGTCATTTAAAAGATGAATTGAAACCTTATCACGATAAGTTTAATCAATTACAAACTATTCAAAAGGCAAATTATGAAAAAAATCAAAAATCATCATTAATAGCTTTTAATGACGATTTTAATAATCTTGATAAAAAACTTGAATCACTTATTAAGGAGAGAAATACGTTACTAGATAAAAAGAATCAATTTGCTTTAGATAAAGAGCGTATCAATAATTCATTAAAAATTACTTTATTAAAAGAAAAAAACTTGCAGGAATCTATTAAACAACTCGCAATTGCTCATAGTGAATGGATAGAAAAAAGAGATGAATTTAAAAAAGAGCTTTTAGATCTCGATAATCAAAAAAATTCTCTAGAGAGGGATTTAGGTTTACTGAGAAGGAAAAGAGATGAATTAAACTCTTCAATTTCAAATAAAAGGCAAG
Source organism: uncultured Prochlorococcus sp. (assembly GCA_902618795.1). Classification (GTDB taxonomy): domain Bacteria; phylum Cyanobacteriota; class Cyanobacteriia; order PCC-6307; family Cyanobiaceae; genus Prochlorococcus_A. The sequence goes on from CACNCF010000006.1 coordinate 45,403, forward strand.
AATATAATAACTATCTCTTGAAGCTTGAATATCTTGAGAGGGATATGCATTCTCTTAAAGAAGAAATGAGGAGCGAAAAAATAAAATTAGAAAATTATAAAAAAGATTTACCTAATCCATCCCCTCAGTTTGGAGCATATGAAGGGAAGAGTCTTGAATCTTTGCAATCAGAAATTTCGATCATAAACGCAAAACTACAAAGCTTAGAACCTGTTAATATGTTGGC
>CACNCF010000007.1 GCA_902618795.1 uncultured Prochlorococcus sp.
AATCAATGTTGCTTACGTTTGAATCAACTTTCTTAGTTTGAAAAAGATTAAGCTGCTTCTAGTTTTGAGAGATTCTCAGTTTTAGTTTTAATTTTATATTCATTCTTCTCAAAAGTACTTTTACTAACCTCTCTGGTTATTTTAATACCTAAATTTTTTAGTTTTAATTCAAAATTTTCATAACCTCTATCTAAATGTTCTAATCCATAGATCTTACTACTACCTTTTGCGATGATTCCTGCAATTATTAATGCAGCTGATGACCTTAAATCTGAGCCAACTAGATTCATTCCTTTAATTGTTTTAACACCTTTGATGTGAGCTACGTTTTTGTTTAGTTTTATACGGGCACCCATTTCATTAAGTAAATAAATATGATTCATTCTGTTTTCGAAAATTGTTTCGGTTATCTTTGATTCCCCATTCGCGATTGTCATTAAAGCTGTAAATGGTGCCTGCAAATCAGTAGGAAAGCCTGGAAAAGGAGCTGTTTCAATATCTACTCCTTTAATCTCTTTACTCTTGATAGAAATCGAATTACCTTTAATCGTAATTTTACTCCCACTCTCTTGAAGCTTGTTAGTGACAGCTTCAAGATGATGAGGGATTACTGGAGAAATTGTTATTGAAGAGGAAGTTGCAGCAGCAGCTATTAGAAAAGTTCCAGCTTCTATTCGGTCTGGAATTACTTTATGGGTACATCCGCCAAGTTTATTAACACCATCAATAATAATTGTTTCTTTACCGGAGTCATAAATTTTTGCCCCCATTTTATTAAGCATTTGGCATAAATCTTGAACTTCAGGCTCTCTAGCAGCATTTTCAATAGTAGTTCTTCCTTTAGCTAAAGATGCTGCCATTATTAAAGTTTCAGTCGCACCTACACTTGGACAATTTAATTTAATGTGAGTGCCATGAAGTCTATTTTTGTTCCCCCTTGTTTTTGCCTTTACAATTCCCTCTTCAATAATAATGTCTGCTCCTAGTGCGATTAATCCATTAATGTGCTCGTCTATTGGCCTTGAACCAATATTGCATCCACCAGGTAACGGTACTTGAGCTTCTCCAAATTTAGTTAATAGTGCACCTATACAAAAGAAACTAGCTCTTAATCCTTTAACAAGTTCATATGGAAGTTCTCTAATCGAAATAGTTGTTGGATCTATTTCTAGTTGGTTGTTTTTACGAACTAAATTCACTCCTAGATTCTTTAAGATATTCCCCATCTTTTCAATATCAGTGAGAAAAGGTACATTTTCAAGAATTATTTTTTCATTAGTTAGCAATGATGAGGCTAATAAAACTAAGGCGGAATTCTTCGCACCACTTATTTCCACTATTCCATTTAACTTGCCTTGGCCAAGAATCTTTAAATTTTGCGATTTAAGATATGACTTCGTTTTGCTTCCGCAAATCATTAAGACTTAATTTATTAGATTCATAATGACAAACTAATAATATTAAGTCCACCCTATGTAACGTCATGAATATTAATTAAAAGTGAAAATGTATTTTTTGATTTCTTGGGAAATAAAAATTTAATAAATAATTGATCAAAATATTTATGTAATTAAAATATAGTTGATAACAAATTTTTCAAATACTCATAGAAAATACTTTTTTAAAAATAACTAGTAAAAACAATAATCTAGTTAAAAGATTTAGATCATTTAAGAGAGGATCATCTCCAAAAGATCAAGACTTTTTTTGCATAGAGGGTACACATCTCATCGATGAATTGCTGAAGTCTGGGAAAAATCCCTCTAAGATTTTAGTTACCGAAAAATGGATAAGAAAGAATCAAAATCTAAGCAAAAAATTTGATGAGTCATTATTAAATATTGTCTCAGAGGAAGTATTGGCATCTGCGATTTCAACAATTAATCCAGATGGAATAGCAGCTTTAGTAGAGATTTCAGCAATACCTAATTATCAATTTAATAGAAAAGATGATTTTGTTCTTGTTCTCGACAGAATTCAAGATCCTGGGAATATGGGTAATCTATTTAGAACCGCTTTAGCTGCGGGTGTTAATGCAATTTTTTTAGCTGGAGGTGCGCACCCATTAGGCCAAAAGGTATTAAGAGCATCCTCAGGTGCAGTTTTTCATCTGCCATTTTTAAGATTTGATGGCATTGAAGAAGAAATATTAAATTCTTTACTTAAGTCTTTGTCTGAATTATCAAATGTAGGATTTAAGATTTTCTCTACTAGTAGCAATAATGAGAGTTCAAAAAAACCTTCAAAACCTTACTGGGAAGTTGATTGGTCTAGACGTACAGCATTAATTTTGGGTAATGAAGGTCAAGGTATTCATAAAAAAATTCAAGAAGCTTTTAATGAAACAATTACAATTCCGCATAGTGAGATTGTAGAATCATTGAATGTGGCTTGTGTTGCAGTTCCGTTATTACTAGAACGAAAAAGAGTCGCATACACCTCTAAATAAATAAATAAAAAGTGACTGATTCAAGTTTTGATTTTGATTTAATAGTAATAGGAGCAGGATATGGAGGTTTTGATGCCGCTAAACATGCTGCTGGTAAGGGACTGAAAGTCGCAATAGTAGAATCTTCTGATATGGGAGGCACTTGTGTGAACAAGGGTTGTGTTCCATCTAAAGCTCTTTTAGCTGCAAGTGGAAAAGTTAGAGAAATAGCTAATTATGAACATTTAGCTAAATTTGGTATACATGCTTCACCAGTAAGGTTCGAGAGATCAAAAATTGCAGATCATGCAAATAATTTAGTTTTAAATGTTAGAGAAAATTTAACAAAAACTCTTAAAAGGAGTGGAGTTGAAATTATTTTGGGCATTGGAAGAATTGAGGGAAATCAAAAAGTAGGTGTAAGAGATAAAAACGGAATTGATAAAATTTTCACATGTAAGAATATTGTTATAGCAACAGGCTCTTCTCCTTTTGTGCCCCGTGGAATAACTTTGGATAATAGGACGGTATTTACTAGCGATGATGCGGTTAAACTTGAGTGGCTTCCAAGATGGATAGCAATTATTGGAAGCGGATATATAGGTCTAGAATTTGCTGATGTTTATACCGCGCTTGGTTGTGAAGTTACCATGATCGAGGCTTTGGAAAATATTATGCCCACATTTGATCCAGACATCACTAAAATTGCTAAGAAGAACCTTATTCAAGCAAGAGATATAGACACAAAATCAAATGTCTTTGCGACAAAAATAACACCTGGATGCCCTGTAAAAATAGAACTGACTGATGCAAAATCTAAGGAAGTTGTAGAAACTTTAGAAGTTGACGCTGTACTAGTCGCAACTGGCAGAAGTCCTAATAGTAATAACTTAAATCTCGAGTCGGTTGGTATCGAAACAGTAAAAGGTTTCATTCCTGTAGATGATCAAATGAGAGTTAAGAATGGTGATGAAATAATACCTAACATTTGGGCTGTTGGAGATGTGACGGGCAAACTAATGCTTGCCCATACAGCTGCAGCGCAGGGTACTATTGCTGTTGACAATATTTGCGGTGGTAATGTCGAAATTAACTACAAAAGTATCCCCGCAGCAACCTTTACTCACCCAGAGATAAGTTCAGTTGGGCTCTCTGAAGTTGAAGCTAAAGAGATATCTACAAAAGAAAATTTTACTTTGGGAGTTGTCAAAAGTTTCTTTAAGGCTAATTCAAAAGCATTGGCTGAATTAGAGAGTGATGGATTGCTAAAGTTGATTTTCAACAAAGATAATGGGAAAGTATTAGGAGCTCATATTTTTGGGTTACATGCAGCTGATTTAATTCAAGAAATTTCGAACGCTATTTCAAGGAACCAAGATGTAATTGAATTATCTAAAGAAGTTCATACGCATCCTACTCTTAGTGAAGTAGTTGAGGTCGCATATAAACAGGCGGCTTCTCAAATAAAATAATATCTAAAATTAATGGAGATAAGACGCAGGCCACCTAATCCAACAGTAAGGGTAGAAAATTTAGAATATGCTGTACCTCATAGAGAAGCACAAGCAAAAAACATTCTGGAAGAAATTGTATGGCACAAGGATATTGAAATTAAGAATTTTAAAAAAATAGTCTCTTTAGAAGACCTCATAAAAAAGATTGAAAACCTTCCTGCTCCCAAAGATTTTTATAAAAATATCTTGGAGTCAAAAATAAAACCAGGAGTAATTGCTGAAATAAAAAAAGCCAGTCCGAGTAAAGGTGTGATTAGAAAAGATTTTAATCCTCAAGACATAGCAATTTGTTATGAAGGATTAGGTGCATCATGTATATCAGTACTTACCGATAAAAGGTTTTTTCAAGGTAGTTATGAAATACTCGAAACTGTAAGGAAATCAACTAACCTCCCTCTACTTTGCAAAGATTTTATTATTTCTGCTTATCAGATTTATAAAGCAAGGGTATCTGGTGCTGATGCAATATTATTAATCGCTGCGATTTTAAGTGATGATGATTTAATTTATTTAAAGAAAATAGCTGATAATTTAAAGATGAGTGTTCTTGTTGAAGTCCATAACTCTAATGAATTAGAAAGGATTCTAAAGTTAAAATCTTTTAATTTGATTGGAATAAATAATAGGGATTTAAAGACTTTTAAAACGGATTTAAAAACATCAATAGAGTTGATGCATGCATATGCAGATATATTTTTAAAACAAAATATTATTCCCATAAGTGAATCCGGAATTAATTGTGCCGAAGATTTAGAATCGCTTAGATCTATTGGAATCATGGGAGTATTAATTGGTGAAACTTTTATGAGAGAAACTGATATTGAACAATCTTTCAAGAAATTATTTAACTCAATTTAATATTGACTTCAAATCGTGCTATAAAATTTAATAAACAGAGTTGTACTGAATATATATGCAGGCTGTAATTTTAACAGGTATGGTTGCAGGATTTGTGCATGTAGTTAGTGGCGCTGATCATCTAATTGCAATGGCACCGGCAGCGATTAATAATCCTCAAAAAGCTCTTAAAAATAGTTTTTCATGGGGCTTGGGACATTCTTCAGGAGTCCTCTTGTTAGCTTTTCTAGCGATTTTTATTAAGGATATTACGCCATTAAACAAATTTTCTAGTATTGCCGAATTCCTAGTTGGAATTTCACTTCTAATTGTTGGAGTATTTGCTATAAAAAATTCTTTTCAATTAAGTATTCACTCGCATTCCCATAAGCATGAGAATGGAATTGCCCATCGTCACTTTCACTTTCATGTTAAGGAACAAAAAAATAATAATAAGCACTCACATGCTTTGACTGGTTTAGGCTTGCTACACGGTATAGCTGGAGGTTCACATTTTCTTGCAGTTCTTCCTGCTTTAGCACTACCTCTAACGAGCGCTTGCTTATATTTGATTTCATATTTGATTGGTTCACTCATGAGTATGAATCTTTTTACTTGTTTAATATCTTTTACCACCTTTAAAGCGAGTCAAAAATTTATTAAAAGATTAATAGCTGCAGCAGGAGGGCTTTCCTTCTCTTTGGGATTATTTTGGATTCAAAGAGGTGCTTCTGTTTTTTTGAATTAAAAAATTTTTTAATTTAGGAATAATTAATTTAGAGGTGACAATCCCAATTATTTTTTCGTTATTGATTAATCCAAATTTATTACTATCTTCGCTAAATTCAATATTGTCTCCAATAACCTCAACTTTATTTTGATTTACCGAATTTATCCTTTTTATTAGATTTTTATTTTTAATTGGATGATTAAAAATAACTATTTGCCGATTTTTAAGTATTGATTTATTCTTTTTATATTTTTTAAAAAATACAATATCACCATCTTTTAGGTAAGGAAACATCGATTCACCACTAATAATCGCTGTTTTTCTTAAACCTAAAAAAAATAAAATAAAATCAAAAAAACTTTTGAAAATAACTCTGAGTTAACTAGCTTTTACAAAAGCGTCTGATCTTCCTTTTGAAGCCCAGAAAATATTATGGATTTTTTCTACATAACTCATGAGTTCTTCAGCTTGGGCTAAGTCAACATTAACTTTGCATGCACTGCATAATTTGGCCGCCTTCCAAATGGTTTCATGTAAGTCTGGATAAGTTTCTAAGTGAACTGGTTTAAAGTAATCTGTCCACAAAATTAGAATTTCTTTCTTTGTTTCTTTTGCCTGCTCTTCTTTAACTGCAACATATCTAGAAAATGTATTACTGTATGCAGCCCATTCTGCTGAATCAGTGCTAGAAGGAGCTTCTAAAGCAATAAGTTTTTTTGTCATTGATAAAACTGCTTCAGCTGCAACTCTCGTAGATGCTGGGTCGTAAACACCACAAGGACCATCGCAGTGAGCATGGACTGTCATTGGGGATTTTTTATCTAGAAAAGAATTGATGAATTTACTTAACATTTCAAATATTTGGTGTTGTATATATATTACTTGGAGATTAACTAAATTGAAAAGTCTTAGATATTTTTCTTACTTAATTTAATTGACTTTTAATAATTCAACTTCAAATATTAAAGTCGCATTAGCAGGTATTACATTTCCAGCTCCTCTTGATCCGTATCCAAGTTCCGGAGGTATTGTTAATTTTCTTTTGCCTCCAACTTTCATGCCTGCTACACCTTCGTCCCAACCTTTTATTACTCGTCCAGCACCTAAGGGAAAGCTGAATGGAGCTCTTCCAATACTGGTATCAAATTGTGTCCCGTCCTCTAGAGTTCCTGTGTAATTTACAGTAACTGTTTGCCCAGCACTAGCTTCATCTCCTTCCCCATTTACGATATCTGCAATAACTAGACCACTTTCTGTAGTCCTTGAATTGTTGTCTGATGGTGTTTCTTCTGCCATAGCGAAAAGTATAGGATTTGGATCTGATGGGTCTAGTTCAAATAAATTATTATTTGAGACATTTGATGATTTTGCAATAGGTGTTCTTTGAACTGACTGAGTTTCTGCTTCAGCAGCATTAACAATTTGAGGTGAATTAAATTGACTGAAAAGAGTTAATGAAACACAAAAAACAAAAACTGCAAAACTAATAAAGACTTCTTTCACTTAAATTTTGAAAGTTACTAAAACTTAGTCTACAGAATATAGGTACAATAAATGGGTGATTATAAATTTAATTCGTAATTTTAGATTGTTAATCCCAACTCAAATTAAAAGTCTAAGACAATATTTTTACCCTTGTTTAGGAGGGATTTTAGGAGGAATTTCAGTTTCAACTCATTTTTGGCTGATTTTTATGCCGATATCTTTATTTATTTTGTGGAAGGGAAGTGAAAGGAGAATAGCAAATTTTTGTTGGGGTTTTTTCTTTATCTTGATAAGTCATTCTTGGCTTTATGATCTTCATCCATTGACATGGCTGGGGTTTTCATGGCTTGCAAGTTTAATAATTGCCATTTTAATATTATTATTTTGCGCTTTTCTGGGTGGGATATTAGTTTATTTATGGGGATTGTTAGTTGAAATTATTCTCTGGAAAGAGGATGTTTTCAAGATGAAAATATTATCTTTAACAGTAAAAGTATTTTTTTTATCCTTGACTTGGGGTATTGGTGAACTGATACTTTCTCAAACACCTTTTTTTTGGATAGGTTTAGGAGAAAGTCTTATCCCAGGTGATATTTATCTTGCTGGTTTAGCAAGATGGATTGGTGCAAGTGGTTTATGCGTATTACAAATATTGATTGGATTTTGGATTTTTTATATTCAAGGTAGATGGGAAAGAAAACTTCACTTAAAAAAAATATTTCTTTTAGGACTTTTGGTTTTTATTTTCTTACATTTATTTGGAGGTTTAACAACTCCATTAAAAAGAAATTATGAATATCCAGTAGCTATTTGGCAAACTAATATACCAACAAGAGAAAAATTAAAAATAAATGATGAATTTATTGAAGAAAAGCTATCCATCGCTCAAAAGTATGCTTTAGCCAATCAAGTAAAACTTCTTGTTGCTCCTGAAGGGACTCTAAATAGTAATTTTTATTTATCTACAGGCTTTAAGGTTAATACCTTGGCAGGAGGTTTCAGAAATTCTAATAATGCATTAAGAAGTTCTTTACTCGGATTTCAAATTGGAGATAAATCACTTACCTCATTTATAGATAAAAATAGACTTGTTCCATTAGGTGAAAAAATACCTAGATTTCTAGATAGTTTCTCAAAAGGTTTATCTGCAGTTGGAGGAATTCAACCAGGCTCTGAGTCAAGATTCTTTGATCCTAACTTTACACAACCTTTAGCAGTGGCTATTTGTTATGAAATTAGTGATGGATTGAAAATAAGAAAGGCTATTAATAGCGGTGCAAAACTAATAATAACTGCAGCAAATCTAGATCCCTATCCGACTAAGCTCTATAATCAATTCCTCTCTTTGGCAAGATTGAGAAGTATTGAAAATAAAAAAGATAATCTACTTGTATCAAATACCGGCCCTTCTGGTTTAGTTAAAGATGATGGAAAAATAATTCAACTTCTAGATTTAAATGTGGAGCAAAATAAAATAGTGTTCCCTAATTTTTCATCCGACAAGACCTTCTACACAAAATTTGGAGATAAACCTATTTTGTTATTGTTTATATTTTTTATGGTATTAAATTTCTTTTGGAAAATTAATTAATTAATCCGCCACCTAATAAAATTTCTCCTTTATAAAAAACTGCAGCTTGTCCCGGCGTTACCGAACTTTGACTTTCTTCAAAAATTAATTTAAATGATTTAGTTGGATTATCTGAATTTTTCAAAGGGATTAAAGTTCCTTTTACTGGATGACTTCTATATCTAATTTGTGCTTCTACTTCTATCTCTTGCTTAGGTTCTTCGATTGAAACCCAGTTAATCTGACTAATTATTGCTTCTCTGTTAAATAGATCACTTTTATCTGCTACATAAACTATGTTTTTTACCCTGTCTAAACTTTTTACATATAATGGCTCAGGCCAAGCAATACCCAAACCTTTTCTTTGGCCTATTGTAAAGTGCTGAATACCATTATGATTTCCAAGGACTTTCCCATTTACGTGCATAATTTCTCCTTCTTTGGGCTCAATATGTTTGTCTATAAATCCTTGCATTGATCCATAATGCTCAACTAAACATAAATCTTGACTTTCTGGTTTTTGAGCAGTTCTAAGGCCTAATCTCAGTGCTTCCTTTCTAGTTTCTTCTTTTTTCATTTCACCGAGAGGAAACACTAATCTGCTCAGTACTTCTTGTGAAAGAGAATAAAGAAAATAACTTTGGTCTTTGTTCTCGTCAACACCTCTGAGAAGAAGGAAGTCATTAAATACGAAGCTCTTGCAATCAATTTTTTCAACAAAAGATGATTTTTTTATCCTTGCGTAATGTCCTGTCGCAATATGAGTAAAGTCTTTTTTGTTTATTGCGTAATTAAGCATCTCTTCAAACTTCACATTCTTGTTACACATCGAACATGGAAGTGGAGTGAATCCTTTCTCGTAGTTTTCAGTAGTTTTTTTAATTACCTCTCTTTCGAAAATTTCTCTTGAATCTATGATTTTATGATTAATTCCTAAATCTTCACAAAGGCCAGCAGCATCTACTAATCCTTCAGAACAACACGAGCCTTGTCCTTTCATTAGCCAAAGAGTTAGTCCCTCAACATTCCAGCCTCTCTCTACAAGAAGAGCAGCTGAAAGGGAACTATCTACGCCACCAGAAAGACCCACAATAATATTTTTCTTCTTTTTAGTTTTATTATTAGAAGAAAAAAAGTTCTCTAATTTTTTATCCTTTTGTGTCTTTAACATTGGAGTTTAAATTTTTGAACGGTATTTCAATTGATTTGTACTCATTATGAACGAAATTGAATGGCCAACAATTGACTCTGAACATTTAATTGTTGATTCTAATCAAATGTTGATATTAGAGAAAGAAATGTTTTCTGATGGAATGCCACAAGAAGCATTGATGGAAAAAGCTGGTATTCAAATTAGTAGATGGCTCTTAAAAAAGAAACCTCTTCTCAAGCATGGAATAACTGTTTTTATAGGTCCTGGGCATAATGGCGGGGATGGTGCGGTAATAGCTAGAGAGCTTTTTTTGAAAGGTTTTTATGTTCAGGTATGGTGTCCATTTCCGATAAAAAAAACATTAACAAATAACCACCTTAATTATCTTACATCTATTGGTGTCACAAAATTAGTAGAGCCTCCTGATGCAAATGGTAAAGAGCTTTGGATCGATGCAGTTTTTGGTAATAATCAAAAAAGAAAAGTTGATGATAAATTAATTAAACTGTTTAATAAAAAATTTCATAAAAAATATGGAAAGGTAATAAGTATTGATATTCCAACAGGATTATGTCCTGATAAAGGAGAGCCTTTTTTAGATAACGCAGTAAAGGCAGACTATACGTTGGCCATTGGTCTTTATAAGATTGGGTTGACCCAAGATTCTGCTTTACCTTTTATTGGAGAATTGCATCATATAGATGTTGGGATGACCACTAGTAAACTGTCCAAAGTTGATAAAAAGATTTTTAAGGTTACTTACAAAGATATAAAAAATATTGATTTACCATCTTTACCAAAAAATTCCAACAAATATCAAAGAGGAAGAACATTACTAATAGCCGGAAGTGAAAAATATCCTGGTGCTGCATACTTGGCATTAAAAGGGGCCATATCAAGTGGAGCAGGCTTTATCTCTGCGGTTCTTCCTGGGATAGTTGCTGAATCTATTTGGCAAGTTGCCCCAGAAATAGTTTTAAAAGAAACTATGTCATCTAACCAAAATGGAAATGCATCTTTATTTAGTGCATTAAAAAATATTGATTTAAGTGCGTTTGATTCATTAGCTATAGGTCCAGGAATTGGAATTGATAATGATGATTGGCAAAAATCAAAAGACTATCTTATAGCTTTTGGAGGACTATTGATCTTGGATGCAGATGCACTTAATAGAATTTCGAAATCTAAGTTGGGGTCAAATTTCTTTCTAGAAAGAAAGTTTAAGACATGGATTACACCACATAGTAAAGAATTTGGAAGATTATTTCCTAATATCAAATCTAAGACCAATGTTGGGCTTGCTCGTGATGCAGCAAAAGAATTCAATATCAGTATTTTGTTAAAAGGAGCTAACAGTATAGTTGCTGATAATAAAAAAGTATGGCAACTTTTTGGAACTGATTCTCAGACAGCTCGAGCTGGATTGGGGGATCTTTTATCTGGTTTTATAGCTGGTAGTTCTGCGATTGATTTAACCTTGTGTAGAAATATATCAACAGATTTTTTTGCTAAATATGTACTTTTGCATTCATTTGCAGCTTCGAAATGCAAAAGTGGGTCAAATGCTTCTGCTATTGGTGATGAACTGACAAAATTAATGAGAAAAATAAAAACGAGACAAATATCTTGAAAGAAACAATTAAAGAGAGTTATTTATAGTTTTAAACACATAAGTGTACAAATATTACTTGAAATCTGAAGCGCGCATTAAATATTTGGCCATTTCTTTAAAAGTGTAGGAAAGTTTTAATACCTAATTAGGTCAAAAAAATGGTTTCATCATTACCAACTCAATCAGAACAACCTAAAAGGAAGAGCAACGATCCAATAAGTTGGTATTTACAGAATATTGGTAGAGTTCCCTTATTAACACCTGCAGAAGAGATTGAATTGGGTAATCAAGTCCAGAAGATGATGATTCTTACCGAAGATGGACAATTAAATGAAAAGATCAAAGATTTTACAACTCATCAAAAAAGAACAATAAAAATTGGTCGAAGAGCTAAAGAAAGAATGATGAAAGCTAATCTAAGATTAGTAGTCAGTGTGGCAAAAAAATATCAAGGTAAAGGACTGGAATTACTAGATTTAGTCCAAGAAGGTTCTCTTGGGTTAGAGAGGGCTGTTGAAAAATTTGATCCGACAAGAGGATATAAGTTTTCTACTTATGCCTTTTGGTGGATTAGGCAGAGTATGACAAGAGCAATTGCCTGTCAATCAAGAACAATTCGTTTACCTGTTCACTTAAGTGAAAGGTTAGCTTCTATTAGAAAAGTTAGTAGAGATTTAGCTCATAAGCTTGGTGCTATGCCAAGCAGAATTGAAATTGCAGAGGCCATGGAAATTGATGTTGAAGAATTGGATTCTGTTTTAAGACAAGCTTTATCGACAAGTAGTTTAGATGCTCCAGTAAATGGCGATGATGGCAGGAGCTTTTTAGGTGATTTAATTGCAGATAGTAATAATGAAGAGCCTTTAGATCAAGTTGAACAGAAAATGCATCAAGAGCAACTTGGTAAGTGGTTAAGTCATTTAAGCGAGCAAGAACAACATGTTCTCAAACTAAGGTTTGGACTTGATGCAAATGAGAGACATACACTTGCAGAAATTGGAAGATTATTAGAAGTTTCTAGAGAAAGAGTAAGACAAGTTGAACTTAAGGCACTAAGAAAATTAAGGAATTTGACCAGAAAATTACCTAGCGGTATTTAATCTAATCTTCTGCCCAAATATATTTGGTTAATTCTTCTGAAGGGGGTTCGGGTGCTTCAATAGCATTTTTAACTGACTCCGATATCTCTCCATCAATTTTCTTTTCAATAATTTTTAATTCTTCTTCTGTTGCCAATTTACCGTCAATAATTTCTTTGGCTAATTTCTTAATAGGATCTCTTTTCCCCCAAAACTCCTTCTCCTGCTCAGACCTTAATTCATCTGGATCTGCGAGAGAATGTCCTCTATATCTATAAGTCAAACATTCCAAAAGTGTCGGACCTTCTCCTGCTCTAGCGCGCTCAATTGCTCTTTGTGCTGCCCCTCTTACTGCTAATACATCCATTCCATCAACTTCCTCGCCGTGCATACCAAAAGCAGACGCTTTTCTCCAGATTTCAGGATTACTAGTAGCTCTATCGTGAGCCATACCAATAGCCCATTTATTATTTTCAACAACAAAAATTATGGGTAATTTCCATAACTGGGCCATATTTAAACATTCAAAAAACTGCCCATTATTGCAAGTCCCATCCCCAAAGAATGCTGCAGTTACTGCATCACTATTACTATTGCCAACAACTTCCTTTTTGTATTTGCTTGAAAAGGCTGCCCCTAAAGCAACTGGAATTCCCTCTCCAATAAATGCGTATCCTCCGAGTAAGTGATGCTCTCTTGAAAATAAGTGCATGGATCCACCTCGGCCTTTGCTACAACCAGTAGCTTTACCAAAAAGTTCACTCATTACTTCAAATGAGGGGACGCCCGCACTTAGTGCATGAACATGATCGCGATAAGTACTACAAAACCAGTCATGTTTCTTTTTCATGGCACCAATTACTCCCGTGCTTATAGCCTCTTGACCGTTATATAAATGCACGAAACCAAACATTTTCCCTCTGTAATACATTTCTGCACACTTATCTTCAAACCTACGACCAAGCGTCATGTCTTCATATAGAAATAATCCGGTTTCTCGATCTAATTCGGCTTTTTTTATGTCTTGAAGATTTGAGATTCTCTCTACGTGTGTTTCCAAGAAAAATACCTTAACGAAGTTTTGATTTGTTAACATTCTAAGGTGTGAAGGGCGATTTTCATGATTTTTTTTAATAACTCTGTAAGACCTTGTGAAAAAAATTTTTAACTTGATAAAATTTGTCTAAGAATTTTTCAATAGGATATTTGTTTGGAACTTCCTTTAGATCATTTTCGTTTAATTGGCGTAAGCCCCTCTGCAACTTCTGAGGAAATATTAAGGGCGTTTCAATTGCGGTTAGACAAAACACCCAATGAAGGTTTTACATATGAAGTTTTAACCCAAAGATCAGAGTTGCTTCGCCTCACTGCCGATCTACTTACAGATCCAGAAAGCAGAAGAGAGTACGAAAATTTGTTATTGAATGGGAATTCTGGATTGGATTTTTCCTCAAATAGAGAAGTGGCAGGATTAATACTTCTTTGGGAATCGGGTTCACCAAAAGAAGCTTTTAAAATCACGAGAAAAGCATTGCAGCCGCCTCAAACTCCAGCTTTAGGAAGTAGTAGAGAAGCAGATTTAACACTATTGGCTGCTTTAACAGCTAGAGATTCTGCAATTCAAGAACAACAGCTTAGGTCCTATTCGAATGCGGCAGACTTTTTACATGAAGGGATACAACTTCTACAAAGAATGGGAAAGCTTGGAGATATAAGAAAAGAACTTGAAGAAGATTTGGTTGCTTTGCTTCCTTACAGAATCCTAGATCTACTTAGTAGGGATCTAAATGATCAAGAGTCACATAAAAAAGGCTTAAGTATGTTGGAAAATTTGATAATCAAAAGAGGTGGTTTGGAAGGTAACAATAAATCTGAACATAAAGATTATTTAAATCAGCAAGAGTTTGAAGCTTTTTTTCAACAAATTAAGCCATTTTTGACTGTGCAAGAACAGATTGACTTGTTTCTTGAATTACAAAAAAGAGGATCATTAGAAGCAGGATTTTTAGCATTTCTATCCTTAACAGCTATTGGTTTCTTTAGAAGAAAGCCGGAAAAATTATTTGAAGCTAGGAGAATTTTAAAGAAACTAAATTTGTCTGGTCTTGATTCAATGCCGCTAGTTGGTTGTTTAGATTTGCTTTTAGCTGATATTGACCAGGCCTCTGCAAGGTTTTCAAGTAGTTCTGATGAAAATTTACGAGATTGGCTTAATAGTTATCCTGGAAATAAGTTAGAAGCGATATGTATTTTCTGTAAAAATTGGTTAGAGAATGATGTTTTAGTTGGGTATAGAGACATTGACTCAAAAGAGGTGGATTTAGATTCTTGGTTTGAAGATAGAGAAATTCAAGAATTTATTGAAAAATTAGAAAAGAAAATGAATAAAAATTCAATTAGGTCAGATCTTCAGAATCAAAAGATCGAGAAGGAATCCTCCACAAAAACGACTGAAGACTTTGATAATTATTTGGACAATACTAATGATAGAAGACTACCTTGGCCTGGTGGCATAAAACAAGATTATGAAAAGGTTGAGATCAAAGAAAACGAGTTCAATGAGGAATACTTTAAGAAAAAACCAATAGAGTTTTATAATTTTTTAATTGAAAAAATTGCCGAATTAAAGTTTAGTTTTGGGGAATTTTTGAAGGATAAAGAGATTATTAATAGGTCACCTTATTTAATCTATATTTATGCGTTTTTAATTTTATTTGCATTTGGTATTGGTATTGGATTTTTAAGAAATAATTTAAAAAAATCAATTAAGGAGGAAGCTATTGCTGAAAAACCCTTAATTGCAATAGATAAAAATCAAAAGATTAGCGAAAAAAATATTATTCAAGAAATAAAAAAAAATCCTTCAAGCAAATTGAATTCTATTCCTGAGAAATCTACTTCAATTATTTCCTATGAATTCAAAGAACTTAATACCCCTTCACCTTCTTTGGAAGATATTAGGAATCTAATTAATGGATGGCTTCTAAGTAAAGGTAATTACTTAGCTGGGAAGAGTGAAATTAATCTTTCTAAGATTGTTAGTAAAGGTTTGGTTGATAGAACAATAGAAGAAAGACAGAACGATATTAAGAAGGGAATTTATAAAGAAATTAATTCCCAAATTCGCAAGATTGATTTGGAATCGCAAAATTCATCTCGAATAGTTGTTTTAGTTGAATTGAATTATCTAGAGAGAATATTAAAGAATTCTGGCGAATTTATTAATGAAACATCATTGAATCCCCTTAAAGTTAAATATATT
The DNA here is from genome assembly GCA_902618795.1 of uncultured Prochlorococcus sp. Taxonomy (GTDB): domain Bacteria; phylum Cyanobacteriota; class Cyanobacteriia; order PCC-6307; family Cyanobiaceae; genus Prochlorococcus_A. Next base: position 15,671 of record CACNCF010000007.1, read on the forward strand.
TTGGGTTTTTCAAATAAATCATGGAAATTAGTTGATTTCGTGAGTGGCTTGTAAGTGCAAACTTCAAGATCATCTATAATAATTAAAATTACTTTTTAATAATGTTTGATGAACTCTCGTCACGCTTTGAAGACGCAGTAAAGGGTTTAAGAGGCGAAGCAAAAATTAGTGAAAATAACATTAATGATGCCTTGAAGGAGGTTAAAAGAGCACTCCTTGATGCAGATGTTAGTTTGTCTGTAGTAAAAGAGTTTATATCAGATGTAAAAGATAAAGCCATTGGAGAAGAAGTAGTAAGGGGTGTAAATCCAGGTCAAAAATTTATAGAAATTGTAAATAAAGAATTGATTAATATTATGGGGAATGAAAATTCTCCATTAATCGAAAATGAAAATAGTCCTACAGTTATTCTGATGGCTGGACTTCAGGGAGCGGGTAAAACAACTGCAACAGGAAAATTAGGACTGTATTTGAAGGAAAAAGATAAAAAAGTTCTTTTGGTTGCTGCAGATATTTATAGACCAGCAGCTGTAGAGCAGCTTAAAACATTGGGCAGTCAATATGATTTGGAGGTTTTTTCAGCTAAACAAAAAAATACTAAACCTGAAGAGATAGCGAGAGAAGCATTGAGTTTTGCTAGTGAAAATAATTTTAATTCAATCATTATTGATACTGCAGGAAGATTACAAATAGATGATTCCATGATGAGTGAAATGGTTCGAATAAAAGAAGTTTCTAATCCTGATGAAGTTTTGCTTGTTGTTGATTCTATGATTGGGCAAGAAGCTGCTGATTTAACAAAGTCATTTCATGAAAAAGTAGGCATTTCAGGAGCGATATTAACTAAGTTGGATGGAGACTCAAGAGGTGGAGCTGCTTTATCAATAAAAAAAATAAGTGGTAAACCAATCAAATTTATCGGTGTAGGAGAAAAAATAGAGGCATTGCAACCATTTCATCCAGAGAGAATGGCTAGCAGAATTTTGGGAATGGGTGATGTATTAACACTTGTTGAAAAAGCCCAAAAAGAAGTTGAACTTGCTGATGCTGAAGCAATGCAAAAGAAACTTCAAGAAGCGACTTTTGACTTTAATGATTTTGTAAAGCAAATGAGATTAATAAAAAGGATGGGATCACTTGGTGGATTGATTAAATTGATTCCTGGAATGAATAAAATCGATGATGGGATGATAAAAGATGGAGAGGATCAGCTTAAGAAAATAGAATCTATGATCTCATCAATGACTCTTGAGGAAAAACAAAAACCCGAAGTTCTTGCTGCTCAGCCTTCAAGAAGACAAAGAATCGCTCAAGGTAGCGGTTATGAAGCAAAAGATGTAGATAAAGTATTAGCTGATTTTCAAAGAATGAGAGGCTTTATGAAACAAATGTCGAATGGCGGAATGCCAGGAATGGGTGGAATGCCAGGAATGGGTGGAATGCCAGGAATGGGTGGAATGCCAGGAATGGGCGGAATGCCAGGAATGGGTGGAATGCCAGGAATGGTTGGTAATAAACCGATGAAAAAACAAAAAAATAATAAGAAGAAAAAAGGGTTTGCTGATTTATAGTTTCTAAATTTTTACCTTTCAATGATATTATTATTAAAAACGAATTAATTTAAGATGATTAAACTGCGCCTTAAGCGCTTTGGAAAGAAAAAAGAGGCAAGTTTCAGAATTGTTGCATGCAATAGTACTTCCAGAAGAGATGGTAGACCTCTACAAGAACTAGGTTTTTATAACCCAAGAACTAAGGAAACCAGGCTTGACACAGAAGCTTTAAGAACAAGACTTACTCAAGGTGCTCAGCCAACTGATGTTGTCAGAACTTTATTAGAAAAAGGAGGATTATTAGAAAAAAAAGAAAGGCCTTCTATCGCAATTGGTAAAGCAAAGTTAGAGAAGGAAAAATTAGCTAAGGCTAAAACTCAAAACGAAGAAATTGATAGTAGTAAAGCTGAAAGCGAGAGTAATGAAGCTGAAAGCTAGTGATTTGATAAATTTTTATTCAATAACTAGATGAAGGAAGTTTCCAAAACTGGTCACTTCACAATAGATTTGCCAAGCTCTGATGCTGCTACAGCATTATCAGGCCCAGGTAATTCTTTCTTAAAAAAGTTTGAGTCCTTAACAGGAGTTTCATTAACAATAAGAGGCTTACAACTTGAAATGAACGGTGTCATATCTAAAATTGAAAGAGCTTCAGCATTAGTAGAACTAACAAGACCAATTTGGGAACAAGGGTTAGAAGTTCCAGAGGTAGATCTAAAAGCGGCTTTAAGTTCTCTAAATATGGGAGAGTCATCTTCACATGCTGAACTTGGAAAAAAAGTTCTTGCGCGTTCCAAAGAAGGAAGATATTTAAGACCAAGAACTATAAGGCAAAAAGAATATGTTGAATCAATTGAAAACTTTGATCTTACGTTCGCGATTGGTCCAGCTGGAACTGGTAAGACATTTTTAGCAACTGTTTGCGCGGCAAGACTATTGAACGAGAAAAAAATTGAAAAAATTGTTCTAACCAGACCAGCTGTAGAAGCTGGTGAAAGTTTGGGATTTCTACCTGGTGATTTGCAACAAAAAGTAGATCCATATTTAAGACCACTATTTGATTCTTTACATAATATTTTTGGGTTTGATAGAACAAATTCGTTAATCGATAAGGGAATTATTGAAGTTGCTCCTTTAGCATTTATGAGAGGCAGAACCTTAGATAACTCCATGGTTATCCTAGATGAAGCACAAAATACTACTTGCGCTCAAATGAGAATGTTTTTGACCAGATTGGGTGATAGATCTAAAATGGTTGTAAACGGAGATATTACACAAATTGATTTAAAAAAAGATCAGGAAAGCGGCCTCATCGAAGCATCGAGAATTTTCTCTGAAACTCAAGGTATAAAATTTTGTTATTTAACTGTTGAAGATGTAGTTCGTAATCCTTTAGTTCAGAAAATCATTGAGGCTTATCAATAACTTAAAAACTCTGGAGATCCGTACCCTGAAATTTTAAAAATCGAGTAGAATAAAGTCATATTTAAAAAAGAAAATGCCAGCAAGTAGTAATTTCAACCAAGCTATTCGTGAAGCACAAACTAGTTCAATTGTTGGACCTAATGTTGTTCAAAAAGCTTTACCTTACGTAGGTGGAGGTATGGTTCTAACTTCTTTAGGCGTTTTAGCAGGCGTCTCTCTTATAGCAACAAATCCTGGGCTTTTCCAACCTCTTTCAATAGTTGCATTAATTGCAGAATTGATTTTGTTTTTTATAGCCACAAGTGCTGCTAATAATGCAAATAATGCCAAGGCTTTGCCTTTACTTACAGGCTTTAGCTTGTTAACTGGATTCACCTTAAGTGGAATAGTTGCTTTAGCAATAGGAACAATTGGTATTGGTTCTGTTGGAACAGCTGCCTTAGCTACAGGTATAACTTTCGTTATCGCCTCTTATACTGGCCAAAGAATGAGTGATAGTGTTGGTCAAGCACTAAGTGGGGTAGTTGGTCTTGGTTTGATAGGGCTGCTTATAGCAATGTTTGTCCAATTAATTGGAGGATTCTTTGCACCAGGCGTTTTTGGGGGTTCTGGACTTGAGTTGTTAATTGCAGGATTTGGAACTGTCTTATTTGTTGCAATGTCATTTGTAGATTTCTATACAATGCCGAGAAGATATAATGATGATCAATACCTAGCAGGGGCTTTGGGTATGTATCTAACTTATATAAATCTTTTTGTTTTTATATTGAGATTAATGATTGCACTTCAAGGCGGCGGAAGAAGAGATTAAACACATTACGTAAATAACTAAACCCTAAGCGTAGATTTCCCTCTACGCTTTTTTATTGGACGATATCAAGAATTTGTTTTCTTATAAATTCCTTTTGCTCTGAGTCATACTTTACTGAATTATCAAAACTGTTGCCCATATGATCTAAGTCTCTAAGGGCTTGATTGACAGACTTTGTAACTGACTTAGTTTCTAGCAGTCTTAAAATAGATTTACATCTATCTGAAATGTTTTCCGATGTTATCTCATATTCATGATTATTATCTCTTCGATGAATAATAATTTGAGCGGAACTCATTATTAAATTTTTTACTACTATGTCTGATACAGCATCACCACCTTCGTTCAGTTTGTAAATTAGTGAAAAAGGAAGTTTATCTAATAAAAGACAATTTTTATCTGATAAAGCGTAGGCAAAAAATCCTCTGAGTCCATTTCTTGTTTTAGTCAGCTCTGCTACTCTATCTGCTAAAACCTCTTCGCTGAGAAGATCTTCATCCCACTCTTTGCACCATTGTGCAGATATGTTTATTGCTTGAGTAAACGAAGCTTCTTTTAAATTTATGGTTTTTTTTTCCATTTTTGATCAGAATTTTATTATTGATGCATTAAAAGTCTTTGACCAATTATAGATCTGGGTTTGTAACTTTACTAGGAAGGCCAAATGTAGGTAAATCTACTTTAATAAATAAATTGATTGGAGAAAAAATAACAATTACTTCTCCAATAGCGCAAACTACAAGAAATAAATTAAAAGGAATACTTTCTACAAAAAATGGGCAAATAATTTTTGTAGATACACCAGGCGTTCATAAACCTCATCATCGCCTTGGAGAGATATTAGTAAAAAATGCAAAATCTGCAATTAATGGAGTTGATATTGTAATTTTTGTAATTGATTCAAGTGAAGAACCTGGTAGAGGTGATGAATATATATTGAACTTTTTAATCGCAAATAAAACTGAGTTTATTGTTGCATTAAATAAGTGGGATTTGGTTAATAAAGAATTTAGGAATTTACGATTAAATCAATATAAAAGATTTTTTGGAATTAATAGAAATTTTCAAATTGTAAGTGCCTCTCAAGGAGAAGGATGTTCTGAACTAGTGGATATGGCGCTTAATTTTCTTCCAGAGGGACCAAAACTCTATGGCGAAGAGACGATATGCGATCAGCCATTAGATAATTTATTATCTGATTTAGTAAGAGAGCAGGTATTAATAAATACAAGAGAAGAAATACCTCATAGCGTTGCAGTAAAGATTGAAAAGATAGAGGAAATGAAAAGAAAAAATGGCAAAAGTTTTACAGCTATTTTAGCTACCATTATTGTTGAAAGATCAACTCAAAAAGGCATTCTTATTGGAAAGAAAGGTTCAATGTTGAGAAATATTGGTCAGTCAGCAAGGTCAAATATGTCAAAATTAATTGGTGGTCCAGTTTACTTAGAATTATTTGTGAAAGTTGTTCCAAATTGGAGAAAAAAAGAATCAAGGTTAATTGAGTTTGGTTATGAGGAAGATTTCTAGATGAGTGGTTTTAATTTTGATGTAATTACATTGTGCCCTAAAGCTTTTGAATTAATAAATAATTTAGGTGTTATAACAAGAGCTTTAGATAAGAATTTGATAGATGTAAATTTATATGATTTAAGAGAATTTGGAGAAGGTCCTTACAGACAAGTTGACGATAAGCCTTATGGTGGAGGAGCAGGCATGGTATTAAAACCTGAACCTATTTATAAAGCACATCAATCAATAAGAAAATCTCTTAAAAGTAAAACTTTGTTGATGACCCCACAGGGCAAAGTCTTAAAGCAAAAGGATCTTAAAAGATGGTCTACTTTGGATCAATTAATAATTATCTGCGGACAATACGAAGGTTTTGATGAGAGAGTTCGATCACTGGCTGATGAAGAGATTTCTTTAGGAGACTTTGTTCTTTCTGGAGGAGAAATCCCTGCTATTTCAATAATTAACGGTTTGACTAGATTATTACCAGGTACTCTCGGTGATCCAGAATCTTTAGTTGATGAGAGTCATAATTCTCCATTACTTGAATATCCTCATTACACTAGGCCGCGTATTTTTAAAGAAATGAAAGTACCAGATGTCTTGGTCAGTGGTAATCATGAAGAGATTAAATTATGGAGAATGCTAAAAATGCTTGAAAGAACAAATCAGAGAAGGAACGATTTAATTACAAATGAATCCGTAGATAAGTTACTAGATAGAAAGAGAAAAAGAATAGAAGAAATTGATTTGACGAGATTTACGATAAAGGATTTTGACTCTTACCCAGATTGGTAGCCTTAGAAAGTTTTTGTAATAATACAAGGTTAAAAAATAAATTTATCTATGCATTTCTTTACGTAGAGGGTTTGCTAGTCAAATATTACTAAGCAAAATAAAATCTAAAACCATCAATTTTTCTTGGATTTTATTCACAATAGATAATTTCTAGATATGTGAAAAAGTTTCAGTAGGACCTAATGGTATCTTTCTAAATAACATGGATTAAATAAATTAAGTTGATTTTTTATTTCATATAGTCAACATCAAGTTAATATAGTTAATAAAAAAAAAATTGTACAAATATTTAAACAATGAACTTGATGAGCTCAATAGTCTTTTCAAAAAGACTGACTCATCTTTTAAAAATAATGTGACTAAACTATCAGATTTAGCAGTTAATTCAATCAACAACAAAGGTAAAATAATATTTTGCGGAAATGGAGGAAGTGCAGCTGATAGTCAACATTTAGCCGCCGAACTTGTCGTTCGATTCGAGAAATTTAGGAAGTCAATACCTGCTTTAGCATTGACAGTTGATACTTCAATAATCACTGCATGTGCAAATGATTATTCATATGATGAGATATTTTCTAGACAAGTTGAATCACTTGGAAAAAAAGAGGATTTGTTAATTTGTATAAGCACTTCTGGAGCCAGTAAAAACATACACAAAGTAGCAAAGACAGCCAGAGTTATGGGAATTAAAACTGTTTTATTATCATCTATTAAATTTGCAAATAATAACAATTCTGATTTATATAATCTCGTTATTGCAGTACCTTCTCTTATTACATCAACAATACAGACTTCTCATATTATGATTGGACATGCTTTATGTCGAGAAATTGAGTCACAACTATTGAATTAAAAATAGTTATCTGAATTATCATGGTTAGTTAATATTTTGATTGATGAATATACAAAGTCACTATCTATTAAGGTCAAAATTTTTGACTTGATTTTTTTATTTAATTCTTTATGAAGGCCAAAACCACCAAAAAAAATAGTAAAACAATTTTTGTCATAAGTTACAACTGACCAATCTGACATACAACCCTCAATTGCAAGAAAATTAGTATTACACTGCGTACATAAATGTTTTGGACCGCTATCATTTGCAATTACTAGGTCACTTTCATTAATATCGTTCATAACATTTATTAAATCTAAAGAGTGTTTTAAAAATATATTTTGATTAGACTCGAATTCCAAAAAGGCATCCAATTCAGAAGATTTAGCTGCCATGATAGTTAATTGATATTCATTTGTGGAAAGTAATTTAACTATAAGTTCTTTATAGAAAGGCCATCTTTGAAATTGATATTTACCGCCAGGAAAAATAATAACTTTTTTAATATTTTTTTGATTATTAGAAACTTTGAATTCTGTGGGTTTTAGATTTTTATAGAATGAATCAATTTTTTTTATTAAATCAAAAGAATTTGGGTGAGTTGAGTAGACAAAAGGTTTAAATTTGAAGTCTTTATTAAGAGTTTCTAAAGATTGATGTAAGTAAAATTCATTTTGGGTTTTGCTAATATTCTCGGTAAATTTCTTAAAAAGTCCAAATAAATAAAAAATATTTGGTAAGGAAAAGTTTTTTACTAAAAATGATTTTGTTTTTATGAGTAAAAAAGAATATTTAACAATTCCTAAAATGCTATGGTCTCTGGAACTATAAATTACAGTATGTACAGACTCTAAATACTTTGAAGAATTTTTTTCAAATTTTTTGAGAGGAATAACTTCAACAAAACAAGAGTATTTATTTTGGTCGAAAAAATTTGATATGAATTCTGGCCCCACTATTTTTATATTTCTATAATGTGGAATCAGAGATCTAATGGCTTCTAACCTAACAACGATATCTCCGAGTCCTTTAGCTGTAATAAGGTAAAGAAGTGTTTTATTCATATACTTTTTTGGACAAGAACTTTGAAAGATTAATTCAAAATATTAATAATAAAAAAAATAACATTGCTTTATTAAAAAACAATTTTAAATATTAATAATGTTTGATTAAAAATTTAATCATTATCTTTTTTTGATTATTTGTAATGAGAGATACTATTATCGTCATTGGCGATGTAATGCTTGATAAATCATATTTTGGAACAGTAAAAAGGATATCACCTGAGGCACCTATCCCTATATTTAAACAAGAAAAATTACGTGAGCTTTTAGGCGGTGCTGCGAATGTCGCTTTAAATATAAAAACCTTGGGAGAAAACGTTAGTTTATTTTCTTCTCATAATCTTGATAACTCTGGTAAATCAATTATAAATTTAACAAAAAAAGAAGGTATTACTTATTTTAGGAGTCCTTTGGGTGACAGACAAACTACAACAAAAACAAGATATTGGGCTTTAAATCAACAAGTATCCAGAGTTGATGAGGAAACTTTGGAATCAATTACTAAATTTGAATTTAATTATTTTAAAGAGGCTTTGTTATCTAATATCCCTAAGGCTAAATTACTTGTAATTTCTGATTATGAAAAAGGGATCATAACAAGAGAAATAATTGAAATGGTTCTTGAATTAGCCTCAAAAAGCGAATTAGAAGTTATATGCGATCCGAAATCAAAAAATCCAGAAAAATATAGGGGTTGTCATTATTTAACCCCAAACTATAAAGAGTTGTGTGATTTAGTTAAAAAGGAATTTTCTGAAAATATTTTTAGCACGAAAGAAGAATTCCTATTTAATTCGATAAAGTTCTTAAAAAAGAAATACAAAATAAGCAATCCTATCGTAACTCTAGCTGGAGATGGAATTGCATACATAAAAAAAGACGAATTATGCATTCAGCCAACAGTAAGAGTAAATGTAGCTGATCCAACTGGTGCAGGTGATTCGGCTTTGGCTGGTCTTGCAACAGCTATTGCAAGAGGATTTAATATTGAAGAGGCAGTAAGGTGGGGTGTTGCATCATCGTCAAATACTGTTCAAGAAATTGGAGTATCCAGTTGTCAATTATATAAGTTAAAGTCCTCTTTAATTTCTATTCCAAAAGTTGAAAGATGCATTACAAATAATTTGGCTGATAGTTCTTTTGGAAATTCAAGAAAAATAGCTCCAATTATTTCAGATATAAGTGAACTTAATAAATTAATTAATACTTTTAGGGAAAATGGATCTTCTGTTCTTTTTACTAATGGTTGTTTTGATCTAATTCACTATGGACATATAGCAATACTTAAATATGCGTCTAGCATTGCTGATATTGTAATTCTTGGACTAAATTCAGATATTAGTATTTCAAAAATAAAAGGACCCTCCAGACCTGTGAATGATTTCTTATCTAGGTCTTCAATAGTCACATCACTTTCTTATGTTGATTATGTAATTCCTTTTGATGAAGAAACTCCTTTTAATATTATAAAAGAAATTAAACCGGATATTCTTTTAAAAGGAGGCGACTATAAAGAAGAGCAAGTTGTTGGTAAAGAATTTTCTTCTAAAGTAATTATCTTCAAAAGGATAGATGGTTATTCCACAACTAGGTTAATTCAATAGGTAAAAATAGCTCTATAAATTTTAATTCAATTAGAGATTTCTTCTAAAAAAAAATATAATGTTTTTGGTTATTACAAATAGCTTGTCATTGATTTAAAATTATTAGAGTATTTAAGAAATTTACATTGGAATAGTAGATGATAGATTATGTTGAATATAGAGGAGATAAGTATCCTAGTTTTCAAACTATTGGTAATGCTTCTCAGTTTGCGATACCGTTTGCAAAATATTTTTGTAAAGGCTTTGGTTATGATGTTGGATGTATGAACAAAGAATGGTCTTTTCCTGGTTCTTATCCTATTGATTTAAGCTTTGATGATGAATGGGATTCAAATAATTTACCTCCAGAAACTCCAGACTATATTTTTTCCAGTCATTGTTTAGAGCATGTTGATGATTGGGTCGAAACAATGGACTATTGGCATAGTAGATTGCGTGGTGGCGGTATTCTATTCCTGTATCTTCCCGACTATAGTCAAAAATATTGGAGGCCATGGAATAATAGAAAACATAAACATTGTTTTATGCCACATATCATTAAGGATTATATGAATGACAAAGGTTATAAAAATATTTTTTCATCTGGAATAGATTTAAATAATGCTTTTATGATTACAGGCGAAAAATAAAATTTCATAAAGAAGAAAATTTATTTATAAATTTTTATAACAATTAAAGTTCTACTTTAATTCTAAGGTAATGGAATTTAATACCAAGGATGATTTATTAATAAATGCAATTTTTATAATTCAATTATTTTTTTAAAGGTTAATTTAAGTAATAGGATTTTTTATTCTCAGATATTTGAAACAGTTTAATTTTTCTATCCATAAGTTATTTAGCAAATATTTAAATTTTAGATAACTTTGATTTATATTTATAGTTAATGAGACAAAGATTAGTTTCAAATTTAAATTAATTATTATGCCCTCTTTTAATAAATAGTAATTCAATTATTATGATGAATGAGTCTCCTTCAATTCGTATCGGTAATGGGTACGATATTCACAGATTAATAAAGGGCAGAAATTTAATAATTGGGGGAGTTAAATTACAGCATCCTGATGATTTAGGTTTAGATGGCCATAGTGATGCCGATGTACTTATACACTCCATAATGGACGCACTATTGGGAGCTCTTTCACTAGGGGATATTGGGAAATATTTTCCTCCTTCGGATAATAATTGGAAAAATGCAGATAGCTTATTTTTATTATCTCAAGTTATTCAAATGATTAGAAACCAAGGTTGGGAAGTCATTAATATAGATAGTGTTATTGTGGCAGAAAGGCCAAAAATTAAACCATATGTAGAATTAATGAAAAAAAACATTTCTACTACATTACGCATTGATGATGGACTGATTGGTATAAAAGCAACTACTAATGAAAAGCTAGGCCCGGAGGGTAGAGAAGAGGGAATAAGTTGTCATTCTGTAGCTTTAATTAGAAAAAAATAATGAAATTAAATTTTAAATTAAAAAAAATTTTTGAAATTTTTTCATTATTATTTATTTGTATATTTATTTTTATTTTTCAAATTAATACTCAAATTCTTAACGCTCTTCCCATGGAAAACGATAAAAGTGAAAACATAATTGAGGAATTAAGGCTTCAAGTTCCTTCTAAATATAAAGAAGAATGGCTTAAAGTTGAAAAAAATGTTTGGGAGCCTTGGTTATCTTCTCAAGATGGTTTTTTGGGTAGAGAATTATTTTGGGATAAAGAAAAAGAAGAGGCTTTAATTTTGGTAAGTTGGAAAAGTAAAGAGTTATGGAAAACTATACCAATGTCAGAGGTAAATGTAGTCCAAGAAAAATTTGAAAATAATGTTAAAGCTTCTTTAAATTTAAAAGAAAATCCTTTTAAATTAATTTACGAGGGAGAGTTAGATAAGCAAGGATGAATTTTGATATTAGATTTGATTTTCAAAGAAGAGAGAGGCTTGGACTTGTTGAAGCAATTTGGGGACAAGACAAGAGTATCGACCAATTAGAAAGATTATGTGGAAATGTATTAAGTAAAAAGGAGGTTGTCTTCATTACTAGGATTAATAGTGAAAAGGCTAATTATCTTTTAGATTTGTATGATGATGCGCGATTCCATGAAGAAGCAAAATGCCTAACAATTGGGAAAAATTTTAATAAAATAATTACGAATAAAAAAGTTGCCATAATTTCAGGAGGCTCTAGCGACTTGGCCGTAACACTTGAAGCACAATTAGCTCTCGAAATTTATGGAGTGAATTGTCAATCTTTTATAGATGTTGGAGTAGCAGGACTTCATCGATTGATGAGTCAGTTAGAAGAAATTAATAAATATGATGTATTAATAGTTTGTGCTGGAATGGAAGGAGCTTTGGCAACAGTTGTGGGCGGGTTGTTGGCTCAACCAATTATTGCAGTACCTGTCTCAGTAGGATACGGCGTTAGCAAGGATGGAGAAACTGCTTTAAATAGTATGTTGTCAAGCTGTTCTCCAGGTATTGCAGTTATGAATATAGATAATGGTTATGGAGCAGCAATGGCGGCTCTCAGAATTATTAAAAGTATTTCCTAAATAATCACTTTTTTTCTATTTCTAATAGGTTTTCTATCCATAAATTTAGTTGTTTTGATAGCATTCCTTCTTCTCTCATTTTGATTGCTTTTATCACTACTTCTGTATTTACCCACTCTGGAAATCTTTTTGGCATATATTTTTATATTCAGTATTTTTAATTTGGTACAAATTTTTATAAAAACAAGATCTAAGTAACAAATTTAATCTTTTATGTTTGATTTTGTACCTAATCTAGAGAGCTCAGATGAGGTATGTTCACTTTCTACATTTTTTAATCTTTCAATCAGCTCGGAGAGATCTTTATGTGCTAACTCCCCATTTTGCTCCCATTTTAGCGACCTTGAGTTGCTACCAATTTTTTCTTTCATTGTTAAATTTAAGTATTAAGAATATAAAACGAAAAAAGGAGAAATTTGGTTATTGTTTCAAGCCTAAACTTAAAAAAATATGAAGATTTTTGATACATTAAATATTTTTCTTTTATCCGCCACCAACTATTGAAACAATTTCTAAATTATCACCATCTTTAAGCTTCACTTTTTCCCATTTCATTGAATTTATAATTAAATTATTTAACTCCACTACAATTGTGTTTGGTTTATATCCCATATGGTGAAGAGCTTTAGATAGTAGAGCATTTTCTTGATCAAGTTCTATTTTTTTTTCTTCTCCATTTACCCTAATTTTCATGAGACAACTTTTTTAGAATCATCATAGCGTCTTCTTTAGGATCTTCAGAATTCATTAATTCTGAAACTAAGGCAACTTTTTTAAACCCATTTCTTTTTAAATATGTAATATTATTTGAATTGATTCCTCCAATAGCAAACCAAGGAATATTTAAATCCTTTGTTAATGTTTTAATATTTTCAATACCTAAAGGTATTTTATTCTTTTTTGTTGTAGTTTCAAATACTGGCCCTATTCCTAAGTAATCACAACCCTCCTCAAGAGCATTTGAAATATCAATCGCATTATTTGCACTTATACCGACAATTTTTGAATATCCTAATAGTTTTCTTGCGGTTTTTAAATCTAAATCGTCTTGACCAAGATGAATCCCATCAGCATTAGATGCCAGAGCTATATCAATTCTATCGTTAACGATAAACAAAGAATTATATCTTTTACATAGATTTTTAATCTGCATTGCTTCTTGAAGATGATCTTGATCCGTTCCCGTTTTAAATCTATGTTGAATAATTCTTACTCCAGCAATTAAAATCTTTTCTATTATTTCTAATAAATTATGTTTTTGATCTGTTATCACATATAAGTCATTTTCCTTTAATATTTCCTCCGACTTCTTAAACTTGCTATAACTTAATAATTCAATTTCGATAGTATAAATTTCATATCTAATTTCAGAAGCGATTTTTGAAAGCTCATGATTCTGCAGCCTTGAGAATTCTTCTATAACTCTTAATGCTTCTTGAACTCTGGCTGAATTTGAACTTATAATTTGCTCAGAAGTTTTTCTGTTGAATTGCTCTTGATGACTCAATCCTTTACATTTGTCCTCAATGTGATTTCTTGATTGTTTATAAACTTCTAAATGATTTTTTCCTAAAATTTGTCTAAAATTTTTAATCTTTTCAACATATTTTTCTTTGCCTAGGCCAAATCTAGCCCAATCCTCTAATACTCTTAGTCCTTCTCTGGCTCTATCTAGATTAGCGTCAATAATTTGATAAATTCTTAAATCTTCAGCGTCTTTAGGATTGGAATTCAGCATTTGTAATTTATTTTTTGTAGGTTTTAAAAATTTTCAGAGCATTATCTCTATCTTTTTTAATTTGATTAGAAAGTTGATCTATATTTTTGAACTTGATTTGAGATCTAAGTTTTTCAACTGGTTCAACAGATAGATTTAAACCATATAGATCGATATCTTTATTTATTAAATGAACTTCAACTGCAGAAGGCAATAAAGGATTTATTGTTGGTTGAGAGCCAAGATTCATAACAGATTCAATTTTTTTGTTGGAATTTTCTATGGTTGTCCAAGATGCATAAACTCCTTCTCCAGGTAAAAATTTTCTGCCATCTATTTCAAGATTTGCGGTGGGCCATCCTATACTTTTTCCAATTCCTTTACCTTTAACAACTTTTCCATTAAAACTATAAGGCCTATTAAGAATTTTGAAAGCATTTTTCAGATCACTTTTCTCTAATAAATCTCTTATTCTGCTACTGCTGATTCTGCCTTCTTTGTCTTCTAAAATTGGAGTAATTTTTAGTTTAATATCTGTACCTTTAATCGTATTTTTTATCGTATTAATGTCTCCACTTCTTCTGAAACCGAATTTAAAATTAGCACCTACAGAAATGTTTTTTGCTTGTAATTGATTTATTAATATATCTCTTACGAATCTTTCTGCACTTAATTTAGAAAGTTCCTTATCAAAAGGAATCAGAACTAATTGTTCAATCCCAAGATCTTCAAGAATAGGTAGTTTTTCATAAGGAAGATCAAGTCTTAGTCGTGTCTCTTTGTATAGAACTTCTCTAGGATGAGGCCAGAAGCTAGCAATTGTTGGGGTATATTGATTTTCTTCAACTACACTTTTAATTAATTTTCTGTGGCCAGCATGTAGACCGTCAAAACTCCCAATAGCTATTGAAGTAGGATTTTTAATTTCTGTTGGCGATATTAAAGAGATCAAAAGATTACGTGCAATTTTATGATTTTGATGGCAAATTTGAATAGATTATAGTTTATTAAATCATATGAATGTCTGACAAAATTGATTTTCAGTCCCTTTCATTTGGAATGCGGCGCATTGGATGGATACGCTTTTGGGTTCAGTCCATTTTAGGTGTTGTTGTCGCAGCTGTTTTGCTTTTTTCAAATGTTGTAAATAATAGCGAAGGACAGCTTGGCTTAGCGCCTGGTCTATCACTTACAACAATATCCCTGATTTTACTACTTTTTAGTCTTTGGCAAGGTTGGTTAATAGTTAGAACAGGAAGAGCAATTGCAAGCAACGCAAGACCCTCAAGAGGACAAACCGGTAAATTGATAAAACGAGGACTTATAGTTGATTTATTTGGAATTTTGTTTGGATTAATTGGATATCAAGCTCTAATGGGAGCCTTATTCATACAAGCATCCTCTCAAACTACTGGACAATTGATAACAGCGACATCTGATATCCCAATTACTGGTCTTGAAATATTATCAGTTCTTAGTAACACGCAAGTTATCGCTGCTCATTTTTTTGGACTTTGCTTTTCTTTATGGCTTTTAAGAAGGATTTACAAATGAATTATTAATTTTAGGTAAGTCATCTAAATTACCTCTCCAAAATAAATCTGGTTCTACAGGTGTAAGAGATATTTTATTTTCTTGTATTTGAGATACATCACTAGGCCAATTCTTAGGACCGTAACCTTTCGATTTAAGATCTAAAACAACTTCTCCTGCTAACCAATAATAATCATCACCCCTCGGGTCTTCTCTTTTGGAAAATTGATTTTTATATTTTCTTACCGATAATCGTGTCCAGGATAATTCTTTTATCTTGTTTTTTTCGCAGGGGGGTATGTTCAAATTTAATAAAAGTGAAGCTGGCCAACTATCGTTAATTGCTTGTTCGGCAATATTCATTGCAATTTCTCCAGCAAATTCAAAATTTTTCCATTTAAAACTAGCAACACTTATTGCCATGGAAGGAACATTTTCTAAAGTGCCTTCCATAGCTGCAGCGACTGTGCCTGAACAAAAAATATCTGTCCCTAAATTGGGTCCGTGATTTATTCCGGATAGTACTAGATCAGGTTTATGATCCAGAAGTTCAGACAGTGCTAATTTGACACAATCAGCAGGTGTGCCGGAACATCCCCAAGCTTCTATACCCTCTCCAAATAATTCGTTAGCTTTTTCCACCCTTAATGGGGATTGTAAAGTAAGACCATGACCAGTAGCTGATCTTTCTTGGTCAGGACATACTACTTTTACCTTATGTCCTCTTCTTTGGGCTGATTTTGCTAAAGCTCTTATCCCCGCTGCGAAAACACCATCATCATTGCTAATTAATATATTTAACGGTTTCATTAATCAAGACATTTTATTTATGGACGATATTTAAGTAAGATAAAGCAATACTTATTTTTACTATATCAGTGAGTCAAATTGAATCATTAAGTCAAATTGAGGAAAAACTAAATAATCTTTCTCTAACAGCAAAAAATAATATAGATAATTCTAATACTCATGAAGAACTGGATCAATTGAGAGTTTCCTTGCTAGGAAAAAAAGGTGATTTATCAATTATTTTGAAAACAATGGGTCAATTATCTGCTACTGATAGACCAATTATTGGCCAGAAGGCAAATTTAATAAAGATAAATCTGCAAGAACTAATAACTGAAAGAAAAAATAAACTAAACAGCGAAGCCTTAGATAAAAAGATTAAAAAAGAAAAAATTGATGTAACTATCCCTTCAATTGGAACCCCCCCTGGGAATAAACATCCTTTGATTTCAACTCAAGACGAAATAATAGATATATTTTGTGGTTTAGGATACTCAGTTGAAAGTGGCCCTGAAATAGAAACTGATTTTTATAATTTTGAGTCTCTCAACATACCCAAAAATCATCCCGCAAGAGATATGCAGGATACTTTTTACTTAGACGAAAATCGACTTTTAAGGACCCATACTTCTCCTGTTCAGATAAGGTACTTAGAGAATAATCCTCCTCCAGTAAGAATTATTGCTCCCGGGAGAGTATATAGGAGAGATGCAGTAGATGCTACTCATTCCCCTGTATTTAATCAGGTTGAGGTTTTATGTATCGATCAAGACATTAATTTTAGTCATTTAAGAGGAACAGTTCTTACATTTTTAAAAGCCTTTTTTGGAGATATTCCTGTAAGATTTAGAGCTAGTTATTTCCCATTTACTGAACCTTCAGCAGAAGTAGACGTCCAGTGGAAAGGTAAATGGTTAGAAGTAATGGGTTGCGGAATGGTTGATCCAAAGGTCTTAGAAAAATTAGGAATTGATTCTGAGAAATGGACTGGTTTTGCAGCAGGATTAGGAGTTGAGAGATTTTGTATGGTTAGACATCAGATCGACGACATCAGAAAATTCTATACAAATGATATTAGATTCTTAGAACAGTTCTAATAGTATTTAATTTTTAAATTAGGATTGTCCAACAAATTAGTTTAAGATAGTCCTAGTTTTAATTTTTTGATTGGTACGTAAAGCAGGATTAATCGTTAATGATGGAAAGGAACTAGCTGTTCAAACTGCAACTTCTGTTCAAAAAAAATTGGAAAAATCTAATTTTGAAGTTGTAAGAGTTAGTAGCTCTGGAGGGATGGTTGGTTTCGCAAATCCTGATCAACATGTCCGTCCTTTGGGATATACGAATTGTGTCCCTGAGGGGTTTGATTCATCGATGGAATTTGCAATTGTTCTTGGCGGAGATGGGACTGTACTTTCTGCTGCAAGGCAAACGGCACCTGCTAAAATTCCAATTCTTACAATAAATACTGGTCATTTAGGATTTCTTGCGGAAGCTTACTTATCTAACCTAGATGAGGCTATAGATAAAATAATTGCTGGAAATTGGGATATTGAAGAAAGAACTTGCTTTATCATTAGCGTAATGAGGAATGATCAGAGGAGATGGGAGTCTCTTTGCCTTAATGAGATGGCTCTTCATAGAGAACCTCTAACAAGTATGTGTCACTTTGAAATTTCTATAGGTCGACATGCTCCTGTCGATATTTCAGCTGATGGAGTAATTTTATCTACTCCAACTGGTTCTACCGCCTATTCTCTAAGTGCTGGAGGACCAGTTATCACACCTGATTGTCCAGTCGTGCAATTAACTCCAATTGCGCCACATTCATTGGCATCTAGGGCATTGGTTTTTAATGATTCAGAGCCAGTAACTGTTTTTCCTGCAACTCCTGAAAGATTAGTAATGGTTGTTGATGGCAATGCTGGTTGTTATGTTTGGCCTGAAGATAGGGTTTTAATAAGAAAAAGTAAACACTCAGTAAAATTTATTAGACTTGAAGATCACGAATTTTTCCAAGTTTTAAGAAATAAACTTGGTTGGGGTTTACCCCATGTGGCTAAACCTGATAAATAACAATTATTTGTATTTATTTTTTCCCTGTTAATAGAAAAACAGGATTATTTGGTTCTAGTCTCATTCCCTTCGCAATACTTAAGCTTTTATATGTCTGAATTAAATTTAAATTTGTTTTGAAATTTTTATCTTCTAATTCCTCTTTCAATTCTTTAATAGTTTGAATATTTATTATTGGGACAACGATAATGTCTCCAATATCCATATCTTGTGCAAGTTTATTAATAATCTGGAGTTTAGTTTTTTTATCACATCCTCCAATTATTAATCTATTAGGGTTTTCAAAAGAACTTAAATTTCTCGCATTCAAAGTGTAATTTATGTCTTCCTCAAAAATAAATTTTGGTTTGACGTCAAGCCTTTTTGAGTTTTCAAGTATTAATTCTTTTGAACCAATCCTTTTATCGAAACAAAACAAATCCAAATTAGGCCTTAACTTTAATGCCTCTAAACCAATTGACCCACAACCTGCTCCTATATCCCAAATGACACCATTTCTTGGGAGCTCTAAAGCAGCTAATATTTGAATGCGAACTTCTCTCTTAGTTAATAAATTTGGTCTATCATCAAATGTCTTAAAAACATTGTCATTGATTCCGAATAGAGGAAGATTGTTGTTCGAATAATTTCCCTTTTTTTTTGAAAGAATAGCAATATTCAAATTTGATATGTCTGAGGGCAATGACTCTTTAAGATTTAATTTCCTGATTTTTTCATTTTCTAAGCCTATTTCTTCACAGAGCCAAAAATCATAGATGTCAATCAGATCTAATTCTGATAAATTTTTTTTGATTATTTCTAGACTTTTATTATTTGAATCTGTAATGACAGCCAAATTTGAAGGTCTTGCTTTAAGAGCCTCAATTAACTTAGTCGAGTCTCTGCCGTGAATACTCACATTAACAGTATCTTGCCATGGGATCTTTAACTTACTAAATGCTAATTGAATGCAAGTATTTGAAGGGTAGAAACTTAATTCATCTTTTGAAAAATTTTCTAGTAGTATTCTCCCAATTCCAAACCAGAGAGGATCTCCTCTTGATATTAAAATAACATCAGTTTTTTGTGATCTAAGCCAGTTAACAAGTTCCTGATTACTGTTGCTCGAAAAAAATAATTTCTTTTTTTCTAAACCATTTTCGCTCCATGATTTTATTTCTTCAAAATATGAATTTGGAACTGCAATAGAAACTGTCTCTTGAAATAGATTTTGTAATTTGGAAGATAGATCCTTAAATTTATAAGAATTAATTCCTACTACATGAATTTTTCTTTTTTTTTCAGTCATGAATATTTAATTAAAAGAAACTTATCTATTTGAATGTTTTATTAAATTATCTTATGATTGTTCGAGCTTTCATAATAAATCAATTGTCTGAAAGAAGAAAGAGATTACATGATTTATTATTAACTCTAATAAATAAAGATAGTGAATTTGAGTTTATTGAAGAAGATTCTAGCGATTTAACATCTAGCTATTCCGAAAAAGACACTTTGAATTTATCTCGAGTTATAGAAAAAAATCGTAAAATAATCAAAAGATATCAAGCTATTGTAAGAACAGCTGTTACTCTTGATGCTCTGATGGATTCTGAAAATGAAGAAAATTACAAAATCAAATAAAAATATTTTTTTAAAAAAAATATTACCTTTACTTTTATTACTATCCTTTATTTTTAACCCATTAAAAGTATCCGCAGAAGTTGCAGAAACAGAAATAAATGGGGAATTTATGAATGCCAGCAGTGAGTTTTTAAGAGATTTGGACTTTGAAACTTGGCAATTAGTTGCCTATAAATCTCCTCTTTTTGAAGATAAATTGATCTTGAGAGTAATAGGATATCCAGGAAATCTTAGGATTGATCATCCCACTGACTTGAGGGTTGAATCAGGGAGAAAACAGTGGCTTTTAGATGATAAAACATTACTTAATATTGAATTAGCAAATGATGGAAGACAAGCTGCAGCAGAATTCGATCTTGATGAATTGATTGAAAATTTAGATAAAAATAGACCATTAAGATTATCTTTGTCGGGAGTTTTTTCTGAGTTACCTGTCCCTCCTTTTGTTGTTAAAGAATGGAGATCACTAAACTGAATTTGACTTTTGGAGATGACTGAAAAAAATGTAAGCCATATAAAATGGATGAAAAGAGCAATCTTTTTGGCTTCTTTAGGCAAAAATACAACGAGTCCTAACCCTAGGGTGGGAGCAGTGATAATTGATAAGAATGGAAAGCTTATTGCAGAAGGATTTCATTACAAAGCTGGCATGCCCCATGCTGAAGCGATGGCTTTTAATAATTTAAAAAAAGATCCCAAAGGTGGATCTATTTATGTAAATCTTGAACCTTGCTGTCACCAAGGGAGAACTCCTCCATGTGTAGATAAAGTGATATCCTCTGGGATAAAAAAGGCTTATATATCTATTGAAGACCCTGATGCAAGAGTCGCTGGTAAAGGTATTAAGCTTTTAGAAGAAGCTGGAATACAGGTTCATTTAGGATTATGTAAAAAGGAATCATTAGATTTAAATAAGGCTTTCATTCATAGGAATATTACTAAAAAAGCATTTGGTGTTTTTAAATGGGCAATGAGTATTGATGGGAGAATAGCTTTAAAAAATGGAAAAAGTAAATGGATAACTAATGAAGAATCAAGGGCATTAGTACACTCTTTTAGATCAGAATTTGATGCAATAATCATTGGCGGAAACACATTAAGAAGAGATAATCCCCTTTTGACTACAAGAGGTTTAAAAAATCCTGAGCCTTTGCGAGTTGTGTTTACAAAAAGTTTAGACCTACCAACAAAATCTAATCTTTGGAATTGTAATAAGGCAAAAACATTAGTTATTTATGATTCTTCAACAGCAAATGAAGGCTATCTTAATAGGATTCCAAAGTCTGTTGAAATTGAAAAGGTATCATCAGATAATCCAGAGTTAATTTCAAAAATACTTGCTAAAAGGGGATGTAATAAAGTTTTATGGGAATGTGGTCCTCGATTGGCTACTGCAGCAATTAAATCTAATTGTATTCAAGAAATTATAACTTTTATTGCTCCAAAAATTTTAGGAGGAGAAAATAGTATGAATCCCCTTGGGGATTTTGAGTTTGGAGAAATGCATGAAATTATTAAATTAAGCGAATCTCAGCATAGTTTGATTGGTGATGATATATGCGTTAAGAGTTCATTCAGAAATTAATTTTTAAGAAATTTTATATGGGTTAAAGTACCGTACGGTTCTCACCCAAAAAAAAGAATACAGATACGGAAACTGTTGGTTTAGTTTATAATAAGTTCAAATTTGCCCACAATTATGCCAATAAGACAAGACGATAATCAACCTAATAGAAGATTTGGAATTGTAAATATCATTTTGATAGGAGTTGGAGCACTACTTTTATTTAGTAGCCTTTTCCCTAATCAAAATATGCAAATCCCTAGGGTCCCTTACTCCTTATTTATTGATCAAGTTAATGATGGAGAGGTAAAGAGAGCATATATCACCCAAGAACAAATCAGATATGAGTTAAATGGAGCTGAAGAGGGTGCACCCTCAGTGTTAGCAACAACCCCAATTTTTGATATGGATCTGCCTCAAAGGTTAGAAAGTAAAGGGGTGGAATTCGCTGCGGCTCCTCCGAAGAAACCTAATTTCTTCTCAACTATATTGAGTTGGGTTGTTCCTCCTTTGATTTTTATACTTGTCTTGCAATTTTTCGCTAGAAGAAGTATGGGAGGCGGAGGTGCTCAAAGTGCTCTAAGTTTTACTAAAAGTAAAGCAAAAGTTTATGTACCAGATGACGAATCAAAAGTAACATTTGCTGATGTAGCAGGAGTAGATGAAGCTAAGGACGAATTAACAGAAATAGTTGATTTTTTAAAAAAACCAGAAAGATATGCTGATATTGGAGCACGAATTCCTAAAGGTGTACTTCTTGTAGGACCTCCAGGAACAGGTAAAACTCTTCTTTCAAAGGCTGTTGCTGGTGAAGCAGAAGTTCCTTTCTTCATTATTTCGGGTTCTGAATTTGTAGAGCTTTTTGTTGGCGCTGGGGCTGCAAGAGTGCGAGATTTATTTGAACAGGCGAAGAAAAAAGCTCCTTGTATAATATTTATTGATGAATTAGACGCGATAGGTAAGAGTCGTTCTGGTTCTATGGGTGTAGTCGGTGGAAATGATGAAAGAGAACAAACTTTAAATCAGCTCCTTACAGAAATGGATGGGTTTGCCTCTGCCGATAAGCCTGTAATTGTCCTTGCAGCTACTAACCAACCAGAAGTGCTTGATGCTGCTTTGCTAAGACCAGGTAGATTTGATAGACAAGTTTTAGTTGACAGGCCAGATTTATCAGGTAGAAAAACCATATTAGAAATTTATACAAAAAAAGTTAAACTTGCGGATTCAATAGACTTAGATTCTATTGCTCAAGCCACTAGTGGATTCGCAGGAGCTGATCTGGCCAACATGGTAAATGAAGCTGCTTTACTTGCAGCAAGAGCAAAGAGGAAAAGTGTGGAACAACAAGACTTAAGCGAGGCGATAGAAAGAGTTGTTGCTGGATTGGAAAAGAAAAGTCGTGTCTTGCAAGATGATGAAAAGAAAGTCGTTGCTTATCATGAGGTTGGGCATGCGATTGTTGGCCATCTAATGCCTGGGGGTTCAAAAGTTGCGAAAATCTCAATAGTGCCTAGAGGTATGAGTGCTTTAGGATATACCCTACAACTTCCAACTGAGGAAAGATTCTTAAACTCAAAAGATGAACTGAAAGGGCAGATAGCAACACTACTAGGAGGAAGATCTGCAGAAGAAGTTGTTTTTGGGAAAATTACAACAGGAGCATCAAATGATCTTCAAAGAGCGACAGATATTGCTGAACAGATGGTTGGAACATTTGGAATGAGTGATATTCTTGGTCCCCTAGCTTATGACAAACAAGGAGGAGGGCAATTTTTAGGTAATGGAAATAATCCAAGAAGATCTGTTAGTGATGCAACTGCTCAAGCCATTGATAAAGAAGTTAGAGATTTAGTTGATGATGCACACGAAACAGCATTGAAAATATTGAGAAACAATTTACCCCTTCTAGAGTCTATTTCTCAAAAGATACTTCAAGAAGAAGTAATTGAAGGCGAAGATTTGAAAGCTTTACTTTCTGAAACTAAAATGCCTTCATAGCAAAATTGAGAATTGAATAATTTTAATAATGTTGAAACCTATAAAGCTTTCCAATAAAAACTTTTTATCAAACCTTGATATCACTGCTAATGAAGTAAATCATATTTTAGAATTGTCAAAAGGGTTTAAAAATAACTCCTTAAAACTTGACTATGGGAATAAGGTTTTAGGGTTAATTTTTGATAAATCTTCCACTCGTACAAGAGTGAGTTTTCAAGTTGCCATGTCCAGACTAGGAGGCTCAACAATTGACTTAAATCCTAATACGTCTCAAATAGGAAGAGGAGAACCAATTAAAGACACAGCAAGAGTTTTGAGTAGCTATTGCGATATTTTAGCAATAAGAACTTTTAAGCAATGTGATTTAGAGGAGTATGCAAATTGGTCTACAAAACCTGTTATTAATGCCCTGACTGATTTGGAACATCCATGTCAGGCATTAGCAGATTTTTTTACAATTAAAGAAGAATTTCATGACTTTAGAAATGTCGTATTGACATTTATTGGAGATGGAAATAACGTAGCTAATTCTCTTATTTTGTGTGGTGCACTTTTAGGAGTAGAGGTTAGAATTGCTTCACCTAAAGGTTTTGAACCAAACTCTTCAGTAATTGAAAAAGCGTTAAAAATCTATAAAAATAAAAATCTATTGAAAATTACTAATGATCCTTATACCGCTGTTCCAGGCTCAAATGTATTGTATACGGATGTTTGGTCCTCTATGGGAGAAGAAGACAAAAAAAATCAAAAAGATAAATTATTTAATGGTTTTACTATAGATAAAGACTTATTGGGTGTAGCTGAAAAGGATGTAATTGTTTTGCATTGTCTCCCTGCATATAGAAATAAAGAGATCACGGATGAAATAATTGATAGCAAAAAAAGTAGAATTTTTGAACAAGCCGAAAATAGACTATATGCACAACAAGCTCTTTTATCTTGTTTATTGTAAAAACTCGCCTTGCACTATATCCATTTAAAGGGTACAAATGTATTAGCGAACATTTGTATTGTGACTGGCTCTGATGAAAATCTTACAGAAGCTCAAAGTGAGCTTTATGGATGGATAAAAAACTATGTTGCAGACTTTCAACATAGTCCATCAATTAGACAGATGATGCAAGCTATGGGACTAAAGTCTCCGGCTCCAATACAAAGTCGTTTAAAACATTTACAAGAAAAAGGTTATATTTCATGGCAGGAAGGCAAAGCTAGAACACTACAATTAGTTGACGAAATGGTAGAAGGAATACCTATTATGGGTTCTGTAGCCGCAGGTGGTTTAGTTGAAACTTATGATGATGTGCAAGAGAATTTGGATATTTCTGAGGTGTTAAAAAAGAAAAATGTTTTTGCCCTTACAGTAAATGGAGATTCAATGATAGATGCTTGTATTGCCCATGGAGATATGGTTCTTATGGAAAAAATTACAGATTCTAGTTCAATACGGAATGGGGAAATTGTTAGTGCAATGGTCCCTGGCTTAGGAAGTACATTAAAATATTTTATGAAAAGGAATAATAAAATATTTCTTGAAGCTGCAAATCCTGCTTATGAGCCAATAGAATTGGATTTTAACCAAGTTGTTTTTCAAGGGAAATTATTAGCTGTTTGGAGGCGAGTATAAAACTATGTTTAGATGAATTAAGACTAATATTTTACTTAGTAAACATAATACCTAAAACTTTGAAATTAATTTAAGGAGAATTGTATAGTAAATTTTATTATAATCTTGGGTTTTTTTAATTCATGAAGGCAGCTATTCTAGTAGAACAAAAAAAACCACTCATAGTAGACAAAGTATCTTTACCAGAGGAGTTAGATATTGGTCAGGTCCTTATAAAAATTGATATTAGCGGCATTTGCGGATCACAAATTGGAGAAATTAATGGTGTAAAGGGTGCAGATAAATATCTACCTCATCTAATGGGCCATGAAGGTTGTGGGACTGTTATTGAAACAGGACCAGGAGTCAAATTTTTAAAAAAAAATGATTTTGTTGTTTTACATTGGAGAAAAGGTAAAGGTATTCAAGCAGAAGTTCCAAAATATCAATGGAAAGGGAAAAGTCTTAATGCTGGTTGGGTAACAACATTTAATAGTCATGCAGTAGTCAGTGAAAATAGGTGTACTGTAATTCCTCCAAATACAGACAAGGAGTTAGCAGCTCTTTTTGGATGTGCAATTACTACAGGTTTTGGGGTAATTGAGAATAATGTGAATTTACAACTTGGTCAATCTATAGTTGTTTTTGGATCCGGAGGTATTGGATTAAATATCATACAAGCAGCAAGTTTAAGAAATGCATTTCCTATTATTGCAGTTGATATATTTGATAATCGACTTGAATTAGCAAAAGAAATGGGAGCTGATTTTTTAATCAATGCAAAAGAAGTTAATGCTAAAGAAGAAATTTTAAAAATTTTAAACAAAAGAGAACTTGATGTATTTATAGATAATACGGGTATTCCTAAAATAATTGAACTTGGTTATGAAATAACTAAACCAACAGGGAAAGTCGCATTAGTGGGAGTCCCTATGAAAGATCAAAATATTAATATTTTCTCTCTGCCTTTGCATTTTGGGAAAACTATTTTCGGTTCTCATGGTGGAGAATCTAATCCAAATGTGGATATCCCAAGATATTTAAACCTAATTCAAGAAAAAAATCTTCAAATTGAAAAATTAATAACTGGAAGATTTAAACTTGAAGAAATTAATAAAGCCATTGAATTTATGAAAAATGGTCAAAGCGCTGGAAGAATTATGATTTATACATGACTATTTTTTCTATAAAAAAATTTACAGCATCATTTTCAGATTGTATTTTGGCCTATGGTCATTTCGATTCTATTCATCCTGGTCATATACGCTATTTAAAATATGCAAAAGAAAAAGGCAAATGTCTTGTTATAGCTTTAAGAGGAGATTTTTTAGTAAATGGCAAAAATAGGTTTCAATTTCCTCAATCAGAAAGAGCAGAATCTCTTAATTTATTGTCTATTGCAAATCATATAATCTGTCTTGAGGGTGATGAGTTATATCAATTAGTAGAAAAACTGAAGCCTAAAATGTTAATTTTTGGAAAAGAATTTGAAAATACAAATGATGTTAATTTAATAAAAGCAATTAATGTTCAAAAAAAAATAAATGGCGATATATTTTTCCATGCTGGAGAAATTAATTATGCCTCTGTAGATTTATTATCAGGATCCGAGAATGAGCTTCTTCAAAGAAGAAGAAGTCAATTTTTAGTTGCAATTAAAAGGCAAAGTATAGATAAGAGAACTTTGCTTTCTTCTTTAGAAAAATGGAAGTCCTCAAAGTTGTTAGTTATTGGAGATACAATTCTAGATCAATATGCAGCTTGTGAAACGTTAGGTATTAGCGCAGAAGCTCCTGTTTTAGTAGTAAGAGAACTCGCAAAAAAAAATTACATTGGAGGAGCTTCAATTGTTGCTTCTCATATTGCTGCTTTGGGGGCTAAATGCGATTTCATTTCAGTTGTCGGAGATGATGAAGCAGCTAATTCAGTAAAAAAAAGTACTAATTTAATAAATGTTAATACAAATCTAATTGTTGATTCTTCAAGACCTACAACATTTAAGAAAAGATATGTTGTAGAGAATCAGAAACTTTTTAGAGTTAGTAATTTAGAGGATCATTTGCTGAATAAGGATATAGAAGAAAAAGTAATAAATTTGATAATAGAAAAATCGAAAGATGTTCAGGGCATTGTTGTTTCAGATTTTTTATATGGTTTTATAACTCCCAAAATAATGGAAACCGTTTATGCAATGTCCTCTAAATATGGATTGAAATTATTTGGGGACTTACAATGCAGTACTCAGGTTGGATCAATAAAAAAGTATAAAAATTTTTCATTATTATGTCCTAATGAAAAAGAGGCAAGGATAGCTTTGCAAGATAAAGATTCAGGTTTGGAAATCCTTAGTAATACTTTAATAACTCAAACTATGTCTGAGAGATTAATAATGAAGTTAGGCGCGGATGGTTTTATTGCTTACGATAGAGATCAAAATGGAAACTTAAAAAGTCAATCTTTCCCAGCATTATCTGTAAATCCGGTTGATGTTTCTGGCGCGGGTGATTCACTTTTGGCGTGTATGGGTTGCGGATTGACGAGTAATCAAAATATGATGACTACTTCTGCTCTAGGATGTTTTGTTACATCTCTAGCTGTGGAGAATATGGGCAATATTCCTGTAACTTCTAATGAAGTAATTTCTAAAATTGAATCTTTTTTAGGATAGGATTATTAGATGAATTTTCTTGTAATTGGCAGTAACAGTTTTAGCGGATCTAATTTTGTAAGTTTCCTTTTGAAAGAGGGTTTTGATGTAGTTGGAGTAAGTCGTTCAGAGGAACCACATGAATGTTTTTTACCTTATAAATGGGAAAATTCCCAAAAAAATATAAAATCTAATGGTAATTTTTTATTTAAAAAAATAAATTTAAATGAAAATATTGAAGAATTGATAAAAATAATAGATGAAAAAAAAATAAACTATGTGATCAATTTTGCAGCTCAAGGAATGGTTGCAGAGAGTTGGCTAAATCCAACACATTGGTATCAAAC
>CACNCF010000008.1 GCA_902618795.1 uncultured Prochlorococcus sp.
ATGGGGAAGTCATTTTCAGTGGAATTCTGATTTCGCAAAAAGATGAAATTATAAAAATATTAATTCAGAATGACTTGAAATTATTGGAAGTATCAACTAGAAAAGATTGGGCATGCATTTTTGCGCAAAAAACCAGTAATTCAATCTAAATATAAGTTTTTCTTATAGATACTCTTTCATACATTTTATTGTGTCATTTTTTACTTCAAAATCTCACATATCGACCTAATCGATGTTAAAAATGTATTTGATAGGTATTAATTACCAACAATTTTTTATTTAAATGGCTTCTTACAAAGTTACACTCATCAACGAAGGTGAAGGTCTCAATTCAACTATTGAAGTACCTGACGACCAATACATCCTAGATGCGGCTGAAGAACAAGGGATAGACCTTCCTTATTCCTGTAGAGCTGGAGCATGCTCAACATGTGCTGGAAAAGTTACTTCAGGTAGTGTTGATCAATCAGATCAAAGTTTCTTGGATGACGACCAACTAGAAGCTGGTTTTGTACTTACTTGTGTTGCTTATCCAACATCTGACGTAACAATTACAACTCATGCTGAGGAAGAATTGTACTAATTATAAAAATTTAACTTTTCTAAGTTGATTATTGATTATTTCTCTGCCACCCTCTATGAAGGTGGCTTTTTTTTGTAAATGGATAAATTTGAATTTTTCAAGACCGGCAGTGTTCAATCAAGTTATGGAGGTCAGTACAGTTATAAGGTGATTGGGCCATGTTGCAGACTTTATGATAGGGAAGAGTTACCTTGGCCCTGCTCAAGGCTTGCTTGGAGAAGTAAGGAGCCTAGTTGGAGAAGAATTGGGTCTAGGTTCGTTGCTGATATGGCTTCAAGAAAATGCCCATCTTACTCAGTTCAGATTTTGGAGCCTGGATCTAAACCTGTTGTGACAGTTATAACTCTTTTTTCAAAGAAATTTTCTTCTGATATACAAGAATGGTGGTATAGCAAAAAACCAGGCTCAAAAGAGCCTGGTAATATCTTCCCTTCTGAAATAGGTTAGCTTTAAATATTATGCTTTTGGCTTTGGAGGCATGTAACCTTTTAAGCCAGTGCATTCAAGACTATCAATTGTATTCACTCCAGTTTGTGAGTTAGTTCCACTAGCTCTTTCACATAATGATTTTCTCTGAGAAAGATCAAGATTTGCATCAGTAAAGTCTGCCCCATCAATAATTGCTCCATCAAAAACACTTTTCATTAGCTCACCATTGGTAAGATTTGCATCAGTAAAGTCAGCATTATCAAAGCGTGTTGCATATGCAATGAGGTCTGTCATATTGGCTCCTTTAAAACTAGAGTTTTTTGCTGTAGTTACACTCATATATGCGCCTTGAAGATTAGCTTCTCCTAAATCTTGATTTGATAAATCATATTTAACATATTCAGTATTATGAAGGTCGGCACCGTGAAGATCATCTTTTAGAACGTCAACTGATGAAGGATCACTAGGATAGAGGGCATTTGCAGATATTGGATTAATAAGTAACCCAATAATTAATGGAAGAAAAATAAATAGTCTTTTACAAGACTTTTGTAATGATGAAAAAATAGAGACCATTTCGATCGACATCAAATAGAAAAACCTAAGACTATTATTTCATGGGTTGGTCATTTACAACGCTCCTGCTAACGAACTGTTGCAGTTTATTTTATTTCTGCAGTTAGAAAATCTTTGGCAAGGTAAGTATTTGGGAAAACTTTTTGCGCCTCTTTAAGCAAATCGCTTGGTGTAATTGAATTTTTCTTGGTGTATCTTGGACTTAAATGCGTAATAATTAATTTTTTTGTGTTAGATAATAATGCTGTTTTGGCAGCCATGATTGTTGTGGAATGTAATTTTTCATAGGCCATGCTCTCATCCTCCTGAGAAAATGTTGATTCATGTACGAGTAAATCGGCATTTTTCGATAGTGAAACAGCTGATTCACTAAAAACTGTATCTGTGCAATAAACAAAACTTTCTCCCTTTCTAGGAGGCCCACAGAATTCTTTCCCATCAAATGTCCTCCCATCTGCTAATACGACTTTTTTACCTTGTTGCAGTTCTGAATAAATTGGTCCAGGTGCTATTTTTAGAGATTCTGCTTTTTTGATATCAAATATACCTGGCTTATCTTTTTCACTCACTCTATAACCATAAGCTGGTATTTTATGTTTAAGGCAGGCGCAATCTACTTTTATTATGTTGTTTTCAAATAGAGTTTTATTTT
Source organism: uncultured Prochlorococcus sp. (assembly GCA_902618795.1). GTDB lineage: Bacteria > Cyanobacteriota > Cyanobacteriia > PCC-6307 > Cyanobiaceae > Prochlorococcus_A. Next base: position 2,241 of record CACNCF010000008.1, read on the forward strand.
TTAATGCAAAATTTTCAACTTCCACAAAATGCAATGGGAATGACAATTTGCAAAAACTACTTTTAAGTGCTGAATTTATAAAACTTCGCAACTCTGAAGGACCGTAAATTTCAATACCCTTACTATTGCCTGATAAACCTAAGGTAGCCAAAAGTCCAGGCAAACCATAAATATGATCACCATGCATATGTGTAATAAATATTTTCTTTATTTGTGAAGATTTAATATTGCTTTTCATTATTTGATGTTGCGTTCCCTCTCCACAATCAAAAAGCCAAACTTCTGATGACTGTGATAATTTAAGTGCTAGGGAAGAAACATTTCTCGTTAAGGATGGGACTCCTGAGCTTGTTCCTAAGAAGGTGATATTCACTTATTTATGATATTTTTATTGTTATATCTGGATTAAATTTAGACTTTTAGTCAAACTTAGGCAAATTAAGCATTTGTTTTTAAACAAAGTGATACTTAAATTTAAAAATCAATATAGTAAATGTTGTCTGATAAGTATTTTATTAATTTTTGTTTTTCATAGTGAAAGTGTTTTTGCGTCTAAAGAGCCAATAATTAGAGTTTTGATATCAAAAAATAACAATTTAAGGATCAGATCAGATAGATCAATTCCTTTAACCATAAAGGGGAAATTTTTTTCAGGCAAAAAAATAAAAGGGATAACTTTGAAAAATGAGAAAAATAGAAAAATTTTATATTTTGATAAAAATAAACAAAAAAAATATTACCTAAAAACTAATCAACAATTTCAAGTTAGTTCTTCTGATGGAAGAGGTATATGGGTAGGTCAGAAGAGATTTTCTGGTAAGCTTAATCTCTTTGTACTTGAATCTGAAATATTGGTAGTGAATGTTTTAGGAATAGAAAAATACCTAAGTAGCGTAGTGGGTTCCGAGATGCCAACAAAATGGCCTATTGAAGCATTAAAGGCACAAGCAATTGCCTCTAGAACTTATGCATTAAAGCAAAAGGGAAATAATTTATTTGATGTAGATTCAACCCAAAAAAATCAAGTCTATAACGGCTTGGAGTCAAGAACTTATAAAACTATCAGAGCCGTTAAAAGTACAAGATCTTTGGTATTAACGTATAAGAATAAATTAATTAATGCTTTGTTCCATAGCAGCTCAGGTGGAATGACAGAAAACAGTGAAGATGTATGGAAGAATAAATATCCATATTTATCAAGTGTGAAAGATTTTGATAAAAATAATCCAAAATTTAGATGGCAAAAAAAATTTTCAAGTAATGAATTAACAAATTTATTTCCCAAGATTGGAGGTTTAAGAAATATAGAGATTCTTGATATTACTAGCACGGGGAGGTTAAAAAATGTAAAACTTATTGGAGCTTATGAGTCTGATCAAATGTCTGGAGTAGTGTTAAGAAAAAAATTAGGTCTCAATAGTAATTTTGTGAGATTTAAATTTTTTGATGAAGATTTAAACAATAAATTTCTTAAGAAAAAAGGTTTGATAGTTTTTGGACAGGGATCAGGTCATGGAGTAGGAATGAGTCAATGGGGTGCTAAATATCTGGCGTCCAGAGGCCAAAAAGCTGAAAGAATATTAAAGTATTTTTATAGGGGCGTGGAGATTAAACCTTTTAGAAAAGACTATCTATAGAAGTTATTTAGCATTAAGGACTAATTTTGGATTTATATTAGATTGATCTTTACTTAAGAAGCCAATCCCATGTAGAGTTTGTTCTTTATCCGTTACTTTTATGGGTTGCTTATAATCAAAAGACTTGATTCCCTTGAAGTAATTAATATCAACTTTAATTGCTCTTCCTGTTTTCCAAAAATTTATTTGTTCTTCGGTACTTAAGACAAATGATGAAATGTGATTAAGAGCAGAAATTGTTGGAATAATAAAATTTTTCGAGTTTTTTTTACCTTTTTTGATATCAGATATTTTTATCGAGTTTTGTTCATCAAAGCCACAAGCTGAAGTTCTTTTTAATTGTAGAAGGCAACCTTCGGAATTAAGAATTTCTCCTAGATCTCTTGCAATTGCTCTTATGTATGTGCCAGCTGAACATTTGATTTTTATTTCTATGATTCCGTTTACTTGGTCCCATTGCATTAAAGTAAGTTCGTCTATTTTTACTTCTCTTGGTACTAATTCAAATACTTCATTTCTGAAAGATTTTTTATAAGCTCTCTCACCATTAACGTGCACACTAGATACTTTTGGCGGAATTTGTTGAATAATTCCTCTAAACCTATTTAAGTATTGATCTAATTTTTCATCACTGATTTTAGGCCAACTTTTTTGATTAATTATTTCTCCGTGAATATCATCTGTGTTTGTTCTTATACCTAATTTAATTTGTCCAATATAAGTTTTACCCTGAGGAAGATATTGAATAAATCTTGTTGCACTGCCTATCGCGATTGGTAATATTCCTATGACTTCTGGGTCAAGAGTTCCTGTGTGACCGACTTTTTTTGTATTTAGAAACTTCCTTATTTGTTTAACACAATCATGTGAGGTACATCCTTTATCTTTATTAATTACTAAGAATCCATCTTTAGTTTCCATTTTTAATATTAAGAATACTTTGAGAAAGATTTATAACCATCCTATGATTTTCGTATTGGAAATTTAGAGGACGAAATTGAAAAATAATAATATCATTTTAAAAGAGTTTTTAGACAATGCTTTTAATTTGAAATCACATTTAATGGAATACTTATCTATTGAAGAATGTGATTTAGATGGATTCCTTGCAAATGCAAAGATGAATTTGGCGAATTCACATCCTGGAGATGCTTTGAATGATGTTTCAGATTTTTATACTGAGATTGTAGGGGATAGGCATGTAGCTGATTTAGCTGCTTGGCATATCACAAGCAGGGACTATATCGCTGATACTTTAAAACTTCAGCAGAGATTTTCTAGAGATTTGGTTTTGGATTTTGGAGGAGGTATTGGCACACATGCCTTAGCTAACGCTATGTCTTCAAAAGTTGAGCATGTTTTTTTTGTAGATATTAATCAAACAAACAGAAAGTTTGTTGAATATAGGGCTAAGAAATTAGGAGTCGAAAAAAAACTTACTTTCTGCAAGACAATTCAAGATACACAAATATTGAAATTTGATACGATAATTTGTCTTGATGTTTTGGAACATCTTGCAGATCCAACTTCGCAAATTAAAGATTTTAGTGAGATTATGAATAGTAATTCTATAGCTCTATTTAATTGGTATTTTTACAAAGGAGATAAGAATGAATATCCGTTTCATATAGACGACAATAAAATAGTTGAAAAGTTTTTTGAGACTCTTCAATCAAATTTTTTAGAAATATTTCATCCTATTCTTATAACTACAAGAGCTTATAAGAAAATTAGATAACTATATTAACTCTTTTTCTACTTCTTAAATTTCTTTTAATGCTTTCGAAACTTACTGTTCCTTCTTTGAGTGCAAAAAGGGTGTCATCTTTACCTTTTCCAACATTGATCCCAGGCAAAAAAGATGTACCTCTTTGGCGAATTAAAATTGATCCAGCAGTTACTTTTTCTCCTCCATAAGCTTTTACACCTAATCTTTTGGAATTTGAATCTCTTCCGTTTCTAGTAGAGCCTGTTCCTTTTTTATGTGCCATTAGAAGTGTTTAATTTGTGGATTTTTCGGTTTTTGATTTAGTTTCCTTTTTAGAAGAAGACTTAGGAGCGCTTTTACCTATATTAATAGATTTTACCATAACTCTTGTAAGTTCTTGTCTGTGTCCCATCTTTCTTCTTGTCTTTTTTTTGGGACGCATCTTGTACACTAAGATCTTCTTATCTCTTTTATGAGAGACTACTTCTAATTCAATTTTTGCATCCTTAACGTAAGGTTTACCAATAGTTATGGAGTCTTTGTCCTTTATGACTAAAACTTTTTCCAGTGTTATCTTATCTTTCTCTTTTGCATTTAACCTGTCTATGTCGTAATATCTATTAACTTCAAACCAAAATTGTTGACCTGAAGTCTCTGCTATTGCATACAATTCATTACTTTCAGAAGAATTGTTTGAGGAGTTTTTAGAATTTGTCATATCTTGAAGACGCTACTAGGCTCAAATTAATAATTTGATTAAGCCCAAAAAGCAATCATAATAATTTGTCTATTTTCTTATTTTATAGTGTAATAAGTCAAGGGTTGTTTTAAATCTTTTATATCAATTCAGGAACTATAATGATGGCAGCAAGGAAAACATATATTTTAAAACTCTATGTTGCTGGAAATACTCCTAATTCGATGAGAGCTTTAAATACCTTAAGAGAAATTTTAGATAATGAATTCAAAGGAGTTTATGCTTTGAAGGTTATCGATGTACTTAAGCAACCACAACTTGCAGAAGAAGATAAAATTTTAGCCACTCCAACATTAGCTAAAATTTTACCGCCACCAGTTAGAAAAATAATAGGTGATCTTTCAGATAGAGAGAAAGTTTTAATTGGTTTAGATCTACTTTTTGATGAATTAACTGAAACTGAATATAGTGGAGATAAATAACATATATTAAACTTTTAAAATTAAAATTAAATTCAAAATTTATTTTATTTTTGTTTAATAAGCACAAACTATGAATGATAAGAAATTTGGCAAATCAAATAAAATGCAAGTACAAAAATTACCAACTGGAATAGAAGGTTTTGATGATGTTTGCAGGGGTGGTTTGCCTGTATCTCGAAGTACACTCGTTAGTGGTACTTCAGGAACTGGTAAAACTGTTTTTTCTCTACAATATCTACACCATGGAATTTGTAATTTTGATGAGCCTGGAATCTTTGTAACATTTGAGGAATCACCCTTAGATATTATTAGAAATGCTGCAAGTTTTGGTTGGGATTTACAAGAATTAATTGATCAAAATAAACTTTTTATTTTGGATGCATCTCCTGATCCAGATGGTCAGGATGTGGCTGGCAACTTTGACTTATCTGGTCTTATAGAGAGAATTAGTTATGCCATTAGAAAATATAAAGCTAAAAGAGTTGCAATAGATTCAATAACTGCTGTCTTTCAACAGTATGATGCTATTTACGTTGTTAGAAGGGAAATATTTAGATTGATAGCAAGATTAAAAGAAATAGGTGTGACAACAGTTATGACTACAGAAAGAGTGGATGATTACGGACCAATTGCTAGATATGGTGTAGAAGAATTCGTGTCTGATAATGTTGTCTTATTAAGAAATGTTCTTGAGTCAGAGAAGAGAAGAAGAACTCTAGAAGTTCTGAAGTTAAGAGGTACTGTACATATGAAAGGTGAATATCCGTTCACTATGGGAATGGATGGAATAAGTGTGTTTGCCCTAGGAGCAATGAGATTAACGCAGAGATCCTCAAATATTAGGATTAGCTCTGGAGTTAAAGATCTTGATGATATGTGTGGTGGAGGATATTTTCAAGATTCCATTATTCTCGCCACTGGAGCAACTGGTACGGGCAAAACAATGCTTGTATCAAAATTTGTTGAAGATGCTTATAACAATAATGAAAGAGCAATACTTTTTGCATATGAAGAATCTAGGGCCCAACTGCTTAGGAATGCTACTAGCTGGGGCATAGATTTTGAAAAAATGGAAAGTGATGGATTATTAAAAATTATTTGTGCATATCCTGAATCAACTGGTTTAGAGGATCACTTACAAATTATAAAAACGCAAATTAATCAATTTAAACCAAAGAGAATGGCAATTGATTCTCTCTCTGCATTAGCCAGAGGTGTAAGTTTGAATGCATTTAGACAGTTTGTAATTGCTGTTACTGGTTATACAAAACAAGAGGAAATAGCAGGATTTTTTACTAATACTGCAGAAGAATTCATGGGAAGTCATTCTATAACTGATTCTCATATCTCAACAATTACAGACACCATATTGTTGCTTCAATATGTAGAAATAAAAGGTGAGATGGCACGAGCTTTAAATGTTTTTAAAATGCGGGGATCATGGCATGATAAACGAATAAGAGAATTTATTATTACAAACAGTGGACCAGAAATAAGGGATTCTTTTTCTAATTTTGAACAAATATTTAGTGGTGCCCCTCACAGAGTTTTGCCTGATCAAAATGTTCAAAATGTATTTAGAGGAATAGACAATAATTAGATAATTTCTTTAATTTCAGAACCTGGAAAGGAATCTGAATTATTAATAGCTTTTGTTAATAATTCATCTTTATCAGATTGTGCCAAGGCTAAATCAAACCAAAAAGTTGTTCCTATTCCTAATTCACTAGCCATACGAATCTCCCCACCATGTTTTTCAATTATTCCCCTCACTATAGATAAACCTAAACCGGTTCCTTGCTCAGTATGAACAGAATTCTCTACTCTATAAAAACGATCAAATATCTTTTCTTGATCAGCCTGAGATATTCCTGAGCCAGTATCAGCAATCTCAATTCTTACTTTTGGAAGTGGTGAAACTAATTCACATTGAGGGGCTGCATCATTTTTAATACTTGGAGGTAAAGCAGGACATGAATCTGGCCAAGTATAAGCTCTTATAATTAGGGCGCTGTTTTTTGGACTAAATTTCAATCCATTTCCTAGTAAATTATCAAAAACCTGCAAAAGCAAATCAAAATTTCCAAGTATTGGAGGAATAGTTTCCTCTATGTCATGAGCTAATGAAACATTTTTTTCTGAAGCATTAAGTCTATAATTTCTAAGAGTCTGTTCTATTGCTGGTTTTATGTCCATTTGCTCTAGCTGAACAATTTTCCCAGACTCCAATCTAGACAAATCTAATACATCATTTACAAGTCTTGTTAACCTATCAGTCTCTGAATTTGCAATTCCCAAAAATTCTATTTGTTCTTCATCAGAAAGCTGATCTTTTAAATCATGTAAGGTCTCTACATAACTTTTGATATTAAAAAGTGGTGTCCTTAATTCATGCGATACATTGCTTATGAATCTATTTTGTGCCGCGTTAAGTTCAACTTCTCTAGTTAAATCTTGGATTGTTACAGCAATTCCTTTTAATTCAACTTTATTTGTATCTAAAACTGATTGCAAGACGATTCTTAAGGTTCTTGCTGGTTCTCCTAAACTGAATCTTAAATCATCTTTCTCCTTTTCCCTGTTTAAAATAGATCCTATATTCGTATGTAAGTCATTGGATAAAATTTCGGGAATTTCATTTAAAAAATATTTACCTTCTAGAAATCTTCCTTCCCAACGAAATAATCTCTTTGCTGTTGGATTAGTCAGTACAATCTTGCCTTGTGAGTCCAATAATATTGCACCATCAGCCATTGTAGCTATTAATGATTGCTGCTTGATTTGTGCCGCTTTTAGTTCTTCTATATTAGCTTCGTCATAATTTTCTAACTGTGTTGCCATTCGGTTAAATCCATTTAAGAGTTCTCCTAGATCACCTGTCATGGGTAAAGAAATTCTTGATTTAAAATTTCCTCTTGAAATTTCTCTAACACCTCTAACTAATTCTCTGACTGGTCTTGTAATTGTCAGTGCATTAAATACAGCTCCAAGTATTACTAAAACCCAGATAGAGATAAAAACGGCGATGGTTACTTCTCTGGTTAAGGCAGCACTGGCTAGTGCTTTTTTATTAGGGGTTACTCCCAAAGCTAAAGTTCCAAGATATTTGCCTTTCCACAACATTGGGACAAATACATCTGTTACTTGACCTTGAGGTGTCGCATGCTGCCTAACCAAAGGAAATTGTGGTCTCTTCTTCAATTCTGAAGGTAGTTTTAATTTTCGAGTGAGCTGAAACTGACTGTCTGAGTTTGTTGGTGTTGCACTTATCGGTATCCCAAGTTGAACAATATCTTCAGCATCAGTAAAGAATATATAACGTAGGTTTCGACTTGATCTCCAAAACTTTTCAGCTACATTTGAAATTTCTTTTTTTTGATTATTAGCGACTAATTCTGTAACATTTCCAGATAACAATAAGCCAAGATCTCGAGCATATCTAGTATCATTCATACCTGCATCTCTTTGAATGCTATTTAATGCAAAAAAAGTTATTCCTGTCATAAGGAGGCTCACGACTAGAGTTGCTATGGCTAATAACTTTGTTCTCAAACTGAACCCACTCCACCAAGTGAGAAGTCCATTAATCCAATAGTTAATATTCATATTTTCATTATCAGTGTTGTTATATTTTCTACTTTCTCTATTATTGGTGTCCACCATAAGCTCAATTCTCCTTAGAAAAGTTTTTTCTCACTTGATGGCCTATGTCATTTCTAAAGTAAATACCCTCAAAATGAATTTCTTTTAAATTTTTGTATGCTTTTTCAAAAACCGTATCGAAGTCTTTTTCTTGACAGACAATACTTAAGACTCTTCCTCCAGAAGTTAATAATTTCCCACTTTCACTAAAAGAGGTACCTGAGTCAAAAATTTGACAATCATTTGAGTCAATCTTACCTATTTTTATTTGATAGCCAGTTTTATATTCGTGAGGATAACCTTTGGAAGTCGCTATTACACAACCACTAACTTTATTAGAAGTATTAATTTTTTCATCACCAGTTAAATTTCCCATTGAGCATTTTTCTAAAAGAAATACAAAATTTTGATCCATCAAGGGCATTATTGTTTGGCATTCTGGATCGCCAAACCTGCAATTATATTCTATAACCTTGGGCCCGGATTTTGTGATCATTAACCCAAAATAAATTACGCCTCTATAATCAATATTTCTTTTATTTAGCTCATTTATTGTAGGTTCAATTATCTCATTGATGATTCTTTCAAGGTAATCTTCTGTTAATAATGGGGCAGGAGAATAAGCTCCCATACCTCCTGTATTTGGACCTTTATCTTTTTCATTAAGTCTTTTGTGATCTTGGGCCGTTGGAAGTAATGTATATCTCTTTCCATCGCATAAAGCAAAAACTGAAACTTCGGGCCCTTGAATTTTTTCTTCTAAAACGACTATATTTCCAGAGTTACCAAATCTTCCATTAAAAATAATCTCTGCTGCTTTAAAGCATTCATCTTTTGAATTAGGAATAAAAACACCTTTACCTGAAGCTAGACCATCAGCTTTTACTACAAGTGGAATTGATGATGAATTAATTATTTTTTTGGCTTCTTCTAGAGAATTGACTTTCCAAAAATTTGCAGTTGGAATATTTGCGTCTTGCATAAATTCCTTCGCCCAAGATTTGCTAAATTCTAGTTTTGCTCCATCTTTATTAGGGCCAAATACTTTAAAATTTTTTTTTCTAAGAAAATCAGCTAATCCATTTGCTAAAGGTATTTCTGGTCCAATAACTACTAAATCTATCTTAAAAAAATCAAGCTTTTCGACTAGTTCATTTTTATTATTTATATCAATATTTATTCTTTCACATTTATTTATTCTTTCTGAACCAGCGTTACCAGGTATTAAATAAACTTTTTTAACTAATTCATTTTTTTGAATAGCCCAAGCCAAAGAGTTTTCTCTCCCGCCATTTCCAATTATTAAAATATTTTCTAATCTATTAAAGTTCTTTGAACTAGGTGAATGCATTTCCATATATTTGTTTTTTAAGGTTATAAGGTTTCGATCAATAATCAGTTAAAATGAAAATAAAATAATTTGACGTTGATCTCTAATAATTATGTTAATTATAAAAAGTACTTTATTAATAATAATGAGGTCTTAAGTTAATGAATAAAAAATATGAGTTAATTTATGAAGGCAAAGCAAAAAAAGTATTTACTCATGATGATGCAAATAAAGTAAAAATTGAATTTAAAGATGAAGCTACTGCCTTTAATGCGTTGAAAAAAGAAAAATTTGAAGGTAAAGGCAAACTTAATTGCTTAATAAGTGCAAGAATTTTTGAGATTCTGATTAAGAAAAATATTCCAACTCATTTTATTGAACTTCAAAATGAAAATACAATGATTGCAAAAAAAATAAAAGTAATTCCATTAGAAATTGTTCTGAGAAATACTGCTTATGGTTCTTTGTGCAAACAAACCACTATTAAACCCGGAAGTTTGTTACCTAAACCATTAATTGATATCTATCTTAAAAATGATGAACTTAATGATCCCCTTATTACAAAAGATAGGATTGAATTAATGAATATATTAAGCTCTGATGATCTAGAGTTAATAATAAATTTAACCTTGAAAATTAACTTTATCTTGAAAAGTTTTTTTAAAAATATTCAACTTCAACTTGTAGATTTCAAGTTGGAATTTGGTTTTGATTGTAGAAATAATATCATTCTAGGGGATGAAATAAGTCCTGATAATTGTAGACTATGGGATCTAAATCAAAAAAATGATATAATTGTAAGTCTTGATAAAGATAGATTTAGAAATGATTTGGGTGGTTTAATTGAAGCTTATAGTGAAATCCACCGAAGAATTAACGATTTTCTTAAAACTAATTGATTAAATAATGAGTTATTAATCTTAATCACAAGTACTATGCAAAAACATTTTTTAAAAATTGGAAAGCTTTTCATAAATGTTTCCTGCACTCCATTGATGTTGATATCAAATAATTCTGAACTGGCTGCTAAGTATTTGCCAAATGAGGGTGATCAATCAATAAAAAACTTAGAAATGCTAAATATTAATAATGTTTTATTTCAAGGGATTGATATTAAAAAAGAGAAAAAAATTCTTCTTGCAGAAAATACTAATGATATTAGTGAAGAAAGTGTTCTTATCTCAGAAATAATTATCGAAGGTTGGGAAAATCATCCTGAGGGTAGAAAACTTGAATTGGCTGCATATGATTCCATGAGTATAAAGCCTGGAAGTATTGTGGATAACCGAATTTTAAATAAAGACCTCAATGCAATTTATGCTAGCGGTTGGTTTTCAGGAGTTAAAATAAAATCTCAAGACGGGCCACTAGGTGTGAGGTTAATAGTAAATGTAGTGCCTAATCCAATTCTAAAAAAAGTTGAACTTAAACCAAAAAACTCTTTAATTCCTAATGAATACGTAGATGATATTTTTAAAAATTATTACGGGACAACACTTAACCTAAAGGAATTTCAAAATAAGATAGAAATAATAAAAGAACGTTATAAAAAAGCGGGTTATTCTTTAGCTAGAATTAGTGGTCCAGATAGAATTGCTGAGAACGGAGTTGTAATATTAAAAGTTTCTGAGGGCATTATATCTGACGTAAAAATAAGATTTCCAAATTCTGATGGTGAATTTATTATTGATGGAAAACCTAGAAAAGGAAAAACAAAAGACTGGGTTATAAAGAGAGAATTAAAAACTCAACCTGGCACGATTTTTAATAGAAAAATTTTAGAAGCTGATATCGGTAGACTCTATGCCACAGCATTATTTGATGATGTAAAGGTTTCTCTTGGCCCTGACAACTTAAATCCTGGTCAAGTCATAATTTTTTTAGACTTGAGTGAGCAAAGAACAGGATCGTTAACAGGTGGACTTGGTTATAGCAATGGTTCAGGTATCTTCGCCTCAATTGGTTTGCAGGAGACAAATACACTAGGAAGAGCATGGTCTACAAATTTAAATCTAAATTTCGGAGAATATTCAACCACCTATAATTTTTCATTATCTGATCCATGGATTAAAGGAGATAAACATAAAACATCTTTTAGAACAAATCTTTTTTTAAGCAGAGATTATCCACAAGAATTTAAAAGTGAAAAAAATGGGAGATTATATGCAGTAGATGATCAAACACCAAGTAGCTCTGATACTTTTTCATCAATAGTTTTAGAAAAAACAGGAGGTGGATTTTCTTTCTCAAGGCCATTAAATGGCGGCGATCCATTTAAGGTCGCTAAATGGAGGGTTCTTGCAGGAATGAACTTTAAGAGAGTAAAGATGATTGATGGTGATGGAAACAAAAAACCTTATGGGGATAAAACTCCAACCACGACCAAAAATAATATAAGCGATATTATTTGTATTGGATTTACTCCAAGTGATGGTTCATGCCCTGATGAAAATACATTAGTAAGTTTTATTGCAAGTGCATCTAGAAATAATCTGAATAATTCCATAAACCCAACTTCAGGAAACAAATTAAGCTTTGGTACTGAACAGTTTGTTTCAATGGGACAAAATTCTCCAACTTTTAATAGAATGAGAGCATCATATTCATTTTTTATCCCAACAAAATTAATAAATTTAACGAAAGCCTGTAAGTCTAGCAATGCTTCTAGTGAAGACTGTCCTCAAGCTATTGGGTTTCAATTTAAGGCTGGGACTATTCTTGGGGAACTACCTCCTTACGAAGCATTTTGTATGGGAGGGACATCATCTATTAGAGGATGGGGATCATGTGATTTGGCTGTAAGTAAAAGTTTTGTAGAAGGTACTGCAGAATATAGATTCCCTGTTTGGAGAATGATATCGGGAGCTTTATTTGTTGATGCCGGAAGTGATTTAGGCTCTCAAAATGATGTCCCAGGAAAACCTGGTAAATTATTGCAGAAATCAGGTTCTGGCTTTTCCCTTGGAGGGGGAGTTGGGGTTAAAACACCAATTGGTCCTTTAAGATTAGATGTCGCTAGCAAGGACCTAAGTGGAGATTGGAGATATACACTTGGAGTTGGATGGAAGTTTTAAGTGTTTTCTTGGCCTGCTAATTATGATTCTTGTTATACCTTGGCTGGTGTTGTCTCCAGAGAGGGTATAGGCCTACACAGTGGAGAAAAAACGAGAGTTATAATTTCTCCCTACGAGAAAGAAGGATATTATGTTTCTTTTAGGGATAAACCTGGCGAGATTTTTAAATTAACTCAGGATTTAATTGGAAGTACTATGCTTTGTACGGCGGTTAAATTAGGTGGGAGAAATTTGTATACTATTGAACATTTATTATCTTCACTTGCAGGTTGTGGGTTGAGTTATATACATATTGAAGTTGATGGGAAAGAGATTCCTCTTTTAGATGGATCGGCAATCCAGTGGGTAGGAGATTTTGAAGAAGTAGGGATAAAAAAAGCACCAAAACCAGATAATTTCTTTCGGGAGATTAATAAATCAATAATTTTAAATAAAGAAGACTCGGTTATAGCAGCAACTCCTTCTGAAAAAACTACAATTATATCAACTATAAATTTTCCCTATAAAGCAATAGGAAATCAAACTTTTGTGATTGATTTAAATCCAAAAAGTTTTGTTGAAATGATAGCTCCTGCCAGAACATTTGGTTTTAAAGATCAATTTCAAGAGTTAAGTGAACTTGGTTTAATAAAAGGCGGAAGTTTGGAAAATGCTCTTGTTTGTGATGGTGAAAAATGGGTTAATCCACCATTAAGATTTGATAATGAACCAATAAGACATAAAATTTTAGACCTTATTGGGGACTTGGCTTTGGTAGGGTTACCTAAGGCTCAAATTTTAGTTTATAAGGGATCGCATCTTTTAAATTCTTTATTGGCCTCATCGCTAAAAAGTTAACCTTATCTTTTATTGTTTTGGAAAATAAATTATCCAGTGAAAATAATCAACTTTCCTCTGAGCACATACTGGGTTTATTACCTCACAGATATCCTTTTGCTCTTGTGGACAAAGTCATAGAGAATATTCCTGGTGAGAGAGCAGTTGCAGTTAAAAATGTAACTATAAATGAGCCTCAATTTCAGGGACACTTTCCTGAAAGACCCTTGATGCCTGGTGTGCTTATTGTTGAATCTATGGCTCAAGTTGGTGGAATAATAGTAACGCAAATGCCTGATCTTCCTAAAGGTCTTTTCGTCTTTGCTGGAATCAATAATGTTAAATTCAGAAAACCAGTTGTGCCAGGAGATCAATTGATAATTTCTTGTGAGTTATTGTCTATTAAAAGAAAAAGATTTGGGAAGGTTAAAGGTGAGGCACACGTTGATGGGAAGTTGGTTTGTGCTGGAGAATTAATGTTTTCATTAGTTGATTAGGGATATGGATTATAAAAATACTGAATTAAACTCAGGCTTTAGTGGAGTCAAAGTGCACCCAAATGCTTTTGTTGATCCAAGTGCCGAATTACATGATGGGGTTATTGTCTCTCAAGGAGCTATTGTAGGTCCTGATGTAACTATCGGGAAAGGAACCGAAATAGGACCAAATTCTGTTATTTCAGGAAGAACTCAAATTGGTAGAAATAATAAAGTTTTCCCAAGTGTTTTTATAGGTCTTGATCCCCAAGACCTAAAGTATAGAGGGTCCTCTACTGAAGTAATTATTGGAGATAATAATACTTTCAGAGAATGTGTAACTATTAATAAAGCAACTGATGAAGGCGAAAAAACTGTTATTGGCAATAATAATTTATTGATGGCTTACACTCATATCGGCCATAATTGCCAACTTGGTAATGGGATAGTTTTATCAAATAGTGTCCAAGTTGCGGGTCATGTGAAGATTGAAGATAAAGCTATTATCGGCGGTTGTTTAGGTATTCATCAATTTGTACATATTGGATTTTTAGCAATGATTGGAGGAATGACTAGGGTAGATAGAGATGTTCCACCTTTTTGTTTAGCAGAAGGGCATCCAGGAAGATTGAGAGGTTTGAATAGGATTGGAATTAAAAGAAGTGGTTTAATGGAAAATAAAGATTTTGACTTAAAAGTACTCCAAAATACTTGGAATCTACTTTTTAAATCTAATGATCCGATCTCAAATTCATTGGAAAAAGTAATGACAGGAGAATTAGATATTTCATCTTCAAAATTATGCAATTTTTTAAAAGAGTCAATATCTAAAGAAAGACGTGGACCAATGCCTTTAGTGAATTTATGAATAAAAAGATATTTATAAGTACCGGAGAAGTATCTGGTGATTTGCACGGAAGTTTGTTATCAAAAGCATTATTAGAAGAGGCTAAAAAAAAATCCATTGATTTAGAAATTTGCGGATTAGGTGGGGAAAGGATGAAGAAGGAAGGTGTTAAAATTCTGCAAGATACTACATCAATTAGTGCAATAGGGATTTGGGAAGCTTTACCTCTTATTCTTCCAACATTGATAATTCAAAAAAGGTTCTATAAATTATTAAAAAAATATCCTCCTGATTGTTTAATTTTGATTGACTATATGGGTCCCAATATAAAAATTGGAACAAAATTAAAAAGATCTAAGACTAATATTCCAATTTTTTACTATATCGCTCCTCAAGAATGGGCTTGGAGAGTTGGAAATAATACTACAACAAATCTAATAAAATTTTCTGATAAAATTTTCGCGATTTTTAAGAAAGAAGCAGCTTTTTACAAAAAAAGAGGCGGGAATGTTTTGTGGGTTGGACATCCAATGATTGATTTAACAAAAAAACTTCCTCTCAAGAAAGATGCCAGAGCTATGCTGAACCTTCGCTCTGATCAAAGCATTCTACTTTTGATGCCGGCATCAAGACCACAGGAATTGCGATATGTATTACCTACTTTTATGAGAGCAGCTAAAAAATTACAACAAAAATATCCAAGTTTGGTTGTCTATATTCCCTCTTGTAGGCCATCTTTCGATGAAATATTTAAAAAAGCCCTTAGAAAATATCAAATTAAAGGACTAGTGATTTCTCAAAAGGATAGTGCAAAATTCAAGCCTTATATTTATTCGCTCACTAAAATTGCTCTTTGTAAATCAGGGACAGTTAATATGGAATTAGCTTTAAATGGAATCCCGCAGATTGTTGGTTACAAAGTAAGTAGGGTAACTGCTTTTATTGCTAGAAAAATTCTTAATTTTAAAGTAAGATTTATTTCCCCGGTAAATTTGTTAGTCAATAAATTAATAATTCCTGAGTTTGTACAGAAAGACTTTAACGAAAAGAAAATCTTTTATAAATCTTGTAGGATTCTTGAGGGGAAGTCAGAAAAAATAAAAATAAAAAAAGGTTATGCTTTTTTGAAAAAAGAATTAGGTGAAAAGGGGGTAGTACAGAGAGCTGCTAAAGAGATTATTAATTCTATTATTTGAACTTTATAATAAAAAAATGATATATTTCTTACCTCTAATAATTGCTCTTTCAATATTTATTAACCCTGTAAACGCTTTTGCAGAGGAATTGATTCTTGCAGGAGGTTGTTTTTGGTGTTTAGAACATGATTTAGAGTCATTAAAGGGGATAAATTTTGTACAAAGTGGCTATTCAGGTGGAGATTTACAAAATCCTACATACGAAAATCATGAAGGACATCAGGAAGTGGTTTTGGTAGATTATGATTCCAGATTGGTAACTTTACCCAAGATACTTAGACTCTATTTCAGAAATATTGATCCTTTGGACGGCAAGGGTCAATTTTGTGATCGTGGAGATTCTTATAGGCCAGTGATCTTTTTCAAAGATGCAACTGAGGAAAGTGATGCAAAAAATGCAATTTTTTCCGCCTCTAATGAATTGCGAGTGCCATTAGAAAAAATTTCTGTAGAACTAAAATCAAAAGATCAATTTTGGTTGGCTGAAGAATATCATCAGGATTTTGCTAAGAGAAATGAATTAAAATATAAGTTCTATAGATTTTCATGTGGGAGAGATCAGAGGTTGGATAAATTATGGGGCGATAACGCTAGATCAACAAATCTTTGGAATGAATTAAATTAAATATAGTTATTTATTTTTAATCCATTGAACAAGAGTTTTAACTCCAAAACCAGTTGCACCTGATGGGTTAATTCCCTTATTCTTGTCAGTCCAACAAGTCCCAGCAATATCAATATGAGCCCATTTAATCTCTTTATCAAAGAATTCTTCTAAAAACAAAGCAGCAGTTATTGAGCCACCTGCTCTAGGACCTGTATTTTTCATGTCAGCTATATGAGACTTTAAACCCTCTTTATAAGATTTTTGTAAAGGCATTTGCCATAATTCTTCTCCAGACTGGGCTGATGCAGCTTTTAGGTCATTTGCTAGATCATCATTATTGCTCCAGAATCCAGCTACATCATTTCCTAATGCAACAACAATAGCTCCAGTTAAAGTTGCGAGATCTATTATTGAATCCGGTTTTAAATTTGATGCGTAAGTTAAAGCATCAGCAAGTGTGAGTCTACCCTCTGCATCAGTATTATTTATTTCAATTGTTTTACCATTAGATGCTGTAACTACGTCTCCAGGATGTACTGCAGATCCATTTATCATGTTTTCGCAAGATGCCACAATGAAATGAATTTCTAATCCCTTTGGTTTTATCGCTCCAAGTGCTTTTGCTGCTCCTAAAACTGCAGCGCTCCCGCCCATGTCATATTTCATCATTTCAATTTGAGAGGCTCCTACTTTTAAGTTGTATCCTCCAGAATCAAAGGTTAAACCCTTTCCAACAAGAGCAATCTTTTCTTTTATAGGACCCTCTGAGCTCAAAGTAAGATGTATAAATTTAGGGTCTAGATCAGAACCTTTTGCAACAGCTAAATATGCACCCATTCCTAAATCTTCACAATCTTTTGCCTCTAAAATTTTTACTTCCAAACCATGATCTTTAGCTATTTGAGAAGCTTGTATAGACATTTCCTGAGGCGTAAGACTATTTGGAGGGGCGGCTACAAGTCTTCTAGCTAGTTCTACACCTTCACATATTTGTGCTGTCTCTTCAAAGCTAATATTCTCAAATTCTTTTAAATTTAAAAACTCTATTTCTTTAAGAACTTTCTTTTCATCTCTTTTCTTATTGAATCTATTGTCCTTAAAGGCAGATAATCTAGCTGACTCTGCTAATTGATTTATTTCTAGTTGTGAATTTATAAATTCCCAAGGTAGCAAGAGGCTGATTTTTTCATTTTTATCAACTGCTTTCCTAACTAGATTTCCTATAGAGTTTTCTATATCACTTTTATTTAGGTTCTTCGATTTGCCAAGACCAACTATGATTAAAGTTTCTAATTTTTGATCTAAAAATTCAAAGCTTAAAGTTTTTCCTTTTTCTCCTTTAAATTTTTTTTGAGTAATTTTTTTTAGTAATAATTTTGGGTCAATAACAAATTTTATTTTTTCAAGTTGGCTTGAAATTTCTTCCTCTAAAACTCCAAAAATTAATGAAGCACCTTGCCAGTTATCTAGATTTTTTTGGAATGTGGAAAATTGCATTTGTTAAATGGATTTAATTAACTTTTAGTTGTTTGTGAAAGTAGTTGCCCACCTATCTCGAGTTTCTTTATTAAAAGGTGGTAACCATAAATATATCAGTTGCTGTTCTAATTTACGTCTTAATTTTACTTCTTTAGGTACATCTAAGAAGAAACGAATATCTTGGTGACTTGAGAGTTTGTTATGAGCTAGGGCTTCTTTATAGTTTATGAGGTAATTTTTACAGTCATGTTCTCCTTTCCATCTTTTATTTGCTGAATTTGTTTCTCCTATATAAAGGATTATTTTAGAACTCTCCATCGAATCAATTACAAAATACATTGCTGGCCCATTGTGTATATATTGCTTGGTTCTCCAAAAGTTCAATGATAATGGCTGCAAGGAAAACGGATCAATTTTTCTTTCATCGGAAATTGTATTTATAGGAAGACTTGTTTGGTGCAAAGTTTTGTTCTGAGTATCTTTTGAAATTTTGAATTGGTGATTATATATTCTATCCCTCCATTCAGTTAGGATTTCGCCATTGATTTTTAGATTATTTGAGTGTTGAAAATTAATTGTTGTATTTACATTTGAACTAAATAATTCAAATTGTTTATTTTGGGTTGAAATATTATTTAAGTTAAATTTTTCCAATATTAATGAAACATGTCTACTAAATTTAATTCTGAAAAAATATAAATCAAAGAATTATTTATAAACTAAAATTTATTAATCTTCTAATCAATTTAAAAGATTCTTGTTATCTTGTAATTGAGCCTTAATCTGCGAAGTAAAAAAATAGAAATGGGATTCTTTGAGTCAGACATCGTTCAAGAAGAAGCTAAAAAGCTTTTTACAGATTACCAAGAACTTATGAAACTTGGTTCTGATTATGGAAAATTTGACAGAGAAGGGAAAAAAATGTTTATAAAAAAAATGGAAACTCTTATGGATCGTTATAAGGTTTTTATGAAGAGATTTGAATTGTCTGAAGATTTTCAAGCAAAAATGACAGTAGAACAATTAAAAACACAGTTAAGTCAATTTGGGATTACTCCTGATCAAATGTTCGATCAAATGAATAAAACCTTAATAAGAATGAAGGATGAACTTGATAAAACTTCTTAAAGTTAACGGTTAAAGCTTCATGACAGATAATTTAAAATTGCCATCATGGCTGTCAAGAGGAATAGAAGAATATTTTCCAATTAAAGGAACAGATCAAACCTTTTCGGAGATAATTGATCATGCGAAAAAAAATAATAAAAAATTAAGGGTTAAACTCGGCATCGATCCAACTGGAACCGATATTCATCTTGGGCACAGCATATTGTTTAAAAAACTTAGGGCATTCCAAGATAATGGACATATTGCAGTTTTAATTATTGGGGATTTTACTGCTCAAATTGGAGATCCAACCGGAAAAAACAAAACAAGAGTTCAGTTATCGGAAAAACAAGTTAAGGATAATGCAAAAACATACTTAACCCAACTAGGGATGGGAAAGCCAGCCAATGAATCTATTTTAGATTTTGATTCAAAAGATAGAATAGAAATTAGATATAACAGTGAATGGTTAAAAGGATTGAATCTTAATTCGATAATTGAATTAATGGGGAGTGCAACAGTTAGTCAAATGCTAGCTAAGGATGAATTTAATAAAAGGTACACTTCGCAAGTCCCAATTGCTTTGCATGAATTCTTATATCCACTATTACAAGGTTACGATTCGGTAGTTGTTCAATCAGATATTGAGCTTGGAGGCACAGATCAGAAATTTAATATTGCAATAGGAAGGGACCTTCAAAGGCATTTTAAACAAGACCCTCAATTTGGTGTTCTACTGCCAATTTTGACAGGTTTAGATGGAATTAAGAAGATGAGTAAATCTGAATTTAACACAGTCGGTTTGACTGAAGATCCTCTTTCAATGTATTCAAAATTAGAAAAAGTACCCGATAATATAATACCCACCTATTTTGAATTACTTACTGAATTAGATTTAGGGTTACTGGAAAACTCAAATCCTCGTGAATTACAGAGAAAAATGGCTTTAGAAGTTACTACTTTATTCCATGGGGACGAAGAAGCATTAAAGGCGCAATCAAACTGCGAAAAATTATTCCTTGGACACAAAGAAAAAGTTGGAGAAATTCCAGAGATTTCTTTAAAAGAAGTAGTTTTTCCAGTAAAGTTTTTCTACTTATTAAGTGCTCTAAAACTTTTCAAATCTAGCAGCGAATCCAAAAGATCTATTAAAGGTGGGGGTGTAAAAATTGATAGTCAAAAAGTAATAAATCCTGATTTAGTTTTTAATTCAAAAAATGATTTGGAAGGAAAAATTTTGCAAATTGGAAAAAAAATAATTAAGAGGTTTGAAAACTGAAAATTGATGAATAACAGATTTAATTCAGGAGATAAAATAATATTGGCAATTGATGGATTAGATGTAAGTCAAACAAAATTACTTTTGGAAAAATGTCCTAATATTAAGTGGGTTAAAGTTGGTTTAGAACTTTTTGTTAGGGAAGGTCCAAGAGTTATTGAAATATTAAAAGGTTTAAATAAAAAAATTTTTTTAGACTTAAAATTTCATGATATTCCGAATACCATGCTTGCAGCATGTTTCCAAGTTTCAAAATTAGGGGTTGATATAATTTCTATTCATGCTTCAGCAGGTTTAAAAGCTCTTAAGGATTCGAAAAAAGCATCTTTAGAAGGAGCTACCTCAGTCAGTTTAAAACCTCCATTGGTTGTAGGAATAACTGTTTTAACAAGCTTTTCTCTTAAAGATTTTCAAGCTGATCTTGATAGAAATAATTCAATTGAAGAAAATGTATTGAGACTTGCAAAGTTGTCTTTTGATGCCGGATTAGATGGATGTGTTTGTTCCCCTTGGGAGGTTAAAATGTTGAGATCTATTTATAAGAATAATTTTGAACTTATTACACCAGGTATCAGATTAAATATTGATAATAAAGATGATCAAAATAGAATTATGACTCCCTATGAAGCTATAGATAATGGCGCTTCTAAGTTAGTCATTGGTAGATCAATTTCAAAAGCTATAGATCCTAATAAAGCTCTAATAGAAATACTTAAATCTATTGATTTTGATTAATTTTGGATTCTTCTCCCTTAAGCAATCTTGTTATGTTTGTTCTATGTTTCCAGATTACTAATAATGCAACAATTAAACTTATAAAAAAGTATGAGTGCATAAATTTACCTAGGTAAAAAAACATAAAAATAGGAAGTAAGATTGCAGCTGAAATACTTGATAAAGAAACAAATTTAGTTTTTGTTAGGACTATTAAAAAAATGCCAAGAGACGCGAGTCCAACTTTCCAAGAAAGAGCTAAAAACATACCTAATCCAGTTGCAACAGCTTTCCCTCCTTTACCTCTAAGCCATATTGGCCAAATATGTCCTGAGATAGCGGATATCCCTGCTGTAACTTCTATTAATCCTTGATCTGTGTAATATTGAGCAATTTTTACTGCAATAAGGCCTTTCCCAACGTCAATGATAAATACAAAAAGTGCTGGCCATTTCCCAACATTTCTAAAGACATTTGTGGCACCTGTAGATCCAGAACCTATAGTTCTTAGATCTATATTTTTGAGATATTTTCCAATTAAAAAACCTGTCGGAATTGATCCTAAAAGATAACTTGCAAAAATTATTAAGATATTCATAAAGCTTAGTTTAGTTCAAGATCATCGTAAATTTCATTTTCTGAACCTGCAAATGCAACCCATAATGGGAATTGAAGTATTGGAATTTCAACAGAGGTTTCTGCTGCATCAATGATAATAAATGGCAATTCTTCATTCGCTTCTAATCTATCAGCTCTCTCGATGACACCTTCAGGCCTTTCAAAAAGAACAATCCCACTATTAGGTCCAAAGTCATCCCTTGTTAGACCAAGTGAATCTTGAAGAATTCTTCTCCATTCACCTAATCGTTCAGGCTGCGAAGCTAAAATAAGAGTCTGAAATTGATCTCCATATAATTCGCCAAGAATAGATATTAAGCCAGCTGATAACAAGGCATTTTTTTGTCGAGTTCCTCTACTTTCAAGAGAACCTCTTCCACCCATGTTAAAGAACCAATCATCCATAATTTCTATATCTGAGGAATCAAGACTCCGTCTTAATTTCCAAGGTTCTGCATAAAAGTCAGGTTGTTCCGTGAAACTTGAAAAGCAACTTTTTATAATCTCTTCATCTGGCTTAAATGTCTCGGAAAGAGCAGGAACATTAACTACATTATTTGTGCTAATGTCTTGCTTTTTCTCATCAAGGGGAGAAGGCTTTACGATTATTGGTTGAGAAACTAATTCAAGTTTCTCTACGTTTTGTGAAAGATTCTGCAAAGCTCCAGTTAAGTACTCTTGAAAGCCTTTAACTCTTTTAGCAATATTATCTGACTGTCCTTTAAAATTAGACTCAATATCTTGTTCTATTTCATTTTTTTTTGTTTCTAACTCTTTTATTTCTTTAACTAAAGAATCTTTTTTTGAAAAGAGATCTCTAAAAATTTCATTTGAAATTTCATCAAAAGATTTAGTTAATTTATCGTTTTTCGGTATAATTTTTTTATTTTGAGTTGTATTTTTCTTACTAATTTGTTTTGTATTATCATCTGAAATTGACTTATCTATTTTTAATTCCTTTTCAGGATTATTGTCGGAAATTTCTGTATTGGTCATTTAAATAATTTTGATGATTAGGCAAAGTCTGAATTTTAAGAATTTTTAATTTCCAGGGAGTCAACCTTTTTTATGAGCTCATCTTTTAATTGCGTTGGATTAAATAAAATTGGTAATAAATGAGGACTGGACTTTTCTCTAAAATAGAAAATACCTGGGATTATAGGGAAAAAGAATTTCCATGATATCCAGTTCTTGAATGGAAAAGTTCTAATCTCTTTCCCTAATTGTAAAACGATAAAATCATCATTTGTTATTTTTATTCTTAAGGTGAATGACTGAAGTAATAAAAAAAAGCTAAAAGAAGCAAAAACTATTGTTGGCAAAGAACCAATATTCAAAAACAAAAGCATAAAACTTAATACTATTAGAATGATCGGCAACTGAAATGAAGGAGATATTATTACTGGTTCCTCTTTTTTTGATTTAGTGTTAAACATAGGATTATCCAAATAAAATTTGTGTTAGTAATACATCCATTAAAGATACAGTAACGAGAGTCATAACAACTGCACCTGTTGTACTTGTTCCAACTTCTTTTGGACCTCCTTTGGTTGTAAGTCCATATCCACAAGCAATGATTGATATAAGTAATCCGAACACTACAGATTTTATTAACATTGAAGTTAAGTCTGCACTGGTTAAACTCACATTGCCTGATCTTACAGATGTCCAAAAAACTATTGGAGGAACTTTATAAAAAATTGTGCTCCAAATTTGTCCACTCCATAAAGCTACAGATAAAAACAAAAGACACTGTATTGGAGACATTATTATCATCGATAGTAACCTTGGGACTACCAAATATTGGACTGGTTCGGTTCTTAACATTGTTATTGCCTCAATTTGTTCTGTGACTTTCATAGTGCCCAGTTGAGCAGCATAGGCAGTGGCAACCTTTCCAGTCATTAAAGTAGCAGTTAGAAGAGGAGCCATTTCTCTCGCCATGCCTACTGCTAATAAACCTCCAATTTCACTTGAAACCCCCATACTTGTAAGTTGAGATGCAACTTGAATATTAAAAACTGTACCTGCAGCAATTCCTGTAATTAATACAATTAATAAACTGCCAGGACCTGACTCCATAAGTTGGTCAAAGAGATCATTTTTGGAAATTTTACCCTTAAAGATAAAATTAATTGCTTGCCCACCAATGATTAAGCTGCTTAGAAGTCTTTTGAAAAAATTAAGGTAATACATATCTTTATATTAGTTTGTAATTAATTTGCGATCCCATTTTTGCATGATTAGAAGACCAATTATTACTAATATTGATGGTATAAAACCAATACATAATCTAATAGTTAATTGTGCTGAGTAGCATTGTTCAATAATATTTAGACCATCATTATCAACAAAGCATGATTGATAACCTGATAAATACAATAAAAATCCTAATAATTGAACACTAAACGCGATACCAACCTTCTGAATAAGTACCATCCAAGCAGTATATAGTCCTGCCGGTTTCTCTGGGTCTTCGTCTATTGCATCAGGAAGTAGTGACCAAGGGATAAGAAAAGCGGTTGAAGCTCCAATGCCAATAAGACAGATTATGAAAATTAAAAGAATGAACAGAAATATGTTGCCGGCATTTAGGAATAAACTATCTCCTGATCCTGAAATTTTTGATAATGAAGGTAAGAATAAAGCTGCTGTACATGAAATAATCCACATAATCGCTCCATAGTTTAACGCTGAAATCCTGTTCAATTTATTTGATACTCTGGTCCATATTTGTAAACCCACTAAAGCGCTAATTTGGAAAGGTATCGGGATCCACTTCGCAATATATGTTGGTACGTTCAGTACATCCTCGACATAGATTAACGCTACTGTTTGCATTAATTGTAAGGCGCACCACAGAAGAATATAGAGCGTAATAACTTTTAGAAATTTTTTATTTCTGAAGATCCTTTTGAATTGAAGTGTTATAGCTTCAACTTTTCCTGAAGGCCTTCTTGCTTTTTTTGCGAATGGAGCTAATCCCCAACAAGAAATTAATGTTGCAGTAACTGCAATACATCCGCTTATTTTACCCATTAAAAAATATTCATTATTTGCTGATCCTTCGGAACCTAATACAACTCCAGCAATTATTAAACCAGTTAGTCCTGCGATTATTGAGCCAGTAAATCTAGATGCGTTTAGTCTTGTTCTTATTGCTGTTTTTTCAGAAATTTCAGTAGAAAGAGCTGCGAAAGGAAGATTAATACTTGTATAAGCAGTCATTACTATTATAGAAATTATGGCATAGTAAATAGTCTTGGTTAGCACTGAACCAGTTGGTGTCCACCATATCGCAGCTAAAGAGAAACCAAGGGGAACAGATGCTGCTACCATCCAAGGGATTCTAGGCCCCCATCTTGATTTAGTGCGATCACTTAACCATCCAATTAACGGATCATTTACTGCATCCCATATCTTTATTAACATCAATAATGATCCTGCAATTATTACTGGTAAACCAGCAGAAATAAAGAATTTGAAAAGAAAAAAACCAAATTGTGTCGCGACTAAACCTGTGCCTGCATCTCCTAACCCATAAGAGAACATTAATCTTGTTGTTGATCTAGAAATATTTTTTTTCGAGTGTGAATTTTCCAATCTTTTTACTTTGTTTATTGTTTGATAATGTATTATTGCAATGGTAATTCTATTACTTAATGCGGGCGTGGTTTAGTGGTAAAACCTCAGCCTTCCAAGCTGAAGATGCGGGTTCGATTCCCGCCGCCCGCTTTTAGAATAAATTATTTTTTGCCCCAAATACTTCTTCTGAAATGATTAGTAAAGAGCTTCTACTCTTTATTGAAACAGATTTTTCACTAATAGTTAAGGGTTCAAAAATCTCAGATATGCTTGTGTCGATAACTTTTAACCAATTATATTTACATTTCGGCAAGGGGAAATCGATACTTTTTGAATATGCATTTAAACCTATCCAAACCAGTGGATTAGTTATGCCTTTGTTAAGGCTAAAGGCAACTGTGTGAGACCAACTACTCCAATCGGGGCTATCTAACTTTGTTCCATGCCAATGATATGTTGGAATATTTTCATTGGTTTGATTATTAGGGAAGAATGATGGATTGAAAATATTTATTAGTTTTTTTCGGATTTTTATAACGTATTTAAAATATTCTAATAATTCCAAATCTTGTTGACCATGTTCCCAATTCATCCAGCCCAATAAATTATTTTGGCACCAAGAATTGTTATTCCCGCCTTGTGATCTTCCAATTTCATCACCCATAAGTATCATTGGAACACCTTTAGAGATAAGTAAACTAAGAACAAGATTTTTTTGTTGTCTTTTTCTTAAATCATTGATTAATAAGTTCGTAGTTGGTCCCTCAGTACCATGATTCCAAGAATTGTTATGGTTATCTCCATCTCTATTTTGTTCTCTATTTGCAAAATTATGTTTTCTATTGAAAGTTACTAAGTCTTTCAAAGTGAATCCATCATGTGAAGTAATAAAATTTATCGACTTTGGAAAAATATTATCTTCTTTATAAATAGATGGCGTCCCTTTTATTTTATCGCTCATATTCCAAGCTGTATCTTTATCCCCCTTCCAAAATCTCCTCAAGTCATCTCTAAAATGACCATTCCAAGTGAAAGTATTCTTAGATGGGAAATCACCTAATTTATATAAACCGCCACAATCCCATGGCTCACTTATGAACTTGATATCGATAAGTTCTGGTTCACATTCTATATCTTCAAAAATTGGAGGATTATCAAGCGGTGAAAGATTTTCTCCTCTTGATAGGGCAATTCCTAAATCAAATCTAAAACCATCAACTCCTAATTCACTCGCCCAACATTTTAAAGATTCAATTATTAGTTTTCTTACTAATCCTCTGTTTGCTGCAATAGTATTACCACATCCGGAGACGTCCTGATAATTTTTATCTTTTCCAATAAAGTAATAAAGATTTTCATCTATACCTTTCCAAGATATTGCTGGCCCTTTTGAATCACCTTCGCAAGTGTGATTGTATACAACATCTAAGATGACTTCAATGTCTGCTTTATGACATTCCTCTACAAATCTTCTAAATTCCTCTCTATTCTTTTCGGCGGATTCATTCGAAAGATATTCAAAATGCGGAGTAAACCAATTAATTGGACTATATCCCCAAAAATTTTTTAGACCATTTGGGGCATCAGTAGGATCAAAACAAAAAATTGGAAGTAATTCAATTGTTGTAATACCCAGTTCTTTGAGATAAGGAATTTTTTTTAAAAATTTCTTAAAACAACTTTCATCTTTATCAGTTGATTCAGTGAAAGCTTTGATATGGAGTTCATAAATAATTGTTTCTTCCCAAGAATGTTTCGGTCTTGGATAATCCTTAAAATTAAATAATTTTCTATTGCAAACAACACTTTTTAGACAAGAATTAGTATTTTCTTGATTTTTTAATGCATTTTCTCTTTTATAACTTCTCCATCCGGTAATACCCCTTGAACATGGATCAAGTAATACTTTTTTTTCATAGTTATTATTTATCTCATTATTTTTTTGTTTCACTCTAAAAGCATAAATACAACCTTCATCTAGATTTTTTATTTCCGCATGCCAGTATGGACCTGTATTATGAGTCTGATCTAATTTGAATGTGCTTTTTGGGGAAATAGAGTCCTCTTTCTCAAACAATAAGATTTCTACATATTCTGCATTTGTGGCTACTAAGGAAAAATTAATCCCTTGCGAAGTTAGAGAACTCCCTAAAGGAAATGGTTTACCTTTGTTTAGATGAATCACTTTTCTTTATCATTGATTAGTTAAATATTGAAATAATTTAATTGAATTACTGATATTTGAATAATAGATGCAAAATTTAAAAAAAAACTCAAATTTAAGGCTTCACTAATCAACTTTATTAGATCTTGGAGAGTATTAATTTTCTAATTAATTACAATTTCTTCATCCATCTGCTCAGTGCATAAAACGATTTATAGAGAAAGTTTAATAATGAGAAAACTAGATTTTTCTTGATTTCAAAATACAAATTGTGTTTTTTCATGTGATGAGAAGGAAATATATCTGAAAATTAATAAAACATAATAAATAGCTTAAATTCTTAAATTCACCCCCCTTTGACATTTTCCCCCTTTGATAAATGTAGTTAGATTTTTAATCCTAAATCTAGTGCCACCAATGCTTTTTGCTGTTCTCTAAATGAAGAGGCTATTTTTTATAAATGAAAAAGAGCGGTTATAAGAAATAAATAATGTTGCTAAAAATGTCCCTAAAATTTGTATAAAGCTTTGCGCCGCCGGCATTTTCGGTTGCCGTATTTGTATTTGCTCCATATGATGTGAAAGTTCGAGGTTTAAACTCGATTTAAATCTTTTTTTAACCCCTAGCTTTAATTTAAATTTCAATGAACAAAGCTGATTTAGTAAATCTTGTTGCAGCTCGTACAGAGCTCACAAAAACGGATGTTTCTTTAGTTGTTGATGCAGCTATTGAAACTATTGTTGATTCAGTAGTGGAAGGCAAAAAAGTCTCTTTACTAGGATTTGGTTCTTTTGAACCAAGAGATCGTTCTGCAAGACAGGGTTTAAACCCTAAGACAGGCGAAAAAATAGCAATACCCGCTAAAAGAGTTCCAACATTCTCTGCAGGTAAACTTTTTAAGGATAGAGTTCAAGGATAATTTTTTTAATCTATTTCTTCCTTTAATAACAAGGTGCTCTTTTAGGGCATCTTTTTTTTTAAAATCTCAAAAAGATGCAATTAGCTCAATGCCCAATACTCTTAACGAGGTATCCAAAATTTTGAAATCTTAAGAAGTAATGAAATGTCTAACTATTTTATTCCTTAAATTTTTGTTGTTATTTAATTTTGTTATGGCTGAAACAATACCAACAAAGTCTAAGATTTTAAAACAATCTAGTGATTGTTTTAAAGATTCTCGAACCCAAATATGTAAAGAATTAGTTTCTGAAATAGAAAAATTTCAATTAGTAGTATTTGACCAAAACAGATTCAAATGTCAATCAAGTTTATTGGGGCTGCAAACGGAAATTATTGAAGCTTATTTTTTTAATAATTTCTCAAATGAGAGAATTTCATTAATGATCCCATATGTGATTAAAAATTGTTAATTATTAAAATAATTTATTTTTTTGGAATATTATAAATTTGTTATTTAATTTGTAATGGTAAAAGGTTTTTCTGATAATGAAGTTAAGAATAATACTCAAAATACTCAAAATACTCAAATAAAAGAAAAAAAAGGCTTAGCTGGTTTTCTTAAAGGCAAGAAATTTACTTACACTTTGCCAGGCAAAAAACAAATAAATATTTTTGGATCAATAGTAATAGGCTTAAATATCATTTTAGTATTGCTAGTCATCTTGTATTTAAAGAATCAAGAATTCCATGACTTTGTATTTAATGTTGGACGTTAGCTAAATTTTTAGATCGCACGATTTTATTTGATGGTATATTTAAATTTTAGAATATCTTATGAAAGTAGTTAATTTAGTTTCTCAAGTATTTTTTTTGTCGATAACTGTTCTATTTTTGATATATTTTCTAACAGGTTATGACTCCGCTTTTGAGGCAGACCAAAATTGTCATTCATATCTTTCAAGTTACGATAACCCATCTGGAGATTATGGTTGTGACCATGATACTGAGACTCATCAGTGGATACTTTACGAGTCCAATGAAAGTAAAGAACCAGCAAAAATTATTAAGAAATTTAGGTACAAGTTTTTATAAATCAATTTTCTTATAAAAAAACTTTGCAGATACAATAGAAATAACAGCTGTAATTGTGAAAGTAAGATATTGATATATGCTTCCTTCTAAGTAGATTTTATTTTTATAAAGAGGAAAATCGACTAAAGATCCTATAGTACCCCAAATAATTACCCAAACAGATATGTATAAGAATACTTTTATTGGATTAGATTTTTTTGCTTCCATTTTAATTAATACCAAAAATTGAAGAAGTAACAGGTCTGCCGCTAAAAACTAACTCGGTTAATATGAGCATTAAGAATCCGATCATTGCTGCTCTACCATTTACAAGTTCAGCACTGCTATTAAATCCAAAAACATTCTTTACTTCATCTCCCTGATTGTCTACCCATTTTGAGTATTCATTATCAGTTGATGATATATCATTAAAATCATCATTTTGATTTTCTATTGGAGAGTCGTTTTCTTGCATAGAGATTTATAGTTTATTCTAGTAATTATAAAACTAGTTTATTATTAAGTTAAAGTTGAAATTATAAAAAAAATTAAGACAAAAATTATTATCCATAATAATTGTAATCTCAAAATTAATTGACAAATTAATTTAATTTTCTCTCCAGTGCAATTATCTCCATTCGCATTGATCTTTGGCTTTTTAATAATCTTATTTTTATATTTACTTTTTCCACCCAATGTTATTCCAGAAATATAAGCAAATATAGCTTCTGAAATCCCAGCATTAGGCGAATCATATTTTTTACCATCAAGATAGCTTTTTTTTATGATTGATCCATACTCATTAATTTTGGGGCTAACTAAAGGTAATGTAATTAAAACTAATCTTGAAGGAACAAACGTAAAAATATCTTCGATTTTTGCACTGAAAAAACCTAAATATTTAAAATAATCATATTTGTAACCTATCATTGAATCTAAAGTACTTATGGCTTTATAAGAAAAACCAAGTGATAAAGGCCCTGGCAGAAAAATTGAAAATTTCATCAAAAAAATTCCAATAAAAATCCAAAATAATGGACCAAATATTCCATCAACAGAATTTTCGGTAAGACTCTCTGTACTTGATCTCAAAAGATGTTTTAAAGAAGATGAACTTACATCCCTACTTACTATCCTTTGTACCTTCTCTTTGATTATTCTCTTATTTTGGCCATTAATTTTTTCGCGTTCTATTAGCTCTGCAATCTCTTTAACACTTGAAATAAGTCCCTTAGTCGCAATACAACTTGAAAGTCCAAAAAAAATTAGCAATCCACCCCAAAAATTATTTTTTGATTGCACATAACTGAGTTCTATCAATTTTCCTAAACCAAAACTAATTCCTATGGTGGATATAGCTACTATTAAACCTCCCCAAAACAATATATTTTTATTTTTCCCAAAATTACTTATGAGGTAATCAGATATTTTTTTTATGTAAAAGCCAATTATTTGAACAGGGTGGATTAAGAATCTTGGATCGCCGATCAATAAATCAAAACCAATCGATCCAAGGAATATTAAAAATAAATTTATTTCAGCCAACTGAACATCGAGCGCAAACCTTTACCTACTTTCTCAATTTCATGTTTTGAGTTCTCTTCTCTTAATTTTGTCATTAAGGGTTTGTTTTTATCGCATTCTTCCACAAAATTCTTAGCGAAAGTTCCATCTTGAATATCTTTGAGAATTTTCTGCATTTCTTTTTTTGTATCACTATTGATAAGTCTTTTACCACTTACATAATCTCCATATTCTGCAGTATTTGAAATGGAATCTCTCATTTGAGATAAGCCTCCTTTCACCATTAAATCAACAATAAGTTTAACTTCATGTAAGCATTCGAAGTAAGCAAGTTCGGGTTGATAACCTGCCTCTACAAGAGTTTCGAAACCTGACTTGACCAGTTCTGATAATCCTCCGCACAAAACTGCTTGTTCTCCAAATAAATCAGTTTCTGTTTCTTCTTTGAAGTTTGTTTCAAGAATCCCAGCTCTCGTTCCGCCAATCCCTTTAGCGTAAGCCATCGCCAATGATCTTGCATTTCCGGAAGCATCCTGCTCTACTGCAAACAATGCTGGAACTCCTTGACCATTCTGATATTCCCAACGAACAGTGTGTCCAGGTCCTTTTGGGGCAATCATTACAACATCAACAAAACTAGGAGGTTTGATAAGTCCGAATCTTATATTGAAGCCATGAGCAAAACTTAATATCTTTCCTTCATTTAAGTTTGGTTCAATTTCTTTAAGGTAAACATCTTTCTGAAACTCATCTGGGAGGAGAATCATAATCCAGTCTGCTTTTTCGCAAGCTTCAGAAACGCTAAATACTTGTAGACCATCGCTAATAGCTTTGATTTCAGACTTACTTCCTTTATATAATCCAACAATTACATCCATACCACTATCTTTAAGGTTTAGGGCATGTGCATGGCCTTGTGAACCATATCCAATAATCGCTATTGTTTTATTATTTAGAAGACTTAGATCTGCATCTGTGTCGTAAAAGAGTTGGGTCATTAGTTGTAGCTTCTTTGCATTTGATAATTAATATTTTAGACATTAAAGGTGTAAATAAACCAAAAAATTATTAATTTAAAAATTAAAATTAAAATATTTTTTTAGAAGATTTAAGACTGATTTGCTTCGCTTGGATGTGTGATTACTCTATCAATTAAGCCATAGTTTTTTGCTTCTTCCGCACTTAGAAAATAATCTCTATCAGTATCCTTTTCAATTTTCTCAAATGATTGGCCAGTCATTTCTGCCATAGACATATTTAACATATCCTTAATTCTTAAAATTTCCTTAGCTTCTATTTCAATATCACTTGCTTGACGTTGGGAAGTTCCTCCCAGAGGTTGATGAATCATGATTCTGCTATGAGGCAAAGCAACTCTTTTACCTTTTGTACCAGCAGCTAATAGGAATGCTCCCATTGAGGCTGCGAGGCCTACGCAGATTGTTACTACATCACTTTTTACATATTTTATAGTGTCATATATAGCCAAGCCAGCAGTAACTGATCCTCCTGGGCTGTTTATATAAAGATAGATAGGTTTTGAATTATCATCTGAATCTAAATAGAGCATTTGTGCAACAAGACTATTAGCAATACCATCATTCACTTCCTGTCCAAGAAAAAGAATTCTTTCTACACCTAGTCTTGTATATATATCAACCCATCTTTCATATTGACTTCCTGGAAGTCTGTAAGGCACGCTTGGAGTTCCTATTGGCATGATTTTAAAATAGTTTGGTGAAGGTTAAATTTTATTTGGTAAATCTTTTTGACTTGTGAGTATTCTATCGATAACTCCATAATCTAGGGCTTCTTGGGGGTTGAGATAACTCATCCTGTCAGAGTCTTTTGAGAGTTCTTCGATAGTCTTTCCAGTATTACGAGATAGGATTTCCAGCATTGATTTTTTATTTTTCAAAACCTCCTCAGCTCTGATTTGGATATCGGTTGCTTGACCTCTTGCGCCGCTTATAGGTTGATGTAAAACAATAGAAGCATGTGGAAGAGCCGCCCTTTGTCCCTTAGTGCCAGATGAAAGGATAACTGCAGCAGTCCCCATCGCTTGTCCGATACATATTGTGTGCACTGGAGGCTTGATGTAGCTTATTGTGTCGCAAATAGCGAATGCTTCCGTTTCAAAACCAACGGCGTCACCAGTGTACCAACTTGTTCCTGTTGAATTGATGTAGAAATAGATTGGTTTTTCTGGATCCTCAAACTCTAGATAAAGAAGTTGAGCAATGATTAGCTCAGTAACATCCATTCCTAGTTGTCTTTTCGCATCATCATCTGAAAATAATGGTAAACCAAGATAAACAATTCGCTCTTTAAGTAAAAGAGAGGGAAGATCAGGGGGCGGGGTCCTCATAACGGTGTTTTCGCCGTAATAAGGAGCAGATACAGTCATTTGTATCACGAAATTAAGATTGAACTGATTCTAGCTAGATTTAGCCTTGTGTCGCTGGTGATTTAAAAGATTTGTTTGACTCAGGATTATTTATTAGTTTTCCAAAGACCATTCTTCCAGTAGGAGTTTGTAATGCTCCTGTTATAACAATATCTAATCTGCTTCCTACAAAATTCTTTGCCTCATCAATAACAACCATTGTTCCGTCATCTAAATATCCAATTCCTTGCATTTTTTCTTTGCCTTCTCTGACGATTTTTATATTAAGTGATTCTCCTGGTTGTACTTCTGGCCTTAAAGCAATAACCAAATCACTCAAATTCATAACTTTTAATTCTTTAACTTCAGCAATCTGAGAAAGATTATAATCAGCTGTAATTAAAGTTCCTGTCATATCCTCAGTAATCTTCAAGAGTTTTTCATCTACCCCATTACCTTCATACTTTGTTGGGTTGATTACAAGTCTTCTCCCATATAAATCTCTTAATTCTTTTAATAACTTGAGACCTCTTCTACCTTTCGACCTTTTTTCATTACTGCTTGAGTCGGCTAAAGTTTGTAATTCGTCAATTACACTTTGAGCAACAATTAACTGCCCTTCTAATAATCCGCAACTTAATAGGCCATTGATTCTTCCATCAATAATTACACTGGTATCAAGAATTTTTGGACTTGCAGCAGGGAGGATACCTTCATTAACTAGATATGCATCAGTATTATTTGGATTAAATAATCTCAATAATGTCCGTCCATGGGTATCTGCCAACTTGTAACCAAGCACACCAAAGAAAATATTGCTTAATATAGCCGCCAAGGGTTTTGCGAAAAAAACCTCTCTGGGAAATGGAATTAGTAGTATTGGAGCAAGTAGGAGATTCGCAACAAGTAATCCTAAAATTAATCCAACGGACCTACTTATTAGTAAGTCCGTAGGCATTGTTCTTATTTGATCAAGAAACGTCTTTCTAAGTTGAAGAAATACAAAACCAGCGGCTAATCCTACAAAAAAACCAATTATTGCTAAAACAATTCTAAAACCTTCTACATTAGATACCTGTTTGAGTATGTCTACTGGCAATAAATCAACACCAAGCCAACCTGAAGCAGCCCCAGACAATACAAATAAAATTAATACTAAGATATCTGTCATATCTATAATCTACTAGGATTTATTAATTGAGTAAATAAGGATCTTATTTTTTTCGATCCTTAATACGTTTTTGGAGCTTAAAAATGGATTTATATTATGAATAAGTTTCCAAGAAGTGCTTATGTGCACATTCCTTTTTGCCACAGAAGGTGTTTTTATTGTGATTTTGCAGTTATTCCATTAGGAAACAAAGTTGAAACTTTAAAAGGTTATGGAAGCAAAACTGTTAAAGAATATTTGCAATTTTTAAGTAAAGAAATATTGTCGATTAAGCATAAATCACCTCTATCGACCATTTATGTAGGAGGTGGCACACCATCAATTTTAGATCCAACCCAAATCAAAGAATTAATTGATCTTTTTAAAGAAAATTATGGAATTGACTATGGTGCTGAAATTACTATGGAGGTTGATCCAGCTAGTTTTACTCAAGATGATCTTTTTGGATTCATAAATGCTGGGATAAATAGATTTAGTCTAGGGGTACAAAGTTTTAATAATCTGATACTTCAAAAGTCTGGAAGGCGTCATTCTAAAGAAGATGCAGAAAAATCTTGTTTATGGTTGAAGAGAGAATTTGATTCTGGGTTAATAAAAAGCTGGAGTTTAGATTTAATTCAAAACTTGCCACTTAGTGGATTTAAAGAATGGCAAGATGACTTAAAAAAAGCAATAACATTTTCACCACCGCATCTATCTATTTACGATTTAAATATTGAAAATGGCACTGTTTTTAAAAAATTAGTTAGTTTAGGAAAATTAAAACTCCCAAGTGATGAAGAAGCTTTTAGAAACAGTGAATCAACCCATTTAATTTTAAAAAACTCTGGTTATTCAAGATATGAAATCTCAAACTATTGCCTTCCTCAACATCAATCGAGACATAACAGAGTTTATTGGAGTGGTTTAGGTTGGTGGAGTTTTGGTCAAGGTTCAACTAGTTCGCCTTGGGGGGAAAAGTTAACAAGGCCAAGAGTTA
>CACNCF010000009.1 GCA_902618795.1 uncultured Prochlorococcus sp.
CAGGGACTGGGATCCTATCACTTATGTAGATCCCAGGTTCTACCGTTAGAATCATTCCATTCTGTAATGGCACTTCATAATCCCCCATTCTGTATGCTCCAACATCATGAACATCTAAACCGAGCCAATGCCCAGTTCTATGCATGTAAAGATGTTTATAGGATTGATTCTCAATTATCTCCTCAGTACTGCCAGACAATAAACCGATTTCCTTTAATCCTTCTACAAGAATGGTTAAAGCAACATTATGAACAGCATTAGAATTCGATCCCTTTACAGCACTTTTAATTGCATTTTTCTGAGCACTTAATACAATTTCATAGATAACTTTTTGCTCACTAGAAAATTTGCCACCTATCGGAATAGTTCTTGTTATGTCTCCATTGTAATAATCAATAAGTGAGCAGCCAGCATCCACCAATAATAAATCTTTCTTCTTCAAGGGAGAGTTATTTGAAGTGTAATGCAAAATACAGGCATTATCTCCTGATGCAACAATTGAGTTATAAGCTGGTCCTCTAGCCCCTTTTTCCAGAAAGAATCCCTCAAGAAGACCCTGAATTTGTCTTTCATTGTTCTTTGATGATATAGATTCTCTAACTAGTTCATGAGCTTCGGCTGAAATTTGTATTGCCTCTCTCATTCTCTTAATCTCAAATTCACTTTTAATTAATCTCATCTCATTTAGATAAATTTCTGGAGATTTTATAGAATTTGCACCAACCCCTGATCTTGAACGATTTTCAAGTTGTTGTGAAAATATCTCAAGTACTATTTTCTCTATTATTGGATGCTTTCCAATTGAAAAAACAAGTTCATCAGAACCGTTTATGTAAGTTGGGAGTAAATCTTTTAAATCGTTTATTGAGTGTGCCTTATCAGCCTTAAACTTTTTTTCAGCGCCTTCTAAACCCCATCTAAATCCATGCCAGACTTCGCTTATAACATCTTTAGGAGCGACAAACATAATAAATCTCTCACCCTTTGGCTTATGTGATAAGAAAAGAGCGATTGCATCTGGCTCATCGAAACCTGTTAAATACCAAAAATTGCTATCTTGCCTAAAAGGATATTCACAATCAGAATGATGCTTTACAAGATTAGCTCCAGGGATAATAGCAGCTTTCCCACCTAATTTATTTAGGAATATTTCTCTTCTTTCTTCAAAAACTTTATGGTCAGGTTCAAACATAAATTGTGTATTGGCGTGTTTAAAAAAAAAATGGAAGAATGAATTAAAACAGATTTAGTACCTAATCTACTTTAATGGAACCAAGTGTTTACGGTTTATTTTTACTTATAGTGATTATTTTAATTGGCTCAGCATGTTGTTCGGGAGTAGAAGCAGCTTTTTTAGCTGTAAATTCAATTAGAATTTTTGAAATTGCCTCTAGACAAAAGCCAAAAAGTTCTGCGAATCAACTTCTAAAACTTAGAAAACATCTTGGACGGACACTAACTGTAATTACTATTACTAATAATGGATTTAATATAATTGGCAGTCTTATTTTAGGAGTATACGGAGCATTGGTAATTAATAGCAGTTTTGGGTTAACCCTATTTTCAATAACTTTTTACATACTAGTTGTTTTAGTAGGAGAAGTACTACCAAAAGCTCTTGGCACAAGATTTTCAGTTCAAATAGCACTATTATCTGTTCCTATCTTGCGAATATTAAATACTTTAATGAAGCCATTCTTGATATTAATTGAAAAGATATTTCCGGTTATTACAGCAGAAAACGAAATTTCAACTGATGAAGAAGAAATTAGACAAATGGCAAAAATTGGAAGTCAGAAAGGTTTTATAGAGGCTGATGAGGCAGCAATGATATTTAAGGTTTTTCAATTAAATGATTTAAAAGCTAAAGACTTAATGACCCCTAGAGTATCTGCACCTTGTCTTGATGGGTCTTCAAATCTTGATGAAATTTCAAAACTTATAATGTCTGACAGCTCTCCATGGTGGGTTATTTTGGGAGATAAAGTTGACAAAATACAAGGGGTAGTAAAACGTGAAAAAATGTTGGCAGAGTTAATTAATGGGGAAAATAAAAAATTGTTATCAGAAATTTGCGAACCTGTGGAATACATTCCCGAAATGATTAAAGCAGATCAATTATTAACTAAATTTGACAAGAATCATAAAGGAGTGAAAGTAGTAGTAGATGAATTCGGGGGATTCGTGGGAATTATTGGTGCAGAAGCTGTGTTATCTGTATTAGCCGGCTGGGGGAAGAAAAAATTATGAAACAATTTAAAATTAATGAAAATTATTTACTGTTAAAAAAATGGTGGGAGACTATTGATCTTACAAATTATGAAAAAAGTCTTCTTAATAAAGAAATAATTTCTTTTAATCAACAACTTTTAAGACTCAAAGAAAAAAAAATAAGAATTGGCGCATATGGTAAATCAGGTGCAGGAAAATCTTCCGTTTTAAATTCTTTTTTAAAAAAAGACATATTCAAAACAGATATTATTAATGGGACCACAAAAGAAATACAATCGGAAACTTGTACTCTTAAAGATCAAACACTCAATAGTTTAGAGGTGCTAGATTCTCCAGGGTTTGATTTCTGCAATATTAAATTCGCAGATAAAGTTTACTCTTACATAAATCATTCAGATCTTATCCTTTTTATAGTTTCGGGAGATTTAAACAGAAATGAGTTACAGGAAATCAGCTCTTTTATAAAAGATGGAAAAAAAATTATTTTAATTTTAAACAAAATCGATCTATTTAATAAAAATGAATTAAAAGAAATAACTGAAAATATAAAGTTTAAGCTTCCAAAAGATTTAAATATTCCAATAATCATTAATAATGAAAACAATCTTCAAAATTACATAGCAAAATTAATAAATCAATATGGTGAGATACTATTAACACTAAATTCTATTCAATTAGCTGACAAATTATTTCTACGAATAAAAGAGCAAAGATTGAAAAGAAGGCAGAAATTAGCTCAATCAACTATTGGTAAATTTTCGACTATCAAGGCTTCAGCAGTAGCTCTCAATCCTTTTATTTTATTTGATGTTGCTAGTAGTTTCGCACTAGATGCTGCATTGATTAACGAATTAAGTAAAATTTACGGCTTAAAGTTGAAAGGTGAATCTACAAGAAAAATATTTAAAAATATATCCATTAATAATTTATGTTTGGGAGTCACTCAAGTCGGCGTCAATACCTCTTTCAACCTTATTAAGAAAGTAATTCTATTAACAGCACCTTTTACTAATGGGCTTTCATTATTACCCTATGGACCCATAGCAATTATTCAAGCAGCAATCGCAGTGCATTCTACAAAAATTCTAGGGAAATTAGCAGCAAAAGAGATATTTATGAGAAGCAAAGCTTCTTTTTTAGAGCCAGCTACTATATTCCAAAATACGAATTTTCATGACCCAGGGATTTTTAACCACATAAATATTTATTTTTCAAATAGAAATTTAAATAATAATTTTGTTAGCATTCTTCCTTAAAACTTAAATGGGAAAAAGCATTGCATTATTTGGCACCAGTGCAGATCCACCTACCATTGGACATCAAAAAATACTTGAAGAATTATCCAAAATATATCCTTTTACAATTGGATATGTAAGTAACAACCCCAACAAAAATCACAAAGAGGATATCTCAATTAGGAGCCATTTATTAAAAACTCTTATTGAAGATTTAGATAATCCAAAAATTTTATTTAATCAAGGTGTCACGAGCAAATGGGCAGTAGAGTCGATTAAAAAATGTAAAAGAATTTATAAATTAAATAATCTAGATTTTGTTATTGGGAGTGATTTAATTCAAGACATTTTCTCCTGGAAAAATTTTGAGAAAATTATTAAAGAGGTAAGTTTTTTTATAATTTTAAGAGAGGGTTATCCTGTTGAATCAAATACTCTTAAGATGTTAGAAACTTATAATGTGAAATTTAAGATTTCATCCATAAAAATCCCAAACATTTCAAGTTCTAAGTTCAGATTAAATTTTAATTATTCTAATTTACCACCATCTTTAATAGATTTTGTTAAGAAGAATAATTTATATGAATCCACTAAATTAGTTGAATGAAGTTTTTACTTGCTCAAATTAATCCAGTTGTTGGAGATTTAGAGGGTAATGCAAAAAAAATTCTTTATGCTGCTTCGAAAGCTAGCTCAACTTCTGCTGATTTAGTTCTTACTCCAGAATTGTCATTATGGGGATATCCAGCAAATGACTTACTACTAAAAAATAATTTAATCAAAAATCAATATCTAATTCTTGACCAATTAGCTTTAGTTATTAATAAAAAATATGGAAACTTGAGTATCACAGTCGGGATAGCTGAGATAATAAATGATTCTTTTTTTCCAAATCTTTATAATTCTATTGCATTGCTTGAGCGCGGTGAGTGGAAAATAATTGCTAGAAAAATTATTCTTCCTACCTATGAAGTATTTGATGAGAAAAGATACTTTAGATCAGAAGAAAAAGTTTCCGTATTAACAAAAGAAATAAATAATAAAACTTGGCGAATTGGCTTTACTGTATGTGAGGATTTATGGGTCAACAAAAATATAGAAGGTAGAGGAATTCATAAAGAAAATCCTATTTCTGATTTAAAGAAAAAAAAAGTTGATATCTTAGTGAATTTATCGGCCTCACCATATACCTTCAAAAAGTTAGAGCTAAGATCCAGAGTTTCCAGTTTTGCTGCTAAATATCTTCAAGTACCGCTTATATATGTAAACCAGATTGGTGCAAATGATAATTTAATTTTTGATGGAAATAGTTTTATTCTTGATAAGAATGGATCTAAAATTAAGCAATTGAAGTCTTTTTCAGAAGACCTCTCAAGTTGGCATATTGAGCAAACAATACCCGAAAAAAAAGAATTTGAACAATCTGAAATATCATCAATTTTTGATGCATTAGTCCTTGGTGTTAGGGATTATGCTCAAAAATGCGGTTTTAAAACAGCTCTAATTGGACTAAGTGGTGGCATTGATTCAGCACTAGTTTCAGCAATTGCGACAGCTGCTCTTGGCAGTAATAATGTTTATTGCGTCTCAATGCCCTCCAAGTGGAGCTCATCCCATTCAAAGAGTGATGCGAAAGATTTAGCAAGGAGATTAAAAATAAATTTCAATAGTATCCCAATTGAAAACCTAATGAATTCTTTTGAAGAATCTTTTGTAAAAACCATATCTTTCGAGATGGCTGAAATAACAAATCAAAATATTCAATCAAGGATCAGAGGAACGCTTCTGATGGCTTTAGCTAATCAAGAAAAGCATTTATTACTTTCAACAGGAAATAAATCAGAGCTTGCTGTAGGATATTGCACACTTTATGGTGATATGAATGGGGGATTATCGGTAATTGGGGATTTATATAAAACTAATGTTTTTAAATTATGCAATTGGCTTGATAGTGAAGAATCAATAAATCATAGAAAGTCATATATGTTAGATACTAATATAGATATAATTGGAGAAAATATTCGCACGAAAGCTCCAAGTGCCGAGTTAGGTCCTGATCAATTAGATACTGATTCTCTCCCACCTTATTCTATTTTAGATAATATTCTTAAAGGAATTATTGAAGAAAAAAAAGATTTACTACAACTAGAAGAAGATGGTTATAAAAAAGATTTAATTTTAAAAATTATCTCACTTATAAAAAAAGCGGAATTTAAAAGAAAGCAAGCTCCTCCAATCCTAAAACTAAGTAGTCAATCATTAGGAAGTGACTGGAGAGTTCCCATAGCAATATCTTATTAATTACTATAAAAAGACTGTTGGATTTTTTTTAAAGGCCGCTTAACTGAATCAAGGTTAATACCTTTTTTGATAGCAAGAATTATGCCTGCAGCTTCTAAATAATTATCCACTTCAAAGAGATTGGAATAATCATAAAACTCATTTGTCACTTTTAATGTATTTTGATTATTTACAGAGATAATATTTAAACCTTTTTCAATCCCTGCTAGTACTGCTTCTCCACCTAGTGCACCATTAGGAACAACAATAGATTCAATCTGATCAGGGTGTAGTGAGATTGACTCATTTTTAGCGGGCAATTCAATAATGTCAGGTGCATTGCTTAGCCCAATCAGTACTGAGGGTAAAAAGGTGTATCCTATTTCTTCTGCAGCTGCACGAGGATCTAAATTTTCATTCAATTCAATTGAATTTAAAGCAGGTGCGTGAGCACAGGGAACTTTTAAAAATTTGCTAATTAAATGACTTATAACTGCTTCGACTCCAGAAATGGGATCAACCCCTTTTCCCTCTCGATAGAAATTTGTTTCTAAAGAATCTGAATCATCTGGAAATTTTGCCACAATTGCTATTGCCGTAACTCCTTTTTCTATTAAACATTTTCCAGCATCAATTAGAGTATCAGGATTTTCAATTGTGCCACCACTTATTTTTGAAGAATCAGAATCAATAACTATGTTTAATGGCTTTTTTGTAATCACATAAGAATGAACATTAATCCCTAAAGTAGAAACACATGCATCAGCAACTTGTAAATGTCTCACTAATATGTTTTTTTCAATGGCTGAATCAAAAATTATCCCAATTTTCTGTTGCTTAACCCTTTTTAAAGCGATTTCTCCTTTGGCAAGTCGGTCTAAACTATAACCCTCAACATAAAAAATATTTTTATCTTTTTCAGAAAGAGTACCGCCATTCATAACATTTGGATGAGTAATTAAACATCCACTTGCCGATGCTAATAGCTTAGCGGTAGGAAGTGCATCCCCAGCGAAACCTCCTACTTCACAACCAATACCAGTTGGAACAATGAATATTGTTGGTGAATTTTCCATTATTAAAGATAGTTCAATTTATATTTTTTTTAATTAGCTAAGACAGCTTTAATTTTAAGTTTTTTTGTTCCAAAAGAGTCAATAGAATTATGAATATCAACAATTGACCATCGTATTAAATCACCTTTTTTTTCTAAATTTTCAATGATAAATTCCCTTAAATTTTTTAATTTTATTGAAACTGGCCAATCTAAATAATAATCAACTGAACTTAATTTCATCTTTGATATTTACCGAATTGATCATTATATAAATCATCTTCGACTTCTTTACCAATAACAATATTCAAATCTGACTTTGGATATGCCACACATAAAAGTGCAAAGCCCTTTTCCCTCAAATCATCATTTAATCCCATAGCATCTTCTTGATCTACAGATCCT
This sequence comes from uncultured Prochlorococcus sp., assembly GCA_902618795.1. Classification (GTDB taxonomy): domain Bacteria; phylum Cyanobacteriota; class Cyanobacteriia; order PCC-6307; family Cyanobiaceae; genus Prochlorococcus_A. The sequence continues at coordinate 7,207 of CACNCF010000009.1, forward strand.
TCCAAAATCATGGATGCACAATCTGTACAAACTCCTGAACAACAACTACTTGGCAAATCTACTCCATTCATTTTTGCCGCTGAAATAATATCTTGATCTTCAGAACATAAAAAACTAAAAGTCTTTTGCTCAAATTGAACTTTGATATTGTATTCAGGCATATCCTAAATCTTATTGCTAAACTGCAGAACCTCCTACAACTTCTAAAATTTCTTGAGTAATAGCTGCTTGTCTGGCTTTGTTATAGGTTAGATTCAAAGTACTTGCTAATTCTTTAGCATTATCACTCGCATTATTCATCGCAGTCATCCTGCAAGCGAGTTCAGAAGCTGCAGACTCTTGAAGAGCTCTTAGTACCTGATTCTGTAAATATAATGGTAACAACGAATCTAATAATTGATCAGGACTTTGTTCAAAAACAATATCTGATGGCAACTTCTCTGAATCACTTTTTTCAATATTTGATTTTTCAACAAGTAATTTACTATCTTTTGTAGTTAGCCTAAAAATTTCATCGTTTTCCTCAGCAATTCCTTGAGGGTCAAGTGGCAATAGTGTTTGTACGACAGGGGCACAGCTAACTAGAGTGATGAATTTAGTGTAAATAATTTCCACCCTATCAGAATTTTCCGAAAGAAATTCAGCTAAAATCTCATTTGTAACTCCTTCAGAATCCTTGACTGTGGGTACCTGTTCTAGTTCTTTGAAAGTACTTTTAATTACATATCTATCCTTTCTATTTTGAAAATATCCAATAGCTTTCTTCCCTACCAAAATTAAATTTGGCTGATACCCTTGTTTGACTAATTCTGCGTATCTTATTTCTACCTTTTTTATAATATTTGTGTTGTAACCACCGCATAAACCTCTATCCGCAGTTATACATACCAAGGAGATACTCTTTACTTCTCTCTTGGATAATAGAGGAGAGTCGACAGCCTCAAATTGTACTCTAGATTGAATATTTTCTAAGACTCGCGCAAGTTTATCTGCAAAAGGTCTACTCTTAAGAACTTGATCTTGAGCTCTCCTAACTTTTGCAGCTGCAACAAGTCTCATGGCCTCCGTTATTTTTCTTGTGTTTTTAACGGAAACGATTCGATCTCTAATCTCTTTAAGATTTGCCATTGTATCTCCTAAATAAATTTAAACTGTGGCAAGCATTGATGATTTAACTTCATTTATCACCTCTTTTAGCGTCGCTTCTAATCCATCATTTAATTTCTTTTCTTTAAGAATCTCTTCTATAAATTCCGCTTTATTTAACTTTAGATATTCCCTAAGTTCAGTTGCAAATTTAGTAACATCTTCAACAGGAACCTCATCAATAAGGCCTTTAACTCCTGCATAAACAACTGCAACTTGTTCTGCAAGGTTCAACGGAGAGAATTGTGGTTGCTTTAATAACTCTCTTAGTCTTTTGCCTCGTTCAAGTTGTTGCTGAGTTGCTTCATCAAGATCAGATGCAAATTGAGAAAAAGCAGCTAGTTCATCAAACTGTGCGAGCTCTAATTTTAAAGTTCCTGCAATTTTTTTAATTGCTTTTGTCTGAGCGGCTCCTCCAACACGGCTAACAGAAATACCAACATTAATAGCTGGTCTTAATCCTGAGTTAAATAAATCTGCACTCAAGAATATTTGTCCATCTGTAATTGAAATAACATTAGTTGGGATGTAAGCAGAAACGTCCCCTGCCTGAGTTTCAATAATTGGAAGAGCTGTCATAGAGCCCCCTCCCATAGCATCAGAAAGTTTTGCTGCTCTTTCTAGTAATCTACTGTGTAAGTAGAACACATCTCCTGGATAAGCCTCTCTTCCTGGTGGTCTTTTTAAAAGAAGAGACATTTGTCTATATGCCTGAGCTTGTTTCGTTAGATCATCATAAATAACAAGTGTTGCTTTACCCTGATACATAAAATGTTCAGCAATTGCTGCACCGGTATAAGGTGCTAAGTACTGTAAAGCAGCTGGTTCTGAAGCTCCTGCACTAACTACGACTGTATAATCTAGGGCTCCTCTTTCTCTTAAGACCTCTACGATGTTTGCTACTGATGCTGACTTCTGACCAATAGCTACGTAAACACAAACTACGTCTTGACCTTTTTGGTTAATTATCGTGTCGATAGCAATTGCAGATTTTCCAGTTTGTCTATCACCAATAATTAATTCTCTTTGACCTCTTCCAACAGGAATCATTGCATCAATAGATGTGATACCTGTCTGCATTGGTTCATGCACTGATCTTCTCTTGATTATTCCAGGAGCCATTTCTTCAATCAATCTAGTATCACTTGTTGGAATTTCTCCTTTCCCATCTATTGGTTGTCCGAGAGGATTAACAACTCTCCCCTGCATCGCTTCACCAACTGGAACAGATGCAATTTTTCCTGTGGACTTAACATTACTTCCTTCTTGGACACCAAGTGCCTCTCCCATTAAAACGGCCCCAACATTATCATCTTCAAGATTTAAAGCTATACCTTCTGTACCATCTTCAAATTCCAATAACTCACCTGCCATGACCTGATCTAAGCCATATATTCTTGCAATGCCATCACCGATTTGCAGAACAGTTCCTACATTGCTAACACTTACAGATTGGTCATAATCAGTTATTTGTTGTTTTAAGATTGAACTGATTTCATCAGGGCGTATAGATACCATGGATTTAAGAATTTAAGGTTGATTTAAAAGTTACTTGGAAAGGGATAAGCCAAGTTTTCTTATTTGTGAAGCAAGAGAAGCATCAATTACTTTTGATCCTACACTGGCGACGAAACCACCAATAAGAGATGGATCGATTTTAGTTACAAGTTCTAATTTTTCAGTTCCAGCAATATTGATGATCTTTTTGGTAATTAAACCTTTCTGTTCATCAGTAAGCTCGACTGCAGAAGTAACAGTTGCCAAAGCAATATTACTATTTTCTCGGTAAATCTCTAAAAACCTATCGAGAATTGAAGTAAGGATTCCAATTCTTTGCCTATCGGCCAATAATTTTAAGAAATTCAATAAAGAAGAATTAACCTTTTTTGAAAAAATTTCATTAATGATTTTCTTCTTAGCATCTGTCTCTAAAATGGGAGAAGATAGTGCCTTCTCCAGTTCAGGGGAATCATTTATTAATTCCAAGAGTTGTTTAACTTCAGAAACCATCTCTTCAGTTTGCGAATTTTCATTCACAACTTGAAGTAATGCTTCTGCGTATGGTGTAGTAACTGAATTTAAAAGTGGCATTAGTTCACCTCAATATTATTAATTGATTGAGTTACCAAATTTTCTTGTGTTGTTTTATCAAGTCGATTTGGAAGAGAATCTAAGGCTTTCTTAATTGCCAGTTCAACAGCCTCTTTTCGAAGTTGAGAAATTGCTCTGGATGCTTCAGAGCTCTCATCAGAGATTGCACTTTGTTTAATTCGTGCCATCTCCTCTATAGCTTTTTTCTCACTTTCCATTCTGATTGATTCTGATCTTTTAAAGGAATCTGCCTTTATTTGAGAAGCTTTTTCTTCTGCTGAAGATAAATCTTTCTTCGCTTTTTCTAAAGCTTGAGTTGCATTTAGTAGTCGATCTTCAGCATCTTTTAATTCAAGAAGGATTCCTTCTCTCCTTTTTTGAAGCATTTTCCCTAGGAAACCAGGCAAAAATTTATAAAGACCGAAAACTACTACAGCCCAATTAAGGATATTAGTTTCAAAGAGATTGAAGTTCAATCCAAAACCTTCTGTAGCTAAAAGAGTTAAATTCATTTTTCTAGAATCAATCTATTAACAATAAGTTCGCTTAGATCATCAGCCTGTTTAGAAAGTTGATCACGAGCAGCAGACGTCTGACTTTCAATTTCTAGTCTTGCTTTTTCTTTTGAAGCATTTGCTTCATTGTTAGCAAGTTCTAGTGCTTCTTTATAAAGCTTGTCAGACTCATTTTCAGCTTCGCTCACAATTCTTTGGGCTTCTGTACGGGCACTTTGAAGCTGAGTTAATAAGTCAGCTTCTAATTTTTTAACCTCAGAAAGTTTATTTTTGGCCTCAATTATATTATTACTTACAAACTTTTCTCTTTTTTCCACAACATTACCAACAGGCTTAAAAAAGAGAGAATTTAATATGTAAGTAAGTGCAACTACTTGTATCGCCATTAGTGGCAAAGTGGCATTTATATCAAATAATCCACCTTCTGTAGCACCAAAAAAATTAAAGGCCAACATATGTTTTAGTTGAAGTTAAAAAATTAAATTTAAATATTGCTAATAAAGATTAGAAGCAATATTAACTTTTAGGAAAAAGGATTCGCAAAAAGTAGTACCAAAGCCACAACTAATCCGTAAATTGTTAATGACTCCATGAAAGCGAAAGATAAAAGAAGAGTTCCCCTGATTTTACCTTCAGCTTCTGGCTGACGGGCAATACCCTCAACAGCACCTTGAGCTGCGTTACCTTGTCCAAGACCTGGGCCAATAGCACCTAGACCAACTGCTAAACCAGCAGCTACAACTGATGCAGCGGAAGTAATCGAATCCATAATTTTGAAATAAAGAGCTTAATACTTGTGATAATCTTTGTTGTCATTCACGCTTGGACATCCTTAGTTTTAAGAATGGGTCTGATATTTTCAGACCTACGCGATTAGATATTTTGCCAGATTACAGACCCTTTGTAAAAGCGTCTGAATGTATTGGAAGACAGCTAATGATGTTCCTCAACAGCTTCTCCAATGTAGTAGGCCGCTAGAGTTGCAAAAATCAATGCCTGAATTGCACTAGTAAATAATCCTAGGAACATAACAGGTATTGGGAGAATAAGCGGAACTAAAAAGACTAGAACACCTACGACAAGTTCATCAGCCAAAATATTTCCAAATAGCCTGAAAGAGAGTGATAAAGGTTTCGTAAAGTCCTCTAGAATTTTGAAAGGAAGCATAATCGGAGTTGGGTGAACATAATATTCGAAGTATCTCCAACCCTTATTGCTTAAACCTGCATAGAAATAAGAAAGTGAAACCAATAAAGCCAAGGCTATAGTTGTGTTAATATCTGCTGTTGGTGCTCCCAATTCTCCACTTGGTAACTTAATCAATCTCCAAGGAATTAAAGCTCCTCCCCAATTACTAACAAAGACGAATAAAAATAAAGTACCTATAAATGGCATCCAATCTCTATATACTTTTTCACCTATTTGCGTCCTAGCAAGATCTCTTATGTAATCCCATAGGAACTCAAGCAAGTTTTGAAGGCCTTTAGGATCATTTTCCATTTTTTTAGTTCCTAAAGAAATAAAAACTAATAACGCTCCTAATAAAATCCAAGATGTTAAAAATACCTGCCCATGAAGTCTGATATTTCCAATTTGCCAATAAAGATGTTGACCAACTTCTAATGCTGCAAAATTTGTTAGCAAGGAATTAAAAAACATTTGTTTTGAATAAAAAAGATTTACTTAAGAACGTGAAAAATAGAGAATGAGTGAAGGCTTATAAATGAAAAAACCTATCATGGCAGGAAGAATTTCCAAAGATCCTAGCTTGCTCGCAAAAATAAAGAGGCAAACTGGAACTAATAGTTGCAATTTTGATACACCTGATGATTCTTTACCAAGTTTCCCAATACTTTTGGCAAGCAAACGTAGATAAAAAATACCGGCAATTGCACCTATAAAAATACTAAAACCAAAAGTAAAGCCTAAAAAAATTCCAGTTATTGATGCTAATAAAATAGAAACAATAAAAGTAATTCCAAAAATTGTTAATTGCAATTTTGTGTATTCATCATTTTGGGAAAGCAAATGATCTATTTGATTGGCAATGCCAGATTTACTTTCTTTGATTAACGAATTATTCAGGGATTGAGGAAATTGAACATTCTTATTAGAAGGATGCTCAAGTTTTTTTCTATTTGAGTCCACTGATGTGAACATAGTTTAGAAACCCCTCTGAATGGTTTTAAGTAAGTATATAAACTCACGGAATCTATCACGGAGAGGTGCCTTTTAGCTAGTTTTTTTTTATAAAAAATTAATTCTTAAGATTTATCATGAATCTACAGGCCATTTATTACTTTATTCTTCAAAAATAAAATTCATGAAAAGTCATCTTTATTAATCGCGTTAACACTTTAAAACGTTAATAAAAGACTTGGCAAAATCTCAATTAAACGTCTCAATAGTAAATATACATCTAAAAAATTGGAGATAAGTCAAGAAAAAATAAAATATAAAAGAATTTCTAAAAGAAAAAAAACCTTTAGTTTTAATTACAAAAAAAATTTCAGCAATTTAACAGAGTCTATATTTCCCTTACCTTGGGCGATATGGCCTTATGAAGCAAAAATCCTCATTGTCATCATTGGAATTTGGTCAATATTAGGAATATGCATACTAGGATCATCAAGTTGGTGGGTAGCTAGTAGGGAAATGGGAAATTGGGCTTACTTCTTAAAAAAACAAATCATGTGGACAATACCTGGAATTGGTTTATTTTATTTCGTACTTAATACAAATATTAGAAATCTTTTAAAGTTTTCAAGAATTATTTTTTATATTTTATTCTTTTTGATTTTCCTTACCAATCTTACTGGAATTACAGTTAATGGATCTTCAAGATGGCTAGTGCTTGGCAATTTACGTCTGCAGCCATCTGAATTAATTAAACCTTTTCTAATTCTAGAAGCTTCTAATCTTTTCGCACATTGGAATCTAGTAAAGAATGATAAAAAATTAATTTCAATTACAACCTTTGGTTTATTAATTTTATTAATACTTAAACAGCCTAATTTAAGTACTGCATCACTAACTGGAATTCTTCTTTGGGTAATGGGTTTATGTGGAGGAGTAAAACTTAGCTCTCTTTGCTCATTTGCTTCAATAGGATTAATTACTGGATGTATCAGCATCCTTAATAACGAATATCAAAAACTGAGAGTTACTTCATTTATAAATCCTTGGAAAGATCAACAAGAAAATGGATTTCAATTGGTTCAAAGTTTATTAGCTATAGGTTCAGGTGGTCTATTTGGCCAAGGTTTTGGACTGTCGATACAAAAATTACAGTATCTGCCGTTCATGTATACAGATTTTATTTTTGCCATTTTTGCGGAAGAATTTGGTTTATTGGGGTGTACTTTATTCTTAGGATTTTTAGCAATATTCTCTTATATAAGCCTAAGAATAAGTCTTAAGTGCAGGAACAACTATACAAAATTAGTTGCTATCGGATGTGGTGTGTTGTTGACAGGTCAATCAATAATGCATATTGCTGTAGCAACAGGTTCAATGCCTACTACAGGGTTACCACTACCTTTCATTAGTTATGGTGGCAATTCATTAATAGCGTCTTTTTTTATTGCAGGGATGTTAGTTAGATGTTCATTAGAGTCAACAGGATTCATTGGTATGATTAGTACACGAAAGACTCTTAATTAGTTAGAATTTAATGGATTAAATTCAAGCTATCGAATCATTTAATTTAGTTATTTCTGAATTATCTCAAAAGGGTAATCTGCTTATGCAGAATGGTCTTAATAGTCCTGGTCCATTCACTATATTTTTGGTTTTCAGTGCAGGACTTTTAACAAGTCTTGGGCCATGTTCATTATCATTACTTCCGGTGACAATTGCTTATATAGGCGGAACAGAGAAAAATAAATTTAAACTTATTAGTTTTTCAGGAGGTGTAGTTTTTTCGCTTGTTGCACTGGGGGCTGCGAGTGGATTCCTAGGTAAAATATATGGGCAAATTCCATCTTATTACACTTCATTTGTTGCCCTAATAGCAATAATAATGGGTCTAAATTTATTAGGAATTCTAAAGTTTCAGTTTCCGAATGGACCTGATTTAAAAATAACTGAAGATAAAATACCAACATTTATAGCGCCTTTTGCCATAGGGACTACTTTTGGACTAGCTTCTTCACCTTGCATTACTCCAGTTTTAGCAACTCTTTTGGCTTGGGTATCGCAAGCTAAAAACCCGATAATATCTATCATTTTTTTATTTTTCTTTGGGATAGGCCAAGTAACCCCATTAATCATTGCAGGAGCTACTGCAGAAAACTTAAAGCAATTTTTAGCTCTTAGAAAATTTAGTCAAATAATTCCGACTTTAAGTGGGATATTTTTAGTTTCCCTAGGGTTATTAAATTTATTTTCAAATTGGATTTAAATGATTATTTTTAAGAATCTAATTTTAAAAATATCAAGTTTAAGATTCGCTATATCGCTTATAATCTTCATTGCTATTGCCAGTGGAATAGGTACTTTTATACCTCAAGGTAGTAATAATAAATTCTATTTTGATAATTTCGATAAAGCTCCCATTTTTGGATTTTTAGATGGAGAAAAAGTCTTAATACTTCAGTTGGATCATATATATACGAGCTTTTGGTTTTTATTTACATTAATTCTTCTTTGCATTTCTCTGGCAGCTTGTAGTTTCAGGAGGCAAATTCCTTCATTAAAAGCTTCATTAAAATGGATTGAATATAAGAGCGAAAAAAAATTTAGCAAACTGCAACTAACGACAAGTCATCCAATCAATCAAGATGGAGAACATATATCAAAAGTAGATTTATTACTTAAAAAAAAAGGATGGAAAACATACAAATTTAATAGTCATATTTCTGCAAGAAAGGGGTTAATTGGGAAAATCGGTCCTTTAATTGTACATATCGGATTAATAGTCCTACTTATAGGTTCAGCATATGGAAGTTTTACGAGTCAATCAAAAGAACAATATTTACTGCCTGGAGAAACTTTAGATCTTGTTAATGAGAGCACAAACTCAAAAGCCAATGTAAAATTAGTCGATTTTTCTATAGAACGTGAAAGTGATGGTGTGCCCAAACAGTTTATTTCAAAATTAAATTTTTCTTCTGAAGATCTTAATTTAAATGAAATAAAAACAACCAAAGTTAATCACCCAATCAGGTTTAAAGGATTAACTATTTATCAAGCAGATTGGGCAATATCAAATGTTGTTTTAGAAATAGATGATATTTTTTATCAATTACAATTAAAGGAGATTCCAGAAATCGGTAATCAAGTTTGGGGAGTTTTAGTTGAATTAGGATCGGAGACTAAAAAAAATTTCCTTTTAACAATAGATAATGAAAATGGTCCACTTAAAATTTCGAATATAGAAAATTTTTCGGGGAATAATCTCTATATAAATGACGATCCTTTAGAAGTTAACTCTTCTAAAGTATCTCTGAAAAAAATAATCCCCAGCAGTGGATTAATAATTAAAAATGATCCTTCTATACCATTTATTTACTTTTCTTTTATCTTAATAATTTTTGGAACAATAATAAGTCTTATACCAACTAACCAATTATGGATTCTGGTAAATAAACGATCACAAAAGTTATCTATGGGAGGCCTTAGTAATAAAAATCTAGTTGGCTTTAAAAAAGAATTTTTTAAATTATCAGACGAAATTAAAAATTTTTAATTTCTTTTCTGCCCACTAAAAATATCTAACTGCATAGAAACATTCCCTCTAGGGTTAAATGCAGCATTTAAATGTATCCAGTGAGGTGAACCTTCATTCACTAAATCGTCCATAATTCTATTCACAACTTCCTCATGTGATATTTTTATATCTCTAAAGTTATTAATATAAAGCTTTAAAGACTTCAACTCATAGACTTTCAAATTAGGTTGATAAATAATATTTAGCTTTGCAAAATCTGGATAACCAGAAAAGGGGCACTTACATGTAAATTCAGGTAACTGAATTGAAATTTCATAAATTCTTTTCTTATTTGGATTATCGAAACAAATTATTTTTGATTCTTCAATAATTCTTTCACCATATAGCGGTCTTTGAGTCGAATTTTCTAATTTAGCTGTATTCATTTTTAGTAGAACTTTTTTACTAAACCTATATAAAAACTATATATAAAGATAAAAATTCGCAAAAGTATCAACAAATCTAAGTATTACAATTGACTAAGTCAAAAGCTGTTAAATCTTATTTTTGTATCAGTTGTAACATTCATTATGTCGACCAAAAGGGTTATATGTGTTTAGTTCAATGAAAAATTAATGGACATTTGTTTGATAACAATCGATAACAACTTAAATAAATCCCTTCAACCAAAAAGCGCATTTGGAATGTTATGGCTTCAAACACACTTTGAGAATGATCAGTGGGAAGCTTTGTCAAATAGTACAGTAATAATTTCTGAAGAAAATTCCCAACTTTTAATTGAAGACGCCACGAATGCAGGCCTTAATATTGAATGTTTTTCTGATATTTCAATGTTGGATGTTTTCCCAAAAAACAATTAAAATAGGAATGTTCAATCTTTAATCATGAAGAAAATTGAAGCAATCATACGTCCATTTAAGCTGGAGGATGTAAAAATTGCATTAGTAAACTCCGGTATTGTTGGAATGACAGTTAGTGAAGTAAGAGGTTTTGGAAGGCAAAAAGGACAAGTTGAAAGATATAGAGGTTCCGAATTTACTGTTGAATTCCTTCAAAAACTTAAAGTAGAAGTTGTCGTAGAAGATGAAAAGGTTAATTCAGTCATAGATGCAATTGCTGAAGCAGCAAAAACTGGAGAGATAGGTGATGGAAAAATATTCATCACATCAATTGATTCTGTTGTAAGAATTAGAACTGGCGACAAAGACGAAGAAGCTCTTTAATTCAAAGAGTTTCTTTTACTAAATTTTTTATATATTCGCTATTAATACTTTTATTTGATTGACTTCCTAGGGTCATCCAAGCTAAATATTCATGATTTCCAGCAGGACCTACTAGAGGAGAAGCTATCAAATTCTTTATATTCCATTGGAAATTCTTAGCAGCATAAATAACAGACTCTATTGCCTCAGTATGGAATCTAGGATTGCGAACAACACCGCCTTTACTGACTTTATCTTTACCCACCTCAAATTGGGGTTTAATCAAAAATATTCCCTCAATACAATCACCTTCTAATAAATTACCAATAGATTTAAAAACTAACTTTAATGAAATAAAAGACAAATCAGCAACCACAAAATTTGGTAACTCATTACTTTTAGATAAAAGATCATTAGGTTTTAAATTTCGAATATTAGTTCTTTCAAAAAGTATGACTTTTGGATTATTTCTAATCTTCCATGCAGTCTGCCCATAACCAACATCTATCCCATAAACTAACTTTGCTCCTTGTTGCAATAAGCAATCAGTAAATCCCCCAGTAGAGATTCCTGCGTCAATACATATTTTATCTTTTACTTTAATTTCAAGTTTATTAAATGCCTCTAATAATTTTTCGCCGCCCCTAGATACAAACATAGGTTCGGAATCAATAAAAAATTCAGATCCAATTAATACTTGTTGTCCAGGTTTATCCCATACTTTTCCATTGATATCTCTAACCTTGCCCGCAAGAATTAAACCTTGGGCTTTTTGACGAGTTTCACATAAACCACTTTTAAGAAGGTAAAGGTCTAATCTACTTTTTTTAATCATCTATTAATCAACAAAAAAAGACTGAATAATGAACTTCTACAAGATTAAGATCCAAATTCTTTAATACCTTCCAATTTTAAATAAGAACTAAAAAATTACCCATTAATTAACGAAAGGAATAAATGGAAAAATTTTTATATTTAAGCTTTCTTAATTAGCGGGATAAATGTTACATAAGAAAATAATAACCAGGCAAATATCTTCAATGGCAAGTACATCTTTAAGGTATAGAGCAATAATTCGATTTTGGTTATAAAGTTTAAATTGATAATAAATAAAAATTGTGATCGAGCGTTACACATTACCCGAAATGGGGAAAATCTGGACTGATAGCGCAAAATTCCAGAGTTGGCTTAAGGTTGAAATAGCTGCATGTGAAGCAAATTTTTCCCTGGGAAAAATTCCTGAGAATGCCATAAAAGAGATACGTTCAAATGCAAAGTTTGATGAATCTAGAATTACAGAAATTGAGAAAGAAGTTAAACATGATGTCATAGCATTTCTTACAAGCGTTAATGAATTTGTAGGAGATTCTGGAAGATATATACATGTTGGTATGACCAGTAGTGATGTACTTGATACTGGCTTATCTCTTCAGTTAAAAGATTCTTGCGAATTGTTATTAGAAGAAATTGAGAACCTAGAAAATGAAGTCAGATTATTAGCAAGGAAGCATAAAAATACCTTAATGATTGGCAGATCTCATGCAATTCATGGGGAGCCAATTTCCTTCGGTTTTAAACTTGCTGGATGGTTAGCAGAAATAATAAGGAACAAAAAAAGATTGTTAACTCTGAAAGAATCTGTAGCTATTGGACAAATAAGTGGTGCAATGGGTACTTACGCTAATACGAATCCCAAAGTAGAACAAATAACTTGTGATTTACTCGGCTTAAAGCCAGATACAGCAAGTACGCAGGTCATATCGAGAGACAGGCATGCAGAATATGTTCAAACTATTGCACTAGTTGGGGCTTCTCTAGATAGATTCGCAACTGAAATAAGAAATTTACAAAGAACTGATGTTTTAGAAGTTGAGGAGGGCTTTACAAAAGGGCAAAAAGGAAGTTCTGCCATGCCTCATAAAAGAAATCCTATTCGAAGTGAAAGAGTAAGTGGTTTAGCAAGAATTTTGAGGAGTTACGTCTTAACAGCACTGGAAAATGTTCCACTTTGGCACGAAAGAGATATTAGCCATAGTTCAAATGAACGTATCATGTTACCTGACGTATCAATCTGTTTGCATTTTATGCTCAGGGAAATGAAAGATATAGTAAGCAATTTGGAAGTTTATCCAAAAAATATGCTCAAAAATTTAAATATATATGGTGGTGTAATCTTTAGTCAGAAAGTTTTACTTTTGCTTGTAGAGAAAGGGTTGTCTAGAGAAAAGGCTTATAGCTTAGTACAAAAAAATGCGCATCATGCGTGGAATACCGAAAATGGTAATTTCAAACAAAATATAGAGAGAGATAATGAAATAATGGATTTTATTGATCAAAGTGACCTAGAAGAATGTTTTAACCCTTCGATTCATCTCAATAATTTAAGTGTAATATGGGAGAAGTTAGGTATCTAGGATTACTGAAAACCTTATCTAAGTTAAACCAGTGTTTTCAGAGGAATAATGACAAAAAACTTTAGGATTGAAAAAGATAGTATGGGAACAATAGAGGTTCCCAATAAAGCTTTGTGGGGCGCTCAAACACAAAGATCGATAAAAAATTTTTCTATTGGAGAAGAATTAATTCCAATTGAATTAATTTATTCACTCACCCTCATAAAAAAAGCTGCTTCAATCGCTAATTTCAATTTAGGGTTAATAGATAAAACAAAAAAAGATTTAATTGTAGAGGCATGTACAGAAATACTTGATGGGCTTCATGATTCACAGTTTCCCTTAAAGGTTTGGCAAACCGGAAGTGGCACGCAAACAAATATGAATATTAATGAGGTAATTTCAAATATTGCAGCATTAAAAACAAATTCAGAGCTTGGTAGTCATCAACCAATTCATCCTAATGATGATGTAAATAAATCGCAGTCAACTAATGATACTTTTCCTGCTGCTATTCAAATATCAGTCGTCAATGAAATAATCAAAAATTTAGTTCCAACGATACGAGAACTTACTAAGATCCTTGATAAAAAAAGTGAACAATGGAAAGACCTCATAAAGATAGGAAGAACCCATTTTCAAGATGCAGTGCCCCTCACTTTTGGGCAAGAAATATCAGGATGGTCAGAGCAACTGAAAGATGCTGAGAATGCAATTATTATAAGTCTTAATGAATTGTATTTTTTACCTTTGGGAGGAACTGCAGTTGGAACAGGGATTAATTGTCCAAAAGGATTTTGTGAAGAGTCTATAAAATCAATTTCCGAGGATACTAATCTAATGTTCTATAAATCAAAAAATAATTTTTCTATCATGGCCTCGCATGATCGTCTAGCTCAAGTAATGAGTCAGATAAAAATATTAGCAGGTGCATTATTTAAAATTTCAAATGATATAAAAATTCTATCTTCTGGTCCAAGATCAGGAATATATGAACTAATTATTCCTCAAAATGAACCTGGAAGTTCTATCATGCCGGGTAAAGTGAATCCAACTCAATGCGAAGCCTTATCAATGGTTTGCACACAGATAATGGGTCTTGAATATGCAGTCTCAATGGCAAATTGTAGCGGTACATTACAGATGAATGAATATAAGCCCCTTATTGGATTTAATATTCTCACAAGTTTAAAATTACTTAAAAATGTAATAGAAAACTTCAGAATAAATTTAGTTGATGGGATGGAACCTAATCAAAAGAAAATAAAGTTAAATTTAGAAAATTCACTAATGTTGGTCACAGCCATAGTGCCAAAAGTTGGTTATGAAAAAGCAGCTAAAATTGCAAACCTCGCCTTCAAAGAATCATTAAATTTAAAAGAGGCAACACTTAAATTAGGTTATTTAAACGAAGATGAATTTGATGAAGCAATGAATATCAATTCAATGATTTGATTAAAAAATTTAAGAATTATTGTCAATTCTCTTTGTTGCAGGATTAATATCTTCAGAGACTTTGATAAGATCATTAGATTCAGAAACAGGAAAACGATTAATAGCTTTTAATGCTAGCTTTGCTTTGCTTTTTAATTTATTACTAACACCAATACAGTATTGCACTTGAGAAAGGACATCAATTGATCTTCTAATAATCCTCACTACATCACCTTCGTCTAATGAAGTATTAAAAACCAAATCTTTCCATTTTTTTCCTCTTGCCCATTCAGAAATTATTCCAGTCAACTCTGTTTCTAAATAGATAGGAATTTCTATATGAAACTTATTTTGTTGAAAAGAGACTAATTTTCTTAAACCATCTAATTCGTTAAAAACATCTATTACCTTTAAGGAAGGCTTGAAATTACACCAAAGATTAGGCCTCCTTACATCAACACATATAGCTTGAATAATTGCAGCTAACTCAGGAGGATCTAAATCGTCTAAATAACCACTAACTAAAACAAGACCAATCCATAATTCATTTTCACTTCTTATTGCACCCACTGTTTGTCCAACTTCTGTCAATTCCAAATCATTTAAACAACCAAAATGATTCAAAATTTGTATCAAATCGGTAAAAGTTCTCCAGTTATGATTTTCTTTATCCGCAAGAAGTTTTTTTCTAATATTTATTTCTTGTTCAACATCAATAATTCTTTTTCTATATTTCTTTAATTTCTTAGAGTCTCCAAATCTGTGTGCAGGATGATCAGTAACTGTTTCTTCTAAATTATTAATTTGTTGCTGTTGTGCCAAAACTTCCGTTGTCAAATCATATTGTGGAGTTTGTAAATCATTTTTTTTTGAAACTTCAAAAATTCGATCCGCATAACACTGCGACATATCATCTCCCCTAAATACCTCTCCAGAAAAATACATCTTTGGCACTTCAAGTCCTAAGACATCAATTGCATCCAAATCATTAAAAATATTTACTATGTATGAGGGTTTTATAAGAATAAATAAATTATCAATTGTCAAACACAATAAACTCTTAATTTTTTGGGATTCATATATTTTCTTACAGATTAATCCTGGGACAATTTTTCTTTTCATTTGAGGAGCTTTGATTGAAATTAAGCTTCCATCTCTAATATATGGGAGTGCCTTAGTTATCTCTTCTGATAATTTTTCTGCTGATTGTTTTTCTAAAATTTTCAAGAGTCTTCTCTCTTCTTTAAGACGATTTCTTAACTTTTCATATGCATCAAAATCTTTCCATGAAACGTTAGATGTAATTTTTTTTAATTCAATTAAATCCTTATCTAAATTTTCAAGAATTATATTCTCACCTGATGATTCACCTAAATATAAAAAACTACCAAAACTTCTTTTAATTAATTCTTTAGACTTCTCTAAGGTATAACTTTGTAAAAGATTAAGTACCATTCCATAGCTAGGAGTGAATTGACTTTCTAAAGAATTTGGTTTGCTAATAGCCATTGCGCTTGCTTCTTTGGCACCTTCAAATCTTGTTTGTAATGTAACAACATATCCCTGTGTATCTTTTCCTCTTCTTCCAGCTCTTCCTGACATTTGCAAAAATTCACTGCTAAATAATAATCTATGCCCATCTTCTGTCCTTTTTGATAAAGAAGAAATAACAGTTGTTCTTGCTGGCATATTTATTCCAGCAGCAAGAGTTTCAGTTGCAAAAACAACTTTTATTAAACCTTGCTGAAATAATTCCTCAACCAATTCTTTCCATGCAGGCAATAATCCAGCATGATGAGATGCAATACCGCGTTTTAATGCCTCGCATTGAGATTTATCTTTAATTGCTTCCTGATTATTTTTAAGATAAACATCTAATTTTTGGGATATCATACTTGCTTCTGAATAACTTACTAAAGTTAAATCTTTTATATTCTCAATTGCCTTGTCACATCCTCTTCTACTAAAAATAAAATAAATAGCTGGCAACATATTTCGTTCAGCTAGTTTCGAGATCACAAAGCCAATTGAGGGCGACTTTGGTTGCATTATCCTACCCACTTTTCCTCTTATTTTCTGCCCTTTAGGAGCTCTCCAAATCTTACAGTTTGGATGAATTCCATTACCCTTATTATTTAAAAGTGGATGGAGGCCTTTAACACTACAAAAAATAAAATCAAGTGGGACTGGTCTCTTATCACTATTAATTAGTACTGTGGGGCCATGAACTTTTTCTATCCAATTTTGTAATTGATCTGCATTGGCTATTGTTGCTGATAAAGCTATTATTTGAGTTCTACTAGGGCAATGGATTATAGTTTCCTCCCAAACTGTGCCTCTTTGGGGGTCATTCATATAATGACATTCATCAAGAATCACAGATTCTAAATTTTCCAGGGGATCATCAAATTCATCAAATTCGCCATAAAGCATGTTCCTGAAAATCTCAGTAGTCATGACTAAGATTGGTGCTTCTCTATTTATGTTTATATCTCCAGTTAAAAGACCAACTTTATTCTCACCAAATTGATTAGCAAAATCTCTAAACTTTTGGTTTGAAAGGGCCTTTAAAGGAGTTGTATAAAAAACTCTACTGTCATGAGCTAAGCCTCTATATATAGCAAATTCACCTATCAATGTTTTACCCGAACCTGTTGGTGCCGTTAAAACAACAGAATTTCCGCTATTAATAGCTCGTATTGCTTCTAATTGGAAATCATCTAGCGGAAAGGGGAAATATTCCTCTAAATTAAGCAATAATTGTGATTGAAGAGAGGATGAGTTAACTTCTTAATATATGATCTATATAGATATTAATAAACAAAAAATACCTTGCAAACTTTAATAGTAAATCTAAATCTTTTTAATTAAATCCACTATATTTTATTTTGCCAAAATGAAAAAAGTAAAAATTCCAAAAAATAGAATCCGTGAATTAAAAACATATTCTTTAGGTAAAAAATCATTCGAACTTTTAAGTTTAAATTCACAAAATAAAAAACTTATAGACTTATGCAGTAACGATTATTTTGGATTAAGTAGGGACAAGGATTTAATAAAAGCTGCTTACCAAATAAGCTTGTTAGAAGGTATTGGTTCAGGAAGCTCTAGGTTTATTACAGGTTCAAGACCAATACATAACTTATTAGAAACAGAACTTGCTAAGTGGCTTGATCAACGAAAAGTGTTACTTTTCCCAAGCGGATTTCAAGCAAATATAGCCGCTATCCAGGCTTTAGCAAACAGAAACAGCATCGTAATAGCAGATAAATTGATCCATAACTCTTTATTGGTTGGAGTCAAAGCTGCACAAGCAAAACTGGTTCGATTTTCACACAATAATTTAAAAGATTTAGAAGATAAAATTATTAAATCTAACCCTACAAAAAATTCCATTTTAGTTGTTGTTGAATCTCTTTATAGCATGGAGGGATCAATTGCTCCGCTTAGAGAAATAACGGAAATTTGCAAAAAAAATAGTGTTCAATTATTAGTTGACGAAGCTCATGCAATTGGAATCTTGGGCCCTGAAGGCAGGGGTTTAAGTTTTAATTTTCGTTCAGATATAACTATGATGACTGGAACTTTTGGAAAAGCATTTGGAAGCGGTGGAGCTTTTATAGCTTCCAATTCAGAAATTGGAGAATATCTTATCCAAACAAGTGGTGCATTTAGATATACAACCGCACTTGCGCCATCTTTAGCTGCTGGGGCGCTAGAGGGTTTAAAAAAAATTTTAGAAAATAAAGAATGGGGTAATGATTTATTATATTCTGCGAATGTATGGAAAGATGAAATTATTAAAAATCTTAGTTTTCCAGTTCAGGGAGATTCTCACATTTTGTCAATAATTGTTGGCCAAGAAGAGAAGGCAATTTATCTACAAAAATATCTCGAAGAAAATGGATTTTTAGCAATTGCGATAAGACCTCCAACTGTTCCAGTGGGGCAATCAAGAATCAGAATAACAATACGCAGAAACTTAGATTTTAATTTGCTAAAGAATTTCATTGCAGTATTAAAAGATTTTAAATGAAACAAATTATTACTCAACATGGGTGGGGACTAAATAAATATTTCTGGGATGATTATAAAGTTGATTTTTTAAATAATAATTGGCATTGGCAAGATAATGAAAGGGGCTATTTTTCTACAAATAATTACCAAGCAAAATGGATTAAGAGCGAATCTAAAAAAGAAATCAGAATGACTTTATGCCATTCATTTGGTTTTCATTTAATACAAAAAAAAATTTTAAAAGAAGCAACTCATATTGTTCTTATAAATTCTTTTAATAATTTTCTTCCTTTAAGTCATAAGAGAAACTTGATTTTAAGGTCTCTGAAAAGAATGGAAACAAAAATCATAAAAAATGAACATAAGGAAATGTTGAAAGAATTTATTAATAGATCATTTATGCCAAATCATATGAGTAATAGTTTTAAAAATATCTTTTATAAAAGTCTAGAGAGTTTAAATAAAACTCTTCTTTTAAGTGATTTAAAACAACTTTACATCAACAGAGATTTTCCAGTATTTTTAAGAAAAGATTGCAAAATTATTTTTATAAAATCAGAAAATGATTTGATTCTTGACAACGAATCAAATAATAACTTTTTAGATTCCTTAAATAAAACACTTGATAGGAAGCCAATTTTAATTAAATTAGCTCAACAAGGTCATTGCTTAAATAATTTAAATTTATACGAGATCTTACTTAATACACTTAATGATTAAAATGGATAGTAAGAAGTGGAATGAGAAAATAAAAAATAATTTCAATGATGCTGCAAATCGGTACTTAGAACATTCAAATATTCAGAAATTTTTTGCAAAAAAGATTGTGCAATTTATTAAAGAATTAAATCCCCAAAAAAAAGGTGAATGGATAGATCTTGGATCAGGACCAGGCCTATTAGCAGATGAAATAGAAAAAAAATTTTCTTCCCAAAAAGTATCCAGAATTGATTTCAGCAAGAAAATGCTTCTTGAGAATAAATTATCTAGAAAAAAATTTTTATGGGATTTGAATAATGATTTACCTCCTGAAATAAATAACTGTTCTCTATTAACATCTAACTTTTGCATACATTGGTTAAATAACCCGGAAAAGATAATAAAAAATTGGTTTAGCAAATTAACACCTGGAGGTTTTTTAATCATTTCATATCCAACAAAAGATTGTTTCCCTGAATGGAAAGATACTTGTAAAAAAATTGATATTGAATATAGTGGTCTTAATTTCCTTTGCTCTAAAGAATTATTAAAAGATTTCAAATCAACTGAAATACATTATTCAGAACAGTTTAATTATCTTGAAAATTTTGAAGATATATATAAGCTTTTTAGAAGCATAAAAAATGTAGGCGCACAATCAACAAACTGTAAACGCAAAACAGTGAAAGAGTTAAAGGAAATTCAAAAGTTTTGGCCAAAGAATTACAATAATACAGTGAACCTTTCATGGCAAATTGAGATTCAAATCATAAAGAAATTATGAGTAGTCACAAAAATATTTTCAAATTTATAATTTGTGGAACAGACACTGATATTGGGAAAACTCTAATAAGCTCTTTTTTTGTTAAAGGATTAAATTCTTTTTATTGGAAGCCTATTCAAAGTGGTATTGAATCGCAAACTGATAGTCAAAAGGTTGAAAAACTTTCACAAGTAAGTAAAGAGAAAATAATTAAAGAAGCTTATGTCTTTACAAAACCTCTATCTCCTCATTGGGCTGCTGAAATAGATCAAAAAACTATTAACTTTGACATGTTGAGATTGCCAAAAGTAAAAGGCTCATTAATTGTAGAAACTGCAGGTGGATTAATGGTTCCAATAACACGCAATTTTTTACAAATAGATCAAATAAAACAATGGAATCTTCCGGTAATACTTGTATGTAAGAGCTCACTTGGCACTCTCAACCATACCCTGCTTAGTATTGAGGCCTTAAAACGAAGAAATATTGACATTTTAGGTTTAGTAGTCAATGGCGAAAAACACCTAGATAATCCAAAAACACTAGTTGATTTTAGTGGTATTCCTTTAATTGCTGAATTTCCTTACATCAAAAAAATGGACTCAAATAATTTAGATATACTATGGAAAGAACTTGAAATTAAAAATAAGTTGATCTCACTTTTAAACTCAAAAATAAGTTAAATGAAATCTTTGGAATCAAAAACTCCAAATCAAGATTGGCACCCAAATATTTGGCCACCTTTTACACAAATCAATAACAGCAAACCGCAAATAGAAGTTACTCATGGTAAGGATACCCTCCTATTTACTAAAAATCCTAAAAAAGAGCTAATAGATGCAATTAGTAGTTGGTGGGTAACTCTTCATGGTCATAGTAATGAATATATTGCAAATGCCATTTTCGATCAATCAAAAAAACTTGAGCAAGTTATATTTGCTGATTTTTTACATCCACAGGCAAAAAAATTGGCGGAAAGACTTAGTGAATTAACAAAACTAGAAAGATTATTCTTTTCTGATAACGGTTCTACTGCAGTGGAAGTCGCTTTAAAAATTGCCTTCCAATCATGGCAAAATAGAGGAGAGACAAGAACTCAAATAGTAGCTTTTGATGGCGCCTATCATGGTGATACATTTGGAGCAATGGCTTTAGGTGAAAGAAATATTTTTAATGAGAATTTCGATAATCTTATGTTCCCAGTTAGAAGAGTCCCATGGCCGTCAACTTGGATGAATGATGAAGAAGTAGATAATAAAGAAAATGAGGCAATACAAAAATTAGAAACTCTACTTAAAACTCCCACAGTTGCAGTAATCCTTGAGCCACTTGTTCAAGGAGCAGGAGGGATGAATATGGTTAGGCCTGAGTTTATAAAAAAAGTTTCAGAAATTATAAAAAATAATAATTCTTTGTTAATTGCCGATGAAGTATTGACTGGGTTTGGAAGATGTGGAACCCTTTTTGCGTTTCAAAAGGCAAAAATCATTCCTGATTTAATAAGTATTTCAAAAGGTTTAACGGGTGGATTTTTACCGATGGGAATAACTTTATGTAAAGAAAAAATTTTTCAATCCTTTATTGATGATTCCCCAAGAAAAACTTTTTGGCATGGACATAGTTTTACTGCTAATCCTTTAGGTTGTGCCGCAGCAAACGCTAGCCTTGATTTACTAGAAAAAGAACCACATAAATACCTTTCATTTGAAGAAAAACATTTATCTCATCTAATTAAGTTTAAAAACTTACCTTATATAAAAAAGGTAAGGGTATCCGGCACAATTGCTGCCTTCGATTTAGATATTGGAAACAAAAAAGGTTATTTCAATAATATTGGGAAAGAAATAAAGAGTCTTGCAATGCAGCAAGGTTTATTCATTAGGCCTCTCGGGAATGTTATTTACCTCTTGCCGCCTCTCTGTATAACAGATGATCAATTGGAAAAAAGTTACTGGATAATAAGGCAAATCTTAGAGAATCTTTAGATAGAAATTTAAGGTCCCTGAAGTATTGCATTTTCCACATCTTCTCTATTAATGCAGTAAGAAAATAGTCTTTTAGTTTCTTGACCTTCACTTTCCCAGATAACACTTAAATCTTCATTTTCAAAAATAATAGTTGCATTCCAATTATCAAGTAACAGGTACCATTTAGATTGATTATTAACATCCTTCACAGCACCTAAATCAGTTAGCCACAATTCCAATGATTGCAGTGAATATTGGTTAATGGGTTTTTTAGGAAAATTCACAAACTTGTTTAAAGTATTATTTTACTAACCAGATGGGTATTGTATCTAATTCTTTGCCAGTAAATGAGGCAATAAAAATTGAACAAATCAAACTAATAGAAATGATAATAAATAAAAGAAATAACGAAAACAATTCCCCATTTGAAAAAGGTCTTCTGTTACCTACTAAATTTTGATTATTTGAATCGATTACTAAATTATTTAAAACGTTAGTATTATTTGCACTTCTAGAGTTTTCTTTTAGTTTGTCGTCATAAATTTTCCTTAAATTACTATTATTTAAATGTTCATAAGCTTCAAGAACTTCTTGAAATTTACTTTTAGCAACGTCTATTTCTAATGAAGTTGTATCAGGATGCAACTCAATAGAAAGTTTGCAAAATGCCTTTCTTAATTCATTATTGGATGCATTTTCATTTACACCTAAAATTTTGTAATAGGAAGTTTCCCCTTTCAAAATAATCTTTTATTAATATTGTAATTCTAATAAATTTTTACTAAATAGAATGTAATTAATGGATGGTTAAAATTCATATTTATAACGAAATGAAAAAACAAAACATTCCAGAAGAAATTTTTTCCTTAATAACTGAAGAAGAAATAAATTTATTTCGAGAGTTACAAATTAAAATTAAAGAATTAAATTATAAAACCAATCTCACAAGATTAACTGATGGGGATGATTATTGGGTATCTCAAGTTTTTGACAGCATTTGGCCATTCAAAGCTTTCACCAATATTAATTTCGATAATAAAAAATTTTTAGATATTGGATCAGGCTGTGGCTTCCCAGGTTTAGCTTATGCTATAACTCATCCTAATTCTGAGATATACCTAATTGATTCTTTGAAAAAGAAAACAGATGCAATAAAAATTTTAGTTGAACAGATCAATTTCAAAAACAATATTCATGTAATCAATGATCGTATTGAGAACTTAGCCCACCAATCTTCAATGAGAAATAATTTTAATATTGCAACAGCTAGAGCGGTTAGTAATCCATCAACAGTTTCAGAGTATATTCTACCAATGTTAAAAAAAGAAGGGTTTGGAGTTTTATATTGTGGCAAATGGACGAATGAAGAAAGCAAAAATCTAGATAAAACTTTAAAAATTTTAGAAGGGAAAGTTAAAGATAAAAAAGAGATACTATTACCAAGAAATAAAGGTATCCGAAATATAATTTTTATTCAACAAAAAAGATTATGCCCTGAAATTTACCCAAGAAAAGTTGGCAAACCTGAAAAAAATCCATTATGAAATTATTTTTTTGATAATCTTTCAGCATTCTTATCTCCAAACTTTTCTTTTAAATTTCTCAATTTTCTTATAACTTTTTTTGGATTTATATGACCTTCTAATACTTTCAATAATTGTCCTTCAGAAACATCTACATCTAGTAAATTTGCGTTGAATCCTGGGAACCAGTGGCTTCCATTACCAAGCAATTGATATCTAGCTCTTGCATATCCTTCCATACCCAACCAATCAATTAAATTTGAAAGCCAAAGCAGAACAGGAATATTAATATTTCCTGGCGTATATTCCCAACTTGGTAAATTTCTATTCCAATTTTGATGCCACTCTAGACCTAAGCAATTAATTGATTCCTGCCTTAATTTGTTAATTATCTTAGGCACATACTTCTCAGATTCTGATAACAACGAAACAGCTTCTAAATGCAGAGCGAAATCTGTCTCTTTTGCAATACCCACACTCAAAGTATGGACATTTTGATTTCTTAAGCAAAAAAGATCATTAAAAACTATAGGATGAAGTGGTTTACAAAATTCCAACATTTTTCTTGAGGGAGTATGAAGATGTCCCCCTTTATCAGTGGGACTTATTATGAAAACCCCAAGATCATGCTTATTGGCAAAATTAATAACCTTTGTATTTTCCTGATTAATAAAATACCAATGCAAATTTACATAATCAAATAAGTTTGTTGATATGGCCTTCTTAATAAGTGAAGATTTTCCATGGGTTGAAAATCCAATAGATCCAATTAAATTTTCTTTTTGAAAATTCCTCAAAATATCAATGCAACCTCCATCTCGAATAGCCTGATAT
This sequence comes from uncultured Prochlorococcus sp., assembly GCA_902618795.1. Taxonomy (GTDB): domain Bacteria; phylum Cyanobacteriota; class Cyanobacteriia; order PCC-6307; family Cyanobiaceae; genus Prochlorococcus_A. The sequence continues at coordinate 31,462 of CACNCF010000009.1, forward strand.
AAATGTTCAGCTGTATTAATACCATGTATTGCTAACAAATCAATTTTTTTAACTTGCAATTTTTCAAAACTAGATAATACATCTCGCTCAAAGATTTTCGGATCACTATTTGGTGGAATCTTTGTTTGAATTATATTTGGGATTTTCTTAGTATTCTTAAAACACATCCCTAATTGCACCTCAGAAGTTCCATAGTACTTGGCAGTTTCTACATGACTAAAGCCATTTTGTGTTGCAAGATCTAATATATTTTCTACTTTATTTTGTTCTTCGCATGAAACCTCAGAAAAATCTAATTGATCCCAACTTTTTTGAAATCTCATACCACCTAAAGATAAAACAGGAATCTTCAGATTGGTTCTACCAAATCTACGATATTGCATCTTTTTGATATTAGTGCTTGTTCATTCTGGGTGGCTTTCCAAATGTTTGAAACATATCCCTATCGAGACTATTCTCCAAATCATCCAATTCTTCAAATTTGACCCAATGAATACAATCAACAGGGCATGTATCTATTGCTTCTTGTATGACATCAGAACTATCTCCATCTTGCCTAATAGCTCGACTTCTACCATGAAATTCATCAACAGTGAAAGTGTTCGAAGCTACGTGAACACAGTACTGACAACCAATACACTTAGCTTCATCAACCCATACAGCTTTTTCGGCTAACTGACCACCTAGAACAGGCTCCCAGCCTGTAACCTCAATATTTTCTTCAGTATTATGAAATGGATTTGTAAAATCCATATCTTGACATTAGTTTTCCCACTTGGTTAAAACCAATTCAATAGAACCATCATTTTTATTTTTTTGTTCTACGATTTGATATCCATCTTCTTGCGTTTTAGAAATGATTGTTTGGTAAGCATACATTTGTGTAACTTTTGATATAAATCTTTCTACTGGAATCTCAAATTTCCAAAGATCTAGGTCAGTAACTAATTCATATGTATTAGAATTGTTATCCCATTTAAATCCAACTTGGGTATCGCCAGGTAAAAGCATGCTTATATCAACGGCTGTGAATTGACCTTTATAACCTTTTACAAACTTTTCTTCTTGATTAATACTATAACCGAAATGATTTAAAGCCTTAATTAATGGCTCTGCTTCTTTAAGCTGGGTTTTAATAGTGCTAAAATGTGACATTAGATTCGTTATTTAATTGTGTTAAGTTTTCATTATGATTAGAGATGAAAGCATCAGATGTTTTACTCTTAACTGTTACTTTACCTAGAGCTTCTTCGAGATTTTTTGTAGCTTCATTACATGAATTACCAATAAATCCCTCAACAGTCTCTTCGACTCTACCGTCTTGATGAATTTTGAATCTTAATGTTTTTTGAGGCATTAAATTCAAGTACTAAGTACTTTTACTTTATATAGAATAACGAAAATTTTTTGTTTCAGTTGGTACAAGTTAATTAATTTTAATTTTTATATTGAATATCTGATAATTTAATTTATTAAGTAGCTTGTTGTGTGAAAAATTAAATTATTTAGTTATAAAAACCTTGCATCCCCATTGAATCCAAGGCAGTTTTTGCTTCTTCCATTACGGAGGGTTCTTTATCGAAAAGAGCTATCTTGGTACATTCATCAACGAAACTTTCCTGAAATGTATTATCTAATTTTTCGTACAATCTACACAATGACCAGATGCAATTACTTCTTACACCGGGTTCATTATCTATTTTTAAACTTATTAAAAGTTGTTCTGCTGCCAATT
>CACNCF010000010.1 GCA_902618795.1 uncultured Prochlorococcus sp.
TCATAATCTTGCACTTGGAGTTATTGCAGGAGTTGCATTAGCTGCAATTCTTTTCAGCAGAAAAGTGGCGAAAGTTATAACTGTCTCTAGAGCTAAAGAAAATAATTTGATTACCTACAAAGTAAAAGGACAATTATTTTTTGTAAGTAAAATTTATTTTTTACAAGGATTTGATATTCATGAACATCCAGAGAATATTGTAATTGATATGTCTTTAGCTCATATTTGGGATCAAAGTGGCGTTGTTGCTCTTGAGCAAATTATTAGAAAATTCCAGAATGGTGGTTCTAAAGTTGAAATTGTAGGACTAAATAAAGAAAGTCTTAACTTATTTGAGAGACTAGGCGGTATTGAAAGTGCTCATTAAAAAAAGTTAATTAAGACTAACTTGTTGATAACAAAACCAAAGCCATTGCTGAAAAAGCAAATTCCTATGAGATCTCCAAGCGGTTTTTGAACTATTTAAATCAAAATTTTCAGGTGGAGGAACATCTCCCTTTTCTTTGTCTCTTTCAATTTCACTGATAATTCTATGCACTGTATACTCAGGATGACCTAAATGCATAAGTTGTTTTTGATCATTAGATTCAAATATTGTATATCCAACGTTTTCTCCATAAGCCAACAAATTCAATTTCCCTTCTTTTTGGGCCTTCTCCATTTCCAAATCTGGTAATCCAGCAAATCTACTTTGAGGACAAATAAATTCATCATCTTGTGTACCCATCAAAGGGTGTCCAGGAACAAGACTTTTTAAAGGGAATACCCCAAATAATTTCCTATCAAAAACTTGCTTATCAACCCCTGCCAAATAAGCCAGAGCAAAGCCAGCCCAACATAATCCAAGAGTACTCGCACAAGAATTTCTGGCTTCATTTACAATTTTCACAAATTCATCCCAATAGTTAACCTCCTCAAAGGCTAGGTGCTCAATAGGTGCACCTGTAATAATGATTCCATCTAACGGTTCTGGATTATTTGCTTCTTCCCAAGTTATGTATAGATTATTTAGATGATTAAGATCCCATGTTTTATAAGAGTGAGTTTTAAGCTTTATCCAAACTGGCTCAATTTGAAGAGGAGATAAACCAAGTGGATGTAGTAAGTTAAATTCATACTGTTTGCCAAGAGGCATGATATTTAAAATACCAATCCTAAGAGGACGTATATCCTGTCTTTCTGCCAATTCTGGTTCGATCCAAGATATATGATTTTTCTCGACATCACTAATCTTGTGATAGTTACTAGGAATTATTAAAGCCAATAAATCTCCTTTCCTATATGATTTGTGAAAGTGCTTGTTCGAAATCTGCTTTTATATCATCAATATGTTCAATTCCTACAGAAACTCTTACCATCGTAGGAGTCACGCCTGCAGATAATTGTTCTTCTTCAGATAATTGCTGATGAGTTGTTGAAGCAGGATGAATTACTAATGTTTTTGAATCACCCACATTAGCAAGGTGGCTGGCCAATTTTAAGGAATCAATAAATTTTACTGCATTTTCATAACCCCCATTTAGGGAGAACATAAGCATGCAACCCATTCCCCTTCCAGTAGTATATTTTTTGGCACTAGAGTAATAAGGATCAGATTCTAGGCCAGGATAATTAACACTACTTACATTAGAATTAGAATCTAGCCATTTTGCTAATTCAAGAGCATTAGAAGTTTGTCTTTCTATTCTTAAACTTAGAGTTTCCAAACCCTGCAATAGCAAGAAAGAATTAAAAGGACTTTGAGCTGCCCCCCAGTCTCTGAGGCATTCAAGTCTTGCTCTTAAAGCAAAAGCTATATTTCTGTTATTAGGTACTCCCAAAGATTTGCAGATATCACTACCGAAACCAAAAGCATCCCAATGAACGAGACCATGATAAGCAGCGCTTGGCTCACTCATTAATGGGAATTTACCATTTCCCCAATCAAAGGTTCCAGCATCAACAATTACTCCACCGATGCTTGTTCCGTGTCCACCGATCCATTTTGTTGCACTTTCTACAACAACATCGGCTCCAAAATCAATTGGTCTTATTAAAGCACCACCAGCACCAAGGGTATTATCCACTATTAGAGGAATTCCATTCTCCTTCGCCAAAGCGGAGAGTCCCTCAAAATCTGGAATGTTGAATCTAGGATTTCCCATTGATTCGACATATATTGCTTTTGTTTTATCATCAATTTTATTTCTAAAACTATCGATACTATCACCATCTGCGAATTTAACTTCTATTCCTAATCTTGGAAATTGTACTTTAAATTGATTATAGGTCCCACCATACAGGAAAGATGTAGAGACAAAATTATCCCCTGCTGTCATGCAGTTCACGATTGCCAAGAATTGAGCAGCTTGACCTGAGGAAGTTGCAAGTGCTGCCATACCTCCCTCCAAAGCTGCCATTCTTTTTTCGAAGACATCTGTAGTCGGGTTCATAAGTCGAGTATAAATATTTCCAAATTCTTTTAATCCAAACAGATTAGCTCCATGCTCGGCATTATCAAAGACATAGGAACTAGTTTGATAAATGGGTACTGCTCTCGAATTTGTAGTTGGATCAGGCACTTGGCCTGCATGTAACTGAAGCGTCTCGAACTTTTGGTTGCTCAAAATTTTAAAATAATCCTATTATCTATTTAACTTAAAAAAGTCCCAAAAAAAAACAAAAAAAAGATAAATATTTATAAATCCTTTTTTAATGAGGGGTAGTTATCTTTCATATATGAACAAAAGTCTTCTTTTATCGCAGATCTGAGTTTCTCAATATTTGCGGAATCAATTATTGGAAAAGTTTTATTAGCCTCAGGATCTTTTTCAGTAATTGATTTCCAGTTCTTACCAACATCTTTTTCAGATTTGTTAAGAACCTCATCAAAATTGAAACACTTAACATTGTTCTTTGCATCAAATTCGCTAAAAGCTTTATTTATAAGCTCTTTTCTATTTTCGAATAGATTCTTAGCTTTTAAAGTATCTGGAAGACCCATTACTGGTTGTAATTCCTTAAGAAGTTTTATTTCCTCTTCAATTAAGAGTGTCCAAACACCATATTTATTTTTTGGAAGATTAGATTTACTAAAAATATTAATTTCATCGAGGTAAAAGTTTAACCATAGATAATAAGATTTTTCTTCAATAGTTTTTTTAACGGATATCTTTTTATTTTGGATCTTTGGAAGTAACTTTTCTGCCTTCTTTAAAAACTGTCTGTCTTCTCTTTCTAAATTTATTAATCCCCATCTTTGACTGTAGTCCCATAAATCTTCGTATCTTGTTAAGTCTTCTTGATTCCAACCAAGAGCTTTGAGTTCATGAGAACGATGAGTTAATTCCTTTTTCAAAAAAAACCTTTTAAAACCATAATAATTCTAACCTTGCAATCAAGATTAGTAAATAAATTAAGAACTTTGCTTTCTAGCAAATTAGAAAAATAATCAATTATTAAAATATTTATTAATAATTTTCAATACCTTGATATAAGTAGGATTTTTTTTAGAAATTTGATTAATAGATTTATTTGTTTTAAGGGAGTTTTGCTCTCTGTCAATAAATAATTTCTTGTAAAAGTTTTCAATATCATCAAAAAGATAATCTCCTTTTAATTTTTCATTTAGTTCGAAAGATAATTCAGATTTCACAGATTCTTGGCAAAAATTAGTGATTTCTTCTGAACTAATTAAAACCTTATAAATTTCTTTTTTTTCTTCTGAATTAGCATTAAAGCATAAATAAATTAGATTAATCATTGAACAATTATTATTTTTAATTTTGAATTCTTGATAAATGTCTGGCCAAAATTTTAAAGATTTTAGACCTTCTAAACCTCCTTGACTAAGAGAGTATTTATTACACCAATTTACAAATTCTGAGACATCTTTTGGACATCTGTTGAGTTGCAAAAGCATATCTGATAAAACTTGTCCTGCTTGAAAATTACGTGTTGGTTTTCCTTCAGTTGGTAGAGTCATACTCCCTAAGACATCAGCCTTAACAGCATTTAATTGAGAAAAAGTATAATCTCCTTTTTCACAAAATTTATGATTAATTATTTCCCTTGCACTAATTATTTCTTCACCATAACCAAGTTCTTTTAATGAAAGATATTTATTCTCTAATTTATTTTCTTTCCTGACTTTTATTGATACTGATGCGGCCTGATCTAAACATTGAGTTAACAAAATCGTATTAATGGTAGGCAACATTCCTGGCTTATCGGAATGAAAGTTATTTACAAAACCTGCAAATATTGATGAGATATTTTTTATTGATTTTATATATTGACATTCAATATTGTGAACTCCAGGAGAAACTTGAATTTTCGGTGATAATTGATTCAAAATGCGTGCTCCTATTAATGCTGTTAGCGCATCAGGATGGCAGAAATTTGCAGTAAAACTATCATTAGGATTTCGTAAAGCTCCGTGACGATGAAATCCTGTAAAAAAAGCTAAATTTGGATATTTATTACAAAGAATAAAAGGGTTTTTATTTTTATTATCAATACAAAAAGAACCGACTAGACAGCCAAGAACCACATTTTCTCTTTTTAAATTTTTTCTTAGTTCTAAAGCATTTTTAACATCATCTTGTATGTGATTACTATTTGAAGCAAGAATAACTATCTCACATTTCAAGAGAAGATCTTTTAGATCAAAAGACTTTATTTTTCCCTCTGAAGAATAATTTCCCATTCTCTTAATCTTTTCAATAATCTCATTATCCATATCAGAAATAACATCATTTGAGAAAGCACCTAACAAATCTCTATCTTCCCTAGGAGCCAAGAGAATATTATTTGATTTTCCATGCATAGCACAGTTGTATGCAAGTGATGCAGGATATAAACCAACACTGTAAAATCCAACTTTGCTATTCTCGATATTTTCAATCAATGAATAAAAATATTTTTCATCTTTGATGTTTTCTACGAAATTATTCTTCATTTTTGGAAACTCTTGATAATTTTTTTAATTTCTTACCCATACCAACATTTTTCTACATTAAAGCAATTTTTGACCATAGCAAATTATTTATTGAAAATATTGAGTTTTTTAATTTATAATTTCTGAGAAAGTGAAATTAAAAGAAAAATAATTATAAATATGGAATATATGGCAAGTAATTTAAATGAACAAAAACAATTAATTTCTTCAAAAAATATCTTATTTATTCAAGACATTGACGGAGTTTGTATCCCTTTAGTTAAAGATCCAATGACTAGAGAATTAGAATCAAAATATATCTATGCAGTAAAAGAATTTGCCGAGGAATTCTTTGTATTAACTTGCGGGGAACATGAAGGTCCAAGAGGAGTTAATAGAATAATAGAGAGGAGTTTAAGGAGCACTACTGAGCCTAAAAACAAAGAACTTTATTTAAGAGGTTTAGCTGCCTGTGGAGTAGAGTATCAAGAAAGTAATGGTGAAATAAGTTTTGAAGGAGTCTCAGAAAAAGAACTAAGTTTTTTATCTAAAGTACCTAGTTTAATAAGACCAAAATTTAATTATATAGTTAAGAATATTTTTCCTGAAATTAGCCAAGAGGATATCAATTTTCACGCAGTAAAATCAATATGTGAAACACGCTTCTCGCCAACGATAAATTTCAATAGTCTATTTGATTTAGTTCATGAAGATTCTGATAAAAGAAAGCTTATTCAAATTAGTTTTGAAAAAATGATGAATGAAATCATTTTAAAAGCTGAATCCGAAGGCCTCAAAAACTCATTTTTCCTACATATTTCACCAAATTTAGGGAATAAAAATGGTAGAGAAACTATTAAACTTTCTTCTCAAGATGATATCGGATCAACAGACATACAATTACTTATTAAAGGAGCAGTTAAAGATTCTGGAGTTTTATTTCTTTTAAATAAATTTATTGCGGATAAAACTGGTAAAGCTCCTTTTGGAAGAAATTTTAATTTTAGAAACTCTCCAAATTCCGTTACGGAAAAAATTGATTTATGCAAAAGAACTATTCAAAAAGAAGATATGCCTTTGATTGTAGGAGTTGGTGACACAGTCACATCGAAAAAAAATAATGATGAAAAAAGTTATTCAAGAGGAGGAAGTGACAGGTCTTTTCTAGAATTAATACAAATATTAGGTAATGAATTTGGGATTAAGAATAAAATAATTTTTGTAGATAGTAGTTCTGGTGAAGTTGAAAGACCCTGTACAAAAAAAACTGGTTTAATAGGGATCAGTGATATTCATGACAATTTAAAATTTGACATAGTTTTTAAAAATGGTCCCAAAGAATATAAAAGTTGGTTTATTGAACTTGCTAATGAGAGATCAAACTTTAGAAAAAATAGTTGACTTTTTTATTTTCGAATGACAATTTATAAATAATAGATTCATGAAAGAAAAATTCCCCTCAATATATAAAGAGCCTATAGAAACATTGCAAATTAACATAGGTTATAAATGTAATCAGGCTTGTAAGCATTGTCATGTCAATTCGAGTCCCCTAAGGACTGAAAAGATGTCCAATGAAATGATATCTCTTATTCCAAAGATAATTGAAAAATACAAAATCAAGACTTTAGATATTACAGGTGGCGCGCCAGAACTTCACCCAAAATTTAAAAACCTAATAACCAGCTTAAACACAAAACAAGTAGATATTATTGATAGGTGCAATTTGACAATTTTTTTTGAAGAAGGTTATGAAGATCTTCCTCAATTTCTTGCAAAAAATAAAGTGATAGTTACTGCTTCGCTACCGTGTTATGAAAAAAATAATGTTGATTTTCAAAGGGGTTTTGGCGTTTTTGAAAAAAGTATTAATGCCATAAAAATTCTTAATGATTTAGGCTATGGAAAGAGAGAAAATGGATTACAATTAAACCTTGTTTACAATCCTGTAAGCCCAATTCTGCCTCCTTCTCAGGAAATATTAGAGAAGGATTATAAGAAAATTCTATTCGAAAAATACAATATCGTTTTTAATAATTTATACACAATAACTAATATGCCAATAAATAGATATGAAGAATCTCTTAGAAGAGAAGGAAAACTAAATACTTATTACAAATTACTAAAAGAAAATTTTAATGAAAAAAATTTAGAAAATTTAATGTGTAAAAAGACAATTAGCGTAAATTGGCTAGGAGAAATTTATGATTGTGACTTTAACCAACAGATAAATTTCCGAGAGAATAAAGGACCAAAGACACTTTTTGATCTTTTGCATGAATCATTTACTTTTGACTACGGGGTAGCTGTAAAAGAACATTGTTTTGCTTGCACTGCAGGTGCAGGGTCAAGTTGTGGAGGGTCTTTAAGTTAAAACCTGCTAGATGCAATTAGGACAAATTGCTCTTACATTTAAAGAGGATTCAATTAGTTTAAAACCATTAACTTTTGCTGCAACTTTGCCTGCTTCTAAAACCTCATCATTTTCGAATTCTTCTGTTCTTCCACACCTAATGCAAATCAAATGATGATGATCCGGTGTATCGTTACTAAGCAATTCATATCTGTGTCCACCCTCGCTGAGTTCTAATTCATGAAGCAAACCCATTTGCACTAAGAGTCTTAAAGTTCTATAAATTGTTGCTAGTGAAACTTTGGAGCTTGTTTTAAGTAACTTTTCATGAACCTCTTCAGCACTAAGATGCTTTCCAGAGCCAATATTTTCAAATAAATTAAGAACCTTTAACCTCTGAGGAGTTAATCTCTTCCCATCTTTATGTAATCCATCACCAAGGGGAGATGTGATTACTTTGTATTGAGGGGATAATGACAAAATCAACACTTGGCTATTCTCAATAATAACTCTAGATGAGAGTAAAACAACTTTTTTATTTAAATGTTTACTAAAGTTCTTCAAAATATTATGTTAAATGTATCTTTATATGTGAATGATGAATAATCAAGAAATCTCTTCTGATAAATTATCATCGAAAGTAAACGCCTTGATAATTATTGATATTCAGGAAAAAATAATAAGACCAATTTTTAATAAGGATTCAATAATCAAAAATATTAAAAAGCTAATAAATGCTTACCATATTTTAGAAGAAAACATATTTATATCTGAACAAAACCCACTCAAATTGGGGGTAACGATACCTGAATTATCACCGATAGCAGAATTTAGAAAATTTGAAAAAATGGAATTTAGCCTAGCTAAATTAGAAGATTTTTTGAAAGAACTTAAAGATAAGAAAATTACTAATTTGATAGTTTGTGGGATCGAAACGCATATTTGTATTCAACAAACAGTCTTAGATTGTTTACAAAAAGGATTTGAAGTTATTCTCATATCAGATTCCATGGGAAGTCGAAATAGGGTAGATCATGAAATAGCATTACAAAGAATGACTCAGAGTGGGGCGATCTTAACAACAACTGAATCAATAATTTTTGAATTATGCAAAACTGCGGATAGAGAAGAATTTAAAGAAATTAGAAACATAATATTGAGTTAAATGAAAAATAAAGACTGGTTTGTTATTTAGAGATAATTTAAAATTTTATTAGAGCTAAATTTTAAGGGTTTATTTGAATATGAAATTAGTTACTGAAAACTTCCTTCTATCAATATCTATTTTTTTTATTGGAACTTTATTATCGATAATAATTTCAAAAGTTTCAAAAATATTTTTTAAAAAGATTTCCAAAAGAACAAAAACAAATTTCGATGATTTTATTTTTGAGGTGATCTCTGGAATTATAAAACCTATAGGTTTCCTCCTCTCATTTTATTTTTCAATTGACTATTTTTTTGCTGATGAAATAACTTTCATCTCTGTCTTATTGAATATTTTGAAATTATTTATATTAATAATCATTATTAAAGCTCTTAACAAAGTTTTAATAAGATCTTTAACAGAATCGACCTCGAAAATTAATGATTCCTCAATTAGTTCGATGGTATCTTCACTAACTCCATTGATAAAAGCATTAACATGGACTATTGGATCAATTTTTTTCTTACAAAATATAGGTGTTCAAATGACTGCTATTTGGGCTTTACTAAGTGCAGGAGGTATTGGAGCAGGATTAGCTTTGAAAGATCCAGTTCAGGAGTTCTTTGAATATATAACAATTTTGCTTGATAAACCTTTTCAAAAAGGTGAGTTTATAAAATCTGATGGAGTCCTTGGAATGGTTGAGAGAGTGGGAGTACGATCATCAAGGATAAGAAGTATTAATGGAGAAGTAATAGTAATGAGCAATAGCGCCCTAACAAATGGAATAATTTCAAATTACGCACAAATGGAAAAAAGAAGGTTAGTACATAAATTGGGAGTTGTTTATGAAACCTCACCAAAACTTATGAAATTGATTCCAATAATAATTAAAAAAATAGTTGAAGAGACAAAAGATGCGTCTTTTGATAGATGTCATTTCACAGATTTCGGCGACTTCAGTCTTAATTTCGAACTTGTTTATTACATCCCAACAAATAATTATCTCGCCGCAATGGAAGCTCAACAATCTGTAAATTTAAGAATTATTGAGGAATTTGCGGTTAACAATATAGAGTTTGCATTCCCAACACAAACCTTAAATATTGAAAGTAACAAAGCCAAATGATCTACAAATCTCTTCACTTAAAATCCAGAGTTTTGAAGCCAACTCAGAATTATTTGCCTCATCACTAACCTTACTTTCAACTAATTTATGTTTTTTAAAAGATATAAGTTTATTACTTAAATGAACGTAACCAATATTATTTAAATTTGAATCAAAAACAATTTCAGAAAGTATCCTACCAGCATTTTCTAAACTTTCAGAAATTCCTAAAATATTTTTTGCAGCTTTAGAAAAAATTAAATATCCAAAGAGATTAAAACGCTTACTGTATCTAAAAAAACCAAAATCATCATTTGGTATTACTAGACCAGGAGCCCAAGTAATTACTGAAATTTTACTAGATGAAATTTTTAATTTTTTTTCAAGTTCTTTAGCAAACAAAATATTACATAACTTACTATTTTTATAAGCTTCATCAGCATTAAAATTTAAAAATTGCCCAGTTACTTTTTTTCTTAAATTAATTAGATTATCAAGTCCCGCTTTCTTTCCTATATTGCCACCTGAACTTTTGGGGTCGTGTACATCTGATGATGTAATAATGATTCTAGATTCTTCTTTATCTCTAATAAAATTTTTTAAGACATTTACCAAGTAAAAATGTGCAAGATGATTTACCGCAAAAGTTAGTTCTATTCCTTGTTTTGATACTTTAGGGTAAAAAGAGCCTGTATATTGCAATCCTGCATTTAAAACAAGAACATCTAAAAAAATTTTTTTACTAATAAAGTAATCTTTAATTTTTTTAATATTATCTAGATCTGAAAGATCACAATTTTCGATAATAATTAAAAATTTACTAAGGTAATTTTTATCAAAATGTTTTTCGATTTTTCTGAGAAATTCATTCTTTCTGAATTCGTTTTTTATTACAACATATAAAATATTTTTTGTCTTCAGTAAATTAATAATGGCAAAAAAACCTATCCCTGAATTACCTCCAGTAATTAAAATATTTTTATTTTTAATCATTTAAATTCATATATTTTTTTTATGATAAAAAAATAAATTAAGTTTTTTTTTATTTTGTAATCTTATAAATTATTGTTAAAACACTGAAAACTTAGTCACTAGTATTTGAGTAATTTGATTATTATTAATCTACTCTCATTACCAATATTGGATGAATAATATAATTCTAGGCTCAGAAGTAATAATTTGTTCCATAAATTTCTTTAATCATAAGATTTATATTTAATGTCAAAAGAAAATATGCCAGATGTTCTTGTTTTGGGTGCAGGGCCTGCAGGTATGGCTATTGCCTCAGCTTTAGGGAAGGAAAAATTAGATGTTGAAGTGCTTTCTCCAAATGGACCAGATGAACCTTGGCCAAATACATATGGCATTTGGGGGAAAGAAGTTGACCAACTCGGGCTTCAGGATTTACTTGAATATAGATGGAAGAATACTGTAAGTTTTTTTGGGCATGGCGCTTTAGAAGAGCAGGACGACGAGAATAAAGCCACGGAACATTCACTAGATTATGGACTATTTGATAAGAAGAAACTCCACAATTATTGGTTTAACGAATGCAATAAGTCCTTTATTAAATGGCATCAAGGCTTTGCAAACAAAATACATTTTGAAAAATACAAAAGTACAGTAACTACAAAAGATGGCAAAACTTACTCTGCAAGATTAGTAGTAGATGCAACAGGGTATGATCCTGTTTTTCTTAAATTAAAATCCTGTGGTCCCTTAGCAGTCCAAACTTGTTATGGGATAGTAGGTAATTTTAGTAAACCTCCACTTAAGAAAGGGCAGTTTGTATTAATGGACTATAGAAACGACCATCTTAACGAAGAGCAAAAAAAAGAACCGCCAACTTTTCTTTATGCCATGGATATGGGGGATGGGAAATATTTTCTTGAAGAGACATCTCTTGGTTTGGTAAATCCTCTAACAATGGAAAATTTAAAAGAGAGACTAGAGAAGAGGCTTTCTTATCGAAATATATCAATCACAAGCATGCAGCACGAAGAGCTTGGCTTATTTCTTCCTATGAATATGCCAATCCCAGATTTCAAACAACAAATACTTGGATATGGTGGTGCTGCTTCAATGGTACATCCTGCATCTGGATATTTAATTGGTAATGTTTTAAGAAGAGCTCCACTTGTCGCAAAGGCGGTCTCAGAAGCAATTAAAAACAAAAATCTAAGTACCTATCATATTGCTAGAAAAGGTTGGGAAACTTTATGGTCAAAAGAATTAATTAGGAAGAAATCACTTTACCAATTTGGCTTAGAAAAACTCATGAGATTTGATGAGAAACTATTAAGAGAATTTTTTGGCAGTTTTTTCCAACTACCTAAAAATCAATGGTATGGGTTTCTAACTGATACTCTTTCTTTAAAAGAGATTGTATATGCTATGTGCGTGATGTTTATAAAGGCTCCATGGAGTGTAAAGAAAGGTCTTATGATTATGCATGGAAGAGAATTTAAAATGTTACTTAGGATAATATTTCCAAACATATAGTTAAAAAATGAGAACCATATTAATAAGTGGAGCCAGTAGAGGTATTGGACTAAATATTGCACATAAAGAATTAAAAGAAGGCAATAGAATTAGTGTTGGTATAAGAGATTTAGAATCATTAAAAGGAAGCGCTATTGATCCAAAAAAATGGCCAGAAGGGAAAATTATAATCAACCAATATGATGCTTTAAAAAAAATTACAGCCGAAAATTGGATAAAGAATACCGTAGATGAATTTGGAGGATTTGATTCAGTAATAAATTGTTCTGGAGTATTATCAAAAGTTCCTTTCTTATACAAAGATGGTGATGAAGAAGATATTTTAAATACATTAAATATCAATTTTTTGGCAATTTGGCATTTATGTAGGCTTTCTTGGGATCATTTATGTACCTCTGGAAGAGGAAGAATTATTGTTTTAGTATCAATGAGTGGGAAAAGATCCAAAGGTGATTTAGCCGCTTATTCTTCTTCAAAGTTTGCTTTGATGGGATTATGCCAAACTATGAGAAATAAAGGTTGGGATAAAAATATAAGGATTTCTGCAATTTGCCCAAGCTGGGTTAATACAAAAATGGCCCAAAATATCTCTTCTTTAGACAAATCAAGCATGACACAACCTGAAGATATTGCTGAAATATGCTCAACTATTCTTAAGTTACCTTCCCAATCAGTTCCATTTGAAATCGCCTTAAATTGTAACTATGAAATTTAACCTAAATTAAAAATTAAGTAAGCCATTGAAAGCATTGCGATTGCAATAAATAAACCTTTTATTCGATTAGTTAACAATGAAAAAAGAGATAAATCTTCAGAAAAGTATCCGCCAAAACTACCTGTAATAAATAATATAACCATTGGTAGAGATGCCATTCCGAAAGAATAAGATATAGATTTTACAAATCCAAAATTTAAATAATTAAAAATAAAAGATCCTAATGAAAACAATAAAAAAGATGCCAATAGAGTTATAGAAACTTCAGCATCTAAAGTGTGAGGTAAGCTACCCTTTAATTCAAATTGCTTTTTACAATCTCTAATTTGTCTTTTAGAAAGCTTTAAATAACCAGTTTCAGGAATTCTTTGCGACTTATATTTTCTTAGTAATCTTGCTTCAAGAGTTTCTGGCTCCTTAGTCATAATTGATGTTAATAATTCATCTGGCTTTAATTTTTTAATTTTCTTTTCAAGATTATCCGTTTTCCCAATCCTATAAAGGTCTCCTACTCTAATAAGGTAAACATATCCCGACATTTGCGTTGTAAAATTAATACTGTTCCTACTTAGATAATACTAAAAGAATTAGGGAAATTAAAAGTTTTTACAATATGAAAAACGATATTTTATATTCATTTCGAAGATGTCCATATGCAATTCGTGCAAGATGGGCCCTGTTAATTTGCGAAATAAAAGTAGAGATAAGAGAAATTGATTTAAAAAATAAACCTCAAGATTTTTTAAATCATTCAAAGACGAAAACAGTTCCAATTCTTATAAAAAAAAATAGTGAAGTTATTGAAGAAAGTCTTGAAATTATGCTGTGGGCTCTCTCAGAGTCGAAAAAGGAAAACATCAAATTAATTTATTTTCCTGAAAACAAAAAGGAAGATATTATTGAAATAATTAATGAAAACGATAACGAATTCAAATATCATTTAGATCGATTTAAATATGCCACAAGATATAAAGATAGTGATGAAGAATTTCATTTCACAAATGCTATTAAATTTATAAAGAGATGGAACGAACTACTTGCAGAAAACAAATATTTTTTTGGAGATAGCCCCACAATCGCTGATTGGTCTGTTTGGCCTTTTGTAAGACAATTTAGAATCGCTTGTGAAAGTCAAAAAAGGATAAATTATTTTGAACCCTCGATAAAAAACTGGTTAGATTCATTTGAGAAAAATAAAGAATTTAAATCCTTAATGTATAAATACGAATTATGGGAACCTAATTATAGAAAGAATTATTTTCCTTTTAATTAACTTTCTAACAACTTCCTTTTTTCAATTATTCTTGCTAACTCCAAAAAATATCCTGCAGTCCTAAATTTTCCAATATTTTTTTCCTTAAAATCAAGATCGCTTCTAATTTCTGCAGTCTCCGCCATAAGCAAATCTAAATCATTTGATCCAAGACTATACAATTCTCCTAGTTCGATTTCCCTTCCTAGTAAATGACTCCTAAACCACTTCCCTTTATTTTCTTGAGGTGGAATATCGTAGGTAGTAAATGACATTAAAATAAAATTTAGGCTAATACTATTCTAGGGTTCTTATTGAAACTTTTTCATCTCTACTTTATTAAAAATCAATGCAATAAAAAGAATTGCGAATGTAATTAGGGCACAAATTTCTGTCCAATAATCTAACCCAATTTTAGAAATCATTAATGGTGCAAGAACTGTGAATAGTCCTCCAGAAAGAATTAATTGAGCGAAAAGCTGTTTTGACGTAAAAATTGGTAAAGTCTTAGAAATATTTTTAGGATCTGCAAGTCTTAAAAGAAGTAACCCAGAAGCGACTACACCTGTAGAGTTCCCAAACTCTATCAAGCTTTTTTCAAACCAATAATCATCAAAAATAAAGTATGCAAAATAAGCAATGCAGATTAAATTCCAAAATAAACCGAAAATAGTAAACACTAAAATAAGTATCCAATTATCAAAAACAACTGCGATATCTAAACTCGCCATAGCTGTAAAAATCAACAAATCTGTGGATAAAATACCAATCTCCCTTTGCAGAATATTTGAAATAAATTCTGTATTTTTGGTTTTCTCTAAAATATATCTTATAAGGAGAGAACCTATAAGGATAAAAGGGAATACTGGTAGTGAAAAAATAATTTCCTTCGAAAAATCTCCAAAAGAACTTGAAATATACCTTAAAAATTTAAGTAGCAAAACACCAAAAGAAATTGCTAAACCAGAGAATCCAAGATTTATTATAAAAATTCTTAAATCTGCAAAAATTCCTGTCTTATTTTTTCCCTTTAGAGTATCTTTTTGTTCAAGAATTTCCTCAGTATCTGAAAGACCTAAAGTTCTACCAAGGAAGATGAATATACTACCCAATATTGAAGAGGATAAGAGACCCATTGTTGCCATAGCCAAACCAAGATCTAAACCATTTGGGAAACCTAGTTTATTAAAACTTTCACCGATTATTGATGCAGCTCCATGACCGCCCTCAAAACCTACCTCTATTAAACAACCCATTAGAGGATTTGCGTCCATAGATGTAGGCAGAAAATATTTAACAACAAGGCCGCCGACAAAAAATTGCCCGAAACCTAGTGAAAGAGCTAATAGAAATTGATTAAAAATCGGTTTAACTAAACCATTTATATTCGGTATAGGTCTTCCCATCATTAAAGTTGCGAAGACTAATGATAAAAGAGGAGTAGGAAAATTACTCCAAACATTTAATGTTTCTTTTGGTAGAAAGTGTATCGCACCAAATGGGCCTATAGATATACCTAAAATTCCTGATATGACTGCTATCGGCAATCCAAATCTCTCGAGTTGAACAGCTAGTTTAAATTTCCTTCCAAAAACCAACAAAAAAAATATAATTAACAATCCAAAAAAACTTATCAATAGAGAATTTGAAAAAATATCTTTATTCTGTATCGAAAAAATATTCAATGATTTCAAAAATATATAATTCTAAATCTAAATTAATAAACAAAATTTTTCAAATAAAAAAGGCTCCTTATTTAGGAGCCTTTTGATATTAGTGATTAAATTTAAGAATTAATCTTTAAGAGTAACTGTTGCACTATCAATGTTACTGATAGCATTTGTAACTCTCTTGAAATCAAAGCCTAGTGCTCTTAGAGCGTGCCATAGATGGCCTTGAATAAAGAAGAATCCGAAATAGTAATGAACATTAGCTAACCAAGCCCTTGAAGTGTACTCACCATCAGGGAGATCAACAGTATCTACCCAATAAGGAGAAATACTAAATTTCAATTCAAGTGGTTCACCAAAGAATTCAGTTGGATATACTGTTGTGTTAGCAGCACTCCAGAAGGCTGCGATAATAGCCATCCAACCTATTCCAGCTAATGACCATGAGAGAACAGCTTCCGCAGAGAGAAGTCCTTTACCTTTAAATTTGGTATATTCACCAACTTGCTTAGTAGCAATATGCCAAGCACCACCAGTAATCTCAACGAATGCAAGGAAAGCATGACCTCCCATTACTTCTTCAAGACTGTCAATAGTCAAAAAGTCTGTCTGGTGATTCCAAATTTTGGCCAAATTTAATTCATACTCAACCTGTCTTACAGAACCAATAGCTGGATCATAAATTCCATGCACTCTTGCCCATTCAACAAAAGCAATAACTGCGAAACCAAGAATAATTAGATGGTGACCAAGAATAAATGTCAATTTGTCTGGATTGTCCCATTCAATATTGAATTTTCTGGCTCTTGCAACATCAGAATCTTCAAGATTTCCAGGAAGAAGTAAAGAATGTAAAAGTCCCCCAGCTGCTAAAACCATAGAAGAAACTAAGTGAACTATTGCTATCGCTAGAACAGGTTTAGTATCTCCCATAGCAACGCCATTAGCATCAAACCCTATTCCAAGAGTTGCTAAATGAGGAAGAACGATTAGAGGTTGATGACCCATTGGGACGCTTGGGTCAAATCGTGAAAGTTCAAAAAGGGTGAATGCACCCGCCCAGAAAACAATTAATCCTGCATGAGCTACATGAGCAGCAATGAATTTTCCTGAGCGATTCGCTACACCTGAATTACCAGCCCACCATCCATAGGTAGTATCTGGATTTCCATATGTTTGCATTTAG
This sequence comes from uncultured Prochlorococcus sp., assembly GCA_902618795.1. Lineage (GTDB taxonomy): Bacteria > Cyanobacteriota > Cyanobacteriia > PCC-6307 > Cyanobiaceae > Prochlorococcus_A. The sequence goes on from CACNCF010000010.1 coordinate 16,852, forward strand.
GAATTGATTAGCTTAAACGTTTTGAGAATACTTTATATTTCACCAAACAGTTGAATTCATAACAAAATTGTAAAGGTTAGTAATCCTAACAATTACTAAACAAAAAATCTTCATAAGGCAATCGAAGAGCAAAGAAGGTAGATTTAATGAAGAAAAATTATTCTCAAAGATAAAATTTTAATAAAATAAACAAACATTTTCTAATTCAAATAAGTTTAATAAATTTCATTTTGCTGACATTAAACGATGTTTTGTTTCATAAAAACATTTTGTTTATTGCCTCATTGCAAAACAATTATTAAATATGGGATAAGACATCTAATATTATGACTACTTTTCAAAAGTATTCTGGAAAATTTTCACTAGAAATGAAATCAGAAGTTCATTACAAAAAGGCTGCAAAATCATACAGAAAATCTAAACAATATATAAATATGATTAACTTATATCCAACTTTGCAAAACACTCTAATTGCTTGTAAGGATGAGAATCTAATCGAATAGAGATTTTATTTATTCAAGTCAATCAAAAAATATATTATTTTTAGGCTGCAATATTATATTTTTCTTCAAAATAAAATTTATTTATTATTTTTCTGCACATTTTTATATTATAAAGAGCTTTGGGTTTCCAAGGTTTTTTCTGACCGAGTGGAGAACTTTTCCAATGAATCCCAGGTTTAAGTATCCCATTTTCACGTAAAAAAGAAAGTTTAATTTCAGTTATTCCTAGTTGTTCAGCAGTCAACTCAGATGAGCTCCATATATCCCCTAACATTGAATTAAGTAAATATTATTAATCCTTGATAACGTTAATTTTATTTTTTTGAAAGGGGTAAAACTTTTAAATAATTATTAAGTAACAAAAAACCTAGTAATTATAAAGAGAAGGTATTTGAAAGATTTATTTAAAATTAAGAAATATTAAATAAAGAATCTTCATTAATAAATATCTCATCTATACTTTCCCCTTTTTTGAGGGATTTATAGTCAACATATTCTTCAGTTATAGATTGAAGCTTTGGAAGATTTAACCAACCTTTATGCCAATTTCCACTATTTATTAACTCTTCGTAAGTAGTTTTTAAATTAACTTCAGAATCAACTACAGAAACCATTAAATAAGAAATATTTCCTTTTTCTTTAGTCTCGTTTACTAAAATAAAATGTCTCAGTCCATTTATGGATTTATTAGAAGTCCAAAAATTTTCCATAATTATTTTTTCTTAATGTTCTCTTCAGAATTTTCTCTAGATATTTTTTTATATTCATTTCTAATTTCATCTAATAAAAGTTTTCTTCTATCCATATAGTTAACAGAATCTTGTTTTGATAAATTATATCTTTCTTTTTTAGTTAAATTCATCCAATTATTGAGATTCTTCTTATTGAAAGTTGTTAATTTTTTAACCTTTAGAACTTTTTGTTTTCTTTTTAATTTAAGAAAATTCTTTAAATTAAGAAAAAAAATAAATAAAAAAAGAAAAATTATTACTAACTTTAAAAGCATCACTTTGCAAGTAAGTTATTATTTATCCACTTTTCTAATTCAAAATCATTCTCTAAAGAAATAACCTCTTCTTTATTCCCATCACCTGATTGATCAAAGAGCCTTATAATAAATTCCCTTTTAGTCGCTTCATCATCACCAATAACAATAATACTTTTAGATTTTAGTTTATTAGCCTTTTTAAATTGTTTAGAGAATGAGGATCCACTTAAATCCAACTCAACTAACAAATCATAATTTCTTAATTTTCTTGATAGATCCATAGCTAATGGTTCAGCAATGAAGCCCTGATTAATAATATAAATATCAGTATTTCTTGGGACTTCGAACTCTTTCCCCGCAAGTAAAATTAATCTTTCTAAACCAATAGCGAATCCAATAGCAGGGGTATTTGGCCCTCCCATTTGTTTTATTAAATTGTCGTATCTTCCTCCTCCGCAAACTGTAGCTTGAGAGCCTAGAGCGCCACTAGTAATTTCAAAGGCCGTATGGGTGTAATAATCTAAACCTCTCACTAGATTAAAATTTTCCACATAAGGTATTTTTAAAACCTCTAATTGTTTTTTAAAATCTGAATATCTTTTATGACTTTTTTCAGACAAAAAATCAAATAATCTTGGAGCATTTTCAAGAGCTTTTTTTGTTTGAATATCTTTAGAGTCCAAAATCCTTAAGGGATTTTTATTAATCCTATTCTGAGAATCTAAATCTAGAGAATTTTTATTTATTTCTAGCCATTTTAAAAAGGATTTCTGAAAATTTAATCTATCACTTACATCACCTAATGTATTTATTTCAAGATTAAGTTCTTTTATTCCTAATTGACTCAAGACGTCCCAAGCTAAAGCAACAATTTCAACATCACTTCTAACTGAATCGTATCCTATAAACTCAACACCTAACTGATGAAACTGTCTTTGCCTGCCTGCTTGAGGTCTTTCATATCGAAACATAGGGCCCATGTACCAAAGTTTCTGAAGTGGATTAGACGACATACCATTTTGTATTAACGCTCGCGCAACGGAAGCCGTTCCTTCAGGCCTAAGAGTGCAGGATCTCTCTCCCCTATCAAGAAAAGTATACATTTCCTTACTGACAACATCTGTTCCTTCACCAATTCCTCTTATAAATAATTCGGTCATTTCCAATATTGGTGTTCTTATTTCTTTGATGGATGCTCTTGTAAGCTGCTCTAATAAAATTTTCTCAACGTTTTGCCACTTTATTAGTTGATCAGGCAATAGGTCGACTGTTCCTCTAAGGTTTTTTAGGTTATTCAAAGTTCTAGAAAATAATTCAAAATTTTTAATTTAAGTAGAAATTAATCTTTGATTGGTTGTTCTGTGAGACAATTTTAATTTAACATTTAGAAAAACTATTGGGAATTAATAAAAATAAAGAGAATCAGCATTGCGGTACAAAACCAAAAAAAATTGCTTTTGGAATAGCTCCACTTGGTATAGTCTCAATAGGCATAGTACCAATGGGAGTTATAAGTATTGGAATAGTCCCAATGGGAGTATTTTCTTTTGGGGCAGTAGCAATGGGAATAGTCAATTTATCAGTAGTAGGGATGGGAATTATCTCCGCTGGTGTAACAACTATGGGAATATGGGAGTATTCACCTAATCCTCAAAAAAATCATCATAATCATTCCAAACAAATTTCAAATTCAAGCAGAGAAAATATAATGTCAGATCTATTTAACACTAAAGAAGAAGCTGAAAAGGCTGCCTCAAAATACGGTTGTACAGGAGCACATAAAATGGGTAATAAATGGATGCCCTGTAAGATGCACTAGATATTTTCTGAGTTAAAAATTTATTGAATATTAATTCAAAATCTCTACTCTAAAATCAAGATTTTTTGCCTCATCAGTAGTTAATTTTCTTGACCAAGCACCTTGCACAGGACTATTCCATCTGAACCCAGCATTTTTAGCTAGAGACCTATCTTCGTAACTAATCAGTGCTTTATATAAAAACCTTGGTTCAGTAGCTTTAAGTAGAAGTTCCTCTAAATTATCACATTTTTTGAAGACCTCAGATAGGTAAAAGCAATCAGATAAAGCTCTATGTAAATTCCAAACTGGAATTGAAAAAGATAAAGCTAGATCAGTAACTGAGGGTCTATTTTTTAGTGATTTTTGAAAAGACCAATTAATATCCTCCAAACTACATATCCATTTTTTATTAAGTTTAGGTAATCTTCCTTTCCCAAACCATTTCTTATCAAACTCTACATTATGCGCGACAATGAAATCCGAACAATCAACAAGTTTTAAAAAGAAACTCAATCCATCTTCCCATGGTTGAGAGATATTAGTTACTTCTGCAGAAATACCATTGACATATTCGGCTTCATTATTATTAACCGGGAATAAAAATGAGACCTGTGAAAGTACACATTTATAAGATACATCAAACAAAATACAACCTATCTCTATCACTTCATCTTTATTTTCATCTAAACCTGTTGTTTCAGTATCAAGAATTAAAATTTTTTCAATTTTTTTATCTTGATAAGTAACGTTTTTTTCAAAAGGGTTACTATTAATTTGGCCCTGAAGAAAATCCAATTGATTTAATTCTTTTTTGTTAAATAGTTCCAACTACTTGAAAACACTTTTATTTATCTTGACGCAAATAACAAAAATTTCTTTTAAATTAATATAAATTAAACAAATTTTATAAAAATAAGTTTTAAACCCTTTTTTTAGATTTAGAAAATAATTTTATAAAAAATGCCTTATACAAAACATCAATTTAATAATTTTTGTTATTGGCCTTCAAACCCAAAAAAAATTGTGGAATTTATTGGTGGCAGTTATCTAGCTTCTAAACCAGATTTAACTTATAAAAGATTCATAGAGAGTTTAATTAATAAAAACTATGCAGTACATGCATATAAATACACTCCACAATTTGATCACCAACAACTTGCTAATAAAGCATGGAGGGATTTCAAGAATTGCCGATTATCTTTATACAAAAGAATAGGAGCATCAATTCCTTCAATAAGAATTGGTCATAGCCTTGGCTGCAAACTTCATCTAATTTCTCCTGATGGTGGAAGAAATTGCGAAAAATTCATATCAATTAGTTTTAATAACTTCAGTGCTAACAAATCAATTCCATTATTGAAAAAAATTTCTCAAAAATTAGAATTCAATAGTGAATTTAGCCCAAGCCCTGAAAGAACTTTGCGATTAATTGAAAGAACATATAATCAAAAAAATAACTTCCTAATAAAATTCAACTCAGATGAATTAGATCAAACAGATAAATTATTTTCGTGTCTGAAAGCAAGAAAAGAAGATAATTCTAAGGGGGTAATGTTAAAAGGTACACACACTATAATTGCAAGCGCAGGACTAAGAGAAAATTTCTTGGGAGACTGGGCCGATGATGAATTCAAGAGAAATACTATAAAAAAAATTTCCAATTTAATTGATGAATCTGATTAGAAAAATTCTTTTAGCTTTTCCAAAACAGAACTATCTTCAAGAGTGCTTATATCACCACTAATTTTTTCTCCAGCAGCCAAAGATCTTAAAATTCGCCTCATAATTTTTCCACTACGTGTTTTAGGAAGAGAGTCAGAAATTATAATTTTTTCAGGCTTTGCTATAATTCCAATCTCATTAACAACATGTTTCTTCAAATTCTCTACTAATTCTGCAGAACTGTTCACGTGTTTCTCTAGAGATACAAAAGCAACTATAACTTCACCCTTTAAATCATCTTTTTTGCCCACTACTGCAGACTCTGCAACTGATTTATGACTTACCAAAGCAGATTCTATTTCCATTGTTCCTAACCGATGTCCTGAAACACTTATGACATCATCAACTCTTCCCATAATCCATATATATCCATCTTCATCAATGCGTGCTCCATCTCCAGCAAAATAAACATTTTTTTCTCCCTTAAAGGAAATATATTCCCAATAACTCTCCAAATATCTCTCTGAGTTTCCGTGAATTGTTCTCATCATTCCTGGCCATGGTTTCTTAACAATTAAATAGCCACCCTCGTTCTCCTTAACCTTATCTCCATTCTTATCGACGATTTCAACTTCGATTCCTGGCAGAGGGAAAGTAGCAGAACCTGGCTTTGTAGCAACCACTCCAGGCAAGGGACTTATCATCACACCACCAGTCTCAGTTTGCCACCAAGTATCAACAATAGGGCATTTATTTTTACCAATAACATCTTTGTACCACATCCATGCTTCAGGATTAATTGGTTCTCCAACTGTGCCCAAAAGCCTAAGACTCTCAAGATTATATTTATCAGGGATTTCGCGCCCAGACTTCATAAATGCTCTTATTGCAGTTGGAGCAGTATAAAAAATAGAAACCTTATATTTTTGAACAATTTCCCAAAAAGCCCCTAAATTTGAGGGTCTTGGCACTCCCTCATACATTAAGGTTGTACCACCATTAGATAAAGGCCCATAGACTATGTAACTATGACCTGTAATCCAACCAACATCAGCAGTACACCAGTAAATATCATCATCTTTTAAGTCAAAAATCCATTTAAATGTCAAATGGGACCAAAGATTATAACCACCTGTAGTGTGAACTACACCTTTGGGCTTGCCAGTAGACCCCGAAGTATAAAGAATAAAAAGTCTATCTTCGCTATTCATTATTTCTGGTTCACAATGATTTTTTTGATCTTTTAATAATTCGTGCCACCAAAAATCTCTATCATCAACCATCGATATATTTTTTTGGGATCGTTGAACAACAACTACTTTTTCAACAACTTTATCTGCCCCACTTTCAATGGCCGCATCAACTGCTTGCTTAAGTTCAATCACCTTATCTTTTCTAAAACCACCATCAGCAGTAATAACAAATCTGGCGTTTCCATCAATTAACCTATCTTTTAAAGCTTCTGAAGAAAATCCTCCGAAGACAACTGAATGAGGAGCGCCAATTCTTGCACAAGCTAACATCGCAAACATCGCTTCAGGAATCATCGGCATGTAGATACATACTAAGTCTCCTTTTTTTACGCCAATTTCTTTTAATGCATTAGCTGCTTTACATACCTCTTTTAGAAGTTCTTCGTAAGTGTATTTTTTGCTATCTCCGGGTTCGCCTTCCCATATAAGTGCAGTCTTTCCTCCAAACCCTCTCTTAATATGTCTATCTAAGCAGTTATATGTAATATTGAGTTTCCCTTCTTTGAACCATTTAAAAAAGGGCGCATTTTCGTTATCTAATACAGTTTGAAATGGCTCAAACCAATCTAATTCAGATTTTGCAAAAGATTCCCAAAATTGGATAGGATTATCTGATGCTTGTTTTTTTAGACTTAGTAATTCTTCTTGAGTACTAATATTTGAGTTTTCTGCAAATTTTTTTGATGGAGGGAAAATTCTCTTTTCTTCAAGTATGTTATTGATTGAATTTTTTTTATCTAATGACATTACATAAATCTATGCATAATAAATTTAGTCGAAAAAATTAAGGTTTTTCAAAAATTTTAATATTAATTTAGCTCAAAGATTTATTTCTAATAGATCTAATAAATACGGCTTAGAACAAATTCTGGAAGAGCCATTAAAGCTCTTTTATATTCTGAATCAGGAAGCCAGACTATAGCTTCTTTAGAAAGCATTGCAAAATCCTCAGCTAGTTTCCTGGAACTTTCAATAGCTTTAGAGTTCATTATTATATTGAGAGCATTATCTAAATCATCTTTTTCAGCAAGTTCTCTGTTTATAAGAAGTGACAATTTTTTATTTTCCTCTAAGGCATATAAAACTGGGGCGGTAAGATAACCACTAGCAAGATCGCTTACAGCAGGTTTTCCAAGTTGTTTATCATTTCCAGTAAAGTCAAGAATGTCATCTACAACTTGGAATGCTAAACCAATATTTTTGCCAAACTCGTACAACGAGGTTAAGTTTTGATCATTAATCCCACTCAGAACTCCGGCTGCTTTACAGCTATTAGCTATTAATGAGGCTGTTTTACAATAACTTTTGTTGATGTATTTAGAAAAAGATTGAGCCGAATCAAATCTATTTAAATTTTGTTTGATTTCCCCCTCTGCTAAATCCATTATTACTCTACTAAGTAATTTAACTACATTTACATTGTCAAGATTTGCTAGGTGCCAACTTGCTTGAGCGAATAAAAAGTCCCCAGCCAAAACAGCTACTCTGGTATTAAATCTGCTATGAACTGTATCTACTCCTCTTCTTGTAGACGCCTCATCAACAACATCATCGTGAACTAATGATGCTGTATGAATCATTTCAGTAATCTCAGCAAGCCTTTTATGTTTACTCGTTAAAATAAATTCAGGGGATATTGCTTTTGAAATTAATAAAACTATACCTGGCCTAAGTCTTTTACCACCAGCACTAAAAAGGTGTTCTGCAGCGGCTTGAAGAATTGGGTGACCAGCTCCTATTAGATTTTTCAGTTCTAAAATAAGATCATCAAGATCATTTTCAACTGGTTGTAGTAGCTCTGTTACTGTATTCATGATTAACCTCTTCTATATCTTAAGGAATCAAACATTACTTCGGAGGTTAACCAACCTAATTTCTTTATTAATTCCAAGCCAAAATTTTACTTTATTGGAGAACTCATCTCTTTCTGAAGTAACAAAAAATTTTACATTTTCGAAAGAAATACTCTCATAGCGGTCAGTTTTTGTAATAGCAAAAGATTCATTAAATTTTTTTATTAATGCTACTGATGGATCAATAATTTTTATATTTGAATCTAATTTTTTTCTTAAAAAGTTATAAATTAAAGGATAGTGACTACATCCAAGTATTAATTCCTCAATATTTTTGTTTATTAGTGGTCTTAAGTATAAGTCTGAAAGACTATTTAACTTATCAAGATTTAATTTTTCTTTTTCAATTTCTGATACAAATTCTGGACATTCTTGCTGAAAAATTTTCTTATTCTCTTTTTTAGAATTTATAGCTTTCTTGTAATACGATGATCGAACAGTTGTTTGTGTTGCTAAGACACCAATTATTTGTTTTTCAACTATTTCCGATACTGAGTTTATAAGGTCAAAACAAGGAACCTTTAAATTATCTTCCAGAATATCAAGTGCACACGCATTTGTAGTGTTACAAGCAACTAAAAGTGCATCCAAATTCTTATCAACAAAAAAAGTACAAATCTCCTTTGCAATTAATCTTATCTCTTTAGAATTTTTACTCCCAAAAGGTATTCTTTTTGTATCTGCCAAATAAAAAACTATTACATCTTTACGTGTTTTTAGTAAAGAATTAAGGATAGTAAAACCACCTATTCCACTATCAAATATCCCTATTTTAAGTTTCACCCTACTTTATCTAAATATTCGAGGATGCCTTTTGCAATTGCATAGGCTAATCTTTTTCGATGGGTTATTTTTTCTAATCTTCTTGCATCTAATCTTCCCGTTAAAAATCCAATTTCTACGAGAACTGCAGGCATACTAGTATTTTTAATTACATAAAATCGACCTTGTTTAACTCCTCGATCAGGACTCCCAGGGGAAACTCTTAAAATTTGTTTTTGAATTCTTTTCGCGAGTAATCTTCCTCTCCACCCTCTGTAATAAAAGGTTTCCAATCCATTAATGTCCCTCCTTTTACCTCTTGAGGCATTTGCATGAATACTTACAAAGATATCTGCATCCGTATTATTGGCAATGGACACTCTTGGAGGCAAATCCAAATCAACTTCATTTGTTCTAGTCAACTTTACTTTGACACCTCTCTCAGAAAGTAAGTTTTTAACTATTTTTGAAACCTGTAGAACAACATCAGTTTCTCTAATACCACCAATACCTATTGCTCCTGGATCAGGTCCTCCATGCCCTGGATCTATTACAACCTCAAACTTGTTTCGTTTTACCTCTGGCAGTTTCAAGTAACCATAATTGTTTTTCTTCTTATGAATAAAATTTTGATTTGCTTTGATATTTCCTCTTTTTTTTTCAACTAAACCTTCACCAATCTTTTTAAATGAATATTTTGGTTTAAATAGTTTAATTCTCCATCTATTTTGATCTAAGCCAACCATTTGCCAAGTCAAAGGGTTCAAATAAGTTTCTTCCTTAAATTCAATTACTAGTCTTGTTTTACCCTTATCTGGTTTACCTAATCTAATTTCTTTTATTGGGCCATTACCTTTTATTGTTCTGGGATTCTTTAATTCTCCTGGAAAATCTACCCAGAATCTATCTCCCGATATTTGGTTAGCCTTCTGAAAGTATGCTTTTAAATTTGTATTTGATTTAGTTCTTAATTCTAAAACCCCATTAGTATTTATAACCCATGCCGCAAGAGCACTTGAAGATTTAACTGGAAGAATTGAAGAATTTAAAAATAAAAAAATGGATAAATAACGAAAAAGTTTACTATCTAAAAACTTAATCATTAGTTTGAAAACAATTTGTTTTTTCTATGTTTAAGGCTTGGCATCTGCTCCCTAATTTTCTTCACTCTTTCTTTATCAGCAGGAGCTATTGCTGCTCCCTGTGTCTTTCCGGCATCAGATAAAACTGTACCCCAAGGGTCAATTACCATTGCATGACCATGACTTTGCCTTCTTCCATAATGAATTCCAGTTTGAGCTGGAGCGACTACATATGCTGTATTCTCAATTGCTCTTGCTTGTAATAGGATTTGCCAATGATCTTTTCCAGTAAATGCTGTAAAAGCTGCGGGAATCATAATTAGCTCTGCACCATTGGAAGACAAATATCTATAGAGTTCAGGAAATCTAACGTCGTAACAAATCGATAATCCTATTTTGCATAAACCTGGAACATCTACAACAGGTGGATACTCTGCTCCAGATAAAATAGTGGATGATTCCTTGTATAAATTTCCATCTGGCAAATCAACATCAAACAAATGAATCTTGTCGTATTTTGCCAAAATCTGTCCATCTTTCCCAAATAAGGCTGATCTATTAAAAGTATGACTGTCATCACCAGCAGGGACAGGATACCCTCCTCCCAAAAGAAATACTTGATATCGTTGTGACATAGTTTTAAGAAAATTTGCACACTTCCCAGACAATTCAGAAGCTAATCTAAGTTTTTCATCATCTCCTCCTAAAAAAGCAAAATTCTCAGGCAATCCTATTAACTCAGCGCCTCTTCTAGCAGCTAATTCAATCTGTTCTTCTGCTTCAATAAAATTTGCTTCAACATTTGAAGTACTCGTAATTTGCAATGCAGCTACCAAAAAATCAGTCAAGACTTTACTCCTATTGAACAAATTCGTAAATCATGAGGCACGAATTACACCTCTTTCAACTTGAGCTGGAACAATATCTAAGCAATCAAGTTCAGAGCAACATTTAAAATCATCCTCATAATCTCCAAGACTTGTCAATCTTTTGCCATGGGTTGCTGTTTTTAAACATTTCAAAATATCATTTTTCCAGATATCCCAAAGTGCCAAAGCAGCTTGTAATTCGTCATTCAGAATATTAATTTCGAAATCACAGTTCTGTTTTAGATATGAGACCAAAGCACCAGCAGCTAAGGAATCCTCAAGTGAATAAGATCCTTCCCAACCACTACCAAGTATTAAAACATTTTCACTTTTTAATGAAATGATTTTTTCAGCAACTGCTTTCCTATTTGGGAGACCCATAGCAAATAAATGCTTAGCATTTTGAACTTTTTGCAATGATTTAGTCCCATTAGTCGTACTCATAAATAATCTTTTACCATTAACAACTTTTTTTGTAACTGATAAAGGAGAATTTCCTAAATCAAAGCCCTCAATCTTTTTTCCGCCTCTCTCTCCAAGCATTAGTCTCTTTTCAGCTTTCCACTTAATTGCAGATTCTTTTAATAAATCTAAATCTGCAAAAACTTGTATTGAATCAGCTCCATTTTTTAAAGCCCAAGAAATTGTGGTTGTAGCTCTTAGAACATCAATAACAACTGCAATGTCTGGACTATTTTTAGGAACATCCTTTGCAACGTGATAATAAGTAAGATTAATAATCAAATCCTTTTTCTGAATTTATTATAGAAAACAGTTACTTAATTTGATTATTTTTTTTTAAAAAACAAACTTATTGATAATATAAAACTAATTTGTTTTTACAGAAATCTTATCAAGTAATTAATTTGAAAATGAATAATATCCGCACAATAAAAGGTGGAGTAAATTTGAGAGGAAAAGTAAAAGTACCTGGAGATAAATCTATTTCTCATAGAGCTCTAATAATAGGAAGTATTGCTAAGGGTGAGACGACTATTGAGGGGTTCTTACACTCTGAAGATCCACTTTCTACTGCTGATTGTCTAAGAAAGTTAGGTGTAAAAATCCCAGAAATAAAAAAAAATGAGCCTTTTACAATTTCAGGATTGGGTCTCGATGGATTTAAAGAGCCCAAAGAAATTCTAAATTGTGGGAATTCCGGTACCACCATGAGATTATTAATGGGGTTACTTGCCGGTCAAGAAGGTAAGAATTTCATCTTAACAGGTGACATTTCTCTTAATGAAAGGCCAATGGGGAGAGTGGGCAAACCGTTATCGTTGATGGGTGGCAAAATTTTTGGTAGAGAAAAAGGAAACAAAGCTCCAATATCAATACATGGGAATAAATTAAAAGGGTGTGTTATAGGAACCCCTGTAGCTAGTGCTCAAGTAAAATCTGCAATCTTATTGGCAGGCCTCAAAGCTTCTGGAACCACTTCTGTTATTGAACCAGCATCTTCAAGAGATCATACTGAAAGAATGTTAAAAGCATTTGGAGCAGACATCAGTATCAGAGGAGAATTAGGAAGGAATGTAGTTATCAATTCAGGGGGCAACTTAATTGGCCAGAGAATATTGATTCCTGGAGACATAAGCTCTGCTTCTTTTTGGATGATTGCTGCATCTATTGTTCCAAATTCAGAGATTTTAATTCAAAATGTCGGACTGAATCCCACTAGAACAGGGATTTTAAATGTAATGGATTCAATGGGGTGTGATTATGAGATTTTAGATAAATCGACTATTGCAGGTGAACCTATTGGATCTATTAAAGTAAAAACTTCAACTAATTTAAGATCATTCACTATTGAAGGAGATATTCTCCCAAAACTTATAGATGAAATTCCTATACTTACTGTGGCTGCATGTTTTTGTAATGGAGTTTCTGAAATTAAGGATGCAAAAGAATTAAGAGTTAAGGAGACAGATCGATTAAAAGTCATGGCACGACAGTTACAAAAATTCGGTGCTGAAATAACAGAAAAAGAGGATGGATTAATTATTAATGGACAATCAAAATTTCATTCTGCGGAGGTAGATAGTGAGACAGATCACCGAGTAGCAATGAGTCTTGCTATTGCTTCACTTCTTGCTAAAGGTACCTCAAAAATTATGAGATCTGATGCTGCTAGCGTCTCGTATCCAACTTTTTGGGAAGAGCTGGCCCAACTAACTAACTACTAACTAGCCTAAAAAGTTTTTGTCTGAATTAATAGAAGTTTTAACTAAAGATGGTAGTTACTCTTTAAGAAGTGTGTTTTTTCAAGAGAACTTCCATAGTTTTTTGGGCGCATTCGAGGAAACAAAGTCAAAGTTTACAGCTACTTCTAATTTGCAAAGATTTAAGGGCGAATCTCTCAATGTTTTAGATATATGTTTTGGTTTAGGATACAATTCAGCTTCTTTATTAGATGAATTAATAAAACAAAAATCAAATTTAAATTTGTATGCATTGGAGATTGATAAAAAGCCTCTTGAATATTCGCTTAGCAATGAATCATACCTTAAGTTATGGGATCCAAAAGTCAAAAAAATATTTGAATCACTTTATCGAAAAGATAACTTTGAGGATCAATTTTTTAAATGCAGTATTTTGTGGGGTGACGCTAGAGAAAAAATTAACATTATTCCTTCCTCTATTAAATTCGACCTGATTTATTTAGATGGTTTTTCTCCTCAAAAATGCCCACAAGTATGGACGATTGAATTTTTATCCAAAGTCACAGAAAATCTTAATCCTCAGGGTTATTTAATAACTTATTCTTCATCAGCGGCAGTAAGAAAAACCCTAAGAAATCTTGGATTAGAGATTTTTACTATTAAGCCAAGTTTTAAAAACAGAAGTTTTTGGAGTCAGGGAACTGTCGCAATATCAAAATTTGACAAGAATAAATTGAAACCTAATTTCAATTTTGAAAAGTTATCTTTAATGGAAGAAGAACATCTCTTAACTAAAGCTAGCATTCCATATAGAGATCAAGATTTGAACTCAAGTAAAGACGACATAATCAGGAGAAGATTAGATGAGCAATTATTCTCAAATCTATTATCTACAAATATATGGAGAGAGAAGTGGGGAATGACGAAGTTATCCGTTAAGAGTTAGATTTAAATTAGGATTTCTAATAAACATGTTAAGTGTTGCGATATTAGCGGCAGGCAAGGGCACTAGGATGGAAAGCTCATTGCCAAAAGTTTTACATAAAATTTCTGGCAAAAGTCTTCTACAAAGAGTAATTGATTCATGTGTCGAATTAAAACCTGATCAAATTTTTGTAATTACTGGACACAAATCAAAAGAAGTACAAAAGTCAATCCCAAACGATAAAAAAATCCAATTTGTTGTTCAAGAACCTCAATCAGGAACCGGTCATGCTATTCAGGTACTTTGTAAAGAAGTAAAAAAACATGAAGGGAATCTTTTGGTACTTAACGGCGATGTGCCACTCATTAAACCTAGTACTCTAAAAAAACTTTTGTATTTACACGATTCAAAAAATGCTGATGTTTCTTTAATTACCACAAAGAAAACAAATCCTCATGGATATGGCAGAGTTTTTTTAAAGGGCGATTTTATAAAGAGAATTGTTGAAGAAAAAGATTGCAATGATCTAGAAAGAGAAAATCCATTAATAAATGCAGGTGTTTACTGTTTTAACTGGGGTAACTTGTCAGAAATAATTAATACCTTGCAAAGCAATAATAATCAAAAAGAGATTTACTTAACAGATACAATATCCATGCTAAAAAATTCCTTAAGTCTCGAGGTAGATGATAATGGAGAGCTTCAAGGAATTAATAACAGAATTCAACTATCAGAGTGCGAGGAATGTATTCAGAATTCAATTAAAGAAAAACATATGCTTAATGGTGTAACTTTTATAAATAAAGCAAGTTGTTCAATTAGTGAAGAAGTTGAAATTAGTAAGGATGTAATCATAGAGGCTAATAC
>CACNCF010000011.1 GCA_902618795.1 uncultured Prochlorococcus sp.
AAAGTTTGTTCAAGAAAAATTTAAGTAGTTTCATTGATGGTTTTAGTGATAGCAAATATCAAAGGGGATATTGATGAAAAAATACAAAAAAATTGTTCGTCTAATACCCCTTGATCAAAGAAGATTTAAATTTCTCTATATTTTTAGCTTACTATTAATATTTTGTTTGTTTGGTAGGTTAGTGAAATTGCAAGTTTTTAACGCCACTGATTTGCAAAGGAAAGCTAGATTAATTCAGTCATCTAAAACTAATGCCTTAAAAAAAAGAAGAGCAATTGTTGATAGAAATAATAGATTAGTTGCTTACGATAAACCGCTCTATAAATTATGGGCTCATCCAAAATATTTTAATTTTCCTGGTGATTCAATTAACAGAGTTCGCAGTATTGAAGAAGTTACAGAAAAATTGTCACCTATCTTGGATATTAATAGTGAAATACTATTGAGTAAATTTAATAATAAAATGAGTGGTATTAAGCTTTTGGATAAAATTTCCGAAGAAAAGGCTGAAAAGATTAAGAACCTTAAAATAAGCGGAATTGATTTATTTAAATATTCGCAGAGATATTATCCACAAGGGAAGCTTTACTCTAATCTTATTGGTTTTGTTAATGATGATAATATAGCTTCAGCAGGTTTAGAGCTTCATTTAGATAATCAAATTAAAGTTTTTAATAAAAGTAATTTAATAAAAAGAGGAGGAGATGGAACTCCTTTACCGGATAATTCGGGCCCAGGTGATTTTGTTTCTGATTACAAAAGTTTAGGCCTAACTATAGATTCAAAATTACAGAAAGCTTCATTCAATGCATTATCAAAGCAAGTAAGCCAATGGAATGCAAAGAGGGGATTTGCCATAGTTATGGATGTTAATAATGGTCGGATTCTCTCCTTGGTTACAGTCCCGTCGTACGATCCAAATAAATTTTGGCAGTATGATTCTGGACTTTTTAGGGGTTGGTATTCTCAAGATTTATTCGAGCCTGGTTCAACTTTTAAACCTATTAATCTTGCCTTAGCTTTAGAAGAGAAAGTAATCCAGAAAGATGGAGTAGTTGAAGATATTGGAAAAATTAATGTTGGAGGATGGACACTTTCTAATTGGGATAAAAAAGGTAATGGATACATTGAATATCCAAAAGTTTTGCAGGTTTCAAGTAATGTTGGGATGGTAAAAATAATGCAAAATTTAGACCCTGCTATTTATTGGGATTGGCTAAAAAATTTAGGTATAAATAAAAATTTAGAGACTGACTTATTTGAATCAACTGCTGGCCAACTAAAGAGAAAAGATTTATTTGTAAATCAATCAATTGAGCCTGCTGTAACTTCTTTTGGCAAAGGTTTCTCAATCTCGCCACTTAAATTGGTTCAACTTCATGCGGCTCTAGCAAATGGTGGTTATGAAGTTACTCCACATGTAACCTCAACTTTCAAAGAAAGAGTTAATAATAATCCAAAAAAACAATTTTTTTCACACGAAGTCTCTAAAACTGTTCTTGAATGGATGGAGAGCGTAGTTGATAATGGTAGTGGATCTGGAGTAAAAATCGAGGGTTATAGGATAGCGGGGAAAACGGGCACTTCCCAAAAAGCCTTAAATGGTTCCTATACAAGTAAAAAAGTTTGCAGTTTTGTGGCGACCTTACCAGTTAACGATCCGAAATATGCTGTCCTTGTAGTAGTTGATGAGCCATCTAAATCTTATGCATATGGTTCAACTGTTGCTGTACCAGTTGCTAAAGAAATTATCGAGAGTTTGATAGTAATCGAAAAAATACCTCCCAACATTAAAGATCATGGAATGATTGTTAAAAAACCCTAAAGTTTTCTAATTTTATAAATATTTAGCTCATCATCTGATGATTTCATCAGGAATAAAAGCTAGTTTATATATATATATGATTATCTAGATATGAAATCAATTTTAGAACAATTGTCCTCAATGACCGTTGTTGTTGCTGATACTGGAGATTTAGATTCGATAAAAAAATTTCAACCAAGGGATGCCACCACTAATCCATCGCTAATACTTGCTGCTGCTAAGAACCCTGACTATGTGAAATTAATTGATAAAGCTTTAGAAAGTTCAGAAAATGCCTTGCCTCAAGGATTCTCCGAAATTGAATTAATCAAAGAAACTGTTGACCAAGTTTCAGTATTTTTTGGAAAAGAAATATTGAAAATTATTTCAGGGCGCGTATCTACAGAAGTTGATGCAAGACTGAGCTTTGATACCGAAGCTACGGTTGAAAAAGCGAGAAAATTGATCAATCTTTACAAAAATTTTGGAATTGAAAAGGAAAGAATTTTGATTAAGATTGCAGCAACTTGGGAGGGAATTAAGGCAGCTGAAATTTTGGAAAAAGAGGGTATTAAGTGCAACTTAACTTTACTTTTTAACTTCTGCCAAGCGGTAACTTGCGCCAATGCAAAAATAACTCTAATTTCTCCGTTCGTTGGCCGTATATTGGATTGGCATAAAGCAAAAACTGGTAAAACTAGTTTTGTTGGTGATGAAGACCCTGGTGTTATTTCGGTTACGCAAATATACAACTACTTTAAAGAAAAGGGATTCAAGACAGAAGTAATGGGAGCGAGTTTTAGAAATCTTGATGAAATAAAAGAATTAGCAGGTTGCGATCTTTTAACAATCGCACCAAAATTTCTTGAGGAACTGAAAAAAGAAAAAGGAGAGTTAGTTAGAAAATTAGATCTAAGTACCCAAATAAATCATTCTATTGACTACGAATTTGACGAAAAAGATTTCAGATTAAGTATGTTAGAAGATCAAATGGCAAGTGAAAAGCTTAGCGAGGGTATTACTGGATTCAGTAAGGCTATAGAAGAATTGGAAGAGCTGCTGCTAAAGAGATATTCAGAGATTAAAAATCATAAATTGATTTCCGCTAACTAAATTTAAGTTTGAATTGAAAAGAATTAAAATTAAGTCCCACTTTTTGTTAAAAGCCTTCTGATAACTCTTTTTGCAATATCTTCATAACTCATTTCTCCTGATAATATTTGCGCAATACGTTTAGGTGCTGTTTTTCTTTTGACACCTAATTGATAACCAGTTTTGGGAAATCTATAAAATACTTGGGCTATTCTCCTACCCCAAGCCATTGATTTCCCCCAAATGTTGTTAATTTTTTTTGTATAAAGATTTAAATCATCTACTTTTCCTGAAAGGTACTGATCTATATATTCTGCAGCATAAAAACTGCTAATTAAAGATGGTCTAATCCCTTCAGCTAAAAATGGATCACATAGAGATGCGGCATCTCCAACCGCTAAAACTTTGTCACCATTAATTGAGTGGAAGCCATTCCATATTCTCAGTTTCTTACTAATTGTTTCATGAGGAAAATCATCAAAACCGAAGCTTCTTATTACTTGTTTATTTATATCCTGATTTTCTAAAAGACCATTATTTATAAAAGTACCTAAACCAATATTTAAGCTTTCTCTGAGGGGGAATGCCCATGCAAAACCATATTTTATAAATCCAAACTCAAACCTAACTGCATCTCTAGGTATTTCACCTAACCCTTTCAATCTTAATGAAAGTGTGTTTGCAAATTTCGGTTTTCTTGGCCCTAAATTGAAATAACTCGCCCATTTCGATTGGGACCCATCTGCGATTACAAGAAATTCTGTAATATATTTTATTTTGTTATTGCAATTAATTTCCCATTTATCATTTTTTTTTATGATTTTATCTATCAATAATTGTCTCATTATCTGAGCTCCATGCCTCAAGGATTCATCAAGTAATAATTGATCTAGTTTCTCTCTTTTAACAATCCAAAATGGCGATTCACCAGTCAGATCAGCAATTACATTATCTGTAGCCTTCCATCTGAATTCAACATTCTTAATTTTTGATTCTATGCAATCTTCAATATTTAAAGGAAGAAATCTTTGCATTGAAGATGCCATCCCTCCTGCACATGGTTTGTAATCTTGGGATTTTCCTTTTTCAATAATTAAAACTGAATATCCTTTCTTTGATAGGTTAAGAGCGGTGGAAGATCCTGATAAACCTCCACCAATTATTACTACGTCAAATCCTATCAAACTTTTAGAATTTCCTTCTCTTTTTCAGACAATTTAGTTTCTATTAAAGCAATATATTTATCAGTAATTTTCTGAATTTCAGATTGATTATCTCTCGATTCGTCAATAGAAATAAGGCCATCTTTTTCGTCTTTCTTTTCTTTATCAACGGCATCTCTTCTGATATTTCTCAAAGCTACTTTTCCTTCCTCTGCATATTTAGAGGCTAATTTACAAAATTCTTTTCTTCTCTCTTCTGTTAAAGGAGGAACATTTATTCTTATTAATTTTCCATCATTATTTGGAGTAATACCTAAATCACTCATAGAAATAGATTTTTCTATCGCTTGTAAACATGAAATATCGAAAGGTTGTATTGAAATTGTTTGCGAATCAACAGTGCTTATAGTGGCAAGAGATTTGATTGGTGTCTCTGCTCCATAGTACTCAACACTTATTCTGTCTAACAAGGAAGCATTAGCTCTGCCTGTCCTGATTGTATTAAAGTTTCTTTGTGTTGCTTCAATACTTTTATTCATATTTTCTTGAATTTCTTTTTCTTTCATAATTAAAAAAATTAAATGATCTCTAACTAATTAAAGAGCCTATTGGCTCACCAGCAACAGCTTTGGAAATATTTCCTTTTTTGAATATATCAAAAACCATAATTGGTATATTATTGTCTTTGCAAAGTGCAATCGCAGTGCTGTCCATTACTGCAATTTCATCACTAAGAACTTGTTGATAACTGAGAGAGGAATATTTTTTTGCATCTTTAAATTGATTAGGATCACGATCGTATACTCCATCAACTTTAGTAGCTTTCATAACAACTTCAGCGTTTATCTCTGCTGCCCTCAAAGCTGCTGTAGTATCAGTTGTAAAAAATGGATTTCCGCATCCACCTCCGAAAACTACGACTCTACCTTTTTCTAGGTGCCTCATGGCTCTTCTTCTGATGTAGGGTTCGGCAATTTCCTGCATTTCGATTGCTGTTTGCACTCTGGTTGCAACTCCTACTCTCTCAAGACCATCTTGAAGTGAAATTGCGTTCATTACTGTTGCTAGCATCCCTACATAATCGGCAGTCGCGCGATCCATTCCGTCTGCAGATCCTTTAAGCCCTCTAAAAATGTTTCCACCACCAACAACTATTGCAAGTTGTACATTATTTTCGACTACTTTTGAAACATCCTCTGCAATTGACTGAACTATAGCAGGATCAATACCATAAGGTTTTTCACCCATTAGTGCTTCACCACTAAGTTTTAAGAGAACTCTTTTGTAAGTCATTCAATAATTGTACTTTTAAGACATTAGCAAGTAAATGTGCCAAATTTATTTTTTGTTCTAATATTGCTTGCGTCTTTAAACATTTCTAAACCTGCCAAAATAAAATTCAAATAAAAATTTACTTCAACTAAAATTCAACACATTTTTGTGCTTTTATTCCTTGCTCTTTAAAAGGATGTCTTATTAGTTTCATTTCTGTAACTAGATCAGCGTAATTGATGATTAAATCAGATGCTCCCCTTCCAGTTAAAACAATATGATTTTTTCTATTATTTAAGTTTTTTAAAAAAGTGATTATTTCTTCAGGTGCAAGATAACCAAGTTTTGTCGCAATATTAATTTCATCAAGAATGATAAGTTTATAAGATTCGTTTTGTATGTATTTTTTGGCTAGTTGCCACGCCTCTTGAACTAATTTTTCATCTCTTACTCTGTCTTGTGTTTCCCAAGTAAATCCCTCTCCTAATGAATGCCAAGATATGTTTGAAGACAAGTTTTTAAGTGCTTTTTCTTCTCCAGTGGTCCAGCCCCCTTTGATAAATTGAATTATTGCTACTTTATAGCCATGCCCTATCGTCCTTAAAGCCATACCTAAAGATGCAGTTGTCTTGCCCTTGCCATTTCCTGTGAAAACAATCAATAATCCTTTTTTTGTTTTTCTAATTTGTAGTCTTTTGGATTGAATATCTTTTCTTTGCTGCATTCTTTTTTTATATGAGCTTTCATCTCTATCCGGGGATAATTTACCCCCTATTCCAAGTTTATTTGCCTGAATATCGAGGTTAGATATTTTCTCAGATGATGAAGGTTTTTCTTGCATATGACCCTTATTTTTATTTTTTTATTATAAATCTTTAGATATTTTTAACTCTTTTAACTTTTAAAAGTGCATTATTTACTGCCTGTTGTTGATCTCTTTTAGTAATCCAGTGGTGATAAGTTTGAGTATGTAAACTAACCGAATGTCCCATCATTCTGGCAGCCACAGTATCAGGTAAATCATAAAGAATTGTTCTAACTGCCCAAGCATGCCTTAGATCATAAGGTTTTATTTGTAAAGAGTAACGCTTAAACTGGTCTGTAATTTTTTTTCCAATATTCTGTAGGGTTGTAATTTTAAGGTCTATATTAATATTTGGTAGAAGTTCTGGATTTTCACCAAGTTTTGATAATTCGAACTTTTCCACCCATTCAGGATGAAATGGCCAAACTTGATGTTCCCCAGTTTTAGTGGTAGGTAAAACTCTAATAATTTTGTCCCCAAAATTAGTTAGAGAACTTAAATCACAAAAAAATACTTCATGATTCCTTAATCCATATGTAGCCATCAGACCAAAGACAAATTTCCAGGACTTGTTTGGTATCTTCTCCCACAGTTTCTCTATTAATTCGTCTTTAGGTAGATCTCTAAATCCTGCCTTGTTCAGACCATATCCTCTAGAATTTAATTTCCAATCTTCTGGTAGTTTAATGTCCAAAAACTTAGCCAAAACACTTAAAGAAGTTGCGCATTGTCTCCTACTTCTGGTACCTTCCTTATAACTTTCAAGTGTTTTTTGAAATATGTTTTCTAAAGCTTCATTCTCATAGTCATTGTAAATATTTAGGATTCTTTTCATATACGGTTTGTATGAACTTCTCCAATTAGTTTTTCTAGTGCTAGTTCGAAAATCACTTTTATTTTCTTTAAAAAAAAATTCTTCAAATTGATTTAATCTTTTTGGAAATTCAAACCCATCTTTTATTTCCTTTTTATAAGGCTTGCTTATCCAATTAATCCAATCAAATTGATTCAATTCCAATTGCAAATTGATTAATTGTAATTTTTTTTTGGCCTCCTCTAATCCAGAAATATCAGCCTTTAAACCAAGAGATATTCTTTGAATTCTAAAGTTACTGTTATCTTCTTTGGAGGGTAGTGAACCACGAATGTTTAATTTCTCTCCTCTTTTCTCAATTTTAAGCTTGCTGCCTTGAGTAGCAAATTTATCATTGATATTATTAATTTCCTGAATTACGTTCATTTACTTATATAATTGACCATATCATGACGTTTTTAATGTTGATTTTCAATCTTCATAAGTTTTAAATGAATAAAATAGGCGTCTTACTAATGAATTTAGGAGGGCCTGAACGCATTACTGACGTAGGCCCTTTCTTATACAATCTTTTTTCTGATCCAGAAATTATCAGGACGCCTTTCCCTGTTTTTCAAAAGCCGCTAGCTTGGTTAATTAGCACTCTTAGGAGTACTACTTCACAACAGGCTTACCTTTCTATAGGTGGAGGTTCACCTATCAGAAGGATAACTGAACAACAAGCAAGAGAATTACAATCTAAATTAAGGAACAAGGGATTTAATGCTACTACCTACATTGCAATGAGATATTGGCATCCTTTTACCGAATCAGCAATTGCTGATATGAAAGCAGATGGCATAGATCAAGTAGTTGTAATACCCTTGTATCCACATTTTTCGATAAGTACAAGTGGTTCGAGCTTTAGGGAATTAAAAAAATTACGAGATTCTGATGATGAATTTAAGAAGGTTCCAATGAGATGTGTAAGAAGTTGGTTCAGTCAATCAGGTTACTTAAAGTCTATGGTTGAATTAATTTCTGAACAAATTTCACTTTGTGAATCACCTTCAAAAGCCCATATATTTTTCACTGCTCATGGAGTTCCTAAGAGTTACGTAGAGGAAGCTGGAGACCCTTACAAACAACAAATTGAAGATTGTTCTTTATTAATTATTAATGAGTTGGAAAAATGTTTAGGGCATAGTAACCCGCATACACTTTCTTATCAAAGTAGAGTTGGCCCTGTTGAATGGTTGAAGCCTTATACAGAAGAAGTGTTAGCTGATCTTGGACGGTCAAATGTTAATGATCTGATTGTGGTCCCAATAAGTTTCGTTGGAGAGCATATCGAAACATTGCAAGAAATTGATATTGAATATAAAGAAATTGCTGAAAAGGCTGGCATTAAAAATTTTCGGAGAGTTAAGGCTTTAAATACTCACCCTACTTTTATTGAAGGTCTTAGTGATCTTGTGATTTCCTGTTTGGAAGGACCTCTTGTTAATTTAGAAGAGGCATCAAAGTTGCCTGAAAAAGTTAAGCTTTATCCCCAAGAGAAGTGGCAATGGGGTTGGAATAATAGTTCAGAAGTGTGGAACGGAAGGGTCGCAATGATTATTTTTCTTGTGCTTTTTATTGAACTTATTTCAGGCTCTGGACCTCTACATAAATTAGGCATTTTATAAAAGAAAAATTGAAATTTATTAGATAATTTTTAATTTATTAAAAGATTTTTTTGAATATATTTCTGACATTACATTTCTAAATGAGGCAAAAGTATTTAATTAAGTTTAATATTTAAAGTAAATATTGAATTTCTTTAGTGACTCTTACTTCGAGATCCTTTTCAAAGGGTAGTTCAAAACATGAAAATCCAGTTTGGATAACTGGTGCAGATGCACTAATGGATTCTTTGAAAATTCATGGAGTAAAAGTAATATTTGGATATCCTGGGGGAGCCATACTTCCAATATATGATGCTGTTCATAAGGCAGAACAAGAAGGTTGGTTAAAGCATTATATGGTTAGGCATGAACAAGGTGGTTCACATGCTGCTGATGGATATGCAAGATCTACTGGTGAAGTAGGAGTATGTTTTGGGACCTCAGGCCCAGGGGCAACAAATTTGGTAACTGGAATTGCCACTGCGCAAATGGATTCAGTTCCCCTAGTTGTAGTTACAGGTCAAGTCCCAAGACCTGCTATAGGTACAGACGCCTTTCAAGAAACTGATATTTTTGGTATAACTCTTCCAATAGTGAAACATTCATGGGTAATAAGAGATCCTTCAGATATCGCGAAAGTAGTTTCTGAGGCTTTTTTTATAGCCTCCTCTGGAAGGCCTGGTCCCGTTTTAATTGATATACCAAAAGATGTAGGTCAGGAGTTCTTCAATTACCAAAGAGTTCTACCTGGTGAGATTATTCCTAAAGGATTTAAAAGGAATGGGGATATTAATGATTGCGATATCAAAAAAGCAATTAAATTAATAGAAGATTCTGAAAGACCTCTTCTATACGTAGGAGGTGGGGCAATATCTTCAGGGGCTCATGATGAAATAAGAACTTTGGCAAATAATTATCAAATACCAGTAACTACGACCTTAATGGGGAAGGGTGTTTTTGATGAAAAAGACAATTTATCAGTAGGGATGTTAGGAATGCACGGAACTGCTTACGCAAATTTTGCTGTTACAGAATGTGATCTTTTAATTGCTATTGGAGCAAGATTCGATGATAGGGTGACAGGAAAATTAGATACTTTCGCACCTAATGCAAAGGTCATTCATATAGATATTGACCCAGCAGAAGTGAATAAAAATAGACGTGTAGATGTTGCAATTGTTTCTGATGTTTTAAAAGCTGTTCTCAAAATTAATGAACAAACTCAAAATAACAAATTTACTTGTAAGACAAAAAACTGGTTAGAAAAAATTGATTTTTGGAAAAATAAACACCCTCTATATGACCCACCTAAAGAAGGAGAAATTTATCCTCAGGAAGTTCTTTTAAAAGTGAGGGAACTTTCACCAGAAGCTTATGTAACTACAGATGTAGGACAACATCAGATGTGGGCTGCTCAATATCTTAGGAATTCTCCAAGAAAATGGATTAGTAGTGCAGGCTTAGGAACTATGGGTTTTGGATTGCCAGCGGCAATTGGAGTAAAAACAGCCTTACCTAATGCAGATGTAATTTGTATTGCTGGAGATGCAAGTGTCTTAATGAATATTCAAGAGTTAGGAACATTATCTCAATATGGTCTTAAGGTCAAATTAATTATTATAAATAATCGCTGGCAAGGGATGGTAAGACAATGGCAGGAAAGTTTTTACGATGAAAGATATTCCTCATCTGATATGAGTTGTGGTGAACCTGATTTTGTAAAACTTGCTGAGTCTTTTGGAGTTAGAGGATACTTAATTTCTGATAGAAAACAATTACAGAATGAATTAAAGAATGCGCTTGATCATGATGGTCCTGCATTGATTAATATCCTTGTCAGAAGAGGTGAAAATTGTTATCCAATGGTTCCTCCCGGTAAAAGTAATTCTCAAATGGTTGGATATGTTAATTGTGAAAATTAATTTTTTTTAAATGCGTAGTTTGAAAATTCATTTTAAGGTAATTTAAAAACTTAGGTATTTCTGAATTGCAAAAATTATTAAAAATTTTAATTATTGTCTGCTTTATAGTTCTTAATCCTGTAATAGTTAACTCGGCTGAAATTCTTCAAATTAAAAGTTCAAATACTATTTTGGTGGGGGATCAAAATAGGGATTTAACTATTGGATTATTTTGTGTAGAAGTAAATGAAAATGATGAGCTTGAAGCAACTAATTTACTTAAGAGTGAATTCCCAAGGGGAAGCAAAGTGAAAATAAAACCTTTTGGTTTCAAAGAGAATGTTTTGTTAGCCAAAGTTTTTAATATCAAAGGTACTAAGGAGATGACAGAATTATTAGTCGCTAAAAACTTTACAAGTAAAATTTGTCCAAGTTAGCTATCTCTGTGAGCAAATAAAATTCCATTGCCTCGAGATTGTTTTGCTTCTTCTCCAGGAATTAAATTCATTTTTTAATTTGTGTGTACATAAATTTGAGATGTCTATATTTGTACTTGGGATGTTCTCATTTAAAAGTTGTCTAAAGGCAGATCTTTTAAGATCAAGTTGATTTAAGTTTTGTTCTTGGATGTGATTTGAATCACTAAAACAATGATCTTTTTCAGTTTTAGTCAAATTAATCGTTATATTTTTGTTTTCGGCATTTCTGTAAAATTCTTTGAATGTCAATTTATCAACTAGATATTGTTCCTTTGAAATCGCTGGTCCTATTGCAACAAGTAAGTCATCCCTAAATGTACCCAAATTATCGAAAATTTTAACCAGATTTTTTATTATTTTTTTTTCTAAACCTTTTCTTCCACAATGCAAGGCTGCTACATTTCTTGTCCTTTTATCGGCAAAAAATATTGGCATGCAATCAGCTGTGTAAATCCATAAGTTTTGATTGCATTTATTACCAATTAGACCATCTGAATCAGTCTTACTCCCCTCTTGCGAAAGTGATCCGAAGACTATCACATTACTGTGGATTTGATTGGAAACACAATTTGTGTAATTTTCATTAAAGTGATTCCCTAACAATTGAAGAAATTTCTCGGAGCTAGACTTTGTAAAGTATGCATGTTTGAACTTATATTGACTGAGAATAGGCGATGAATAATACTCAAATTTTTTGTTTTCAATAAAAATTTCAGCTTTTGAAAAAGCTATTTCTTTGTAAGTAATAGTTCATGCTCCTTAACTGAATTTATGTTATTAATTCAATATCTCTCAAGATCCAGAAGCCTGCAAATTTTTCGATGTATGGCGTTGACTGTATGGAAATAAATTGATAACCAAAGGAATTTTTTTTATTCTTTAAAAACTTTTCATTTAAAATTTTTGCATCTTTTTTGGGTAAATCTGTTACCAGCCACTTATCATCTTCTGAGGCTTCAAGGATGAGTTGGTTTTTGAATATAGTCAGTTTGACTGGCTCTAAACAACTGAACCATGCAGAAAGTGCCAAAGATCTATCTTTGCTAAAAAGTCTTAATCCTGGAACTAAGTAATTATCATCTAATTCTTGCTCAATTGGGAAAATATCTCCAAATTCGATAGGCCAATTTTCTGCTGATTTTAATTCGCCAATGGATATTTCAGAGATAGTTAAAGCATCACCCCTTACTGCTTCTGGTAGAGGTTGAGGAGGGTTTTCCATTGTAGAAGTAAAAGTTGGAGCTAATACACCTCTTACATAACCTTTTTCCTTTTGATAAATCTCTTTTTCAAGGAATTCTATTCTATCTAATAAATTGTAAGTTCTCCTACTTACAAGAGCTTCAATACTTACGGCCTCCAAAGATTTCTTAATGATCGATTTCATTGACGTCCTCCAGAATCTAACTATTGAAGGTTTTGCCCACCCTTGTTTTTTTGCTTCACTTAGTGCTTCATTTAGTGCATTTGTAAGCCATACTGAATTAACTTCATTTGCAGGGCATTTTTTATTCCAAAGAAAAATATCTTCTGTCTTATAACTTCCTGTAGAGCAGATAATTAACTCCCACCTTTTTTTTCCATTTGATTCAATAATAGGTCTAGAGTAAAAGTCTAATTCCCAATCTGAAATTTTTAATTTAAGACTTGACTCCATTTTTTTATTGATGTTCATTTATATTGTTCTTTTTTATCGAAGAGTGCTTTAGTTTTTAGTGCTCTATCAGCGGCTTCTTTCATAACTTTTTGCTTATCAATAATTAATTCTCCCGCAGAGTTTTCTAGGAGTGCTGTATTGAGACCAATGCGTCCTTTTTCGAGGTCAATTTCAGTTATTAAAGCTTTTATAATTTCCCCTTCTCTAAAGACTTCTCTTAAAGAACGAATCGATCCATTTGTTAGTGAGGATTGATGAAGAAGTCCACTAGCTCCACCTAAATCAATAAAGAAGCCATATGGTTTTACAGCTAAAACTTCTCCTTCAATTAATTGACCTAATTCTAAACTTGTAAGTTTAGAGACTAATGATGCTTTCTTTTCAGAGAGGACTAATTTTCTGGATTCTGGATTAACCTCAAGAAAAGCTACTTTTAGATTCTTGCCAACAAAAGATTGATAATCTTGACCATCTTCAAGTTGAGATCTTGGGATAAATCCTCTCAATCCATCTACATCGCAAGTAAGCCCACCTCTATTAAATCCATTAATTAAAACGTTAATTAATTCTCCATTTTTTGCGGAACTTGATACTTTCTCCCAACTTTGCCTAAGAATTAATGCACGAGCGCTCACTGTTACCATCCCATCAGCATTTTGTTCTTTGATAACCAAAACTTCCATTTCAAGGCCTACAGAAAACTTTTCTTTAAAGTTAGTGATGACACCCAAACCACATTCTTTTTTGGGCATATAACCAGGTGCTTTCCCTCCAATGTCAACATATAGTCCATCACTTTCGATTGCTATAACCTTACCTGAAATTGTTTCTCCTGTAGCCCCAATTGGCTCATTTGCATTTAAAGCCTCCAAAAATGCACTTTCATCAAAATCGAATTCATCAACTGTTCTTTCTAATTGAAAATCTGTGTTTTGCTCAGAAAAATTAAGGGGTCTATTTAAGTCTTGTTGAGTTGAATTTTGTTGAGAAATATCAAAATCCTTGGTGTTATTATTATCCTCAATTTTTTTTACTGAATCATTTTTAATAATTTGCGGTTTGATTGCGATATTTTCTTTTTTAATTTCTTCTTGCGAATTGGTTTGCTCATTATCTATTTTTTGAGTATCTTTCTTGCTTATGTGAAGTACCTGAAGAGGTTTTTTATTGCCCTTTGGTTGGATATTATCTTGGGCATTTTTATTACTGACTCCCATCGTAGGTAAAATAAGAATAATTAATTAATAACATACTTTAAATGTTAGTACTCAAAATTAAAATTAATGAACTTTAAACCAATACCTAATAAATTTGAATATTTAAATTGGCAAGAAATTGAGTGTGTTGCAAAAAACAAAAGATCAACAGTGATTTGGCCATTTGGTGCTGTTGAGCAACATGGGCCGCATTTGCCTCTTGCTACAGATAGTATTTTTGTTGATGAAATTATTAACGAAGTTTTTAAATTATTCTCCGCCGATATTCCATTAAAAAAACTTCCAACCCAATATATTGGTTTTTCTCCAGAACATAAGGGTTTTGCCGGGACAATTTCACTTTCCTCAAATTTAATAACCTCAATGATAAAGGAAGTCGGAGGTCAATTATCTGAAATGGGTTTTAAAAGATTGATAATAATTAATGGACATGGAGGTCAAATTTCATTATTAAATACAGCTGCAAGGGAGCTAAGAAGTGTCGCACCAGGGATGGCAGTTTTCCCTTGTTTCTTATGGAGTGGTGTGAATGGATTAAGTCAATTATTAACAAAAACTGAGATTGAGGATGGGCTTCATGCTTCTTTAGCTGAAACAAGTTTAATGCTGGCTTTGAAACCAGAATTAGTAGGTGATGAACGCCCAAATGAGGGTAATAAAGTAGAGATCCCTGAAGGTTGGAGTCTAGAGGGAAATGCGCCAACTGCTTGGCTTACTGACGACTTCAGTAAATCAGGTGTTATTGGAGATAGTAGAGGAGCAAATGAGTCTTTAGGGAAAAATTTAAAGGAATTATTGATTAATCATTGGTTCAAATTGATTATGAATCTGATGCAATCAGATTGGCCAAACAATTCTTAAATAAGTTTAAGTAAAAAATGTGACTTAACAATTGAAACTATTTTCATGATATTTAAATAAACTCTCTATAATCATGTAATATTTATGCATAATGAGCTAAAGATTACCGACATGCAAACTCTAGAATCAAGTAAAAAAACTATTGAAGAATCGATTAACCCTGTTTCTTTAGATTTACCCGACTTCACTACAGATTCTTATAAGGATGCATATAGCAGAATAAATGCAATTGTTATAGAGGGAGAGCAAGAGGCTCATGATAATTACATTTCAATAGCAACTTTAATTCCAAATGAGTTAGAGGAGTTAACTAAATTGGCGAGAATGGAAATGAAGCATAAAAAAGGCTTTACTGCATGTGGAAGAAATTTAGGTGTAGTAGCTGATATGGAATTCGCTAAAAA
Organism: uncultured Prochlorococcus sp.; assembly: GCA_902618795.1. Classification (GTDB taxonomy): domain Bacteria; phylum Cyanobacteriota; class Cyanobacteriia; order PCC-6307; family Cyanobiaceae; genus Prochlorococcus_A. The sequence goes on from CACNCF010000011.1 coordinate 15,116, forward strand.
ATTCTTTTCTAAATTACATGGTAATTTTCAAGTTGCTCTTGAAAAAGGAAACTTAACAACATGTCTTTTAATTCAAGCCATCCTAATTGAAGCATTTGCAATTTCTGCCTATAACGTATATATAAGAGTTGCTGATCCTTTTGCAAAAAAAATAACAGAGGGAGTGGTTAAAGATGAATATCTTCATTTAAATTACGGTCAAGAATGGCTTAAAGAGAATTTAGCTACTTGTAAAGAGGAATTAATGGAAGCTAATAAGGTCAACCTTCCCTTAATTAAAAAGATGTTAGATGAAGTAGCAGATGACGCATCAGTTTTGGCTATGGATAAAGAGGAATTAATGGAAGAATTTATGATTGCTTATCAAGATACACTGATGGAAATTGGTTTAGATAATAGAGAAATTGCAAGAATGGCTATGGCAGCTATCGTCTAATTATATTTCTACTTAATTAAGCTTTTTAATAATTAATTTTTCTTTTTAAGTAGTTACCTCTGTGCTATTCTTCATAACATTGTACAGAAATCATTAATAAATTTTAAATGTTTGGGTTAATAGGCCACTCAACTAGTTTTGAAGATGCAAAAAGAAAAGCTTCTTTACTAGGTTTTGATCATATTGCAGATGGCGACTTGGATGTTTGGTGTACAGCTCCTCCTCAATTGGTTGAGAATGTAGAAGTGAAGAGTGCTACTGGAGTATCTATTGAAGGTTCTTACATAGATTCTTGCTTTGTTCCTGAAATGCTTTCTAGGTTTAAAACCGCCAGAAGAAAAGTACTAAATGCTATGGAACTAGCTCAAAAAAAAGGGATTAATATTACCGCTTTAGGAGGATTTACTTCTATTATTTTCGAGAATTTTAATCTTCTACAGCATAAACAAATTAGAAATACAGCGTTAGAGTGGGAAAGGTTTACTACTGGCAATACTCATACGGCCTGGGTTATTTGTAAGCAACTAGAAATTAATGCCCCTCGCATTGGTATAGACCTTAAAAAAGCAACTGTTGCTGTAATTGGTGCTACAGGGGATATTGGTAGTGCGGTTTGTAGGTGGCTTATCAATAAAACTGGGATTTCAGAACTTCTTATGGTAGCAAGACAACAAGAACCGCTTGCAATGTTACAAAAAGAATTAGATGGTGGCACCATAACAACTTTAGATGAGGCATTGCCTCAGGCGGACATTGTTGTGTGGGTTGCAAGTATGCCTAAAACTATCGAAATTGATCCTAATAATTTAAAAAAACCATGTCTAATGATTGATGGTGGATACCCAAAAAATCTTGATGAGAAATTTCAGGGTGAAAATATTCATATTTTAAAAGGAGGTATAGTAGAGTTTTTCAATGATATTGGTTGGAATATGATGGAACTTGCGGAAATGCAAAACCCTCAGCGAGAGATGTTTGCTTGTTTTGCAGAAGCTATGATTTTAGAATTTGAAAAGTGTCATACAAACTTTAGTTGGGGAAGGAATAACATTTCTCTCGAAAAGATGGAATTTATTGGAGCAGCCTCTCTAAAACATGGCTTTTCCGCCATTGGACTTGATAAGCAGCCTAAAGTATTAACTGTCTAAATTATGGCTAAACGTTACCTTCTTGATTTTGAAAAGCCTCTCGTTGAACTTGAGAAGCAGATAGAGCAAATTAAAGAATTAGCTAGAGATTCAGAGGTAGATGTTAGTCAACAGCTTCTACAGCTTGAAACCTTAGCTTCTAGGAGAAGAGAAGAAATATTTAAATCGCTAACACCTGCTCAAAAGATTCAGGTAGCTAGACATCCTCAAAGACCGAGTACTTTGGACTTTGTTCAAATGTTTTGTGATGACTGGATTGAATTACATGGAGATAGAAATGGTGGCGATGATATGGCACTAATTGGGGGGATAGGTTCGATTAATAATAGGCCAGTTTTGATGTTAGGGCATCAGAAAGGAAGGGACACAAAAGAAAATGTAGTAAGAAACTTTGGGATGGCAAAACCAGGAGGTTATAGAAAAGCTCTTAGATTAATGCAGCATGCAAATAGATTTTCTTTGCCAATTCTTACATTTATTGATACTCCTGGAGCTTATGCTGGTTTAAAAGCTGAAGAACAAGGTCAAGGGGAAGCTATTGCAAGAAATCTTCGAGAGATGTTTGGATTAAAGGTACCAATTGTAGCTACGGTAATTGGAGAAGGAGGTTCAGGAGGTGCACTTGGAATAGGTGTCGCCGACAGGTTATTAATGTTTGAACACAGTGTTTACACAGTTGCCAGTCCAGAAGCATGTGCATCAATTTTGTGGAGAGATGCTTCGAAAGCGCCAGAAGCTGCATCAGCACTCAAAATTACAGGTAAAGATTTACTTAAATTAGGGATAATAGATGAGGTATTACCTGAACCATCTGGTGGGAATAATTGGGCTCCTTTAGATGCTGGCAATACATTAAAAAAGGCTATAGAGAAGCACCTTAATGCTTTGCTGCAAATGCCTGAAGACGAATTAATTGAGGAAAGATACAAAAAGTTTAGGATTTTAGGTAAATTTATCGAAGCAAATAATATTGAGGAGATTTATAGTGAAATCCCCCAAAAAACTGAATAAATTGAAACTAGCTTTTATAACGGGTGCTACGAAAGGGATTGGTAGATCTACCGCAATTACTTTTGCCAATGCTGGCTGGGATTTAATTTTACTCTCCAGGAATATGGATTTAATGGAGAAATTAAAGAGCGAACTCTTGACTACTAAATCAAAAATTTACCTAGTAAAATGTGATTTATCTAATCCTCCAGAAATAGAGCAATGTGTTAAAAAAGCAATTGAGAAGTATGGCTGCCCTTCAGTATTGATAAATAATGCCGGTTGCGCATTTAATGGCCCTTTAATTGAAATGGGTTTAAGTCAGTGGGAACAAATTATTCAAATAAACCTCACAAGTGTTTTTCAAATTTGCAGTTCAATAATTCCTCAAATGAGAAAAAGTGGTGGTTTAGTTATAAATGTTAGTAGTCATGCCTCTTATAATGCGTTCCCCCAATGGGGAGCTTATTGTATTTCAAAATCTGCATTAGCTATGTTTACTAAATGCTTGAGGGAGGAGGAGAGATCTAATTCAATAAGAGCGTGTACAATAACTCTTGGTTCAGTAAATACTCCTCTGTGGGACTCCGAATCAATCAATTCTGATTTTGATAGAACTTCTATGCTCTCCTCAAGCGAGGTATCAGAAACTATTCTCTACATGGCTCAAAAACCTGAATCACAATTGATCGAAGACTTGACTTTGATGCCTTCTGGTGGAGCCTTTTAAACATTCTGTTTATCGTCCTAATCTTAAAACAGTGATTTTTTTTAGTGCTATTTGAACCCGATTGAACAAGAGAATGTGATATAGTATATAAGCAATTAAGCTTTAGGAAGATACAGTTAATTAAGTTGCATACAATTTTCTGTTAAGAATTTTATGACCTCTACATTACCCAACGATAATATTAGAAACTTTGACGACCAGATTACTAATAAATTAATTTCTGAAATTATAAGAGATAGAATTAAGAATTCAGGGACAAGATTTAGTGCTAATGATAATATTTCTGATTTTATAAATCCTGGTGAATTAGAAATTTTAGAAAAAGAAGTAGCCTCAAGAGTTAAAGACTTACTAAAGTCCTTAGTAATAGATGTTGAAAATGATCATAATACTCAAGAAACTGCTGAAAGAGTTTCAAAAATGTATTTAAATGAAGTCTTTAAAGGCAGATATCACGAACAACCTAAAGTTACAAGTTTCCCTAATGACAAGAATCTTGATGAAATTTATACAGTTGGTCCAATTTCAGTCAGATCTGCATGTTCACATCACTTAGTTCCAATTCTAGGAGAGTGTTGGATAGGTATTAAACCTGGTAATAAAGTTATTGGACTTTCAAAATTTGCGAGAGTTGCTGATTGGGTTTTTTCACGACCTCATATCCAGGAAGAAGCTGTAATGATTCTTGCAGATGAAATTGAAAAACTGTGCGAACCTAAAGGTTTAGGCATTATTGTAAAGGCACAACATTATTGTATGAAGTGGAGGGGAGTCAAAGAACCAAATACAAGCATGATTAATTCTGTTGTGAGAGGAGATTTTAGACACGATTTAAGTTTAAAACAAGAATTTTTTGAGCTTGTCAAACAGCAGTCCGCTACTAATAATTATTAAATTCTTTTTAACAACTTAAAAAGATCCTCTGTTTTTTTTATATCTTTTAAACCTGGAGATAATTCAATACTACTTGAAATATCTAGTCCATCTGGTTTGAAGTCAGTGAGGATTTCATCAATCCATTCAATCGATATTCCACCTGCCAACCACCATGGTTTGCTAAATTGCAAATTCTTTAAATAAAGAGAATTTATTTTTTTCCCTGAACCTCCATAAGTTTCTTTATTCCAAGAATCAAGTAGTATCGCATCTACAAAATCCTCAAAAGGTTTTATTTTATCTATGTCCTTTTCAGTTTTTATTCTGAAAGCCTTCCATAGCCCAATATAGGGAATTTTTTTCCTTATTTTTTTGCAATAATCAATATCTTCATCTCCATGTAATTGAATTATAGTTTCACTTGGGTTGCCTAAGAAGTTTTTTATAATTAAATCTATAGGACAGTTTTGCACAACAGTTACTCTATCAATTTTAGGATGAAAATTTTCTAGGGTTTTAAATATTTTTTTCTTAATTTCAGCTGATACATACCTTGGAGACTCTTCTACCGAAATAATGCCAATAGCATTCGCTCCCAATTTAGCAACTTGTAGAGCTTGTTCTTCAGAAGTTAGTCCACAAATTTTAACTAAAGGATTAGTCTTGGGCATATTATTATCCTGCATGTAAGATTAATATTATTGCTAAATATAGCGGAGATTATTTTTGAGAAGTTGGCAAATTTTTAAAATATGGGGAATTCCCTTTAAAGTTCATCCCTATTGGTTTGTTATTCTCTTTTTATTCTCATGGAGTATAAGTAATCAGGTCAATTTATCTTCTGGCGATATCTACAACAATAAAGAAGCTTGGATTATAGGTTTTTTAACTTCTTTTTTCTTATTATCTTCAATTATTTTTCATGAGGTTTTTCATACATTTGTTTCACTTAATCAGGGTGTAAAAATAAAAAAAATTACTTTTTATTTCTTAGGAGCAATTCTACAAATAGATAAGTATTGTGAAACTGCTTTAGGTAATATAAAAATTGCAATTGTAAGACCTCTTTTATGTTTCGCTACAGCATCTATCCTACTTTTAATTAGTAATTTCAGTGTATCTCAAGAACAAATAGCAGTTAATGTAATTTCAAGAGTTGGTATATTTAATTTATTTTTAGGCTTCTTAAATTTAATTCCAATTGGTTCTTTAGATGGAGGGAATTTATTAAAAAGTATTATTTGGCATTTCTCAGGGAGTAAAAATAAAGGAAGAAATTTCCTTAATAAAGTAAATTTAGTATTATCTTTTTTTGTTTTATTTTTTGGGATAATTTGTTTATTTAGATTTAACTTTTACTTTGGTTTAATTCTTTCTTTTTTGGGCTTGTTTGGAGTTAATTCATCAAAATCTGAAAGTCAATTTTTTAAAATTGAAAACATACTTAAATTTAGTAAAGTTTCTGAGATCAAATTAAAGCCTTTGAGGAAAGTTGAATACGATTCAAATTTTTCAGAATTTAATAAATTAATAAAAAATAAGAAGGATGTATCGGATAAATATTTTTTTGTTACGAATAATGGTAGATGGACCGGTTTTGTTGATGAGAATATTTTAAAAACTGTTTCCTTAAAAAAATGGGAAAGGAACTTTGTTGGAGATTTTAAGAAACCAATCGATAGTTTTGAAAGTGTATCTTATAACGATAAATTATGGAGAACTATAGAAAGACTTGAAGAAACAAATGAAGGTTTTTTATTGGTTCTCAATGCTGCAGATATCCCTTTGGGGATAATTGATAGGTCAAAAATTGGAAACTTTGTATTGAATAAATTAGGTTTTAATTTGCCTTCAGATATTGTTAACAAATTAAACTTTAAAAATCATTATCCCTTAGGAATTGAATTGCCAAGAATAATTAATTCAATGAAGCAGAAAGGAGATCTTTAATAATTCTTGTCATTAAAATTTTCTATTTTTTATTATCTATGTCAATATTTTTGAAATTTATATTTGATTTATTTTTCAGGAATGAATTTCTCAAATGTTGAACTATTTCATCATTTGTTAGTTTTAAATTTACTTTTGGTGGAGCTTCTTCTTTGAATAATTTGAACCACAAATCTCTTGAAGGATTCGTTTGAATTTCTCCATGTTGAAGGAATGCACCTTTTTTACGGTATTGTGCACTACCTATTCTCTTAAACCCATCCTGATCAATTAAATCGGAAATTAATGAAGTCCCAAAACAATTTGTTTTAATGCTTGATTTTCGTAAATTTCCATACTGTAAGTTCAGACCTAATTCTCTAAAACTTTTAATTAACCAATTATTAACCATTTCATAACTTAAGACTTTATAGTAAGTTTTTTTAAATGTTAATGCATATGTTATGCCTCCTGAATGCAGAACAGCCCCCCCTCCAGAGGGACGTCTAACAATATTAATTTCCCCATTTGATAATAAATTTTTCCAATGAAGGGGAATTTCCTTTTGGTGATAGCCAATTGAAAGCCAATCCCCAGTCCAATAGTAGAACCTCAATGTGAGAATTATTTCAGGATTCGAAATTGTCTGATCTAAAGAATTTAAATCTAAAGCCATTTGATCAAATCCAGGTAAATTATTTGTTGAAAAAATTAAAGCCTGATTTTCAATTCCCAAAATTAACTTTGTAGGTTTATTTATGATAATTTTCAATAAATTTTTTCTTTCAATTTGTTAATTACGTAACATCATTTTGTAATAGTGTTTCAAATCTTCTCTTTTCGGTGGAGAATATAGAAAATAATTTTTTTACCATGGAGTCAACTCAAACAATAAATCTTATTGCATTAAGCCTCATAGTTGTTATGCATGCAGGAGTTCTAGCATTAAGGTTAGGAATTAGTTTAGGTAGGAACTAACGTCTATTAGAAAATTTAAAATTTATAAGGTAATAATTAATGTAAGACTGAATTATTTTATTCAGTAAAAATATCAAGTACTTAATTTGTTGAAATCTTTTTATAAAAATAGTATCTCCCACAAAAAATACTTATTGTCTGTATTTATAAAAAAACAACAGAAACATGATAATTTTGTATCATTAATTTTTTTAATTATAAAAATTAGCTTTTCCCTCATAGCAATAATAAGCCTAATTAAGCTTGGCTATAGTTCTAAAGTAAGGTTGATTAGATTAAAGGAAATTGAAGACTCATTTTTGTACGAAAAATATAGATTTAATGTTTTAACAGATAAGTTTGATGATTTATTCTCTTCTGAAGGTGAGCAAAGATTTATGAAGGATCAGGATCAAATAATTTCTAGGGACATTATCAGAGTAATATGGCGTTGATAAGGATGATCTTGAATCATTCTACTTTTATTTTTTCAATTAACTTTTTTTCTAGTGAGTAAGAACATTAAGGGTTTAGTCCTAATAACAGGAACAACTTCAGGAGTTGGATTAAATACTCTAAAACCTCTATTAAGATTTGGATGGGAGGTTATAGCAGTTAATCGATCAAATAAAAGAGCTATAAAAATAGCTGATGAATCCTTGACAAAAGAGGAAGTTAAAAATGTTCACTTTATAGAAATAGATCTTTCCAACTTGGATGATGTGAGAAAAGGTTGTCATGAAATATTAGAAAGATTTAATAAGCCAATAAATTCTCTTATTTGTAATGCAGCAGTTTATAAGCCAAGACTAAAGAGACCTGAAAGGTCTGCTCAAGGGTTTGAAAACTCTATGGCAGTAAATCATTTTGGGCATTTTCTTATGATAAACCTACTTATGGAAAATATTTTATCTTCTGAAAAAGAAATTGTTTTAAATGGCAAATCAACTGTATTCAAGCCAAGAATTACAGTATTAGGGACTGTTACGGCTAATTATTCAGAACTTGGAGGAAGGATCCCCATCCCTGCCCCAGCTGATTTGGGAGATTTATCTGGATTCAAAAATGGTTTTTTATCTCCAATAAGTATGGCGAATGGAAAGAAATTTAAACCTGGTAAGGCTTATAAGGATAGTAAACTTTGCAATATGGTGACAGTTCAGGAATTATCAAAAAGATATTCTCCAGAGAAGATTATTGTAAATTCTCTATATCCTGGATGTGTTGCTGATACAAAACTTTTTAGAGATACCCCTTGGTTATTTAGATTCCTTTTCCCGATATTTCAAAAATTCATAACAAAAGGGTATGTTTCACAAAGACTGGCAGGAGAGAGGGTCGCTAAAGTAGCAACTTATAAAGAATTTGCTAAACCATCAGTCCATTGGAGCTGGGGAAATCGTCAGAAAACTGGCAGAAAAGCTTTTTCTCAAAAGTTGTCAAAGAGAATAATTGATGCGAAGACCTCTCAACAAACTTATGATTTAACAAGCCAATTGGTTGGATTAGATTAATTTAGACTAATCAAATCCTAATAAATCAAAAATTTCTCTATCCTTGAGTGGATTACCTTCTAAAGGTTCTACGTTTTCAAGCATATTTTTGGCAAGAGATAAATATTCATTTTGAACTTCAATAACATCTTCAGTTGGTTCCATTTCAAAAATGGTGCATTTTTTTAGTCTTGATCTTCTAATGGCGTCGACATCTTTAAAGTGGGCCATAGTTTTTAAACCTGTTCTTTCATTGAATTTATCAATTTGATCTGTGTCTTTTGATCTATTTGCGACTACTCCACCTAATCTGACTTTATAATTTTTTGCTTTTGCTTTAATTGCAGAGACAATTCTATTCATAGCGAATATTGAATCGAAGTCATTGGCAGTAACAATTAGACAATAATTTGCATGTTGCAATGGAGCTGCAAATCCTCCACATACGACGTCTCCTAGGACATCAAAAATAACAACGTCAGTATCTTCTAATAAGTGATGTTCTTTTAATAGTTTAACTGTCTGACCGGTTACATATCCTCCGCACCCTGTCCCAGCAGGAGGACCTCCACTTTCAACGCACATTACGCCATTAAAACCTTCAAACATGAAATCGGTTGGCCTCAATTCTTCGCTATGAAAATCTACCTCTTCGAGAATATCGATAACTGTAGGAACCATTTTGTGCGTCAAAGTGAAAGTACTATCGTGTTTTGGATCACATCCAATTTGTAGAACCTTTTTGCCTAATTTTGAGAATGCTGCAGAAAGGTTCGAAGATGTAGTTGATTTTCCGATACCTCCCTTCCCATACACGGCAATAACTAAAGCCCCTTCTTCGATATTTATTCTTGGATCTTGCTTTACTTGAACACTTCCTTCTCCATCAAGAGGTTTATTAATAGTACTTGTCATTTAAAGCTTAAAACACATTATTATTTATATTCTTGCAGTGTAAATACACATGAAATATGTTTCTAAACAAATATGTATTTAATTGTATTAAAAATGGGAAATATGTTCTTATAACTAAATTTTTAGGAAGAAATCTATTGAATTATGAGTGCAAATACTCATGGCTTAGTTATAATTTATTGGTACAGAATTAACTGAAATAGGCTTTTGCGTCGTAAAGGGTTTCATCGCTTATTTCTGGAATTCCTCTCAAGATTGCATATTTTTCAGTATTCGTTTTAACTTTACCTCTTACAAAAAATGGAACCTTTGTTAATTCAGCTCTACCAGATTCAGTCCATGTAATGCCCTCTTTAGGATTATTATCTTTTTTATCATCAGAATTTATTAAATCCTTTGTTTTTGTAACTGTATGTCCTAAATGGCTTTGATGACCTTCGACAAACTCAAAGTCATGTTTGAACATATCAATAAGATGCTCTTCTAAGCCCATCATTAGGGGATGCACCCAGTCATCAAAAATCACATTTGCTCCTTCCCATCCCATTTGTGGGCTGTATCTTGCAGGAACATCTTGAACATGCATTGGTGTACTTATTACTGAGCATGGAATGCCAAGTCTCTTGGCACTATGCCTTTCCATTTGGGTCCCTAAAACTAGTTCAGGGGCGGCTTTCTTCATAGCGTCTTCCACTTCTAGATAATTGTTGGTTATCAGAGCTTCTACATTTAGATCTTTTGCAGTTGCTCTTACCTGTCTTGCCATTTCCCTA
>CACNCF010000012.1 GCA_902618795.1 uncultured Prochlorococcus sp.
ATTGCAAGACAACTTGAAACATCTATTAGAAATGTTGAGAAATATGTAAGCAGACTTTTTATCAAGACAGGAACATCTAGCCGAACCGAATTAGTTCGTTATGCACTTGAAAATCATTTAGTAAAATAAATTATTAAATTTTTTCGAATTCAATTAGTTTTGAAAAATAAAAAGGTGCTTGATTTAATTTCTTTTTAACCACTTTAAATCCTTTTTCTTTAGCAGCATTAATAATACCCTTTTCTTTCAATGTATACGCTCTTGTAGTTTTACTTGGCCCAGGAAATAATTTCCCAATATTTTTTAGAACAGCAAGAACTGGAGTATAAGGAGCAAAACTAACGATTAGTTTTTCTTTGCTTAAATTGCATAGATGTTGAACCATTTCTTCTGCAACCGGTTGGGGATAATGAATAAATACGTCCAAACAAACTACAACATCAAATAGTCCTTTTAATTTTTCCAGATCACTGACTTCATATTTGATTTTGCCTTGATTCAAACCTAATTCATCAATGCGTTTCTTTGTTTCTTTAATCATTTCAGAAGAAATATCGCTCACCTGTAATTCTTTTATACCAAGTCTTAGTAAAGGTATAGAAAGACTTCCGACCCCACATCCTGCATCACAATAACTTTTGTTTGTTAGTTCAGGATAATTTTTGATGTATGAGACCACATCATCTACAGTTTTTTGATGTCCTTTCCTTATATTTTTTTGCACTGTATTAATTTCATCAGATTTGCTGTAAATTTTATTCCATCTTTCAAAGCCAGTACCATTAAAGTACTCCCTAACTTCACTTTTTTCGATAATCTTATTTAAAGCCATAATATTCTATGAAAATTTCTTCTTTTTATACTAACTAACTGGCGCCAAATTAATTGCACGCCATTATAGGAAAGAATTGATTTGTTATTTTGTCAGAATCGAATTTTAAAGATATTTATAAAATTGCTGTCGTAATGGGTAGTGATTCAGATCTAAAAACATTGAAACCAGCAATTGACATCTTAAGAGAATTTGAAATAAAAACTGAAGTTTGTATACTTTCTGCCCATCGAACACCTATTGAAATGATGGAATATGCAAAAAATGCAGAATCAGAAAACATAAAAGTTATAATTGCAGGTGCTGGTGGTGCTGCTCATCTTCCAGGAATGCTGGCATCCATAACTTGCATTCCTGTAATTGGAGTACCAGTAGAGAGTAAGACACTTAAGGGGATTGACTCTCTTTTATCAATCGTTCAAATGCCCGCTGGGATTCCAGTTGCAACAGTTGCAATTAATGGAGGTCAGAATGCTGGATTATTGGCAATAGAGATGATCAGTTTATTTGATGAATCCATAAAGAAAAATTTAAAAGAATTCAGAGAAAATCTTCATACACAGGTAAGAACTAAAAATAGTAAGTTATCAACTATTGGAGCTGACAATTATCTTCAAAATAAATGAACTAATATTTTTCTATTAGGCCTTGTTAAGAAAGTTTTCTTTTTTAAGGTAGTTAATAACTTTTTCAACGGAATCATTTAGATCTAACGAACCTGTATCAACAAGAATTTCTGGATTATGAGGAGCTTCATATGGACTTGAAATCCCTGTAAATTCCTTAATTTCACCCAAACGAGCTTTCTTATAAAGACCCTTAGTATCCCTATTTTCGCAAACTTTGATATCAGCAGCACAATAAACTTCAATAAAATCCTTAGATCCAATAATTTTTCTCACCTTATCTCTATCACTAACAAATGGTGAAACGAATGCAGTAATAGTTATTATCCCAGCATTCATAAATAAATTCGCAACTTCTCCAATTCTTCTTATATTTTCTTCTCTATCTTCATCCGAAAAACCAAGATCTTTACATAATCCGTGTCTAATATTATCTCCATCCAACACATAAGTCGAAAAACCTTCTAAGTGTAAAACTTCATTTAAAGCATTTGCCAAAGTACTCTTACCAGAACCAGATAAACCTGTAAACCAGATAACCATACCTTTATGACCTCTCATTTTCTCTAACTTTTCTCTATCAATAGTTAAATTGTGCCACTGTATGTTGGTTGACTTTGTTTGATCTTGTTCTTTCATTTTTTTGCACTATCAAAATTAAAAACCTATCCTAACCCTTGCTTTATAAATTATGAAATCCCTCTTTACGAAGAAACTCAATTGATTTAGATACCATATCACCTTGTAACTGGATATTTCTATCAATTAATGTTCCTCCTGTCCCACAAAAAACTTTAATTTTTTTTAGTAATTCTTTTAATAAGATTTCATCACCAGTGCCTAAACCTGTAATTAAAGTTATAGTCTTACCCTTTTTACCTTTTTTTTGTTTTGAAATATTTATTTTTGATCTTTTATTAAAAGTATCTACCTTAGCTGTTTCTTCAGATTTTTTTTCTTGATTATCAAATTCGATCCAATTCTTTTTTCCCATTATTTTCAATATAATCTATAGTTAGTTAATACTTATTCTATAGAAAAAGTGGTAAGTACATTTTCCCGCAAAGATCAAAACTATAAATATGATGATTTAAATCAACCCTCCAAAGAGGGGAGATTTGGAAAATATGGTGGTCAATATGTTCCTGAAACGCTAATGCCTGCTCTTTTTGAGCTTGAAGCAGCAGCATCAAATGCATGGAAAGATAAACTTTTTGTAAAAGAATTAAATCATCTTCTTAAGACTTATGTGGGCAGAGAAACACCTCTTTATGAAGCCAAAAGACTTACTGAACATTACAAAAATAAACAAGCAACCCCAAGAATCTGGCTGAAAAGAGAAGATTTAAATCATACTGGTGCTCACAAAATTAATAATGCCCTTGGACAAGCTTTATTAGCAATAAGAATGGGCAAAAAAAGAATAATTGCAGAAACTGGAGCAGGTCAGCATGGAGTTGCTACGGCTACTGTTTGTGCGAGATTTGGCTTGAATTGCATTATTTATATGGGTGCTGAAGACATAAAAAGGCAATCCCTTAACGTCTTCAGAATGAAACTTTTAGGAGCTGAAGTTAAAGTTGTAAATTCAGGAACTGCAACACTTAAGGATGCCACTAGTGAAGCCATTAGAGATTGGGTTTCTAATGTCGAAACCACACACTACATTTTAGGATCTGTTGCCGGCCCTCACCCTTTCCCAAAGATTGTGCGAGATTTTCATGCAGTTATAGGTGAAGAAACTAAAAAACAATGCATGGATTCGTTTGGATCTCTACCCGATATTTTACTTGCTTGCGTGGGCGGGGGATCAAATGCAATGGGGCTTTTCCATCCTTTTGTTAAAGAAACTTCTGTGCGTCTTATTGGAGTTGAAGCCGCAGGAAGCGGAGTTGATACTGACAAACATGCTGCAACAATCACTAAAGGATCAGTTGGAATTTTGCATGGATCAATGAGTCTTCTCTTACAAGATGATAATGGTCAAGTACAAGAAGCTCACTCAATAAGTGCAGGTTTAGATTACCCTGGAGTAGGACCTGAACATAGCCATTTAAAAGATATAGGTAGAGCAGAATATGGATCAGTCACAGATAAAGAAGCTCTAGATGCTTTAAGACTTGTAAGTGAACTAGAAGGAATTATACCTGCACTTGAAACTGCCCATGCCTTTGCTTGGTTAGATAAATTATGCCCTACTCTTGAAAAAGATACTCATATAGTTATCAATTGCTCTGGTAGAGGCGACAAAGATGTTAATACTGTTGCATCTTCATTAGATATTTAATCAATACCTTGGAATTGATGGGTCAATATATCTACTCCATCCATCAATACCCTCCTCCAAATTCCATATTTCACTTACAATATTATTATCCAAGCACCATTGAGAAAAGTTATAACTTCTTATTCCTGCATGACAGGTAACTACAATTTTCCTATCTATTAAACCAGCAAATATTTCTTCAACATATTCAGATGTGACTTTACTAATTGGTATATGTAAAAATTCTTTTGAGAAACGAGCTAGTTCAAGTTCTGACTGTTCTCTTACATCAATCAAGACTGGATCTTCTTTCTCAGAATTGAACCAATCATTGAGACTAGAAGCATTTATAGATTTTGGATTACTTCCCAATTGATAGGATAAATTATGTGTTATTTACAATTTAATAAATTAAGTTGCAGTAGGAAGTTTATTGTTAAAAATAAAAATAAACATTGATAATGAAACTTAGAGTAGTAGCAATAATACTATTATTATCTTTATTACTTTTTTTTGCTTTTAAAAAAGTTTCTGCAATTAAAAATAAGGAGCAAAGTACAAATATTGAGCAACTAAATATCTTAAAATATATACCTGAAAAAAATAAATTGTTATTTATTTCAAATTTAGATAGTTTTAATATTGGTAATAATAATGTAAAAAATGTAAACTCAACAAATCAAGATAACTTTGTTTTAATAAAAGACTCTATATTAAATTACTTAGGTATAGATCTAGGCAACAATAAATTAGAAGATATCTATAATAATGAACTTATAATCTCAACTTTTGAAAATAATAAAAAGTTTAAAGATGATATTTTGATTGTTTTTAAAATTAAGCCAGAAAAAACAATAGATGATTTATTAAATTTGCCTAATAAAATTGATCAGATTGATGAGATAATTTCAATTAATAGAGAAAACAAAATAAATTTCCTTAATTATATATACCGAACGGATGATAATTATATAATTGCTTCATCAGATAAAAAATTGATAAAAAATAGTATTAACTCTAGTAATGATTTTAAAGAAAAAAAATTTCAATATGAGGAAGAACTTTTTGGACTCAAAAATCAAAAAAATTTATTATTCACAAAGCAATTTGGAGACAGTATATTTTTTGATAAAGAAATTTTTTCTAATAAAAATGAGGATATCGTAGCTACAACATTTGACTTAAAAAATAAACATTTAATTTTAAAATCATACTTACTAAATAATAAAAAAAATATTGATATTCTTGCTTATGATAAGTTTATAAATAAAGATAATACGAGTAAAGATTATCCTCAAGTTTCAATTTTTACTGAAATTAAAAATTTTGAAAAATATCTAAAACCTTTTATTAATAATTTTGAACTAAGTTTTTTTGAAGATTTTAACCAAATTACAAATCAAAACATCTTAATTCTCAATTCAAAGAAAGATTGGCTTATTACATTTGACAAAAATGCTGAAAATCAATTTGATTTAAGTGCTTTGAAAAAACTAAAAGATTTCAACAAATATACTTTGAAACAAAATGAATATATTTACTCAATATATTCCAAAGATATTCTTGAAGAAAAAAACGATGCAATCAAAGAATTAACTTTTGAAAATATCTATTCAATAGAATCAGAAGGTTTGCAATTCATAAGTAATTTTTTAATAGATAGGAAAAAACTAGAAACAATCTCAAAAAAATTTTTCAACCTAACAAGTTATAAAGATAAATCTACTTTTCTTTATGCAAAAGTTGATATCAAAGATGAAAATTCCAATAAAATTAGATATTTACCTGATTTGGAAGATCTTAATTTTCTCATTAGAAATATTTTAAAAATATCAAATGAAGAATACCTAGAAATCATAAGTCAATCTATTCCAGAGAAAAATCCAATTCTTTATAAAGAAACAAGTTTTAAAATACCTTAATAAAAGTTTTCAAATAAGCTTCAAAGACAATCATTTGAAATTTTTGTGAAGTTAATAACTTGTGGTTAATTAAAAATTATTTGACTATCTTTAATCTATAAGTATTTGATATTGAATTAAGCAATTGGACGATAACAAACTAATTTTAAAACCAGGATTAGAAGGTGTCCCAGTTACTAATTCATCTATCTGTGATATTGACGGCAAAAAAGGTAAATTATTGTACAGAGGCTACTCCATTGAGGAACTATCAAAAAAAAGCAGTTTTTTAGAAACTGCTTACCTATTGATTTGGGGTGAATTACCCACAGCTATTCAACTTAGAGATTTTGAACAAGAAGTTCAAATGCATAGAAGGTTAAGTTTTAGAGTCAGAGATATGATGAAATGTTTCCCTGCAACCGGTCATCCTATGGATGCTCTTCAATCTAGTGCCGCTTCTTTGGGGCTCTTCTATTCGCGAAGGGCAATAGATGATCCTAATTACATCTACAACGCGGTCATAAGACTAATAGCAAAAATACCCACAATGATTGCTGCTTTTCAACTTATTAGAAAAGGACAAGACCCAATTCAACCTCGTGATGATTTAACTTACTCATCAAATTTTCTCTACATGCTTACTGAAAAAGAACAAGATCCTATAGCTGCAAAAGTTTTTGATAGGTGTTTAATTCTACATGCCGAACATAGTTTAAACGCAAGTACTTTTAGCGCTAGAGTTACTGCAAGTACTCTTACAGACCCATATGCAGTCATCGCCTCCGCAGTAGGAACCCTCGCTGGCCCACTGCATGGAGGAGCAAATGAAGATGTAATTGCAATGTTAGAGGAGATAAAAACCCCAGAAAATTCTGCTTCTTTTTTGGATAACGCGATAAAAAATAAAAGTAAAATAATGGGCTTCGGTCATAGAGAATATAAAGTCAAAGATCCAAGAGCAATTATTCTTCAAAAACTGGCAGAAGAGCTTTTTATTAGATTTGGAGCAGATGAAATGTATGAAGTTGCTAAATCACTAGAGTCAGAAGCAATTCCAAGACTTGGTCCAAAGGGTATATTCCCTAACGTAGACTTCTATTCAGGCCTTGTATATAGAAAACTTGGTATTCCTCGTGATTTATTTACTCCAATTTTTGCCATATCTAGAGTTGCAGGTTGGTTAGCTCATTGGAGAGAACAACTTGGAGCAAATAGAATTTTCAGACCATCGCAAATCTACACAGGTTCAGCACCAAGAGATTGGATCAGCCTAGAAAATAGAGAATAATATTTGCAGCTTTTCATAAAAAACACACATATTGTTTATGAAGAGTTAATCTATTAAGTAAATAACATAAAAATCTTGGAATACGGATTAGACCTCGAATATAGTTTTAATGAATTCTTAAAAGGTTTTGGCCTTTCCAGCGAAATCGCTCATATAATTTGGCTCCCTCTGCCTATGCTTTTGGTTTTGGTAGCGGCAGTTGTTGGCGTTTTAGTAACAGTTTGGCTTGAAAGAAAAATATCTGCTGCTGCTCAACAAAGAATAGGTCCTGAATATGCAGGAGGGCTTGGAGTCCTTCAACCAATTGCAGATGGTCTTAAGTTACTTGTCAAAGAGGATATTATTCCTGCCAAAGCGGATGGAATTCTCTTCACTGCAGGACCTGTATTAGTTCTTGTTCCAGTGATTCTGTCCTGGCTAATAGTTCCTTTTGGACAAAACCTTTTAATAAGTAACGTTGGTATTGGAATTTTCCTTTGGATCGCTTTAAGCAGTATCCAGCCAATTGGACTTCTTATGAGCGGATATGCATCAAATAATAAATATTCTTTACTAGGTGGATTAAGAGCAGCTGCTCAATCAATAAGTTACGAGATTCCTTTAGCTTTATCTGTACTGGCTATAGTGCTAATGACAAATTCCCTAAGTACTATTGACATTGTCAACCAACAAAGTGGTGCTGGAATCCTGAGTTGGAATATATGGAGACAACCAGTTGGTTTTATAGTCTTTTGGATTTGTGCTCTTGCAGAATGTGAAAGACTTCCATTTGACTTACCTGAAGCTGAAGAAGAATTAGTTGCAGGATATCAAACTGAATATGCAGGGATGAAATTCGCATTGTTCTACCTTGGTAGTTACATTAATCTAATCCTTTCAGCTTTATTGGTATCAATACTTTATTTGGGAGGATGGGGTTTTCCCATTCCAGTGGAAATAATAGCTAAGTTTCTAAATTTGCCAATCAATGCACCCTTCATACAAGTTTTCACTGCATCAATTGGAATTGTAATGACTGTATTGAAAGCATATCTTTTAGTTTTCATTGCAATTTTATTGCGTTGGACAACTCCTAGAGTAAGAATAGATCAACTATTAGATCTAGGATGGAAGTTTCTTCTTCCAATTTCTCTTGCTAATCTTTTGATAACTGCAGGATTAAAACTTGCTTTTCCACAATTCTTTGGTGGTTAAACTTAAGTAAAAATACTTAAATTTAAAATTAATCCACTAAAATAAAATAACTAAGTAAATTCTTCAAAATGAAAAATTTCCTTCAACAAATAAATAGCTATATCAAAGAAGCATTTAATGCTGGCAAATATTTATATAATGGTTTATCAGTTACCTTTGATCATCTTCGAAGAAGACCTGTTACTGTCCAATATCCATATGAAAAATTAATACCCTCTGAAAGATATAGAGGAAGAATACATTATGAATTTGATAAGTGTATTGCTTGTGAAGTTTGCGTAAGAGTATGCCCCATAAATCTACCAGTAGTGGATTGGGTAATGAATAAAGAAACCAAAAAAAAGGAACTTAGGAATTATTCTATAGACTTTGGAGTTTGTATATTTTGCGGAAATTGTGTTGAATATTGTCCGACTAATTGTTTATCAATGACCGAAGAATATGAATTAGCTACTTTTGACAGACACAATCTAAATTTTGATAATGTTGCACTTGGTAGGCTACCTACAAACGTCACAACAGATCCTTCAGTTAAACCTCTAAGAGAACTTGCCTATCTTCCAAAAGGTGTCATGGACCCTCATGAAATCGCAGCTTCAGATAATAGAGTTGGTAAATTACCTGAAGAAGTCTATGATTGGATGAGATCAGAATCCGATGAAAATAAAGATAAAGTTTCTAATCCAAACAATTAATTTCCATTAATTTATGTCCATTGCATTAACAACTCAAATTATTTGTTTTTCAGTTTTATCTTTAGTTATCCTTATTGGAGCACTTGGTGTTGTATTGCTAGAAAGCATTGTTTATTCAGCCTTTCTTCTAGGAGGAGTTTTCATGAGTGTTGCGGGATTATATCTTCTTTTGAATGCAAGTTTTGTTGCTGCAGCACAAGTTTTAGTTTATGTAGGTGCAGTTAATGTATTAATAATCTTTGCAATAATGCTAGTCAATAAAAAAGAAGATTTAAAGCCCATCAATGACATTAAATCGAGAAGAATCATATCAACATCAATATGTTTAACCCTTTTTAGCCTTTTAATAAGAGTTGACATGACTAATGTATGGAGCCTATCAAGTCCTCAAAACTCTATAGGAGAAGAATCAACTATCAGAATTGGTGAACATCTATTTAGCGATTATCTACTCCCATTTGAAGTAGCATCAGTTTTACTTTTAATGGCAATGATTGGAGCTATTGTTTTAGCTAGAAGAGATGTAATGAGTAAGGATATTTCCACTGGATTACCTGTTGATCAAGAGTTAATTGAAAAATCATCAGAACCATTACTTACAAATAAAAATTAACCTTTCACTTTTCTTAGAATGAATTTAGAATCAATTCCTATACAAGCATTTTTAATTGTATCTTCAGCACTCTTCTGTATTGGAATTTGGGGATTAATAAATAGCAGAAATGCAGTAAGAGTTCTAATGAGCATTGAGTTAATGCTAAATGCAGTAAATATAAACTTAATGGCGTTTTCTTCCTATGTGGACAATAATTTAATTCAAGGACAAGTTTTTACTATTTTTGTTATTACTGTTGCTGCAGCAGAAGCCGCTGTTGGATTAGCTATTTTATTATCTCTTTATAGAAATAGAGTGACTGTAGATATGGAAAGTTTTAATTTATTAAAATGGTAAAACCACTAAATGAAACTTTCATTAGTGCTTATTATATATCGTTCAGATAGTTCCATAGCTCAAGAGGCTTCTAAATTCTGTGAAGAAGTCCTCAAATGTAAAAATATAAAATCAAAAAGAATTCAAAGTGATTTTCAAAGAGATGAAATTGCAAAACATCTTAATAATCTAGAATTACAACCAAATATTGGCATAGTTCTTGGTGGAGATGGTACCTTTCTAAAATGTGCAAATGCTTTAGCTGATTATGATATTCCTTTATTGAGCATTAATATTGGTGGTAATCTAGGTTTCCTTACGCAAGAAAAAGATTTTTTGTTTGACAAATCTTTTATTGAAATCCTTGAAAACGAAGAATATAAAATTGACTTTCGTAATAGATTAAATTGTAATGTTTATATTAATGGGAAAAGTTCTGAGAAAAAGATTATAAAAAGCTACGATGCTTTAAATGATTTTTATTTTAAATCTGTTGAAGAAGACATTTCTCCAACCAACCAAATAGAAATTGAAATAAATAACGAGAAGGTTAATGAATACAAGGGTGATGGATTAATAATATCTACATCAACTGGTTCGACAGCCTACTCAATGGCTGCAGGAGGGCCAATAGTGCACCCAAGTATTGATGCAATGATAATTAACCCTATATGCCCGATGAGTTTGGCTAGTAGACCAATAGTCATACCTAATACAAGTACGGTAATCATAAAATCTGTAAAAAAAAGTAAGGGGGAAATTAAATTATGGAGAGACGGGTCAAAATGTATGACAATCAAGGAAAATTATTATTGCGAGATTAAAAAAGGGCAATCGCCCTGCAAAATAATTAAGTTTAAAAAAAGCACAAGTTACTATAGTACCCTAATAAAAAAACTAGATTGGAAAGGTGATTTATCTCAAAAAAATTTCAAAAATTAAATGACCTTAGAGATAGAAAGAAGATTTCTGATAAAAAATGATAATTGGAAAGAATTCATAAATAAAAAAATTTATATTGAGCAAGGATATTTATCCAAAAGTTTAGATGATTGGATTATTAGGGTTAGGCTATTAGGCAAAAACTCTAAAATTGCACTTAAAAAACATATTAAAGGCTTTACCAACTTTGAATTTGAATACTACATTCCACGAAGTGATGCTGAAACAATAATGTCAAATCTTTCAAATACAATTAAAAAAGATAGATACTTTCTAGAAATTGAAAAAAAATCTTGGATTATAGATTGCTTTAAAGAAAATAATTATCCACTTGAAATTGCAGAAATTGAGCTTTCTAATGAAAAGGAAGATTTAGTTCTTCCATCTTTTATTTCAAAAGAAATTACTGGGCTGACCCATTACTCCAATTTCAGTCTTGCTAACAATCCTTTTTCAGAGTGGAAAAAAGAAATTTAACAACTTTAAAAAGTAACTAGTCAGAAGAACCACTCATCCTTTATATTTTCTTTATATTTAAGCAAATTACTTTTATTTTGTTCAGATGTATGGTCTCTACGACAAAGAAGGAATATTAAGATTTGTTGATTCAGACAAGGATGCATGTATTGCGTATGCTGAACTGTTCGAATTAGGTACTACAAATTATTGTCTAATGGATTTTGCTGATGATACAAAAAAAGTAAAGGGTTATACTAATCTTGATCAGAGTCAGGGAGTGTACAACAATTAAACCCATCTCTACAAATCTTTCCGTTGTCCATTGCCCAATTCAAAAGTGCTACTCTATTTTTAGAACCAGTTTTTGTAAACATATTACTTACATGGTTATCAACAGTTCTTTTACTAATAGTTAGTTTTACAGCAATTTCTTGATTTGTAAGCCCATCAGCTACTAGATCAATGATTTCCATCTCCCTTGTTGAGAGACCCATCATATCAATGTTGTTTACTTCTTCATCAACCATTTGCATTTAAACAGTTCCTTTTTTATATTAATTAAGTTTAGCAATCTCATTACACTTGTTAACCAACTAGGAAACAAAAGCAATTGAAATCAAAACTTCAGCAGACTTTAGAAAAAAGATCTAAGGTAATAACAGCAGAGTTAATGCCGCCAAGAGGTGGAAGCCCCATAAGATCTCTTAAGATAGCACAACTTTTGAAAGATAAGGTACATGCTGTTAACATTACCGATGGAAGCAGAGCTGTAATGAAAATGTGCAGCTTGGCAATGTCCAAACTATTACTGGAGAATGGGATAGAACCAGTAATGCAAATTTCTTGCAGAGATCGTAATAAAATTGCTTTACAATCAGACATTCTGGGAGCAAATGCATTAGGAATTAAAAACATCTTATGCATTACTGGTGATTCAGTAAAAGCTGGAGATCAACAAGATGCCAAGGCCGTACATGAGTTTGAGTCAGTTAGATTGCTTCAACAAATTCAGGCTTTCAATAAAGGAATTGATCCTACTCTAGGAGAACTTTCCGATAAAAAAACATTTATTTTTGCAGGTGCGGCAGCTGATCCAAATTGCAAAAACAAAAGAAGTTTAGAAAATAGATTGAGAAAGAAAAAAGAAGCTGGAGCTGGATTTATACAAACTCAAATGGTTATGGAAAAAGAAAATTTGATAGAGTTTTGTGAAAAAATTAGCAAGCCTCTTGAAATTCCAGTAATTGCAGGCGTATTCCTATTAAAGTCTTACAAAAACGCTCTCTTTATAAACAAATACGTTCCAGGCGCAAACATTCCTGAAAATATCTTAAATCGTCTTAAAGATGCTAAAGACCCATTACAAGAAGGTATTCAAATTGCATCTGAACAAGCTCATGATTTTATTAATATCGCAAATGGTGTTCATCTAATGGCCGTCAAAGCAGAGCATTTAATTCCTGAGATTATTGAAAAAGCTAATATTAGTCTGGAATATTAATTAAATCAGTACCTAATAATTCTGCCATAGCTTTTTGCTGAGGCGATGGCTCAGTCAAATCAGATCTTCTTGAATCTGCTATTAACCAATCTAAAGATGCATCTTGCAAATCAAAATGATCTCCATTTTTGCCAACACAATATTTACCAAACACTAACTTATCCATAAGTCTTACACCTTTACCTATTTTAGAATAATCAAAAATAATTGAGTTATCTATAGTTGCGCCCTCGCAAATACAACAACTTGGTCCAATCATGGAAGGGCCAATAATAGTTGCTCCATCCTCGATCCTAGTCATGCCTCCTATATAAACCGGCCCGCTAATATTGACCTTATCCCAGTTGGCCGCTACATTCAAACCGGTAAAAACACCTGGTTTTATTTCCTTACCTGGTATTTGCACTTGTCGTACCTTACCTTGCAATACATTTCTAATAGCACTCCAATAATCAGGAACTTTCCCAATATCTACCCATTCAAAATCCATTGGTAATGCAAAAAATGGTAAATCCATTTCAACAAGTTTAGGGAAAAGATCACCTCCAATATCAAATTTCTCTGATGAAGGTATGTAATTAAAAATTTCGGGTTCGAATAGATAAATCCCTGTATTTATAGAGTCACTTAAAGCTTGATCAACTGTTGGCTTTTCCTGAAAAGCTTTTATTCGACCATTTTCATCAGAAACTACGACACCGTAACTTGATACCTGATCTTTAGTTACCTTCTTTGTTATTAAGCTCGCAATAGCTCCTTTCTGTTTATGTTTTTTAACAGCTTGAGTTAAATCTAAATCAACTAAAGCATCACCACATAAAACAACAAAAGTTTCATCAAAGAAATTTTGAAAATCCTGAATTTTTTTTAATCCTCCTGCGGATCCCAAAGCATCACCTATTAATTCTCCATCTTCAATTCTTCCCTCAAAACTATATGCAATTTCTACTCCAAATCTTTGCCCATCCCTAAAATAATTTTCTATTTCTTCAGCCAGATGAGAAACATTTACCATTATTTCCTTAAAATTATGCTCTCTTAAAAGTTCCAAGAGGAACTCCATAACAGGTTTTTGCAAAATCGGTATCATCGGTTTCGGAATAACATGCGTAATAGGCTGAACACGTGTACCTTTACCTGCCGCAAGTATCATTGCCTTCATAAATTCAAAACCATTTTTTAAAATTATACGTTATTACTATGAAGCTTCTAAGCAGCCGAGGAAGAGGCATTACTTACCTCAAGATTTTCTATGGGCAATTGAGCTAAACCACCATCAGGTATTATTCTTTTAATTTGAATTGGGCCATATAAAAAGTTAATTTGTTTAATTTCAATTTTGTTTTCAGATGATAAAAATAACAAAGCCCAAAAAACTCCCAAACGATCTTTATCTAAATCATTTTTTACTACTGTTTGCCATTTCTTTACTAAATATTCAAAATCCGTCCATTGTAATGCTTTTTCCCATCCTTCAATAAATTTCCCTAATGCTTTAGTGGTTTCTGGAAGTTTCTCGCGATGCGCTAATGACTTTACTTGAGAAATTAAAGCCTTATCAGAATATTTTTTACTTCTTTTTCTCTTCATGAGCAGAAGATCTTGGGTTTCTATAACTTCTGCTATGGACTCTAACTGACTTACAAGTTCTCCCAATGTTGTTGTACGTTTAAGAATTGGTTGGGCAATTGATCTTCTCCTTAGATATTTTTCAGGATATTTTGGAAGATCAAATTCTTTATCAATCCAATCTTGATCCTCTAAATCAAATTCATCTTCAAAATCGGAAGAATTGTCTTTGAAAACATCAGATTCCAAAACCTGAGCCTTAAGATTAACAAGTACGGAAGCCGCAAAAAATGCTTCGCTGGTCTCAGCTAAATCCTTATGATATGAGATTCGACTATTTGAAGATTGATTAAAAGTATGAGAATATTGTCCTAAAAA
This sequence comes from uncultured Prochlorococcus sp., assembly GCA_902618795.1. Lineage (GTDB taxonomy): Bacteria > Cyanobacteriota > Cyanobacteriia > PCC-6307 > Cyanobiaceae > Prochlorococcus_A. The sequence goes on from CACNCF010000012.1 coordinate 14,586, forward strand.
ACTATCAATTACACTTATTACATCAATATCCCATGGATCAAGCTCACCTTTACCTGCGGCGTCTTGAAGAAACTTAATCAACAATCTAGGGCCTAATTGTTGCCTATCAATAGGATTGGAATAAGATATTTTGAAAAAGACAAAATCTATTCACAAGATATCTTTTAATTTATTTAATGCCAAACAATATTGAATTAATTTAAAAAAATTATAATTTTGGAGCTTTTAGGATGCCATTTGTTTTAGTTCCTGAAAAAATATTTGTTTTCACAGCACCTTTAACTGCAGTTAAATCTCGATCGACCAGATTATTGATAGATGCAATATAACTTTCAGTAACTAATCTTGGGTACAAACCTATTCCAATAATCGGTAAAAGTAAACAAGCAATAATATAAACTTCCCTTGGCTCTGCATCTATAAGTTTTCGTTCTTCGATTAATTTAGGATTTTCTTTACCAAAGAAAATTTCTCGTAACATCGAAAGTAGATAAATAGGAGTAAGTATTACACCGATAGCAGCTAAAGATGCCATCACCACCCTAAAGGGAAGTGTATACACTTCATCAGTAACAAATCCTGTAAATACCATCAATTCAGAAACAAATCCACTCATACCAGGCAAAGCCAGGGAAGCCAGGGAGCAAGCAGTCCATAAAGCAAACATAATTCTCATTTTTTGTCCTACACCACTCATTTCATCAAGTTTAAGAGTCTTTGTTCTGTCATAGGTGGCACCAACAAGAAAAAATAAACTCGCACCTATTAATCCATGACTAACCATTTGCAGCATAGCTCCGCTTGTTCCAAGGCTGCTAAAACTCCCTATACCAATAAGAACAAAACCCATATGACTTATCGAACTGTATGCAATTTTTCTTTTAAGATTTCTTTGAGCAAAAGAAGTTAATGCAGCATAAATTATATTGACAACCCCTAGAACTATTAATAATGGGGCAAATTGAGCATGAGCAACAGGTAATAATTGTGCATTAAATCTTAAAAGAGCATATCCTCCCATCTTTAATAAAATTCCTGCTAAAAGCATATGAACAGGAGCTGTAGCCTCTCCATGAGCATCTGGTAGCCAAGTATGAAGAGGTACTATTGGTAGTTTCACCCCAAATGCAATTAAAAGCCCTACATAACATAAGATTTGGAATTTTTGACTAAAATCTTGAGCTGCCAAGTGGGAAAACTCAAAGTTAGGGATTTCTGTACCATAAAAACCCATTGCTAACGCTGCAAGAAGAATGAAGATAGAACTGCCAGCTGTATAAATAATGAATTTTGTTGCTGCATATTGTCGATTTTTGCCACCCCATATAGCTAGTAATAAATAAACGGGTATCAACTCAAGTTCCCAAGTTAGAAAGAATAAAAGCATATCTTGTACAGCAAACACAGCGATTTGGCCACCATCCATAACCAATATCAAGAAGAAAAATAACTTTGGTTTGAACTTGACTGGCCATGCTGCAAGAACTGCTAAAGCAGTTATAAAACTAGTCAATAATATTAACGGCATAGACATTCCATCAGCGCCAACAGACCAAGTAAGACCTAAATCAGGGAGCCAACTAATATTTTCTTTAAGTTGAACATTTTCATTACTAATATCAAAGCCGTTTATATATGAACCTACAGTTATTAAAAAAGTTATTAATGCAATAGACAAAGCGAACCATCTTACTTCTTTGCCATCCCCTTTATCTGGGAAAAAAGGGATCACAAATGCACTACCAATAGGGAATAAAATTGAAGCAGATAACCAAGGAAAATTAGACAATCCAGCTCCCAAAGTGCCCAACATTTGTATCGCAAAATGTGTATAAAAATAAGTACTCAATTTAATAAGAAATTTATCTTAAATAAAGTCTAGAAATTTTCTGCATTTTTTCACCCCAATGGACAGTGAAGACACACAATTGTAATTAAGATATTTGAGGAGATTGAAAACCAAATATAGCAACTAGTAAAATTACACCTCCAAAAACAATAAGCGCATAAAATTGAGCCCTACCAGTCTCAAAATATTTTAAACCTTCTCCACTTCCTAAAGTTACAAGTCCCGTAAGATTAACGACTCCATCAACAACCTTAGAATCAACCTCTAAAACTTCTTTAGCAAGTTTTCTACTACCCTTAACAAAAATTTTTTCATTAATATCATCTAGATACCATTTATTAGATAAAAATCGATTGATGCTAGGAAACTTTTCGGCAAATAAAACAGATAAATTAATTTTTTTCACAAAATATGCCTGATAAGCAATAATTATTCCAGCTGATGCAATAAGTATTGACGCAAGTGCTAAAGGCAAAAATTCTTTTAGTTCAAAAGCTTTTGCAGCAGTCTCTGCTTCTTCAGGATCAAGTAAACTTGCAATTTTGCTATCCCATGGAAGTCCCATAAAACCGATAATTACGGAAGGTACAGCTAGAAATACCAAGGGAAATGTCATTGACCAGGGTGATTCATGAATAGAGCCATTTTCTTCATGCTCTTCTTCATTTTCTTCATCTAGGTTTATTTTAGAAGCTATTAGAAGCTCTTTTTGCAATTCTTTATTCTCCCCTCTGAAATCTCCCTCAAATGTCAAGAAATAAAGCCTAAACATATAAAAAGCAGTCATACCAGCTGTTAAAAGTCCTACGAACCAAAAAGCAGGAAATGATATAAAAGCATTTCCGAGTATCTCGTCTTTACTCCAAAAACCTGCCAAGGGGGGAATTCCACTAATTGCTACACAACCTATTAAAAATGTCGTTGATGTATATGGCATTTTTTTTCTTAAACCGCCCATCAATCTCATATCTTGAGCTAATACAGGCTGATGGCCTACTACTTCTTCCATAGCATGTATTACTGACCCAGATCCCAAAAATAGCATTGCTTTAAAGCAAGCATGAGTCACTAAATGAAAAATTCCTGCTAATGGTGCTCCACAACCCATTGCGAGCATCATATACCCAAGCTGAGAAACTGTGCTATAAGCTAAACCTTTTTTTAAATCCATTTGGGTCAAAGCTATAGAGGCTCCTAAAAAACAAGTAATGGTACCAACTAAAGCAATAATGAACTGAATAGAGGGGAATATCGAATACAAAGGCTGAAGTCTTGCTACAAGAAAAATTCCTGCTGCAACCATTGTTGCAGCATGGATAAGCGCGGAAATTGGTGTCGGGCCTTCCATCGCATCAGGTAACCACACATGAAGAGGAAACTGAGCAGATTTAGCCATTGGCCCTAAAAAAACTAAGAAACAAAGTAATAATGCAGCCCAAATGGGTATCGAATTATCAGATATTGATTGAGAAATTCCAGTAGCTATTTCATTAAAATCGAAACTATTTGTTGCCCAAAATAGGCCAAGAATTCCTAGTAATAACCCAAAATCTCCCACTCTATTAACAACAAATGCTTTTTGTGCAGCGTGTGCAGCCCCTTCCCTGTCGTACCAAAAACCGACCAATAAATAAGAACACATCCCAACTAATTCCCAAAAAACATAAATCTCTAATAAATTCGGACTAACTATTAATCCCATCATTGAACTACTAAATAATGCTAAATATGTAAAAAATCTGACATAACCTTTGTCATGCGCCATGTAACCATGAGAGTAAATCATTACTAGCAAAGTTATTGTAGTTACTAATGCAAGCATTACACTCCCCAAAGGATCAAGGACAAATCCCATTGGAATTGTAAAATCCCCAGCATTGGCCCATACAAATAATTTTTCTATTGATTGATAACCATTAACTTGTTCAATTAAAGCTTTATAACTAATTACTGCAGAAATCCCAACGAAAGAAATCAGACCTACAGAAACAATTTCTCTTGAATTATTAATTTTCTTGTTGATGCTTATTAGTCCTAAGCCAGAAAGCACTGCGCCAATAAGTGGGAAAACGGGAATTAACCAGGCAATTTCTGAAGCTTGTGGCATTTTTTAAAGGATTTATATCTTGATTTTAAACTGTCAATTGAAAAATTCAGACAAAAATGATGAATTAAATGTTTTAACAGCAATATTTATATATTGATGAGACCACCAAAGTACACCTATTGCAATTAATATACCAAGTTGAGATAACCTAAAAAATTCTTTAATCTTAAATTCTTGCCTCCCCTCAATTATTGCCATGAAGGGGATTATGGAAGTATTTTTTTTAAAATTTTCAAATTCTTCTCCAAATCTATTTGCTAATCTTTTGTCGCCATGCCAGATTGCAAAAAGATGATGCAAAACTAAGCCAATAGAAGTTACTAATGTGAATGATGTACCAATCCATAAAGTATGAGCAAAACACCAAATTATTTGGCCAAATGCTTGTGGATGTCTTGTGATTCGCATTATCCCTGTTCCATAGATTCGTACTTTAGGTTTTAAAACCGAAGGAATTTCTAGCAAATTGTAAGTAGCGGGATATAAAAATAAAAAACTTATTGCAGTTAGGAACCAAACGAATATAAAGACAAAATTATTCCCCTGCAAATTCCATAATCTGATTCCGTCATATCTATGAGCCAAAAAATAACTAATCAAGACAGTTGCAGATGGCAAACTTAAAAAAACAAAACATAACCGCCATATTCTCGGACCCATAATAGATTCTGCTTTGATTCTTAAAGCAGCTCCCCCGCTATGAATCACTGCAAAAATCAAAATTAAAAGTAAGATAATTAGGGAAGTTTTATGAGTCTCCATATATTTAGATTGTTCAAATAATTTTTGTCCTTAACAAGAATGCTCCTAAGCATTAGAATTATAAGAAATTGTAGGCATAATAGATGCCAGAATTACCATTTACACTTGACCAATTAAGAATATTAAAAGCTATCGCAGCTCAAGGAAGTTTTAAAAAGGCTGCAGATCTTTTATATGTAACCCAACCTGCCGTTAGTTTACAAATACAAAATTTAGAAAAACAACTTGAAATAACAATTTTCGACAGAGGTGGTAGGAAAGCTCTATTGACTGAAGCAGGAAGACTATTACTTGAATATTGTGAAAGAATTTTGAATCAATGCGATGAAGCTTGTAAAGCTATTGAAGATTTAAATAGCTTAAAAGGTGGAACTCTTGTTATTGGAGCGAGCCAAACAACTGGCACGTATTTAATGCCGAGAATGATAGGACTATTCAGACAAAAATACCCAGATGTATCCGTTCAACTTCAAGTTCATAGTACTAGAAGAACTGGTTGGAGTGTCGCCAATGGACAAATTGACTTAGCCATTATTGGCGGACAATTACCTGGAGATTTGGAAAATTTGCTACAAGTAATTCCATATGCCACTGATGAATTAGCATTAGTTTTACCATCTAAACATCCACTTTCGACCAAAAAAGAGCTTCTAAAAGAAGACTTATACAAATTAAATTTTGTAACATTAGACTCACAATCTACGACAAGAAAAGTTGTTGACAAACTTCTCCAAGATTCTGGTCTTGATATTCAAAGATTAAAAATTGAGATGGAACTTAACTCTCTTGAAGCAATCAAGAATGCAGTTCAATCAGGTTTAGGAGCTTCCTTTTTGCCTGTTGTTTCTATTGAAAGGGAATTATCAGCTGGAACAATCCACAAAGCATTCGTTGCTGATTTAGAGGTAAAAAGAGAACTTAAATTAATTACTAATCCGTCAAGATATACATCAAGAGCATCAGAAGTATTTAAGAAAAACATTCTCCCACAATTTGCTAGTTTAGAAAGCCCTTTGAGGTATATATAATTTCGATCAAAACTGAATTGCTTCTCTGTTAATACCTACCCCGCCGTCTTCAGCTTGTCCTTCACCTTTTATTATAAATTTATTTTCATTAACATCAGTCTGATAAACGCACTTAACTATTGGCTTATCTCTTATAGAACCAATATAAGCAAAAGTATTCATCCTTTGCTTACATTCTCTTACATCTTCATTACTAATTGCGCCCTCTTTTTGTAACACTGTCCAATTCTCTCTTCTAATAACACACCCTGGCTGAAGAGCTGGTTGCGTTACAAAACTCGTAGATGGATTTAAGGTCGTATACATTTCAACATCAATTACAAAAGCACTAGCTCCCCATTGTCTGCAAAATTCAGGATCTGGAACAGCCATATCTAATTGTTGTTGACTTGCTATATTTCCCTGCCCGCCATCAGTTGTACTGGTAATAGCGCTCCCGATACCAACTCCCAAAATTAATACTCCAGCAAGTACGGCAATGGTTCCTGTACTAAAGTTGATCTTTTGTTCAGAAGAAGCAGGCAATCTATTGCTTCTTTGACCATACGGATCCATGTCCTTTGGATTTGGTGGATAATAACTTCTATTTGAGCCTCTTCTTGGCCTTCTATTTGAGGATGATCTATTCACAGCACTTCATTTGTCTTTGGTAAACCCATTGAATAATTCATTACTCTACAATCAGGGTTATAGCTAAGCTGACCATTTTGAAGCAAAAACTTTATTAAACCTTCAATTTCTGATCCTATTTTTCGAAGTTCATAATCATCTAAATCCTTTCCTGCTCTCTCTTTTATTAATTCATTGAATTTTTTATTTATTTTGTTTAGAGAATCTTCGTTCCAAATAAATTCGTTATCAGGATCTAAATCAAGAGTTAGTTTATTGGGATGAAACTTTAATTCGTCATCTACCACTTCGGCAGTAAAAATTCTTACATGCCTAGTAGTCGATTTTAAAAGCATCTTTTCCATAATTTTACGAAATAATCAACGAAAAAAACTATTATGTTCTAACTTTAATGTAGCTTATTAGTAAGTGTTAATTTATTTCTTGATTTAATAATGCGTGTTGTAATTGCTGGTGCTGGTTTAGCAGGTTTATCTTGCGCTAAATATTTAGTCGATAATGGACACATTCCGATTGTACTTGAAGCCAGAGACGTTTTAGGTGGGAAAGTTGCCGCATGGAAAGACGAAGATGGAGATTGGTATGAAACTGGATTACATATATTTTTTGGAGCCTACCCAAATATGTTGCAACTTTTCAAGGAATTAGATATTGAAGACAGGCTTCAATGGAAAAGTCATTCAATGATTTTTAATCAGCCATCAGAACCTGGAACTTACAGTAGATTCGACTTTCCCGATATACCTGCTCCCGTTAATGGAGTTTCAGCAATACTAAGCAATAATGATATGCTTTCATGGAATGAAAAGATTCTATTTGGATTAGGTTTAGTGCCTGCAATGTTGAGAGGCCAAAAGTACTTAGATAAATGTGATACAAAATCATGGACAGACTGGCTAAAAGAACACAATATACCGGAAAGAGTTAATGATGAAGTTTTTATAGCGATGAGTAAAGCTCTTAATTTCATTGGGCCAGATGAAATATCATCTACAGTTTTATTAACAGCATTAAACAGATTTTTACAAGAAAAAAATGGCTCTAAAATGGCATTCCTTGACGGAGCTCCCCCAGAAAGACTCTGCCAGCCAATGGTCGATTATATTACTTCTCGTGGTGGAGAAGTTCACATGAATAGTCCATTAAGGCAAATCAACCTTAATGATGACAGCACTGTTAAAAGTTTTACTGTTGCCTCTTTAGATAAAAACGAAAAGAAAGACCTAAAAGCTGATGCTTATGTAAGTGCAATGCCTGTAGATCTCTTTAAATTAATGATCCCTCAACAATGGAAAGGGTTGGATGCATTTTCCAAATTAGATGGGTTAAATGGTGTGCCAGTCATTAATATCCATTTATGGTTTGACAAAAAATTAACAGATATCGACCATCTACTATTTAGCAGATCACCACTTCTCAGTGTTTACGCGGACATGAGCATTACATGTAAAGAATACGAAGATCCAAATAGATCAATGCTTGAATTAGTTTTCGCACCAGCAAAAGATTGGATTAATAGAAGCGATCAAGACATCGTTGATGCAACTATGGAAGAGTTGAAGAAATTATTCCCAACACATTTCATGGGTGAAGATAAAACAAAATTAAGAAAATATAAAGTAGTTAAAACTCCAAGATCCGTATATAAGGCAGTTCCTGGATGTCAAGAGTTCAGACCTAGTCAAAAATCCCCCATAAAGAACTTTTTCTTAGCTGGTGATTATACAATGCAAAAATATTTAGCATCTATGGAAGGTGCTGTTTTAAGTGGTAAATTATGCGCAGAATCAATAAATAAGGAGTATGCCAAAACCCCTCAAAATGTTTCTTCATAACGTTTACAAACCCTTAAATTTAGTTAAAACTTTTTGAAAAATTCAATTTCTCAACTAGACCAAGCATACGAGATATGCAGAAAAGAAACTCAACAATGGGCTAAAACCTTTTACTTGGGAACTCTTCTATTACCTCAAGAAAAGAGAAAAGCAATTTGGGCTATTTATGTATGGTGTAGAAGAACAGATGAAATAATGGATAGCGTAGAAGCCTCAACTAAATCGCAAGATGAGCTTTCAGATAATCTAGATGAATGGGAAGAAAATACTAAAAATGTATTTAAAGGGAATATTAAATCTGAATTAGACTCAGTTCTATTAGATACGATCGAGAAATATCCACAAAGTATTCAACCTTATCTAGATATGATAGATGGCCAGAGAATGGATCTTAATAAATTTAGATACAAAGATTTTGATGAATTAAAACTTTATTGTTATAGAGTTGCAGGGACTGTTGGTTTAATGACTCAAAATGTGATGGGAATTGATAACGCTTATACATCAGCCCCATGGAGTGCCATGCCTGACCCCTCTGAAGCAGCTATAGCTCTTGGAATTGCAAATCAATTAACAAATATCTTGAGGGATGTAGGAGAAGATAGACAGAGAGGAAGAATTTATCTCCCGCAAGTGGATATTGAAAAATTTAATTATTCTGAAGAAGAACTTCTACAAGGAAAAATAAACAAGCAGTGGAAATCACTGATGAAATTTCAATTAACAAGGGCTCGCGAATGGTTCCAAAAGTCTGAGGATGGCATCAAGTGGCTATCTTCTGACGCAAGATGGCCGGTATGGACTTCTTTACGTCTTTACAGAGGAATATTAGATTCTATTGAAAGACTAGATTATGATGTTTTTAACAATAGAGCTTTTGTAAAAAATTCAGTCAAAGCTCTTGAGATCCCAATATCTTTTTTAATTTCTCGAATTAAGTAATAAGTAACTAGGCTGGCGTCTTCTGATTAGCCAACAAATCTTTCAATTTAGATAATTCTCCAGCCCATCTTGGATCAGGAGCTTCGAGGTTAGGAGCATCACTATGAACAATTTTCTTAAAATCTTTCCTTTTCTTATTTTTGTTTAATTTTCCACCATTTCTTTTATTTGAAGCAGAATCTTTTTTTTCTGAAAGTTCTACTCTTAATTTAGAACCATTAAATTCAAAACCGTTTAACTTTTGAATTAATAAATTAGCATTATCTTCATTATTAGCTGTCGCGAAACCAAACCCCCTGCATTCCTTAGTTTCCTTATCTAGAACTGCTTTAAATCTTATTGAATCAGAAACTGATTTTAAAAGTGTATCAAATTCTTTTGGATTAAATCCTTGTGGTAAGTTGCCAATGTAAATGCGAATACTCATAAATTTTTAAAAATGATTTTGAAGTCTGAACTTCTAAACAAAACTAAGCTATGTGTATTTAATCACATTTTGGTGCATTTTGTTCAATCCATTGCTTTGCTTTATAAATAGCTTCATCAAAATTATTTAATCTCTTATATGCAAGTTCCTCAGAAAGATACTGTAAAAGCTCTCCTAAGATAGGCCCATCCTTTATTTTTAAATTTTTTTTGATTACGTCACCATTAAGTAAGTTTGAAGGATGAAATAATTTATCATCATTGTCACGCCATCTACGGAGCCAATTTAATCGTAAGTTTTGAGGTAAATGAAAAATAAAAGTTGGAAGAAACATCTCTAATTCTTTATGTAATGCAAATCTATCTGATTCA
>CACNCF010000013.1 GCA_902618795.1 uncultured Prochlorococcus sp.
ATTGCAACAGTTGCAGTTTTTAGCACTATAGATAAAAAAGCATTGCATGTTCAGCTTGCTGATGAGGCGGTTTGCGTCGGAGATTCATTAAGTAATAAGAGTTATTTAAATATTCCAAATATACTTGCGGCTGCTACATCAAGAGGAGTTGATGCTATCCATCCTGGTTATGGATTTCTTGCGGAAAATGATAAATTTGCTGAGATGTGTAACGATCACGGCATAGTCTTTATTGGCCCATCTCCTAAAGCTATTAGATCTATGGGAGATAAATCTACAGCTAAAGAAACTATGGAAGCAGTTGGAGTTCCAACAGTACCAGGTAGTAAAGGCTTGTTATCAAATGTTGATGAGGCTTATAAATTGGCAGATGATATTGGCTATCCGGTAATTATTAAAGCGACTGCTGGCGGAGGTGGAAGAGGTATGAGGTTGGTTGAAAACTCTAATAATCTCGAAAAAATGTTTAAAGCAGCTCAAGGTGAAGCAGAAGCAGCTTTTGGTAATGATGGTTTATATATGGAGAAATTTATAAAGAAGCCAAGACATGTAGAAATTCAAATTTTGGCCGATAGGTCGGGTAATGTTGTTCACTTAGGAGAGCGAGATTGTTCAGTTCAAAGAAGACATCAGAAGTTATTAGAAGAGTCTCCCAGTCCTGCAATTAACCCTGAGCTAAGAAAAAAAATGGGGAACGCAGCTATTGCTGCTGCAAAAAGTATCGGCTACGAAGGAGCGGGAACAGTTGAATTTTTAGTTGATGATGATGATAATTTTTATTTTATGGAAATGAATACTAGGATTCAAGTTGAACATCCTGTTACTGAAATGGTGACAGGGGTAGATTTAATAGCTGAGCAAATTAAAATCGCAAGCGGCGCAAATTTGGAATTTAATCAGGATGATATCCATTTAAACGGTCATGCCATTGAATGTAGAATTAATGCTGAAGATCCTTCTCACAATTTCCGACCATCACCTGGAAAAATAACTGGGTGGCTTCCTCCTGGTGGCCCTGGTGTAAGGGTGGATAGTCATGTGTATACAGGCTATGAAATACCTCCTTTCTATGACTCATTAATTGGTAAATTAATAGTCTGGGGAAAAGATCGTAATACTGCAATTAAACGTATGAATAGGGCTTTAAATGAATGTGCGGTCACTGGTATTCCTACAACAATTAACTTTCATCTAACTTTACTGAATAAATCTAAATTTAAGCAGGGTAAGATACATACAAAATATGTAGAAGAAGAATTATTGCCAAATTACTGAGAAATAATTAATTATTTCTATGAAATATGTGTATGTAATGCAAGTTTTATAAGCCCTTGCTGACCTACTAAAATTTCTCTTAAAAAGCTTATAACTCCGATCCAAATTACGGGTCCAACATCAACGCCTCCAATAGGAGGAATTAGTTTTCTTGTTAAGTTCAGAATAGAGCTTGATGGTATTGAAATTAATACCCATAAACCTTTACTTAAATCAATTTTTGGGTACCAAGTAAGTATTAATCTTATTAGAAAAACTATAGTTAGATATGAAAGAGAAATTCCTAAACCAATATCTAAAATTTGAAGAGAGTTTACAAGCAAGAAATCACAATTATTTAATTCATCTTAATAAATAACCCATTGAAACGTATTTAATTCGTATTATAAATTGAGAATTTAATATTTAAAAAGTGTTTCAAATCTCAAATTTATTACTAGCCGCAGATTTTTCAGCTGAAGTTGCAAATAATTCAGCAGTTGGAATGATAGGTAGTTTTATTGCGGCTGCCTTACTTATCGTTATTCCAGCCAGTGCATTTTTGATTTTTGTTAGCCAGAAAGATTCACTCGACCGTACTTCTACTGGAAGACGCTAGTTTTTGTAGAAGTTTTAAGTACACTATATATATAGGGGATATAAGTAACCCTTAAAAAATAAATTTTTGGAGAAAGAATGTGGTCAATGCTAGTCTCAATTGGGCCAGTATTGTTGGTATAGTTCTCGCCGTATGTGGAGGAGGCCTTTATTTCTTGAGGTCCTTTAAGCCTGCCTTAGCGAGGGATTATGATGTTTTCTTCGCGGCAATTGGACTTTTGTGTGGAGGAATATTATTTTTTCAAGGCTGGAGGTTAGATCCTATCCTTCAGTTTGGTCAGTTTTTGCTTGCAGGAACTACAGTTTTTTTCGCATATGAAAGTGTGCGATTGAGGGGAGTTGCTACTGATCAAGCTAGAAGATCATCTTATTTTGATGATGATCCTATTTCTGATGCTCCGAGAAATTCTAGAGGCCGGTTTAATGACGATTATGATAGGTTTGAAGAATCTGAAAGACCATCAAGAAGATTTAAACCTCAAGAAGATGAATTTGAAGAAGACTATATGGAGGGGAGATCTCGTAGGAGGAATGTTTCAAGAGCGATACCCTCTGCTGCAGTAAGTAGAAGTAGGCCATCTACAAGGGAAATAAGTCAGTTTGAAAATGACGAACCTATAAGAAGGAGAAGACAGACTTCTGAAAATAGAAATAGTAAACAACCAGAAACAAATAACTTTGGTGAAAGAAGAAATTTATCTCGCGATGAAGTTAAAACAGGGTCTAGACCCAGAATGAATCGTACAGTTTCTAGACAAGATAATATCTCTGCTCCTAGTGATTCTGATTCTTCTCCATTAAGAAAGAAACCTACTAGATCCTCTATTAGGTCGCAAACTTCAACAACTCAAGTAGAAGATGCTTCATTTAAAGATGCTAATCAAGCAAAAAAACCACGTGAGACTCGTAGAGTGAGCTCTTCAGCTAGATCAAGTTCAAAAAATCAAAATAGTAGATATAACGTTGGAACAAATAAGAAGAAACCAAGAGATAACAGTTCTAGATTTGATGATTAATTATAAGATTCCTGCCCATTTTAAAAACGATTGTTTACTAAATAATTCAATCAATACTATTGCAAGGAAGCCAATCATTGCAAACCTTCCATTAGTTATTTCAGAATAACTACTCCATCCAAATTTATATTCATCTTTAATTTCTATAGATTTTTCATCTAATTTATTGTCTTCAATTTGTTCATTGATCTGATTCTGATCTTTTTGCTCTTCTATAAAACTCTCATTCTCTAAATTAGTGACTTCTGAGTTAGTTTGTTCTTCTTTAGAATTCATTTTTTTTGTTAATCCTTAAAATTATACTTATCAGAAGTCAATAATTTCCAGTCTCCTTGTCCATTTAATTCTAAAATATTTTCGTGAAAATCTTTTAAGCTAGGTCTATGTCCAACACTTATTAGAGAAAGTTCTCGTTCCTTTAGTAAACTATATAGTTTTTTTTCAGTGTTAATATCTAAAGCACTTGTTGCTTCATCAAGCACTGCAAATCTTGGAGCATTTAGTAAGAGTCTTGCAAAAGCCAATCTTTGTTGCTCGCCTAGGGAAAGAATTCGTGGCCAATCTTGTTTGATATCAAGATTAGGATACCGATCCACTAAGGTTTTTAAATTTACTTCATGTAGTACAGAAGTAAGATGTTCATCACTAAATTTCTTAACTTCTGTGGGATAACATAATTGTTCTCTTAAAGAACCAAGTAACATATATGGTTTTTGAGGTATGAATAATAATTCCCCAATTTTTGGTTTTTTAATTACTCCCTGATCGGGTTCCCATAAACCACTAATCATTCTTAGTAAAGATGTTTTTCCGCACCCAGATGGTCCTACAACCAAAAGTGATTGATTATTGTCGATACTTAAATTTAAATTTTTAATGATTGTTTTATTTGATCCTGGTGGGCAAAGGTCAGCATTATTAATAAGAATTGAGGGGTAGTCTGAAATAACGTTTTGATTGCTTGTTGGGTTAGTTTGACTAATCGATTCAACTTTTGATTGGAATCCTTCTAATCTGCCAATGCCAGCAGTAAATTTTGCAAGTTCTTCGATTTGGTTAACAATGAAAAATAACGAACCTTCAACCATTCCAAATGCAAAGCTTGCCTGAATAAAGCGTCCATAATCAATATCACCTTTAAAGTAAGGGATTGCCATTATTAAATATGGAAAGAAATTTCCAGCATAATTAATGGATCTTCTCATGACGTCTATTATTACTCTCCATATGATCAGTAAATTAAAGTTTCTCACCACTTCTCCTAAGCGCCTTTCAGTTTCACTTCGTTCAGGATTCTCCCCAGAGTAAAAGGCTATTGATTCAGCATTATCTCTAATATGTACTAAGCCATATCGAAAATCCGCTTCATATCTAAGTTGATCAAAATCAATTTTTACAAGATTTTTTCCAGCAATTAAGAGGATAGAAGTTGCAAATGCAGCGTAACCAAATAAAGAAAAAGTAAGTGTTGTACTAATACTCCATAAAATAAGAATATTAAGTGAAAATGTTAGTAGGGCATCAAAAATACCTAATGTGAAAGAGAGACTTTGCCCGGTAAAAGCTCGGGTATCATCTGTGATTCTTTGATCGGGATTATCTACATCGGTTTGTTCTTCATCATTGGGATTTAGCTGGTAATAAGCTTTATTAGTCATATAATCTTTGACTAGACTTTTTGAAAGCCATTCTCTCCAAATTATTCCTAACTTATATGTAAAAAATATTTGGGAAACCCGTATTGGTAGAGCCACAGCGAAACAACAAGCGTAAATCCCCAAGATCCGATAAAATCCATCTTCTTGTTTTTCTACTAAAGCATTTGTTAAATCTCTTGCAATGAATCCAATACCTGCGTTTATTCCGTTTACAGCTAAAAGCATTAATACAATTATCGCAAGAAATAACCAATGTAACCATCTACGGTTTTTTAATTGACGTCTTAAACTAAAAAAGCTTCCTGATCCAATTAGAAATAATGCAGAGAAAAGCAATCCCCAACTCCCAGCCCAAATTGAATTGACAGTACTTACTACACCTCCGAAATACTTTTCAAGAAAAATTGGTTGAAAGCTTTCAAAAAAACTTATTATTGCTGTAAGACCAACAAGTACTACTCCACCTACACAAAATAAAAGAGAAATCAAAAGCCATATGAATTGAAATCCATTACATTGATCTATTGGAAGAAAAAACGGCTGAGATAGCTTCCTTAATTTTTGTAATTGGTACAGAATTTTGGATTTATTATTAACTGCTTTATTCATTACTCGACTAGTGTTATGAAATAAATTATAACTTTTAGCAGTCTATTGACCAAAGCCAATAAATGAAAGTGCCCAGTCAGGTAAATTCAAGTAATTCAAGATTGTTGCATCAAATTCATGAACTTTTGGAAAAGATTTATCTAATGCCCACCATAGTAGAAAAGGTAAATTAAATAAAATTTGTAATTGCCATTTATAAGTTAAAACGTTCCAAATTTTTATTAACTTAGTTTTGAGTGAATCATCTAGCTCTTCCCAATTTTTTGAAATTAAATTGAATAAATTTTTAGATTCTGTATTTAAGGACTCTGGAGTATTCATTTTGTTTTTATTTATTTATAACCCATTAATATTTCTTTCGAGAGTTTTAACCTGGAGGCCAATTCATTTTTCTTCCAGATAAAAAATGAATATGTAAATGAAAAACTGTTTGTCCAGATTCTGCTCCAGTGTTAATAACTGTTCTCCAATTAGTTAAATTTTTTGATTTAGCTATTTTGCTACCAACAAAAAGTAAATGCCCTAATAAATTTGCATCTTGCTCAATACAATCTAATAAACTGATTATTGGCTTTTTAGGAATCACTAAAAAATGTACTGGTGCTTGTGCCTGGATATCATTAAACGCAATACAAAACTTATCTTCATAAAGCTTATCGCAGGGTATTTCTTCATTAATGATTTTTTGAAAAATTGTTGTTTCAGTCATTAAATTAATTAATTGAGATAACGTCTTTTTCGTTAAACCCTTCTTTTAAAAGTTCTTTATTCAAATCATCTTTTGATGTAACTCTATCTACAAACAATATTCCATTTAAGTGATCCATTTCGTGTTGAATACACCTCGCTAGAAGTCCATCTGCTTTCATTTTACGTGGTCGTCCCATTTCATCTCTAAATTTTAATTTTATAGTTGATGGTCTCACTACATTTAAATAGACGCCAGGTATACTTAAGCAGCCTTCTTCGTATGAATTAAGGGTTGTTCCAAAGTCTGTAATTTCTGGATTGATTAGTATTAAAGGTTCTGCTGCTGAATCTTCAAAATTAACGTCTATGACAAGAAGCTCTTTGTTGATTCCAATTTGTGGTGCAGCCAGTCCAATTCCTTTAGCTGCATACATGCTTTGAAGCATTTCTCTAGAAAGTTTTCTAATCGATTCGTCAACTTTAGTTATTCTTTTGGAATTTTGTCTTAATACATCATCACCAAGTTTATATATATCTAAAGATGGCTTACCTGGTTGTTCTTTTGCAATTTTTTCTGCGTTTCCATTTGTTCTTGACTTTTTTGCAAGTTGTGAAAAATGGTTCGCCACGTTAAAAAAAAGGTTTTTACTTAAGAGTTTAGCTATAAAAATACTAGCACTTTAATTTGCATTCTTTATAGTTTTTTTAAATGAGTAATGATGATCAGTTAAAAGTTAGGCAAACTGTATCTAAAAAAAAATCTTTTAAGGAATTAACTATTGTTAGGGATATCATTTTTTGGATTGATCTTGTTGGTGAAGGTCAAAATGAAAATGCTATTTTTGCAAGACCATTTAATGAAAAAGAGGTGTTTCCTCAGAAATTAACAATTAAAAAATATAATATTAAAAATAATTTTCATGGATATGGTGGTAAATCTTATAGATGTATATATTTAAAAAATAATTTTTATTTGATATGGATAGATCAGATTACCAACGCAGTATGGTTTCAAATTTTTAAAGAAGTAGCATCAAATTATAGAAGTCAAAAAAGATATCTCGATTCAGTTCAAGAACCCAGACAACTATCTAAATCAATTGATGGAAATTTCGATTCTTCATTTGTTATTTCTCAAAACCATTTTTTGTATGGTATCTGTGAAATAAATAATAGAGATTACTTATTTTCTTTAAACTTAAAAAAAACTAAACAAGATATTTACCGAATAAAAAAATTTAAAAATTTCGCTGGAGAATTATCTTCTAATACTTCTGTTAGCTTACTTTCTTGGGTCGAGTGGGATTCTCCATACATGCCCTGGGAGAAAAATGATCTTTTTTTTGCTCAAATTGCCTTAGATGGAGAGATAACAAAAATAAAAAAATTTTCAGATAAGCTGATTAATGCCAAAAAAAACATTTCTTTTTTTCAACCTTATTGGATAAGTGAAACTCTTTTAGTATGTTCTGAAGATAGTTCTGGATGGTGGAACTTATTGTTTTTAGATGCTAGTAATATTGAGAATATTTTTATTAAAAAAAGAGTAGAGAGAAATTTTGTTGAATCCGGAGTACCTCAGTGGGTCTCAGGAATAACATTTTTTTCAGGGGATATAAAAGATTTATTTTGTTTAGCAAAAAAAGAAAATAATTTAGTAGTTGAACAATATAAAGATCTTCAATTTGTTCAAGAATTTTCTACTCCTTTCACCTCAATAAGTGATTTTAGTGTTTTTGAGAAGAAAGTAGTTATGAAAGGCCATGGATCTGATTTTCTTGGAAATTTACTTGAAATTGATTTTAAAAAGGGAGTTTTATCAAATGTTTTTGAGGAAATAAATGCTGAATATATAAAAGATTGTTCAAAACCTGAATCTTTTTGGTTTAAAGGTTTTGAAGATAAAACTACTCATTCTTTTTTATATAGGCCGCTTATTGAAAAATTTAGAAAACCACCACTTTTTGTTAGAGCTCATAGTGGACCAACTTCATTTTTTGATGGATCATATAATTCTGAAGTTCAATATTGGACGTCAAAGGGTTTTTTTGTTGCTGAAGTCAATTATGGAGGATCATCAGGATTTGGCAAAGCATACAGAGAGAGGTTGAATAATAAATGGGGTATTGTTGATTCTTATGATTGCAAAGCACTAGCTCTTGAATTGATAAAATCAAATCAAGTAGATAGTGAAAAAGTTGTAATTTTTGGGAATAGTGCTGGTGGGTTAACTGCTCTAAATTGTTTATTATATGGGTCTATTTTTACAGCAGCAATTTGTAAATATCCTGTTATTGATTTGAAGGATATGCATTACAACACTCATAGGTTTGAAAAAGATTATTTAAATTCTTTGGTAGGAAATTTTGCAAAAAATCATGATGATTATATAAATAGATCACCAATAAATTATATTAACAAAATAAAAAAACCTATCTTATTGTTTCATGGAAAAAAAGATATAGTTATTTCTTATAAACAAACGTTAAAAATTCAAGAAATTTTGATTCAGAATAATAAATATTCAGAAGTTATTTTTTTTGATAATGAAGGGCATGGGTTTAGAAATATTGAAAATAAAGAAGTAGTAATGCAAAAATCTCAGGAATTTTTAAAAAATGCTTTGAATATTTAAGAATTGATTTTTAGAAAATCAATAGTATCTTTTAATTTTTCTATAAACATATCAATTTCTTCCTTATTAGTTGTGAAATTCATGCTGATTCTAGCTGTTGATTTAATTCCAATGTATCTGTGAAGAGGTTGACAGCAATGGTGACCACTTCTGATGCAAATTCCTTTCGAATCAAGAATTTCAGCAATATCATTAGAATGTATATTTTTTATATAAAAGGTGGCAAGTGAGGCTCTGTCTGGATCTATCTCTGGCGATGGACCTATAATTTCAATATTTTCTACTTGATTTAATTGTTCAAATAAATACTTAGTAATAGTCTTTTCATATTCATGAATCTCATTCAATCCAATATTGTTAATATAATTAATTGCTTCTGCAAGACCTATTGCTTCTGCAATGGCTGGAGTTCCAGCTTCAAATTTGTGTGGTAGGTCTGCCCAAGTACTTGTATCTTCAAAAACATCTTGAATCATTTCGCCGCCTCCAAAGAGAGGAGGAATTTTTTCTAGGATTTCTTTTCTTGACCAAAGGAAACCAATACCTGTAGGACCGCATAGTTTATGTCCTGATCCAGCTAAAAAATCTATATTAAGATCAATCACATCCAGTTTTTGATGAGCCAAACTTTGGCATGCATCTATTAACACTAAAGAACCTTTTTGTTTAGCTAATTTAGTTATTTCTTTAATTGGATTACAGCAACCTAGAGTATTACTAACATGAACCAGGCTAACAAGTTTAGTTTTAGATGTTAGTTTTGATTTAAAGTCATCTATATCTAATTTCCCATTTTTATCTAAACCTATAAATTTTAATTTGCATTTATTTTTTGCTGCAACCATTTGCCATGGAACAATATTGCTATGATGCTCCATTATTGATAAGAGAATTTCATCGTTTTCTTTTAATGAATATTCGCCCCATGATCTAGCTACTAGATTGATTGCCTCAGTAGCATTTCTTGTGAAAATTATTTCTTTTGCTGAATTCGCTTTTATATATTTGCTAATTAAATATCTTGCATTTTCAAATTCTTCTGTCGCTTTAGCACTTAATTGATGTGCGCCTCTATGGACATTGGCATTAAAGTTTCTATAGTATTCATTAATTTTTTCTAAGACTTGTATTGGTTTTTGAGTGGTTGCAGCATGGTCTAAATAAATAATTTGCTCACTACTTTTTAAGTTCTTATTTAAAAGAGGAAAGTCTTTCTTTGTTATTTCAGGAAAATTTTGAATTGTTTCCATTAATTTTCATTTAAAAGTTTATCAAGCAAATCCCATCTATCTTTTGAAACGGGAATAAATGAAATTATTTCTTGAAAGTAAGAACTTAATTGTAGTTTACTTGCTTCTGTTAATGTGATCCCTCTTGTTCGCATATAAAAAAGTTCTTCTTCATTTAGTTGTGAAATTGTAGCTCCATGTTTGCATTTGACATCATCAGCAATTATTTCTAATTGAGGTTTGGTATCTATTTGTGCGTGATTTGATAAAAGTAAATTTCTGCTTAATTGAGAAGCATCAGTTTTCTGGGCAATTTTCGGAACTATTATTGAACCTTCAAATATTGCATGTGATTTATCGTCAGCGAGTGATTTATTTATTTGATCAAGAAATCCATTTGGCCCATCAAAGTCTATTTTTGTATAAGTAGAAATTTGTTCATCTTTTTTTGTTATTTGCATACCTTTGATATTGGTTTTAGCGTTTCCTTCAGATTGTTTAATACGAATTTCAAATCTTGCATAATTAAATTTAAAATGAAGAGATCCTAAATTGTATTCGCTATTTTTTTGTTGAATTACATTGAGAGAATTTAATAGATTTGATTTGTTTGCACCGTAAGAAACAACACCATGGTTAAGGGAACTATTTTCTTCTAAACAAAAGAACGTTGATTGAGATAATGAAGAGGTGTCTTCACCAAGATTTACTTGTAATAATTCAACATTACAATTCTTTTCTAAAAATATTATCAGGGTTTTTGCGTTTAAAGAATTACCTGATGCATAACTAAAGATTTCAATAGGAGGAATTTTTGATCCATTTATTTTTAATCCCAAAATATTATTTTTACAACTTAAAGATAGATTTAGTAGGTCACTCCAATTTTCGTTTTGATTAAAACAAGATATCTGTTCTTTGATATATTTTTGTAGTTCATCCTCACTTAATTGCCGTATTGAATAAGTTTTCTCTATTAACTTAATTTGGCAATTTTCACCAATTATTAATCTAATAGTACTTTGAGAATTTTTGGGATATGGTATATCAAATTTTGAATTGTTTTCATTAACTGAGTAATCTAAAAAGTTTGATAATTTAGATTTATTTGAAAGTCTCCATTGTTCACTTTTAGGATTGGGTAGAGGGCTTGATTGCAATTTATCTAGACAGATTTTTTGTATTTCTGTTTGATTGTCAATCGATTTATTGGTTTGTATTTTTTCAATAATTTCCATTTATTTAGGTCTCTTTTATAAAGTTATCAGTCCATTCATACCCTTTCTTCTCAAGCTCTAGAGCAAGATCGCTCTCACCAGTTTTTATGATTTGTCCATCTGACATAACATGGACATAATTTGGTTTAATTTCATCTAATAATCTTTGATAGTGGGTAATAAGTATAATTCCAGTTTGTGCATTAGATATTTTTTTAATTCCTGATGCCACTATTCTTAGAGCATCGATATCTAAACCAGAATCGGTCTCGTCTAATATTGCTATCTTGGGCTCAAGTAAAGCCATTTGCAGAATCTCATTTCTTTTTTTTTCACCTCCGGAAAAGCCTTGATTTACACTTCTTGAAAGGAATGCCTGATCCATTTTCACAATTTCTAACTTTTCTTTAACTAATTCTTCAAAATCAAAAGTATCCAATTCTTCTTTGTTTAGGAATTTCCTTCTAGCATTTGTTGAAACTCTAAGAAATTCAAGATTACTAACACCTGGAATCTCAATTGGATATTGAAAACCAAGAAAAATTCCTGATTGAGATCTCTCTTCAGGTTCTAGAGAGTTGATGTTTTCACCTAAAAATTTTATTTCGCCATTAGTAATAGTATACGAGGGATGTCCTGCAATTATTTTCGAAAGAGTACTTTTGCCACATCCATTTCTTCCCATAATGGCATGGATTTCTCCAGGATAGACAGTAAGTGAAACCCCTTTTAAAATTGTAAGATTATCAGTAGATGCAGAGAGATTTTCAACTTCTAAAATTGGATCTGATTCTTTCATTTTACTTTGCATATCAGTTTAGAAATTGATTAATTAACCTACTGATCCCTCTAGTTTAAGTGCCAGTAACTTATCTGCTTCAGCAGCAAATTCCATAGGTAATTGATTAAATACATCTCTGCAAAAACCGCTGACCATCATAGATACTGCCTCTTCAAATTCTATACCTCTGCTTTGGAGATAAAAAAGTTGGTCTTCTGAGATTCTACATGTGCTTGCTTCATGCTCAATTTCAGAATTGGGTTGTTGAGATTTGATGTAAGGAAATGTATTTGCAGAAGCTTGATCCCCTATTAACATTGAATCACATTGACTGTAATTTCTTGATCCTGTAGCTTTTGTTCCCATTTTGACAAGACCTCTATAGCTATTTTTTGAGTTGCCTGCACTAATACCTTTGCTTACAATGGTTGATTTGGTCTTAGGACCAATATGGATCATTTTTGTGCCAGTATCTGCTTGCTGAAGATTATTGGTGAGAGCCACTGAATAAAATTCTCCTACAGATTCTTCCCCTAAAAGAAGACAGCTGGGATATTTCCATGTAATTGCAGACCCTGTTTCAACTTGAGACCAGCTAATTTTACTTCTCTTACCTAAACATTTTCCTCTCTTGGTGACAAAATTAAAAATTCCGCCAACACCTTCTTCATCACCAGCATACCAATTTTGCACTGTTGAATATTTTATTGAGGCGTCGTCTAATGCTATAAGCTCTACAACTGCTGCATGTAGGGTATTTGTATCAAACATTGGAGCTGTACAACCCTCTAGATAACTTACAGAACTTGATTCTTCAGCAATGATTAGTGTTCTTTCGAACTGTCCTGAATCCCCACTATTAATTCTGAAGTAGGAAGATAGATCCATAGGGCAGGTAACACCTTTTGGGATATAAACAAAAGAGCCATCACTAAAAACTGCAGAATTTAGTGCTGCAAAATAATTATCACTAGCTGGAACTACTGTACCTAAATATTTTTCAATCAAATCCCCGTGATTTTTTACTGCTTCACTAATTGAGCAAAATATAACTCCATGTTCAGCAAGTTCTTCTCTGAAGGTTGTGGCAATAGAAACACTATCAAAGACAGCATCTACTGCTACATTTGTGAGTTTTTTTTGCTCCGTGAGGGGTATTCCTAATTTGTCAAAAGTCTCAAGAAGTTTGGGATCAACTTCATCTAAACTTGAAATTTTCTCTTTTTGCTTAGGAGCAGAGTAATAAATAATATCTTGATAATCAATTTTTTTATATCCTAATGCTGCCCAATCAGGCTCTTTCATTTTTTGCCATTTTTTAAAGGCTTTTAATCTAAAATCAAGAAGAAATTTTGGCTCTTCTTTTTTCTGTGAAATTAATTTTATGATATCTTCATTTAATCCCTTGTCTATTTTTTCAGTTTCAATATCAGTAATGAAACCGTATTTGTAAGGCTCTTTTACTACATCTTTAACTAAATTTTCGTTAACCATGTTATCAAAAATAACTTATTACAATTAGCTTTATATACTTTAACGAAAGATACCCCCAATATTGAGTTTTTTTCCTTTATTAAAACTAAAAATTAATGTCTACTCATCTTGATGCCTCGTCTAACCCATTAAACATAGAAACTATTCAAGAAATTGATAATCTTGATCTACCGATAATGCAGAAACATCATTTAAGAATACTCGCTCATTGCCTACAGATTTTAAAAATTATCAATTTAGAGAATAGTTTGGAATATCAAAATAAAAATCTCCTGAGAGAATGGTGTGATAACCAATCCAAAAAATTTGATGATAAAAAATTTAGTGACCTTTTTTATGAGCAGTTAGAATCTACTTCGAAAAAATTAAGTACTTTTTCAAAAAAAATAGGTAAAAGTATTGAGGATTTAGAAATAGATGATTTAGTACTTTTAGTTGAACAAAGCTGAATTCTCTTTTATTTTTACTGATCCCGAAGAAAAAATATATTTTTGTTGAGTCGTTAACAAATTTAGGTAATAAAATTTAAAAAAAAAGAAAATTAATTTACATTTCAAAAAGATTTGAAAATTAATTAATTTCATTGATACCAACTGTTTTGAAGAGAAATATCAATTTTGAGGATTTTTAAGTAGTCAGAGGATGCTGACGACAGGCAAAAAAGACACACAATTCCAAAAAAAAAAGAACATACTGATCCCAAACAAAAACGGAGAATTTAAAGTGGCTGATGGGATCATGAATAAAGATCAATTACTCTCACTAACCCTCAGACAATTACGTCAAGAAGCAAGTAAATTATCGGTTCCGCTTTACAGTCGCAAAACAAAAGCCGTTTTAGTTGATTTAATACTTAAATACCAAGAAAAATCTATAAAAAAAACATATACTACACCTCCTGAGCCAAAACCTGAACAAACTTCTGAGTCCAATGCTTTCAACACTAATGAAGAAGTTAAAACAAATGTAGTTTTCTTACCCCGAGACCCAGATTGGGCTTATGTTTTTTGGCAAATTTCTGATGCAGATAGAGAAAAAGCACAATCTTTGGGAGCCAATAAATTATGTTTACGATTATTTGACGCATCTGGTTCTGAAGGAAGCAACTTGAATCAAGGAACACTCAGGGAGATAGCAGTTGATAGTTACAGTACAGAGTGGTACTTGCCAATCCCACTTGCAGATAGAGATTATAAAGTTGAATTGGGTTACAAATATGGTTTTAACTGGATGTCATTGGCATTTTCCTCGATAAGCCATGTTCCTGGGTCTCATCCTTCTGAGCAAATTCTTGATAAATTTGTACCTTTTAATTTAGATTCTACTTCTGAATCAATCCCAGATATTTCTAATCCTATTGTTTCAGAACAAAATGGTATGCATGAAAGGTTATACCAAGCAGCAACTAACATTCCTCTTAGAAGAAAAGTTGGTTCTGAAGAATTTATGGAAAACGTAAATTCAACAAACCTCAACGATAATATTACAGATTCAGGTGCTGGTAAATGGTCATCAGGTTTAAATGATTCTGGAAGCGGAATTGTTAAAAATAGATCTTTTTGGCTTGTTGCTGATGCTGAATTAATTGTTTATGGAGCTACAGAGCCTTCTGCAAAACTGACAATAGGTGGAGAAGATGTACCTCTTGCTGCAGATGGTACTTTTAGAATTCAAGTTCCATTTAGAGATGGGACTCAAAAATATGATATTAAAGCTGTTGATGTATCTGGTGAGCAAGAAAAAAGTATATCAATGAAATTTGATAGAACTACACCACTTGACGATACTAATGAAAAAGATAATGCTGAGACTGAATGGTTTTAATAAATTAAATTAATGCTGAAAAAAATTGTAGCTTTTACTCCATTGTTTGGGGCATTAACGTTTCCACTAATAGTTCCAATTACAATTTCTAAATTTGGTGTTAACTATGGAATTCTTAGTGCATTATTAATTTCTTCATTATGGTTTATCGCTATGTTAAGAACTTCCGAAATGCCTCATTAATTTAGTTAGATTTTTGGAAGTTTCTTAAAAATATGAATCAAGTTAGTGTAATTAATATCAATTCTCCTTTTCTAGATCAAAAACCAGGTACCTCTGGATTAAGAAAAAGTACTTTAAAGTTTCAGGAAGAACATTATCTAGAAGTTTTTATTGAGGCAATCTTACAATCATTAGAAGATTTAAAAGGTTCAACATTAGTAGTTGGTGGTGATGGCAGATATGGCAATATTGAAGCAATAGAAAAAATTGTCCAAATATGTATTGCTCATAAAGTTCAAAAGGTTATTGTTCCAAAATACGGTTTATTATCTACTCCTGCAACATCACATTTAATTAGAAAAGAAAAAGCTATTGGTGGAATTATTCTTTCTGCAAGCCATAATCCTGGTGGGATTGATGGCGACTTTGGAGTTAAGTTGAATATCTCTAATGGTGGCCCGGCTCCTGAGATAATTACTAATAAGATTTTCAAGGCTTCACAATTACTAACTAGTTATAAAATTTGTAAAATTCAATTACCTGATTTTAGTGAATATGGAACTTATCCTTACGACGAAACTACCTTAGAAATTATTGATGGATTAACAGATTATTCTAATTTGATGGAGAAAATTTTTGACTTTGATCAAATTAGTGATTTTTTAAAAAAAGATTTCTCGTTAATCTTTGATGCAATGAATGCGGTTACAGGCCCATATGCAAAAAATATTTTTGTTGAAAAAATGGGTCTTGCACCTGATTGTGTAATGAATGGTAACCCGTTAAAAGATTTTGGAGGTTTACATCCTGACCCTAATCTTACTTACGCATCCCACTTGGCTGATTTGTTACTAAATAAAAAATCTTATAGTTTTGGTGCTGCATGTGATGGAGATGGAGATAGGAATATGATTTTAGGAAGTGGATGTTTTGTAAATCCTAGTGATAGCCTTGCAGTTATCACTGCTAACACAAAATGTGTCCCTGGTTATAAAGATGGTATTACAGGTGTGGCACGATCCATGCCAACCAGCTCAGCGGTTGATAATGTTGCTCGAGCATTAAATATACCTTGTTTCGAGACACCTACTGGCTGGAAGTTTTTTGGAAATCTTTTAGATTCTAATTTAATTACCTTATGTGGAGAAGAAAGTTTCGGAACAGGTAGTAATCATGTGAGAGAGAAAGATGGACTATGGGCAGTTTTATATTGGTTACAAGTTTTAGCTGAGAAAAAATGTTCGGTAAGTGATTTGATACAGAATCATTGGAAACAATTTGGTAGGAATTATTATTCAAGACATGATTATGAGGCAATCCCCTCTAATATTGCTAATCAAATCTTTGGTAATCTAACTTCTATGCTCGAAAATTTAAAAGGAAATAGTTTTGCTGGTCATTTAGTTAAAGTTGCAGATAACTTTTCATATTTAGATCCAGTTGATAATTCCATTAGTGAAAATCAAGGTTTAAGATTGGTCCTTGAAGATAATTCTCGAGTAATTGTGCGCCTTTCTGGAACTGGAACTAAGGGTGCAACATTAAGACTTTACTTTGAGAAATTTTTCGATCCTCAACAGAATCTTTCGTTAAATCCTCAAATCGCTTTGAAACCTCTAATAGATGATTTAGATGCTTTATTAAACATTTCAAAACTTACTCAAATGGAAACTCCTACAGTTATTACATAGAATTGAAAGTAATGATTTTTTGATTTTATTTATATGCATTCAGAAAATTTATTTACTAATTATTCTCAAATAGAAAATAATGCACCTTTGGCAGATAAATTAAGACCAAAGAATTTGGAAGATTTTTTTGGTCAACAACCAATCCTGAATGAGAATTCGCTTTTGAGAAGTGCAATATTAAACGATAAGATTAGTAATTTTATTTTCTCTGGACCTCCTGGTGTTGGAAAAACTACTCTAATTGAAATTATTTCCTTTAATACGCGTTCAAAATTAATTAAGTTAAATGCAGTATTATCAAGTGTTAAAGAATTAAGAAATGAAATCGCTAATGCAAAAGATCGATTAATAAATTCAAAAAGAAAAACAATTTTATTTATCGATGAGGTTCATAGATTTACAGCAGTACAGCAAGATGCTTTATTACCTTCAATAGAAAATGGAACTATAACTTTTATTGGTGCTACTACTGAAAACCCATTCTTTGCTGTTAATAAAGCGCTTGTCAGTAGGTCTCGTATTTTTACATTACTTCCTTTGTCAGAAAATGATTTGCAGAAAATAATACAAAAAGTTATAACTCATTATTCTAAAAAAAAAGATTCAAAAAAGGTTCATTTAACTAAAGATGCTATAAGTCATCTAGTTAAATTTTCTGGCGGTGATGCAAGAACATTAATCAATGCCCTAGAGATGGCCATAGAAACAACTGCTGAAAATGATGCTAAAGAAATCAACATTAATCTATCAATAGCAGAGGATGCAATTCAAAAGAAAAATATTGTTTACGATAAAAATGGTCAAAATCATTACGATGTAATAAGTGCCTTTATCAAGTCCATAAGAGGTTCTGATCCAGATGCAACTTTATTCTGGCTTGCGAATATGATTGAGGCTGGTGAAGATCCTAATTTTATTTTTAGAAGACTACTTATATCTGCCAGTGAAGATGTTGGAATAGCTGACCCTAATGCCATAGTAGTTGTACAATCCTGTTGTGATGCTTTTGATAGAGTTGGTTTTCCAGAAGGATTATATTTTTTAACGCAGGCTTCTTTATATTTAGCTATGTCTCTAAAAAGTAATAGTACGAAAACTATTTTTAAAGCAATTGAGACAATCAAATCTACCAATGCTTTTGACTTTCCACTTCATTTAAAAAATAATTCTAATAGTTATGTTAATCCTCATAATTATCCAGGTAATTCGGTCGCACAAGAATATCTTCCCAAATCTCTAAGAGGTTTAAAAATATGGGAACCAAATAATAATGGATGGGAAAAAACTCAATATGAAGAACTTCTTAGAAGAAAAGAAAACTAAAAATTTTTCGAAGAACAAATTATCTCAGGATTAAAAGAAGTTTTTTCTTCATAGGCTAAAGCGATAGTCCAATTATGGAAGTTAATCTTTGAATAATTTAAATGTATGTTTTTCTTCTTATGAATTAACTGTTTTGGCTTTTCAAAAAATTGCCAATGCTTAATGTCTTTAGCTAATTTTCCATGATCCCATTTTATAGCCGCTTCAACAGCACACCATTGATCTAATATCATGTTTTTTGTCAAATAATTATTATGGGTTGATTTATTGGTATGAAAAAAATACTTTTCTGCAAATTTTATATAGTTAAAATCTCTATCAGTTCTCTCAATATCAATCCCTATTTTGCTTTTATGCCACACTATAGAAATGGCATCTTTACAATGACTTAAACTGATATTTCCCATGCCAGAGGGTAAACTTGGAGGTTCTCCAGGATGAGCATTAATTGGAATTTCTAGAGGGTCTAAATCAAAAAGTGTTGAAAGTGATTGTCGTAAATAAGCTCTTGTTTCTAAAAAAATCTTTGATCTTGAACTTGTTAGTTTTTTTGCGGTTTTAATTTCTTCTACTGTTGCGACATCTTGCACACCTTTAACCTCATAAAACCAAATTTTTGGTATTTTATATTCATACTCATTTAATAATTTCAATGGCTCTTAAGGTTGGCGACAAAGCACCAGAATTTAAATTAAAAGATTCTTTTGAGAAAGAAGTTTCTCTTAGTGATTTTAAAGGTAAAAGAATAATACTATATTTTTATCCAAAAGATAATACTCCAGGGTGTACTAAAGAAGCATGTAATTTTAAAGAGAATTGGGATTTGCTCCAAAAAAATAATATTGTTGTGCTTGGGATTAGTAAAGATAACGCATCCTCTCATCAGAAGTTTATAGAAAAATTTAATTTACCTTTTATTCTTTTAACTGATCCTGAACCTTTTAAAGTTTCTTCTGATTACGATAGCTATGGACTGAAGAAATTCATGGGAAAAGAATATATGGGAATGATGAGAAATACTTTTTTGATAGATACTGATGGTAACATCGAAAAAATTTACTTAAAGGTAAAAGCAGCAATAATGGCTGATCATATAGTTGCAGACCTTGGGTTAAGCTAATTTTTTTACGGATAGGTGGTGAATAATCATCCCCTCCATAACTAAATTAGGAGCAATAATAGTGTCTTTTTGAGTCTTTAAAGATTTCATCATTAATTGAGAGTCTCCTCCACAGATTATTAAAATATCTTTTGCGGGATTAAATAAACTATTAATTACGCCATTAAGAGAGTTAATTACTCCTTTTAAGATTGCTTCTTCTGTATCAATTAAAAAATCTTTGACTGGAATATTATATTTTTTGGGAACTTTAAGATTGTTTGTATTTTGTTCCATTGATTTTAATTGTGTTAGAAAACCTGGAAGAAGTTGACCTCCAATAATAGATCCATTTGAATTTAATTTTGTTATTGATAATATTGTTCCAAAATCTGCAATTAGCAAATCTTTTTTGAAAGGGTTTTCAATAATTTTTAAAGCGGCAATACTGGCAAGAGCTCTATCAACTCCAAAAAAATCAGGAAGATTTGATAACTGAATATCTTTAGTTATTAATTCATTTTCTTTTTTCAGCAAAAAATCTGGTATTTTTCCTACAGAAGCCCAAATTAATTGATCAAGATCTATATTTTCGGGAACTTTTTGCTCTTTTTTGGTATGGAAGAATTTAGATTGATTTTTAGAATATTTTGCCCAATGAAGCCTACTATTGCCTACTAATAAAAAATTTATATCTGAGATCATTGTTCTATGATCAATTTAATTATTAGTGTGTATTCCACATTCTTGTTTAATCCCCCCAAATCTTGTATTTCTGCCCTTTGTTTCAATACCATCGGGACTGCTTGAATGCCAATCTCCTACAGAAGAATAACCTTTGATAAAAAGTGGATGGGCAGGTAAATTATTCTCTTCCATATAATAAAAAATATCTTTATTTGTCCAACTTAATAAAGGTCTTAAAGAGAGTCTTTGACGAATTACATCTAGGAATTTCATTTTTTTTCTATTTTCTGTTTGATTTGATCTAACACCGCTTGCCCAGCAGGAAATATTATATTTTTCTAGACCATTTTCTAAAGGTTTTATCTTTCTCAATTCATGATACTTATCTAAATCACTCTCTTTATTTGTTTCCCAAAGTTTTCCGTATTTGGCCTCCATTCTTGCTGGAGATAATTCACTTTGAAGAACTTCAACTTCTAAGGATAAACTATTAATAAGTTTTTCAGCGTAATGGTATGTTTCTGAAGGAAGGTAACCCGTATCTATCCAAAAAATTTTGATTTTTTTTTGTAGATGTAATTTACTTACCATATTTAAAAGGACTGATGACTGTATACCAAAACTTGTTGTAATAGCAAATTGATTATCAAACTTTTCATAACCCCATGTAAGCATTTCTTGAGGCTTTATATCTACTAACTCTTGATTATATTTTCTCAAGTTGGTTTGAATATCTTTTTGGATTTTTTCAATCATTATTCAGTTTGGTTATGAGTTTAATTTTATTTCGCTCAATTTAAAATTTATTCGTATAGTTTAATAATACATTTACGCTTTACAATATTTTGCTAATGAAATCAATACAAAAACCAATAGTAATAGTTGGAGCAGGTTTTGCAGGTATGACATTTGCTTTGAATTTAAAGAATCTTAATCCTTCTTTACCGATTCTTGTGGTTGATTCTGAAACTAACTTTATATTTAAACCTTTAATGTACGAAGTTTTAAGTAAAGAAATAAGAAGTTGGGAAGCCACCCCAAAATTTGCAAATATTTTTTCTGATGCCGGCATAACTTTTTTAAGAAATTCTTTAACCAAGATTTCCTTCAAAGAAAATATTCTTGAATTTAGTGACGATTTAAAATTAAGTTATCATTATCTTGTTATCTGTACTGGCTCTGTTCCAAATAGTTTTTTTATAAAAGGTGTAGATGAAAATTGTTATTTTTTTAATGACGTTCACGATCTAAATAAATTAAATTCTTTTTTAAAAAAATCACAAGATACTGCGATGTATAAAAAGTTATTCATAGTTGGAGGTGGTCCCTCTGGTATCGAGTTGGCATGTAAAATTAAAGATTTATTTACAGACCATTTTGAAATTAATGTAATAGAAAAATCAAACGAAATTCTCAATAAAAACAAAATTTTTAATAGAGAACAAGCAGAGAAGGCATTAGAAAAAAGAAAAATCAACGTTCTTTTGAATTCCACAGTTAAAGAAGTCTCAGAAACTAAGATTAGTATTTCTAGTGAGGTTGGAATAACCTCTTTGGATAAAGATATTGTTATTTGGACTGCAGGCGTTAAACCTAATTTGTCCTACTTAGCAACTGATCAAATAACAAAAAAATTTGGACGAATTTTAGTCAATAATAATCTGCAAATAGAAAACTATGAAAACTGTTTTGCTATTGGCGATGTTTCAGTTATTGAAGGAATGGAGGATTTACCTATAACTGCCCAGGTAGCTATGCAGGAAGGAAATTATCTAGCTAATAATTTAGAACTTTTAATTCAAGGAAAGGATCCGTTACCCTTTGAATTTAAAGATAATGGTGAAATGATTAGTTTAGGAATAGGAGAAGCTTCAATTTCTGGTCTTGGGGTTACTTTATCTGGGAAATTGGCTTTTGAGGCGAGAAGACTTATATATGCTTCCAAGTTGCCTGATATTACTGAAAGCTTAAAATCTGCATCTTCATGGATATTTCACAAAAAATCAATTTTTAAAAAGTTTTTGAAATAAGATAATTTCAAGTAAACTTTTTTGAAATATTGTTTTTGGGTATATTGAGTTAAATAAGTTCCGTATGAATTTAATTGCAGTAGTTAGTAATAATTTTGATGCGTTTATAACGGTAGTTGTTTTAATAATGTCAATAATTTTATTTATTAAAAATACTATTGCACCAGAATTGACTGGTTTGTTATGTGTTGGAATATTTATAGCTACAGGGGTTCTTTCTCCTGAAAAAGCTTTAGCTGGATTTGGTAGCCCATCCTTAATTACCCTTATGGGTTTATTTGCAGTCTCTTCTGCATTATTTAAAAGTGGTGCTTTGGACAGAGTAAGAGAATTGATATCTTCTGAAAGTATTAGAACGCCAAGGAAATTAATTTCTTTAATAGCTTTTTTGATAGCTCCAATATCTGGAATTGTACCTAATACTCCAGTAGTAGCATCTTTGTTACCCCTAATTGAAAGTTGGTGTGAGCGAAGAAATATATCACCATCAAAAGTTTTATTACCTCTTTCTTTTGCTACTTTATTAGGTGGAACTCTGACATTATTAGGTAGCTCAGTAAATCTTCTTGTAAGTGATATTAGTCAACAATTAGGTTATGGAGCTTTGGAATTATTTAGTTTGACTTCAATCGGAATTCCTGTGTGGCTTATAGGCACAACCTACATGATTCTTGTTTCTGACATGCTTTTGCCGGATAGAGGGAGAGATAAGGAATTTATTAAAAATGGTGATATGAATATATACTTTACTGAAGTTACTATTCCCTCTACTTCAGAATTAGTTGGACAATCTGTCA
Source organism: uncultured Prochlorococcus sp. (assembly GCA_902618795.1). GTDB lineage: Bacteria > Cyanobacteriota > Cyanobacteriia > PCC-6307 > Cyanobiaceae > Prochlorococcus_A. Next base: position 22,815 of record CACNCF010000013.1, read on the forward strand.
GAAATAGTAGATTGCAAAGAAGATTTGATGTTGATGTTTTGGAATTGCAAAGAAATGGAAAAGTTATTCTTCCTCCTTTGGCTGATAGAAAGATTGAACCAGATGATAGATTAATAATACGCGTTACAAGGGCAGACTTATTTAGGCTTCAGCAGGAACATACCATTCTGCTAGGCGAAAACAAAACATCTTTAGAAGGAGCAAATGTTTTCTCAGATGATGAAGGCACTAAAACCTTTGAAGCTCTTTTACCAGCTGGCTCAACATTAGCTGGAGCAAGTTTGAGAGAATTAAGATTTAGGCAGCGTCATAATGCAACGGTTTTAGCACTAAGAAGAGGTCAACAAACTGTTCAGGAAAGATTAGGTCAAGCTGTTTTAAGGGCTGGAGATGTTTTATTATTGCAAGCACCTTTAGATTCAATAAGAGGTTTGCAAGCTAGTAATGATTTGCTTATTTTAGATCAATTCGAAGATGACTTACCTTTTTTGATAAAAAAACCTATATCGATTGCAATTGCAATAGGAATGGTGGTTTTGCCTTCGGTTTCTAATATTCCATTAGTAGGTTCAGTACTCTTAGCAGTCATTGCTATGGTTGCTTGTGGATGTTTAAGACCTGCAGAGATACAAAAATCAATTAGGTTAGACGTAATTTTATTGTTGGGATCTTTATCATGCTTTAGTGTGGCTATGCAAGTAACAGGATTAGCAGATTTAATTGCTGTTAATCTAAACTTTGCTCTTAAT
>CACNCF010000014.1 GCA_902618795.1 uncultured Prochlorococcus sp.
AGAATGATCGTGTGAATGAGAAGAGTGATCGTGTGAATGAGAAGAGCGATCGTTTGAATTTTGTCCTACATTTTTTTTGTTTTTCTCGAATTCAAAAGTATCTGTCTCAAATAGACCCACGCTCATTATTGTATGTAATGCAACTTCACTATTAGTTGATCTCAAAATCCTTGGCTCTTTTTTTATTTTATTTATAAAACCCTCTATTTTCTGTAATTGTTTTTCATTTACTAAATCAGATTTATTTAGAAGAAGGATATCTCCGTATAAAATTTGAGAATAGGCAACACTTGTATTTTTAATTTCAAAATCAAAATTTTCTCCATCAATGACAGTGATTATCGAATCTAATCTTACTTTTTCTCTAAGATCACCAGCCGCAAAAGTCATGGCTACTGGTAATGGATCTGCTAATCCAGTTGTTTCAACAATCAAATAGTCTAATTTTTCAGCTCTTTCTAAAACTTTGGATACGGTATTTAATAATTCGCCATTGATAGAGCAACATATACATCCATTATTTAATTCGATCATATCTTCTGAACCTTCTATTATTAAGTCATTATCTATTCCGATTTCTCCAAATTCGTTGACTAAAACAGCTGTTTTAATACCAACTTGATTTTTTAAAATATGATTTAGAAGTGTAGTTTTGCCAGAACCTAAAAATCCACTAATAATAGTAACTGGCAATAAATTTTTAGACATTTTGAATAGTTGAAAACAAGTTTATATTTTTATTGATCGAAAATTTTGTTAATTTCCAAAGCTAATGTTTGATCTAGATTTGTAATACCTCCTAGATCATGTGTATTTAATTTAATTATTACTTTTGCATAAACATTCTCCCAGTTAGGATGATGATTATGTTTTTCACAGATTAAAGCAACCTTAGTCATAAAAGCAAAGGCTTCAATAAAATTAGCGAAGTTAAATTCTCTTTGGATTTGTTTAGATTTAATTTCCCAGCCAGGTATTTTGACAACTAATTCATTCAATTCTTCATCTCGCAAAATGTAGGGTTCCATTAAATAAGAAATCTGACTTATTACATTATAAATAACTTACTTTTTCTCACCAATTATATGTACATTTATGATTCTTTCCTTTTGATCAAATCGATGTTCCCATAAATAAACTGCTTGCCATGTGCCCAACATAATTTTCCCGTCTTGAAAACTCAAAGATAAACAAGTGTTTGTTAGGGATGTTTTAATATGTGCTGGCATATCGTCAGCTCCCTCTTGATAATGTTCATAGGATATTTCTTCTCTATTTTTTTTTAAGGTTAAGTAGGAATCATAGGGAACTATCGATTGCAGATACTTTTTTAGGTCCCTCAGTACATTTGGATCTGCGTTCTCATTAATAGTTAAACTGCAACTTGTATGAAGTGAAGTTAAATTTAAAATTCCGGAATGAAAATTATTTTTTTCAATACATAAATTTAAATCATAAGTGATATCAATAAAACCCTCGCCATGAGTTATGAATTTTAATTTTGAAAATAATTGTTCCATATAAGTTAAAACTTAATTAATCAATATCCTATTATGGATAAAGATGCATGTTTTACTGCAGACATTAAAATTTTTATCTTAAGATAAATTTAATTTTCATTTAAATCTTTGGCTGAAACTCATTGGAATAATCTGGGTGCTTACCTTAAAGAAACACAAATATTAGGTTCAATCCAAAATACACTTTATTGGGATCAGAATACTGGGATGCCTAAGAAAGGTGCTTCTTGGAGGTCTGAACAACTTACTTATATTGCAAAAGTATTGCATGAAAGAAATTCTTCCGAGGAATTTTCTAATTTAATACAATCTGCTAAAAATGAAATAGCAGATATTGAACTAAATTCAGATAATCAACTTTTCATAAAAGATAAAGAGAGAAATATTAGTCTTTTATTGAAAGAATTTAATAGAGAAAGAAATTTAGATCCTAAATTAGTTGAGTCTCTAGCAAAGGCAAAATCTAAAGGGTATGAAAGCTGGCAAGAAGCTAAGGAAAAATCAGATTTTAAAATTTTTCTTCCTTTCTTTAAAGAATTAGTTAAATTGCGGATTGAAGAGGCAAAACAAATATCAGATCAATATTCACCATGGGAAACTTTAGCCCAACCCTTTGAGCCTGAATTAACTTTAGAGTGGCTGAATAAAATGTTTCAGCCTTTGAAAGATACTCTCCCAGAGTTGATTAGAGGGATTAATAAATCTAAGAAATATCACTGGGATTTGAGTCCAGAATCTCAACATAATTTATGTTCTCAATTACTTGATGAGTTTGGGAGAGATAAAGATCTAGTTGTTGTTGGTAAATCTCCCCATCCTTTTTCGATTACATTAGGGCCTAATGATTACAGGATTACGACAAGAATTGTTGAAGGTGAACCATTATCAAGTTTTTTAGCAACTGCGCATGAGTGGGGGCATTCTATTTATGAGCAGGGTTTGCCATCTCAAAGTCATCAATGGTTTGCTTGGCCTTTAGGTCAAGCAACCTCTATGGGCATTCATGAAAGTCAATCTTTATTTTGGGAAAATAGAATAGTTAAATCCAAATCTTTTTCAAAAAGATTTTTTAACAAATTTGTTTCGACTGGATGTTCTCTTAATAATTATTTAGAACTATGGAAATCTATTAATCATTTGGAAGCAGGATTAAATAGGGTTGAAGCGGATGAATTGACTTATGGCTTACACATATTAATAAGAACCGAACTTGAAATAGATTTAATTGAAAGAGGATTACCTGCTGAAGATATTCCAACAGAATGGAATAAAAGATATGATGAACTCCTAGGAATTAAACCATCTAATGATTCAGAAGGTTGTCTTCAAGATGTGCATTGGAGTGAAGGGGCGTTTGGATATTTCCCCTCATATTTGTTAGGACATGTTATAAGTGCGCAAATATCTTCTCAAATGGAAAGAGACATAGGTTTGATTGACAACTTAATTGAAAATGGTGAATATCAAAAGATCATCTTTTGGTTAAAAAATAATATACATAAATATGGTAGATCAGTTAATTGTATGGAGTTGGTAAGAGCTGTAACTAATGAAGAACTATCGCCAAACTATTTTATTAATCATTTAAGGTCTAAAATAAATGATTTTTGCTGAAACATTACTTTTAAAGAATTTGGTTAGGTGTGAGGATGTAAGATAAACAAAAATAATTTCTTGATGGCAAATCTAAATCAACCCCCAAGTAGGGTTACACCAAATTTATTACATATACTAAATGCTTTCACTGATAGCTCAAATTCAATAGTTAACGCTATTGTTGAATTGAATTCTAATACTATAAATAAATATGAATTAATTACAGAAACGGGCCACCTAAAACTTGATAGGGTGGGTTATTCTTCACTTGCTTATCCCTTTGCTTATGGATGTATACCAAGGACTTGGGATGAAGATGGAGATCCACTTGATGTAGAAATTGTTGGAGTAACTGAGCCATTGATTCCTGGATCTATTGTCGAGGCTAGGATCGTTGGGGTGATGAAATTTGATGATGGGGGAGAGGTGGATGATAAGGTTATAGCAGTTCTGGCAGATGATAAAAGAATGGATCATATTTCAAGTTTTAAAGACCTTGGAGAGCATTGGCTAAAAGAAACGACGTATTATTGGGAACACTACAAAGATCTAAAAAAACCAGGAACATGTACTGTTAATGGTTTTTTTGGGATAGAAGAAGCTGTTGAAGTAATTAAAGATTGTGAAGATAGATATCAAAAAGAAATTGATCCAAAATTAGTAAATTAACTAATTTTATTTTTCTCTAAATTTTTCAAATATTTCGCTTAGTATTTCTTCGGCACCTAGTTGCTTTAGTTTTTTAGCTAGTTCTTTGCCTACTTCTTCGGGATCATTAATATTGCCAATATATTGATCTTTAATAAGCCTTTCTCCATCTAGAGATGCAACCATACCAGTAAGGCAAAGTTGTTCATCTTGAATTTTACTATTCACACCTATTGGCACTTGGCATCCCCCTTCAAGCTCTCTTAAAAAAGCTCTTTCCGCTAGACATCTTTGACTAGTAGGTTGATCTTCCAAGACATTTATAATTTCTAAAACCTTTTTATCATCAGATTTACATTCAATACCTAGTGCTCCTTGACCAACAGCATGAAGGGAAATCTCATTTGGAATAATCTGATGAATTCTTGATTCAAAACCCAATCTCTTTAACCCAGCAGCAGCCAGTATTATGCAATCAAACTCACCAGCATCTAATTTTTCTATTCTTGTAATAACATTTCCCCTGATATCTTTAAATTCAAGATGTGGATACTTATTTCTTAATTGTGCAAGTCTTCTAAGAGAGCTTGTCCCAATAATTGAACCTGCGGGTAAAGTTTCTAATTTATAACATTCATTTTTTTTGTTTACTACTAAAGCATCAGCAGGGTCTTCTCTTTTTGTTATACACCCTAATATAAGGCCGCTAGGTAAATTAGTTGGTAAATCTTTTAGAGAATGTACTGCTATGTCTGCCTGGCCAACAAGCATTTGTGCTTCAAGTTCTTTTGTAAATAAGCCTTTATCTCCTATTTTTGCTAAGGCAACATCAAGAATTTTATCTCCTTGAGTTGCCATGGCTTCTATAGATACCTCTAAATTGGGAATATTTTTTTCTAGTTGATCTTTAACCCATAAAGTTTGAACCATTGCTAGTTTGCTTCTTCTACTAGCTATTTTCAGCTTAAAATTAGTCATTAAATATTATTTTGAGTTTGAATTAAAATAAAGTCGAATCTATTTTAAGCTATTCTTTTGCAAGTTTCTAAAGCTGAAAATTATACTTAACTTTTTTTATTTTATATATTCTTTTAAAACCCCATTTCGATTTGGATGTCTAAGTTTTCTTAGGGCTTTTGCTTCTATTTGTCTAATTCTTTCTCTCGTCACATCAAAAATCTGGCCAATTTCTTCAAGAGTTTTCATTCTTCCATCATCAATTCCATATCTCAATCTGAGAACATCTCTTTCTCTTGGACTAAGAGTGGCTAAAACTCCTTCCAAATCTTCTCTTAATAAAGTTTTAGAAACATCTTGCTCTGGATTTTCTATATCAGCCTCTATAAAGTCTCCGAGTCTTGAATCTTCTTCTTTACCTATTGGAGTTTCTAAAGAAATAGGAAGTTGGGCACTTTTAGCTATAAATCTTAATTTTTCAATTGTCATTTCCATACTCTCAGCAATTTCTTCTTCGCTAGGTTTCCTGCCAAATTCTTGGCTAAGAACTTTTGTGGTTTTTTTAATTCTGGATATGGTCTCGTATAAGTGGACTGGCAATCTAATAGTTCTACTTTGATCCGCAATTGCTCTCGTAATGGCTTGGCGAATCCACCATGTTGCATATGTAGAGAACTTATAACCTTTTTCATGGTCAAATTTTTCCGCTGCCCTAATTAGACCCAAACTTCCTTCTTGGATTAAATCTTGAAATGATAAACCTCTATTCATATATTTTTTAGCAATGGAAACAACTAATCTTAAATTTGATTGAACCATTTTTTCTTTAGCTCTCCTACCTAAGAGAAGTCGTCTTCTAAATTTTGGAAGAGGCATATCTATTAACTCAGCCCATTCTCTAACAGATGGGAAATGTCCTTTTTCTGACTCATATTGAGTCGCCAGCTCTTCTAATTGGAGTAAGTCAGCAATTTTTCTTGCAAGCTCAATTTCTTCATCTGGTCTTAAAAGTCTAATTCTTCCAATTTCCTGTAAATAAACTCTAATTGAATCTTCGGTGTAGATACCTTTTGGCCCAAGCTTTATATTTCCGAGCCCTTTATCTTCTTCTTCAGAATCACTAAATTCATTAGTATTTTCAATATTGCTTTCGTTTAACTCAGAGGAGGTCTGTAAATTTTGACTAATTTTATTACTATCTTCTTCAACTACTGTTTCAAAATTTGTATTAATTTTTTTATTAATCTTTTTTTTGGAACTAGGCTTGTAATTCTTTGATTCTGCTGCGACTGGACACATAATTGACTCCTTTCTAAGGTGAATTTAACTAGATAAAATTTTATTTAGGGCTAATTTGAACATTTAGTAGTAAAGTCCCCCTAATGGTTAAAAAAAACTTTTTCACAAAATGAGAATTAGAAAAGTTTTCTAAATTGTTGAAAAATTTAAATAGTGCTATAGATTACCTAAAGTAAAAAGTCTTGGGATTTCTCAGACAGGCAGATCATTTTTTGAATTTTCAGTCAACGATCAAAGCTTCATGTCTCCCTTAAGAGCAGGATACTTACAATGTGCAAAAAACACTTTGTGGAATGTTCAACAATCCAATACTAAGAAAAAGTTTTGAAGCCGGCAAGTAATCAGTTATTAAATATCTCCTACAAATTGGAAATTTTGCTTGATATAGGTAGTAATGAAAGCTTTTACTATTTAGATGGAAATAATCTTGGGGCAGAAGTTGGAGATATTGTTAGTGTGAGACTAAGAGGAAGATTATTGAATGGGTTGGTGATCTCCAAAAAAAAATTTTCGACAATCAATAATGATGAAGCAAATATTACTGGAGTAAAAAGCATAAGATATTTGTTTGTTGAAAGTATTTTGCAGAAAAAAATAATTGATGACTCTTGGAGAGAATTGATAGAGTCCCTAGCCTCTTTTTATATGGTTAGTAATTTAAAAATGTTTAAAACCGCATTTCCTCCTGGCTGGATTGGTAAATATAAGAATTTTTCTAAAGGTTTTAAAGATCAAATATGGATTGAAACTGAAAAAGAATTTGATATTAAGAAAAATGGATTAACCAAAAAAGAATTTTTTTTAATTAATACTTTGCCTGAAAAAGGTAATTGGCAAAGTGAACTAATAAAGTCTGGTTTTAATTACACTCTAATTAACTCAATGGTCAGTAAAAATTACCTTGTTAAATATAAACGAAAAAAAATTATAAATACTAAATTAAATTCCTTTTTAAATGATCATATTGCAACGAAAAAACCTAATCTTACAAATGAGCAAAAAATTGCATTTCAAGAATTTCAAACAATGAAACCAGGAGATGTTTTACTTCTTTGGGGTGAAACAGGTTCGGGTAAAACAGAAGTTTATATGAGAATTGCTGAAGATCAATTTCTTAAGAAAAAAAGTTGTTTGATACTAACCCCAGAAATCGGACTAATTCCTCAACTTATTGATAGGTTTAGTCGGCGATTTAATAATGTCGTTTACGAATATCATAGTAACTGTTCTCCCAATCATAGATCTGTGGTTTGGAAGAAAATTAATAATGCTAATGAACCTTTAATAGTAATAGGAACAAGGTCAGCAGTTTTTCTTCCAATGAAAAATCTAGGATTAATAATAATGGATGAAGAACATGATGTTTCTTATAAACAAGATAGTCCTATGCCTTGTTATGACGCAAGAGAGATTGCTATTGAAATAGTAAAAAGGAATTCTGCAAAGTTAATTTTTGGGAGTGCAACCCCATCAATGAAGACTTGGAAAAAGTGTATTTTTGAAAAGAATTTTAAATTGGTAAGAATGATTGAAAGGATATCCAGTAATGAGATTCCTGAAATAAGGATTATTGATATGCGGGAGGAGTTCAAAAAAGGAAATATGAAAATTTTTTCCAATGAATTATTACAATTGCTTCCTCAACTACGATTAAAAAAAGAGCAGGCAATAATTTTGATCCCTAGGAGGGGGCACAGTGGGTTTTTAAGTTGTAGAAATTGCGGATATTTAATAAATTGCCCTAACTGTGACGTTCCTTTATCAGTGCATCTCGGTTCACAAGGAAAGAAATGGTTAAGCTGTCATTGGTGTGATCATAAATCGAGATTGATCAATCGTTGCCCAGATTGTCATTCAACTGCATTTAAACCTTTTGGAATAGGTACACAAAGGGTAATAGAGTTTTTAAATGAAGAATTTCCTGACTTAAGAGTACTTCGTTATGATAGAGATACAACTTCAGGGAAAGATGGTCATAGGGATATTCTCTCAAAGTTTTCTAAAGGTGATGCTGATATTCTTGTGGGAACTCAAATGTTGGCAAAAGGGATTGACATCCCCAATATTACTCTTTCAGTAGTTATTGCAGCAGATGGGTTGCTTCATCGCCCAGATATTTCGGCAGAAGAAAAATCATTACAATTGTTTTTGCAATTAGCTGGAAGGGCAGGCAGGGCTCAAAAAAAAGGAAAAGTAATTTTTCAAACATATAAACCTAACCACCCTGTAATTTCGTATCTTCAGAAAAGAGATTATGAAAGATTCTTAGATGAAAACTCTAAATTGAGACAAGATGCAAATTTATTTCCATTTTGCACCATTTGCCTTCTTAAATTATCAGGTGAAAATTATGAATTAACTGAGTCAATTGCAATAAAATTAGCAAAATATCTACTCAATGTTTGTGAGAAAAAGAACTGGAAATTAATTGGTCCTGCTCCTAGTTTAATTGCTAAAGTCGGTAAAAAATTTAGATGGCAGATATTAATACATGGTCCTGAAGGAACAAAGATACCTTTACCTGATAGATCAATATTATGGAAACTTATTCCAAAAAATGTTTTTTTAACAATAGATGTTAATCCAGCAGAGTTGTAATTACTTTGATGGAAGTTGAGGTAAATCTGAACCTAATTTAAATCTATAGAATCTCAATAAATAAGCCAATATTGTAATTATTAAAATAATAGATATCCCGATCAAGAGTTTGTTGAGGCTCCAGAAAGAAAATTCAAGACTATTTATCTGCCCTTGATTTAAATTCCAAATGATTAGATTTTTTGTGATTTCTAAATTTGAATTATTTTTATCAGCAAGGATAGCTTTATTAGGGTGAATAATTTTGAAAATGAGTTCTAAATTATCAATACCTCTTATGGAATTTAGATCTAAATCTAATCTGTAAAAGTATTTTTTAAAAAAAATGAAGTTTTTTTGAATAGTATTAATTTCTATATTTGTTGATTCTCCCGCTAACTCTCCAGCTGTATTTTGTGTGATTTTAAGAACTTGCTTGGTAGCCTCTAAATTGAGATTTTTATGTTTCAAAGAAAAGGTTGATTCGTCTTGTTCAATTTCTGCGTCAGGAAAAATATCTTTCATCTTCTCTTCAAATTTTAATTGCCAAGGAAATTTCTTTATGTATTTACTTTCTATCACTAAATTATTAGTTATTGAATCAAGTTCACTAAGATCAAGGGTATCCTCAATTTTAACGCAGCCACTTAAAAGTGGAATTAATATTAAAAGTATTAAAAAAATGATCAGTGAAAAGCCTTTCTGAAAGGGTTTTGTCTCACCAGTTGGTGTCTCAGTTACATTAATAAATTTTTTTTTCTTTAATACTTCTTTTTTTTTGCGCAGTGAGTTAAGAGATTTTTTATTGAGTGATGGGTCGCTTTCAAACTGTACGTTCCAATTTTCTGGCTTTTTAATGTCAGGTGAGTCTATAACTTCCATCAAATATTTTGCATTTTCTCTCGACTTATTATCGTAAGATTTTAGAAGTTCTTTACAAAACCTTTTAGCCTCCTCACTTTTATTGATACCACATAGAGCAGTAATTAAGATTGTTCTTAAATTTACTCCCTCTTTGCTTGATAAAGGAAATGATTCGATTATGGGCAAAAGAAATTCAATGCAATAATGATACTCACCTTTAGCTAAAGCAAGTTCTACTTTTTTTAAAACTTGCTCATAAGTTTTCATAAGTTAGGCGACTATCATTGTACCTATTCCGGAATTTGTAAAAATCTCAAGAAGTAATGAATGTTCTATTCTTCCATCAATTATGTGAGCTGCTTTGACTCCTTGGGCTAAAGCTCTTATACAGCATTCTGTCTTTGGAATCATACCTTCAGTCACAATTTTTTTATCAATAAAATCCCTTGCCTCTTTAAGATTAGTTTTTTCAACAAGACTATTTTTGTTATCTTTTTCTTTTAAAATTCCTTGAGTATCTGTAAGAAGAATAAGTTTTTCTGCATTTATTGCAGCAGCAATTTCTCCGGCAACAAAATCTGCATTAATGTTATGGGAAATACCCTCCAAGGTTGATCCAATGCTAGAAATAATTGGAATGTATCCTTTAGAAATAAGAGGATCTAATATTTCAGGATTGATTTTTGTAACCTCTCCCACTAACCCATGGCTACCATCTCCTAGTTCTCTAGATTGAATTAAGTTGCCATCAAGACCTGATATCCCCACAGCTAAGGATCCAGTTTTATTAATCCCTTTTACAATTTGTTTGTTAATTCTACCCATTAGAACCATCTCGACTATTTCCATTGTTTTTTGATCAGTAATTCTTAATCCATTTTCGAATTTAGGAGGAATTTCTAATTTCTTTAACCAATTATTAATCTCAAGTCCACCTCCATGAATTACTATCGGACAAACCCCAACGGTTGATAAAAGTGCAATGTCTCTAAAAAAAGCATTTTTTAAATTATCATTCTCCATAACAGAGCCACCATACTTGATAACAATTTTTCTACCTGAGAAACTTTGAATATATGGAAGTGCTTCGCTTAATATTGATACTCTTTGAGAATCATTCATTATTAAAATTCATTAAAACTTGATTGAATTGAGAAATTAGGTTTTTACAAATATACCCCTATATTTAATAAAAGAGAATAAAATCAAATTCTTTTTTATTATCGTCGATAATAAATTCTGATTCAAGACCTTTGACGAAAAACCTATTTAATCTTTCTTGTTTTTCAACCCATTTTTCTAGAGGGATAGCGTTTAATTCGAAACGCATTCTGAGACCATTTTTTTCTTCCTTTGTAATTTCTTCTATTTCTTTTAATTGAGGGGGGTTATCCTCGTCCCACAAATTTAAAGATTCTAATGATGATTCAAGATGAGCTTTTATCCCATACCTCCATCTTGTAACATCTTTGACTAGTGCTGTTAGTTCTTTGGGTCTATTAAATTTATTTTTCGCAAAATTTGTCTTGTCAAATAACTCTACAGGAGGTATTTCGGAAGTCTTTAAGCCTAAGCCTATAAGGAAAATAGGTACTCCATAAAAAAAAGTAGGTACACTTAAATTCACTGAGTCTGTAAAATAAGCAGTCATTCCAACAAAAGCTAATATACCCCCAGCGGTTACGATTAAGTTTCCAGGCGATAAGTATTTCTTCATTTTGATTTAGTAGAATGAGTTTTAAATTGGCTAATAAGTATTATGCAAGATCCTAATACTGCAAATCAAGGAGATTTAATTTTTAAACTTGATCAAGATAGAGCATGGCTACTAGAAAATCTTGATAAGGGAAAATGGCCAGAAATCAGAAGCGAACTTGCCGCGCTTGAAAGAAAAATAAGCAAATTAATTATAAGTGTTCAAGAAAATAGTGTTGATATTTGATCTAAAAAGGTATTTCGTCAACTTCCGGCACCAAAGGTGAACTATCCCAACTAGATTTTTTGGCGGTTTCTTTATTTTTAAATGACTCATTATTTTCTTTTTGATCAGACTTAATAACATCAACTGGCGATATTTGATGAATTTTTGAAGCTGTTAGTTCTGGTTGCTTTTCTTTCGTTCCGTCTTTTCTTGTGACAGAATTCATCTTTAGACGTCCCTCAATAACGATATTTTGCCCCTCCTTTAGTTCATCTACCATTTCTTGGGCAATATTTCCCCATCCTATGATCTTTAGATCTCTGGTTGGATCTTCACTACGTAATCCTTTAAAATTAACAATCATTTCTGCAATTGGAGTTTGGTTTTCTTTGGTATACCTCATTTGGGGAGCGCTATTAATGACCGCCTGAATTAAACAATGATTCATTACTTACTATTTAATTAAAGATATACTGATGCAGAATCAAGAAAATTGCTATAAAAATGTTTGGATCCTATCAGGAACTTCGGATGGACCTGTAATAGCTAATAGGCTTCTTGAACTTAATTATTCAGTCTTTGCAAGTGTTTTAACTTATAAAGCAGGGCAAGCTTATATTGAGAATCCAAAGTTACATATCATTACGGGGAAATTAAATAATAAAGATCAAATAATTAATTTCATAAATAAAAATAAAATCACATGCGTTGTCGATGCTACTCATCCGTTTGCCGTGATAATTTCAAAAAATCTTAATAATGCATGTAAAGAGATTAATGTACCTCTTTTACTATTTGAGAGGAAATCTCTAATAAATAACACTAATAATTTTTTTTATATTGATAATTTAAAGGATATAAATAATGTTGATATTGAGAATAAGAATATTCTTCTTGCAATAGGATCAAGATTCCTTAACGATACAGCTAATTATTATCTGAATTTTAAAGCAAATGTATTTACAAGGGTACTTCCAACCTATGAGAGTATAACTAAAGCTTTTGGATCATGTATTAAAAATTCAAACATAGCGATACTTGAACCGAGTAAAAATAATAAAAGCATTTTAGAAAAAAAACTTTGTGATTTTTGGGAGATAGATTATGTTCTATGCAGAGAATCTGGAAGTTATTCTCAGAAAAACTGGGAGAGTATAGTTTCTGGAAGTAAGATGAAGTTATTTTTGGTTAAAAGGCCGAAAGTTAAAAATGATTATTCTTACTCTTTTGATCAATATCAAAATTTGATAAATCACATAATTAAAAAATATTGATGTTTAATTCATTATGGAAGTATTAGTTATGATCACAACTGAATCAAGTAACGCAAATGCTTTGCGAATGGCTAAATTACTAATACAAAATAAACTTGCAGCTTGTGTTTCGATAAAGCAAATTTTTTCAATTTATAGTTGGGATGATGATATTGAAGAAAATAAAGAGTTTGAAATTACAATAAAAAGTAAACTAGAATTTAAAGATTATTTAATTGAATTCTTAAATAAAAATTCCACATATGATGTCCCTCAAATTATTTACAAAAAATACCATACTGAGATGAAATATTATGATTGGTTGAATAAGACTATTTGATTAAATTTATTTTATTAACTCTTTAAGATCAATATCTGATCTAGATCCTAATTGCGTAATTATTTGACCCGCACAAATTGAAGCTATCTCTCCGCATTTTTTGAGGGAACAATTGTTTATTAATCCATGGATAAATCCTCCCGCATAGATATCTCCCGCTCCTGTAGTATCAATTATTTTGCCTTTAGTTATTGACTCAATTATTTCAACATTATTTTTGTTAACGATCAGAGAACCATTGCTTCCAAGAGTTACTATAACTAATTCACATAAGGAAGATAGGTTTTCTTGGCAGCTTGCTAATTTATCATTTTTAAATAGACTTAACACCTCAGATTCATTACAAAAAACAATATCTACATATTCATAAATTAATTCCAAGAAACTCTCACGATGTCTATCTACACAAAATGAATCAGACAAAGAAAGGATTATTTTTGTATTAGATTGTTTTGCAATTTGGGCGGCTTTAATAAAAGCTTTTTTAGCTAATTCGCTGTCCCATAAATATCCTTCTAAATATAAGTATTTACTTTCCTTAATTACAGTAAAGTCAATGTCTTTTGGTTCAAACTCTACAGATGCTCCTAGGTAAGTGCACATAGTTCTTTGTGCATCAGGTGTAACCAAAATGATTGAATGAGCTGTTGGAGCACCTTCAATAGTAGGTGGAGTATTAAATATAGTTTTACTTTTTTTTATATCCTCAGAAAAGAAATCCCCAAATTGATCATTTTTTACTCTTCCTATAAACTGCACATGATTGCCTAATTCTGCTAAAGAAACAACGGTATTTGCTGAGGAGCCTCCTGAAGTTTGTTTGATCACTTTGCAATTTTCTAACAATCTCTGAGATTCATCAGAATTAATTAGATTCATTGATCCTTTATCCAGGTTATTTATATCAAGAAACTCATCTTCAATATTTACAATAATATCTACTATTGCGTTGCCCAGACCTATGAGATCAACTTTTTTATGTTCAAAATGTCTAAAGGATTCCTTCATTAATTTGGTACTAAATTACCTTAGTAGTGCTCTTTTAGGACCATGTATTGGGTCTTCAATTACTATAGTTTGATCTCTATTCGCCCCCAAAGAGACAATGGCAATTGGTACCTCCATTAATTCAGCTAAAAATCTTAGATAATTCATAGCATTTTCTGGGAGATCAGATAGTTTTCTGCAATCTGCAGTTGAACATTGCCAACCTTTTAATTTTTTGAAGATTGGCTTACATTTTTTTAAGTCATCTGAATTTGTAGGAAAGTAGTCTATTTCTTCTCCATCGAGATCATATGCAATGCAAACTTGAATCTCATCTAATTCGTCTAACACATCAAGTTTCGTAACGGCTAAACAATCAAGACCATTTACAGATACAGCATATTTACCAATAACTCCATCAAACCACCCACATCTTCTCCTTCTCCCAGTAGTGGTTCCAAATTCACTGCCTCTATCACAGAGTTGATCATTAATACTTCCTTGTAATTCAGTTGGGAATGGCCCTTCACCTACTCTTGTGGTATAAGCTTTTGCGACACCTATGACTCTATCAATTAAAGTTGGACCTACTCCAGCTCCAATACATGCGCCTCCTGATATAGGGTTTGATGAGGTTACAAAAGGATAAGTCCCATGATCTAAGTCAAGTAGAGTCCCTTGAGCACCTTCGAAAAGAATATTCTTCTTGTTTTTTGAGGCTGCATGGATAGTCCTCGTACAGTCAACAACATGCTTTGATAATCTTTCTCCATAGTCAAGATATTCTTCAACAATATCTTCTAATTTAAGTGGTTTAATGCCATAGATTTTTTCTAGTAGACCGTTTTTTTCTCTTAATGGAATTTCGATCACATCACTTAGCCTTTCCTTATTGAGCAAGTCTCTTATCCTAATGCCATTTCTTTGTGATTTATCCGCATAAGTTGGGCCAATTCCACGCCCTGTTGTCCCTATTTTGTTTGAACCTCTATCAGCCTCCATCGCTTCATCTAATATTCGGTGGTAGGGCATTGTTACATGTGATGTTGATGAAATTTTTAATCCTGAGATATCAATTCCATTATCAATTAACATGTCAATTTCTTTAAGCAAGATTTTTGGATCTACTACAGTTCCTGAACCAATTAGACAAGAAGTATTTTTATAAAGTATCCCTGAGGGAATTAAATGTAATTTTAAGACTTTATCATCTACGACTATAGTATGACCTGCATTTACCCCACCTTGATAGCGAACGACAACATCTGCCGAACGACTAAGTAAATCCGTTATTTTACCTTTTCCTTCGTCACCCCATTGGGCTCCGATTACAACAACATTGGCCAATTTTAGAAGAGCATTATTTTTGTGCGAATATTTAATATATTCAAAAATCTTGGTTTACTTTTAAAAAGTAAATTAATTGTATCAACTTTCTCTTAGAACCATTTTTTCAGCAAGAGAAAATTCTTTGGTTAAACGCTCTTTTAGTTTATCTGGTAGAGGTCTACTTGCAAAGTTTTTGTAATGACCTGCCATAGCATTTAATGCTGTTTGCATTGTGGTAAATGATTGCGTTTTATTCACCATCCCTCTATTTCTATATCTGGAAATATAGTCAGTTATGAGTGTAAGAGCTTCACTTCTTACTTCATCTTTATTTGGAGAATCTTTTGGAGTATCAACAGCTGTTTGTAATGTTTTGACAACTGATATTGTATCCTTTGTATAGTCACCTGTCATAGCGGTTTTTGCAGCTATGGAAGGGGAACTAAATAGTGTAAAAACAACAATTAACGATATTGCAAATGATATAGCTTTGGTAAGATTCTTAAAAAATAATTTTGATGTCCATTTCAGTAACATAACTTAGCTCCTAAAAAAAATAAGCCTCAAGACTTTTTATTGTACATTATTTCAGATTCGGAAATAAATGTTTCTAACAATTTATGAGTACTAATTTTAAGCTTAGTATTATTTGTTCTGCATAAAAGTTCTACTTCTTTATTAATAGAATCTCTGCCAATAATTATCTGAAAAGGAATACCAATTAATTCCGCATCTTTAAATTTCACTCCAGCTCTATCGTTTCTATCATCAAGAAGGACATCAATTTTATTAATTAAAAAGTTGTTATAGATATGCTCAGTAAGATCACTTTGAATAGGATCTTTTAGGTTTGTTGGGATAATAATAACTTCAAAAGGAGAAATTTGGATAGGCCAACAAATGCCTTTTTGATCATGATTCTGTTCGATAGCGGCTTGAGCTATTCTTGTCACTCCTATTCCGTAACAACCCATCCATAAATTTTTTAGCTGACCGTCCTTATCAGAGAACTTTGCATTTAATTTTTCACTATATTTCTGACCTAGTTGGAAAATGTGTCCAATCTCGATACCTTTTTTTTCTTTAAGTTCTTCATCATCATAAATACTTATTTTATCTCCTTTTTTGGCATTCCTGATATCCCCAATTAGATAGTCTTTCGAATTAAAAGAAAATTCTTGAAAAACTTTATGGAAATTAACTTTATTCCCACCACTTATAAACTTTGAAAGGTCACTTGCAGAATTGTCAATTATTCTTGTCCATTTTTTTTCCCAATTAGAACTAGCTTTAATAGTTTTATTATCTAAATCTGGACCGATAAAACCTAAGGGAAAATCAAATAGATTTTTTTCGATAGTATTTTTGTCTTCAATCTTTTTTAGATTAATAAGATTGAAACTATGAAGTTTATTGATTAAGTTAAAAAGCTTTACTTCATTAATGTGTTGATCGCCTCTTATGCAAGCAAGAATTGGGACCTCAAATTCACCTTCGAACTTTGCAAGGAATATTACTACTTTAATAATCTGACTAGGGTCTAAGTTATTCTTCTCGCAAACTTCTAGGATTGTTTTCTGATGAGGTGTCTCTAACCACTCTGCAATATTATCTTTTAGTGGAATAGGTTGAGAGGGTAGAGAAACAGCTTTTTCAATATTTGCAGCATAAGAACCACTTTGAGTAAACAAGATGGAATCTTCCCCAGCATCAGCAGTGACCATAAATTCTTTAGATGAAGCACCGCCAATTGCTCCACTATCAGCTTCAACCCCTACTGTCTCCAGTCCACAAGATTTAAAAATATTTTCATAGGCATTGCCCACCTTTTCATAGAAAGAAGCCAGATCTTTTTCTGAAGAATGAAAAGAATAACCATCTTTCATTATAAATTCTCTACTTCTCATCAATCCAAACCTTGGCCTTATTTCATCTCTAAATTTTGTCTGAATTTGATAAAAACATTGAGGTAATTGCTTATAGGAGTTGATGGTCTCTGATGCAATACTCGTGATCACCTCTTCGTGAGTTGGAGCTAAACCAAATTCTTTACCTTGTCTATCTTTGAGATTAAACATTATTCCTTCCCCTGCAGTATATCCTTCCCACCTTTCACTTTTTCTCCACAAATCTGCAGGATGCAGTTGGGGTAATAGTAATTTTGTACAGCCAATACTATTAAGTTCTCTCTCAATTATTGCCGATATTTTTTCAATAACTCTAAGCATTATTGGCATGTATGCATAAATACCGCTGTTAATTCTGCGGATATAACCAGCTTTTAAGAGTAATTGATGTGAAATGATCTCAGCTTCAGAAGGTGTGTCACGAAGTGTCCCCAGAGGAAATGAGGTTGTCACGCGCATACAAAAAAATCATTAATAATATTTAATTTTATCAATTAAGGTGAAAAAATAATTTAAAGTGTCTTGAGTCCCTCAACGCGGCTAGTCTAAAAATATTGTTTCTGCTAACTTCTCAGTAATGAAGTTCAAATTCTTTTAAAAGTACATTATTACTAAAACATTTTCTTAAGTTTATGGAAAATATAGATTCCAATATTTCTAGCGAAGAGGAATTAGTAGGTATTGATGAAGTTCAAAAATTCCTAAACAGATCAAGGGCTTCTGTCTATAGGTATACAAATACAGATTTAAGAAATCTAAACCCTAGCTTTAATCCAAGAAAATTAAATCCCGAATTTAGAACTGATCAAAAAGATCCTTTAAAGTTTCATCCTAATGAAGTAGCAAGATTTGCAAAAGACATCTTAAGAATTAAGGAGGTTACTGTAGAGGTCTTTAATACACCTTCCTCAGCTGCTCAAAATATACTGGCCCAAATATTAGAGGAACTAAAATCTATAAGGTCTTTATTAGAAAAAGAGTAATTAAAAAGTTGCTAATCAATGTTTTGATTTATTGACATTTTGAATGTAGGATAATGGTGTTTAATTATCTCCTTAATCTTTACCAATTAAGAGTTCTTGAGTTACACGAAATCAAAGCAGTTTATTCAAAGTAAATCAAGTGAAGAATCTTCTCATGGTTCTCCTCGAAGTGATTTTGAAAGAGATGATGATGACCCCTTAAGTATAAGGAGTTTATCAATAACATCTTTAGGTATTATTTTTGCCTTTTTGACAATTTTTTTGCCTTTAATAAGCGTTTTAATTGGAAGACCTTCATCTCAAGGAAACGAGATAATTCATAATAACGATTTTAAAAAAGATGGACCTTAGTTCAATACCTCCATCTCCAATGAAGGGAATAGTAAATATTGTTGTTGAAATACCTGCAGGGAGTAGGAATAAATATGAATATTGCTCTGATGCAGGAATTATGGCCCTAGACAGAGTATTGCATTCTTCAGTGAGGTACCCTTTTGATTATGGTTTTATCCCAAATACCCTTGCTGATGATGGAGCTCCCCTTGATGCAATGGTCATAATGGACGAACCTACATTTGCGGGTTGTCTAATAAAAGCTAGACCTATTGGAGTTTTGGATATGCATGATTGTGGTGCTTATGATGGAAAACTTTTATGTGTGCCTATGGCTAATCCTAGGCAGGCTAATATAGTGAGTATTAATCAAATTGCTCCTAATCAGCTTGAGGATGTTGCAGAATTTTTTAGAACAAGTAAAGGACTCGATGGAAGAACAGTTCAAATTGATGGTTGGAGGGATTTTGATGTAGTTGAAAATTTATTGAAAAGTTGTATGCCTCCAAAAAAGAAAAACTTTAAAGTACTTAAGAAATCAAACATTAGTAAATTAAATTGAAAAAAATAATTTTTTATAGTTATTTAAAATGCTCTACATGCCGAAAAGCTGCAAAGTGGCTTGAAAGCAAAGATTTTGCATTTCAGTTAATTGATATTGTAAAAGAACCTCCACTTGTTAAGTATTTAAATCAAGCTTTAAAACAATACTCTGATGATGCGAAAAGGATTTTTAATACAAGAGGTAAAGCCTTTAAAACTCTTAATCTTGATATTGATAGTTTGTCAAAGGAAGAAATTATTCAACTTCTTTTAAGTGATGGCAAATTAATAAAAAGACCATTTTTGATTTACGAGGGGAAAAAAGTAATATTAGGTTTTAACGAAATTGAATATGCAAAACAATTCATATAAGTTTAGAAAATCAAGACTTTATTAATCCTATGACTCCTGGTTCCATAAAAAGTTTTTTAAAAGAATGGGGTCTACTAATTCTATTAACTTTTTTTGTTTCTTCTTGTAGATCATTTTTTGCAGAACCACGTTATATCCCCTCTGGTTCAATGCTCCCAGAATTACAAATAAATGATAGGTTAATTATTGAAAAATTTTCAATAAGAAACTCTTTACCAGAAAGAGGAGATATTGTTGTTTTTAACTCACCGTACTCGTTTGACAAAAAATTAATCTCATCAAGATCTAAGCCTTTACCAAAAAAAAGATATTGTTTTTTTATGAGTTTTCCTCCAATGTCGTTTATTCCTGGTTTGAGGGATCAAGCTTGCGATGCTTATATTAAAAGAGTGGTGGCACTTCCAGGAGAAATTGTAAGTATAAACTCTAATGGTGAATTAATAATAAATAATAAATTAATTCCTGAACCCTATGTCTCTTATAAGTGCTCATTATCCCTTTTTAATAATTGTGGTGAATTTGAAAATATAAAAGTTCCTAAAGATCATTTTTTAGTTTTAGGTGATAATAGGGCAAATAGCTGGGATGGAAGATATTGGCCTGGAAGTAAATTTCTTCATAAAAAAGAGATAATTGGTAAAGCATATTTCAGATTTTGGCCTCTTAGTCAAATTGGCTTTTTCAGTAAATGAAGCCTTTTTTTGACTCTGACTTGATCAAAATAAATTTTTAACAAGGCTTAATTTAAAGTGCTCCTGAAGCAGTTGAATCAAGTATTCCTCCTAGGTGTGTTGTAATATTAAGAGCGCTAATAACAGGGGGCTTATTGGGATCATTAAAAAGATCAATTATGGTTATGCCGCCATTACCCTGTTTTATCATCCAAATATTTGAATAATTAATCCCAAGGATATTACAAATAAGAGTTTTATTGACTGCATCATGAGCAACCATAAGGGTTTGATCATTATCCTTTTGAGATAAACAAATTTTGTCAAAAGCTTCTACTGACCTTTCAGATACATCTTTTATACATTCACCTTCGGGCATTATTACTTCTTCAGGTTTATCATGCCAATTTTTTAATAAAGCAGGCCACTCTTCTCTAATTTCTGCTTCCAATTTACCCTCCCATAATCCGTGACTGATTTCTACGAGTGAATCTATTTTCTCAATTTTTAAATCTTTGTTATGTTGAAGGATTATTTGTGCAGTCTCATAAGGCCTATGCATTGAACTTGAAAATGCCTTATTGAAAGAAATATTTCTCAAATATTCAAAAGTCTTTCTAGCTTGATCTTTTCCGTTTTCATTTAAAGGGATATCAATTTGGCCTTGAAATCTACCTTCTTTGTTCCAGTTAGTTTCACCATGCCTTATTAGAAATATTCTGGAATCTCCAATTTTATTTGGAATATTTTTATTAAGATGGGAAGTTTGATTTAAGCATTCAATTTGAGTCTTAAAAAAGTTATCTTTCTTTGAAATATTGAGTATCGAGAAAGAAGCATTGTCTAATCTTATTTTTCTAAAACCTTGCTTAGGCTTTCCTAATAACAAGAGTATTAAACATCTGAGAATTGCATTATGTCCAACAACTAAAATATTTACATCATCTTTGTCTAGATAAATTTTTAAAATATCTTCTACAAAATTTGTTGCTTGAAAAAATAACTCTTGAATTGGTTTATAAGTTTTATTATCATTTCTTTTTAAGATAAGATTTTCTGGATCATTTTTCCATATAGGGTAAATTTCTGGAAATTTCTTCTTTATTTCATCAATTTTTAAACCAGACCATTCACTAAGATCTACCTCTAGCAAATTATCGTCGAATACAATATTTTGTTCTTTATTGAAGGTCTTTTTAATTGTTTTTGCAGTCTCTGCAGCTCTCACAAGTGGGGAGGAATAAATTTTATCGAAGTTTATTTTTGATAATGCTTTTCCTGCTTTTCTGGCTTGTTTATATCCTTCATCGGTTAATAAAGAATCGTCTGTTCTTCCTTGAATTAATCCTTTTGCATTGAAACTGCTTAGTCCATGCCTAACTAAAACTAATCTTATAGCCATTATATAAATTTAAAAATTAAGATAATTTAATCATCTCATGGCGTGATTAAAATAGATACATAAGTATAAGGAAATTCAATGATAACTAAACTATAGTTTTCAAGAATATAATAAGTTATGATCTTTAAAAATACTTCTAAGTCAAAACTCACTTTAGCTTTTATTTCTATCGTCATAACTTTTTTTGTATGGCAACAAGGATTAAGAGACAGTTTAAATAGACCATCTGTTTCATTTGATATTAGCCAAAAAGAGCAAGAAATTGCTGAATTATCTGTCCAATCAATACCTGTAAATCTCAAAAAATTTTTTATCATTAATGATCCTGTTGATCAAATAAATAAATCACTCTCTGAGGTCTCATTTGAAGAGCTAACAGAAAGAAATAAATTAATTCGAATAATTACTTCAGAATCAAATGCTCCTTTAATTTATAAAAATATATCCAAAGATTTTGAAGATAAAAACTATAAATTTCTGATTAATGAGATAGAAAAAAAATCTAATAATAATTCATACAAACCAAATTTTAATAAATTTGATGTATTTAAAGATGATAGATTTTTATATCACCTTTTAAGCCGGAAATTTGATTTTGAAGATAGTGCATTAATAACAAAATCATTTTCAAACAAAATGTTTTTTAAAATATTAGCCATAAGACTAATACCACTTTTAACAATACTTATTGGCTCTATTCTGGCTTTAAAAATATTATGGAAAACTATATCTTTGAAAAAGTTTGGCTGGAAAGAAATTAAATCCTTAGATTTAGAATTAATAGATATGGTTTTATTAATTGCAGGTGGATTTGTTGTTTTAGGAGAAGTTGTATCACCTTTATTTTCTATAAGTTTGGTTGAACTTTTTTCTAAAAATATTTCTAATGAATTGTCGCAATCGTTAAAAATATTCTTTGGATATCTTTTTATGGCAATGCCGCCATTAGGGATAGTTTATTATCAAATTAAATCTTTGAATGGTGAATTCACTTTTAAAAAGGATTATTTACAGTTCAATTTCTTGCCACTAAAATTTGCAGTTATTCAGGGTATCAAAGGTTGGTTAACA
>CACNCF010000015.1 GCA_902618795.1 uncultured Prochlorococcus sp.
TCCAAGAACTATTTTAAGTTGTTTAAGTGGTAAGCCGCTTGAATTGCATGGAGGAGGAAAATCAGTGAGATCATTTATTCATATTAAAGATGTAGTAGAGGGAACATATAAACTATTAATTGATGGAGACCCTGGAAGCTCTTGGCATTTATCTACTAATAAAGCAATAAGTATTTATGATTTAGTAAAAGAAATCTGTGACATTACTAATGCAAACTTTGATAAAGTAGTAAAGATTAAAGATGAGAGATTGGGTAAAGATTATAGTTATTTGCTAGATAGCAATAAAATGAGAAAAACTTTTGATTGGGATGATAAAATTTCTCTAAATAATGGGATAAAAGACACAATAAATTGGGTCGAGAATAATTTTTCTTATTTCTCCAAAATTCCATGGAATTATTTGCATAAATTATGAAAATCTTAGTTACTGGTGGAAGTGGTTATAAAGGATCAGTTCTCATACCTGCACTTCTAAATGATGGCCATGAGATCGTCAATGTTGATAATCAATGGTTTGGGCATTATCTGCCAGAAGACCCTAAACTTGCAAATCTAAAAATTGATATTAGAGATACAGAAAAAATACCATTAGATGATATTGAATCAATTATTCATTTAGCGAATATAGCTAATGACCCTGCTGTTGAACTTAATCCAACTTTAAGCTGGGAAGTGAATGTATTGGCGGGGCAGCAATTAATGGATAAAGCAAAAAGAAAAGGAGTAAAACAGTTTGTTTTTGCTAGCTCAGGTAGTGTTTATGGGATTAAAAATGAACCAAATGTTACTGAGGATCTACCTTTATTACCTATTTCTGTCTATAACAAAACAAAAATGGTTGCTGAAAGGGTTTTTTTATCATACAAACATAATATGCAGGTTCATTGTATTAGACCTGCAACTGTTTGTGGATTGTCGCCAAGAATGAGATTAGATGTAAGTGTAAATATGCTTACATTTCAAGCTTTGAAAAACGGCGTAATCAATGTTTTCGGTGGTAAACAAATAAGGCCTAATATTCATATTCAAGATATGGTTAGAGTCTATAAACACTTTTTGAATAATCCAAAAATTGATTCAGGGTCTTATAACGCTGGTTTTGAGAATATATCAATTTTGGATATTGCAGAACTTGTAAAAAAATATGTTGATTGTGAAATTAATATAACTGAGTCAAATGACCCAAGATCATATAGACAAGATTCAAACAAACTTTTAGAGACAGGATTTTCCCAGAAATATAAAGTAGAGGATGCAATTAAAGAAATTATTGAAGAATTTAATAAAGGTCAATTAATTGAAAAAGAAAATTTTTATACAGTTAAATGGATGAAAAATTTGGGATTAAATTCCTTTTAAGGCGAATTAAAGGAAAGAAAAAAACAAAAGATAAACATGAAGACTATGAGAATTTGATATAAATCAACCATCAATTAATGCGTTATAACTAAATTTAATAGTGCAACTATTAAATATATATTTTTAATGAGAAAAACTAAAGAGATTCTTCCATGTAACTAGGTCTATCAATACCAAAAGTTTTTAAAATAGTAGGGCATATTCTTGAAGTCTCAATCTGTTGATCTTTATATTTTTCGAATCTATAAATATCACTACCATATAAACAAAAAATTCCTTCGGGGATATGATATGCGGAACCAACATCTCTTTGTATAATTTCAAAACCTAGGGATTTAATAGGTAGATTTTTTTCTTTAAATTTTATAGATAATGATTTAATCAATGATTTAGAACTTAATAAAGATATATTTAAAGTTAATTTCTCTGGTGGATATCTTTCTATTATTAGTTGCTGGCCTTCTTTATCTGTAATCCCCTTCAGTTCGTTTCTTATTAACTTAAGAGATCTATTATCTACAGCCTCAATAATATAATCAGGCTGCATGGCTGGTAGTAATTTATAAGATTTCTTATTTAAGCCTAGAACTGATAACAATTTATCAAAATTTCTTATCATTAATTCAGGAATGTATTCACCTATCTCATTAGCATCTTGGCCCATGCTACTTATTATCCAAATGTTATAGTCCTCTTTTTTAGATAACTTTATCAATTTAGATAAATCATTATTAGCAAGGTCCATTGCCTTAATAATTGAATTTGAGTGAAATTTATCAATATCTTCTAAACCAATTTTAAAGTCTTCGGGAAATAAATCTTTCCAATAACGATGCATAATACCAGCTACATGATTAGTAAAGTAAGTGCAAAAATTTGGTTTATATTTATCAACTGTTTTAAAAAACAAATCAAATGCTAGGACATTTTGAAGGGTAGATCTTCTTGCTTTAAATTTTGGATTATATATTTCTTTAATAATGTGTACTAATGTTTTGAAGGTAGCTTTTGGGCTGATGATATTTTTTAATAAAAGGTTTATGAAAAGGTTTATTTGATTTATACCAATACTTCTTGATATGGCTTTATTTTCACCAGCCATTATTAAATTAAATTGTTGAAAAAGGTTTAATTCTTTTGGATAAGCATTTGCATCGGGGGAAAAAGTATCAGGAAGGTAAAAATTTATATTTTTATTGATCAAAGGTGGGTAGGATTGCAGAGATCCAAAAACACCTGTTTTAACAAGATTTTCAGAAAGAATTTCCCAAATTGGTTTATAAATATTTGCATGAGATAAATCTTGGTTTAGAAATCTAATATTATGAAATTCATTGTAAATTCCTCTATGTACGGTAGGCCAGGTACTCCAAGGATGTAATTCACCGTTATCCCTTGTAATAGTATTTAAAATCAATCCATTTCTTGAAATTTCAGCAAAGGCTGAATCTGGCTTTATTTTAATATAAAAGTCTAGTAATCTTCTAGGTACCTCATTTAATTCATATAGAATAATTCTGGGGGCCACTATTTAAACTTATTTTCTAGTAATTATATTAATAATTTTTTTTATATGTTACTAACTACTAATAAATTTACATTAACAGGCTCTAAAAGAATTATTTTTTATTTTTGGAAATCTATTTTAATATTTGATTAATAATAAATAATTTGGTAAATTTATTGTCATCTTTTTCTTTGACTAAATAAAGATATAATTATAGATATGATAAAAAACATAAAATCTAGCAAAAAAGATAATTCATATTTAAGAGATAGTTGTAGGTTATGCGGTTCTAAATCACTTATAAAATCAATAAAAATGCCCGCATGTCCCCCAGTAGATAGTTTTAAAAATTATGAAAAAAATGATTATCCAAGAAAAAAATATCCTATGGACTTATTCCTTTGTAAAAATTGTGGACATTCTCAGCTTTTGTTTATAGTTGATCCAGATATATTATTTGTAGATTATATTTATACTTCAAGTAGTTCTCCTGATCTTCAAGTTCATTTTGAAAAATATGCTAGTAAGTTGAAAAATTTAAGAAGTGAACTTAAATTTAGAAATTGTTTAGATATTGGATGTAATGATGGTTTATTTTTAGATGAACTTGGGAAATTCATAGATAATACTATCGGAGTTGATCCTTCTATTGATCCTTCAAAAATTGCAAAAAACAAAGGTCATCAAGTTTATAATTCATATTTCTCAGAGATAGTCGCTTCAAAAATTAAGCAAAAATATGGTTTTATTGATTTGATTACTGCCAATAATGTTTATTCACATATGGATGACATCAGGAAATTCTCTAAATTAGTAAAAGACCTTTTAAGTCAAGAAGGTATATTTGTATTCGAGGTATCATATCTATTAAATATGATTGAGAATAATGTTATTGATTGGATTTATCATGAACATATATCTCATCATAGTATTAAGCCTCTCTATAACTTTTTAAAGGATATTGGTTTAGAACTTTTTAAAGTAGAAATGATTAATACAAAGGGCGGGTCAATAAGATGCTATGCAAAGCATTTAAATAAAAATCATAAAATTAATAATGAGATTAAAAATCTAATAGAAATTGAGAATAAATTTGGTCTATATGAAATTGAGACCTATGATAAATTTCAATCAAAAATAGAAAATGAGTTGAAAAAATCTAGAGAATATTTAGATAATCTAAATAAAAATAATTTTAAAATAGCAGCATTTGGTGCATCAGCAACTGCAACAGTTATTCATTCTATTTTAGATTTAGATAATGTTTTTACTTGTATAATTGACGATAATAAATCAAGACAAGGTTTATTTTCGCCTCTAAAAAAATTAGAAATAACATCTTTTGAAAAAGCTTTAGATTATAAAATTACTCATATATTTATATCTTCTTGGCGTCATTCAGAAACAATAATAAAAAAACATATTAATCTGATAAAACGTAATAAAATTAAAGTTATAGTTCCTCTCCCTTCATTTAAAATATTAACTTTGTAATTTCAAAAAGGTTTTGAGCAAAATTTCTAAGAAAAATAAAATTGTTATTGTTGGTTCTAATGGAAAATTAGGATCTCAATTAAGAGATTTTTTAATTAAAAAAGGTGAATTTGTAATGGGAATTTCAAAAAATATAGATTATAAAGCTTCAAATTCATTCACCATAAATCATAATTCTAAAAAATCTTATAAAGAGACATTTGAAATTATTTTAAAGCAATCGCCAAAAGCAGTAATTTTTTGCCATAGAGTCCGAGAACTTGATTCTGATGATGATTTTAAAGAGTACATGAGTCAAGAATTGTTACCTTATATTGCTTTGAAAGAAGCATTTAGAAATATAAAAACTAAAAATACTTTTAATGTTGTATCTTATTCATCCGTGTGTACTCAAAATTGGAACAAAGATGTTAGTTATGCATATCATATTGTAAAAGCAGCTTCTGAACAAGCAGCATTAGGACTTGCTTTTTTAAAAAATGATAACTTAAAAATTTTCTCAAATATAATTCTTTTTGGCGAATATAAAAATATTTTTTTAAATTCTCATGATGATCAAAAGTCTAAACTTTTTGATGAAATTATTAATGTTAATCCCTCTAAATTAATTGTAGATAGTAACCACTTATTAGAAACTACTTATCGTTTATGTTTCGCGGATAATTGTGGAATAAATGCTCAAAGAATAACTGTCGATGCTGGTCTAAATTCAGTGAGCATTGAAAGTTATTTGAGATCTATTATTTAAAATTTTATGTTTGCTTCTTTTAAACATAATTCTATTAATAAAGATTCTTTAAAAGAATTATCAAAACTAGAATTTTCACCAAAAGGAACTAGGAGGATATGTCTTCACTCAGATGAAACTTCGATCTTACAAGTAATGATGATCGAATTTTTGCCTTCTACTTTTTATGATTTTCATTGCCATCCAAATAGTGATGAGTTTGTAATGTTATTCAAAGGTCAAGTTGAATACAATTTCAATAATAAAGATAAGTTTTTATTAAGTAATGAAGATAATAAAAGCATAATTATCCCACAATATACTTTTCATTCTGTTCTGTCAGGATTGAATGGTGCAATAATAATTGAAGTTTCAAAAGGTCCTTATAGTAAATCAAGCACTCAATATTTAAATTGAAAATAATTAAACCAAATTCATTATTAGAATATATTATTAATCATTTACAGACTTTTGTACCTGTTGATTTATACGTTAATAAAGATCATTCCAAGAAATTGGAAAAAGTTATTCAAATTAGTATAG
The DNA here is from genome assembly GCA_902618795.1 of uncultured Prochlorococcus sp. Classification (GTDB taxonomy): domain Bacteria; phylum Cyanobacteriota; class Cyanobacteriia; order PCC-6307; family Cyanobiaceae; genus Prochlorococcus_A. The sequence continues at coordinate 5,634 of CACNCF010000015.1, forward strand.
AAGATTTATATAAATGTTTTGAAAATAATTTTTTCCTTTCAAGATGTCCATTAAATATTTTTGATGTCCGGGTTTATAGTATTTTTTTAATAATTATAGGCCGTAATATTTATAAATATGATCCAAGTTCAAGACTTGCTGATAGAGTTTACTTATTGAATAGATATCTGCATGGATGTGATATATATCATAAAGTAAAAATGCCAAAAGAATTCTTTTTAAATTATGCAAAAAATATTGTTTTGGTTAATACTCATTATGGAAATAAATTGGTAATTTATCATGGCGTGACAGTTGGAGCTATGAATGGAAAAATTCCAATCATTGGCGACGACGTTGTAATTATGCCTAATTGTATTATCTCAGGAAATAGTATTATTGGATCTAGTGTAACTATTTCATCAGGAGTAAGAGTAATTAATCAGAACATCCCAGATAATACTTTAGTTTTTCAAGCTGAAAATGGTAGAGATCTTTTATTTAAGGAAAATTCAGAAAAATACCTTGCTAATTATTTCTTTAAAGTTTAATTTCTTCTTTATATTTAAGTATCTTATCTTTAATTATAGGGTATTGTATATTAAATAATTACAAATAATAATCTTAATATGGAAGAAAGACAATTCCTTGATTTTTATACTAAGCATAAAATTATACCAGTTGCTCAAGAAATTAATCAAAATCACTTATCCAGAAGACAATATTTATATAGAACTTTAGGATTAAATCAATATAATAATGACTCTAAAATAAAGATTCTTGAAATAGGTCCTGGGACTGGAGATAATGCTGTTGCTACAAATAAAATATTTAATTCTCAAATAACATTTATAGATGGAAATCAAAGTTCAATTAATGCAATAAATCAAAAAATTAAGAATGGAATCCTTCCTATTGATACGAAGATCATAAATTATGATTTTTTGGATTTTTCTTCTAAAAATATTTTAGAGGATTCTAAATTTCATTTGGTTATTTGCGAAGGAACTATTCCTGGTCAGAATAAACCAAAATTATTTGCAGATAAAGTTTTGCAATTCGTTGCCCCAGATGGAAGAGCAGTCTTTACTTGTGCGGATGTTTTTTCGCTTCTCCCTGAATTATTGAGAAGATTATGGAGACCTCATTTAATTAAATTAGAATTTAAAGAGGCAATAAAAAAAGGAATAGAAATTTTTGAACCTCATCTAAAGAATTTACCTGAAATGTCAAGATCATATGAGGATTGGGTTGCTGACCAAGTACTAAATACATGGGCAAAGCGTGGTTGGGAGTTTAGCGTCTCTGATGCCATTGAAACCGCCCAAAAAAATGATATGTTTTATTTAGGATCATCCCCATCATTTGTTGAAGACTGGATTTGGTATAAAGAAGCCTTAAATACTCCTAATTACTATAATCAGCTTGCATTAAACGAATGGGAAAATAAGAAAATATTTTTACTAGATAAGAGACTTCATCCAATTTCAAAATATGATTTAAGAGAATTTAATATAATTGAATTTAGTAATATTCTTAATAAAATTGGTAATTTTGTTTCTGACGTCACTTGCGATGATGACTATGAATATAGTGAAAAAGATTTTAAATATTTAGATGAATTAATTTCTATACTTATACAAATAATTCAAAAATCTGAACTTTCATTATTTCTTGAAGATACTTTAAAATCAATTATTTCATTTAAAAGATATTGGAAAAATATATATGAAGGTGTTAATAATAAAGATGAAGAGGATTTTCAAAAATGGTGGGGAAGAGGAACAGTTTATTTGTCTTTTGAAAAGAGCAGATTAATAACTTAGTTAATTTTAAATTTATGAAATTTAGTGTTTTTTGTGAGAAACTATACTTAAGAATTAGAGGAAAATTAGGAAACTTTTTAATTCCAATTGCAAAAATAAGGAATAATTTTTTATCAAAAGATTCAGAACACTTAATTATTATTTATGATTTGCAATCAAATGCTTTGTCATTTAATTTTTTGCAATTTTTAATAGATGCAGAAATTTATAGAGAAAAATTATCTTTAAATTTCTCGCATCTATATATAATAAATAAACATAGAAGTGAAAAAACAAGGTGGGATACTTTTTATAAAGCATATTCAAAGAGTAATTTAGAGAAAAGAGCTAATTATTTATTACCTCAATTGGCAAATTTATTTCCAAAAATTATTAAGGTAAAAGTATTAAGCGAAGCTAATCAAATTAAAGAACCTATTTTTTCAATTCCAACATTTCCTCCAACTTTTTTTAAGGCATTGCCCATATCAAATAATCATGATTTAGTATTGTCTTATCTACAATCGAATACATCATTGCCAGAGGGGATTATAGAATTTAATTTATCTAAAAAAATAGAACCCTTATTAAGAAAATGGTTGAAAAATAAAAATGCTTCAGGTTTTGTTGTTATAACTATTAGAAACAGCAAGTTTGATATTTCAAGAAATTCTAAGATTAAAGTTATTGATAAATTTGCGGACTATTTAAAAAGTCTCAATATAGAAGTCTTGCCTATTCCAGACTCAGAAAATCCATCGAAAAATATAAAACATGAAATACCCTCCGAATTAATAAAAATGGCTTTAGAGAATATACATGCTAGATTTTATCTTTATAAGAGGAGTATGTTGAATATTTTCTCTCCTAATGGTCCATCAATGCTTTGCACTTATTCACTTGATATCCCTTATATACTTATGGATTTATATCCTGATAAATCAGAAGTCAAACAAAGAGAAATTTGGTTTGATCCATCACCGTTTATTGAAAATTGTGTTAAACCGTATTGGTCTAGATCCAATAAGCAATTTATGGTAAAGGAAAAAGAAACCTTTTTAAGTCTTAAAAAACATTTCGAAAATTATAGGAAGCCATTTTAGATAATAGCTATGTATTTTTTATCTTATAAGAATGATCAGCATAATATTAACCAAATAGCTAATTTTCATATTAAAGATGAATATTTAAAAACAAAACAAAAAATTGAAAAAATTGATTTAAAAAAGAATGGAGAAATATATCTATCTTATATAGATAATAATAAATCTAATAAATTCAATTTAAAAATATCAAAATCAGCAAATAGTATTCTTATCTTTTATGGACTCATAACAAATTTTAATGAAATAAAAACATCTTTCCCTGAGATAGAAATTTTAAATGAAGAAAATTTCTTGAGAAAAATAATTGAAACATATGGGATTGGTTATTGTCTCCCATATATTGAAGGCTATTTTTCAATTCTTTTTATTAACTTGAAGATTAATAAAATTTATTTTTCTACCGATAAATTTAATACTGTTAAAAACTATTTTTATGAGATTTCTAAAAATGGTTTTGTTGCTTCTAATGAAATAAGTTTAATTACCTCATTTCTAGAAGAAGATGATTTTTCTATTAATAAAGAATCAAAAGATGATTTTAATTTATATGGATATATAAATCATCCAAAAACTATATATCAAAAAATATTTTCACTTCCTTTACGTGAAATTTATGAATATGACATATCTAATAAAAGATTTTCATCATTTAGTTTATCTAAACTTTCTAATGGAATGCAATCATTAGATTTAAAAAAAATTTTATTGAAAAATTTATCAGATTTATTAAATAAATTTCCTAATTCGTATTTGATTTTGGATTTAAATATTGGTTCTTTAGCTTTATTATTAATGGCAAAATATGAATTAGGAATAAACTTAAAAACAATATTACCTTATTTTGAAAATGACGCCTTAAATAATTCTTATTTATTAAATCTTTATGATAAAGAATTTAAAACAATCAAAACAAAAATAAATTTTGATTTTCAAGAATTATTTTTAGGCGAATCAGGTAAATATGATTTTAAAGCTAATCAGCCAATTGCTTCATTAAATCATTTCATAAATATTCTTATGAATGAAAAGCTTTTAAATTTCGGAGTTGAATACTTAATTAATCCAATAGGTTATTCTCAATATTTATGGTCAGATTTAAGATACTATAAATCAATAGATTTGATTAAAGATAATTATAAAAACTCAAAAGCAGGTCGAGAATATTTAAAAAATTCAACCGTAAATCATCCATTAAATGTAATTGATTCAAATTCAAGGTTAAATTTATTTACTAATAATTTAGATATTAAGCGAAAAAAGATTGGTCCAATAAGTTCTAAAACTTTAATGATGCATGATAGAGAAAAAGGTTTAAATTCTAATTTGCTATTTTCAAGTGCTTGTTGCTTTGATCAATCTATTGTGAATATTTTTCCTTTTTTAAATTCTAATCTCGAAGAATGGTCTAACTATAATTTCTCAGGTTTAAACCACTTGAAATCCTTAGAAAGTAAAACTCCTCTTTTTGAGATAATTAATAATTATGGGTATGATATAAATAAATTTATTTTTAAAGAAACATTAGAGGATAGATTGGTTTATGAATTTAACCATAATAAAAAATCTATAAAATCTTTAGAAATTTTCTTAAATAAAACAGACAATATAAAATTAAAGTCTAGAAAGAATAAGGTTTTAAAGTTTTTAGAAAAAGAAAGTTTAATCTCTAAAAGGATCTTAGAGGACCTTTTAAGAGAAATAGTTTGGAACTTATTCTTTGATTGAAAATAATTTCAGAGACTATTTTTTATATTATCTGTTACATTTAAATCCTATTACTTTAATATTTTTATCATTGGTATATAGTTTGGAAATTCGGCTACAAAGTTGATTTCTATAATAAAACTTTTCTTTATCTATAGCATTTAACTCCCAATCTAAAGCAGGGCTTAAGCTTTGATGACTTATATTGCTTAAAATTAGAAAATCAACTTTTCTATTTAAACAATTTAATTTTTTGTGTTCATTAAATAAAATTGATCCTTTAGGAACTTCATAACAAATATCGAATTGATTATTATCCACCGCTAAATTAAAGTTCCTTGAATAAACTAATGGTTTATTATTATTAATTAAATTGCTTTCAAATAAATCAATTGTCTTATTATAAAATTTAGGATTATTAATCCAGGAAGACTTTGTTTCTAAAAGGAATTTGGGAACGATTAAGTTAAGAGTTAAAATAAATAATATTGATATATTCAAGATATAATTGGCCTTAAAAAAATTACTTTTAGTAGATAATGAAACCTTTTTATGATAAATTTCATTAAAATCTGCACTTTCAAATATCATCAAAATTAATGGAATAATACAAGGAAAAAAGCCATATATTGATCTCGGCCCTGGAAAGTATTTAAGACTTATGTAGATATTTGGAATTAATGGAGTGAAAAGTACTAAAAAATATTTAAAATTTTTTCCATAAAAATTTGGTAAATTTAGTTTCTTATTTAAACAATATTTAAGAACTGTTAATAACGTTAAAAAAGTAATTGATAATCCAAGAAAAAATGGGGAAAGGAAAAGAAGGTCAATTGTACCGATAAACCTTTCTATAAAAGTATTATTAATATTGGTTGTAATTATTGCATGAGCTTCACCTTTACCGCTTAGTGTCCACATTCCTAAATGAGAATTAAGGTAAATTAAATAAGGGCAAACAAATATTAAAAATGGAACCAAGAATGATAGAAAAATTTTTAAACCTTTTTCTGAAATAATTTTATTTTTTAGGTTTCCTTCTCTAATTATTATAAATAATTCAACTATTATAATTGACAAGCTTGATGCATAAAATAGTATGCCTTCTGGTCTAATTAGATATGTAATACTAAAAAATATGTTTGCGAAAAATAAATCTGAAATGTTTTTGTTATTTATATATTTTATCGAAAATATTAAACCCAAGGCCCCTATCAATGAAAACCATGTTTCAGATGAAATAATAAGAGTATAGGTTCCATATATGTATGCTGGGGTGAAGAAGCAAATCAATACAGTTAGATATTTTCTTTTAATTTCAATCAAATTACATATAACATAAGTAAATAAACTTACTAAACCTGTAAAAATTGACCACTCAAGGCATCTCCTTAACATTGGATCCTTTACTATAAATGACTCTAAACCTAATATGAAAGGATAACCTGGAGGAAAGTGTAAATGAGGATTAATACCATCTGAAGTTATCCCATTCCCATTAATAATATTATTAGAAATTATGTGATAGAGATAATCATCATTTTGTAAAAGACCAATTTCTGGAAAAATTGAGAATCTTATTATGGTGGAAATTAAAAAACATAAAGTAATAAAATATATTTTATTTTTATTTAAATTAAATCTTTTTTTTATTTGCATATTAAAGAAAAAATTATTAATTATCAAAATTTTATAATAATCCTTGTTAAAGAATTGTATTAATATGATTTTTTTATCAATCTTAAAAAATTAATATTGTGTTATAAATATTTTTTGAGTATTTGTCTCATTAATTCTTATAATATAGGATGTCTTTAATTCATATCTTTTTTATAAGAAAATAAATTTTGATGAAAGTTATATGGTTATTAAAAGCGTGTAGACCAAAGCAGTGGGTAAAAAATCTTTTATGTTTTTCAGCTATTGTAATAACTCCTAATACATCAAATTTAATTTTTAATATAAGTCTTGCTACTTTATCTTTTATATTTGCATCCTCAACAATATATTTAATAAATGATTCAGTAGACATTGATTATGACAAAAACCATCCTAAAAAAAGAAACAGACCTATAGCTTTAGGAAAAGTAAAAATTTGGGAAGCTATATTTCTTGCAATTTTATTTACTTTATTGTCAATTTATATAGCATCTCTAATTAATTTCAAGTTTTTATCTATTATAGTTTTATATTTATTTGCTCAGCTATTTTATTGTTTCATTGGTAAAAATTTAGTTTTAGTTGATATTTATTTAATATCATTAGGATTTGTTCTAAGAGCTTTGGGAGGTGTTTTTGCCTTAAACTCGATGCCTTCATATTGGTTCTTAATTACATCAGGCACTATGGCTCTTTTTCTTGCGATTCAAAAAAGGAAGTCCGAATTATCAAGAGTTGCATTAAAAAATAACCAAATAAGAAAAGTATTAAAAAAATATACTATTAATTTTTTAGAAAAAATGGAATTAATTACATTGTCAACAGGATTTATTTCATATCTGTTATGGGCTAGTGGTCCAATATTTAAAGGCGCAGAAAGTAGTCTTATGCTATTAACATGCCCAGTTTTGCTAATGGGTATATTCAGATATGAATTTATAAGTACAATTAAAAAAGATGGAGTTTTAAATGGAGAATCGCCTACTCAAATATTGTTTTCTGATACTCCTATACAATTAATCTTAATAAGTTTATTTATTGCTTGTTGGGCTATAACTAATTATGCATAATAATGAAAATTATGATAAAAATAAAGTTATTAAAAAAAATAAGACTTGAATATAAGATTTTTATGATTTTGGAACATATTATTCTAAAGATTTTAAATTCTAAAAAAAAATCTTATTTAGAGAGGATCATAATTTTAAATGGTAAATAAATTAAATTCATATGATTATGTAGTTATTGGTTCTGGGCCATGCGGAATGGTTTCTGGAAATTTATTATCTAAAAAAGGTAAAACAATAATTATAGAAGAAGGACCTAAAGTAGAAGATAGAGAAAGAGATATTTATACTTATAAGCAAATTTCAAATGGATATGTCGGGGGTGGAATAAACGTTGCTATTGGCTATCCGCCGGTTTTATTAAGTGAAGGTAAGTGTATAGGTGGGGGTAGTGCGGTTAATAGTTCTCTTCATCATAGAGCCCCTACACATGTATGGCATAAATGGAGGGAGTTATTTAATCTAAAAGGTTTTGATGAGGAATTTGTTGAAAATAGTTATAAAGAAATTGAAAATATTTTTTCGACTAAAAAAGGAAATATAAAAGCTTCAATATTTTATGAAACTGCAGAATTAATTGGTGAAAAAGTTACACGAATTCCTAGATGGGGCAATGAAGACAGTAATGGCAGACTAGATAGATGGACAGCAAGAAAAATTTTTTACCAGAAATTAATTGATAATGGCACAAAAATTTTGCATTTAACAAAGTTTCTCTCAGCCGAAAGAGATAAAAATAACATCTGGAATATACATCTTAAGGATTTACAGAATAAAAAAATATTTAAAATTTTCTCAGCTAATCTTATTTTGGGTATGGGGTCTGGGAAGACCCCAATTGCATTAAGAAATTTAGGCTTAAAACATCCTCAACTTGGTAAATTTGAAATACATCCTTCTGCTAGAGTATCCTGTTATTTCCCAAAAGCTGAAAAATCACAAAGTATCGTTGAGCCTTTTCAAATCACGGGTCATTTCCCCTATTTAATGATAGGTTCTTCAGCTACTAGAAGTGAATTATCTGAGTCTTTTTATCCTTATAAAAATAATATTGATGAAATAGATTTCTCATATGTACAAAATTTTTACGCCATGGCACCTAGTAACAAAAAAGGTAAAATAGTACTTAAAGGAATATTTAAAGGTTTAAAGTTTTATTTTTTAGATTCTCGAGCAAAGTTTCACCTTAAGGAGGGTATGAATCTAATTATAAAAATTGCAAAAAAAGCAAATTCTCCTCTTATTTATCATACTGGCATGACCCTTGACCTCAACAAAAATAATAGTCCAAAACATATAGATGATTTTATTGAATCCTGTATTAAAAAAACATTATCTTCAGTACATGTTATGTCTTCAGCAGCAATTGGAGAGAATAGAAAATTTTGCCCACTTAATAGTTACGGCAAGATTCCAGGAATTGATAATCTACTTATAGTTGATCAAAGTACACTGCCTTCTTGTCCAACTGTTAATCCTCAAGCAACATCTTGTGTGATATCACTAATAAATACAAAAAGATTTTTAAATGAAAAACAATAAATCAACACTAATAATTACTGGTGCTGGTGGATGGCTTGGATCTAGTTTATTAGAGTTATCTAAAGAAAAAACTTTCAAAGATAACTTCAACAAAATAATTTTATGTACTTTAAATAAAGAAGATATAATCTGTGAAAATAAATTGAAAAAAATCTCGCAAAATATTCCAATTAAATTTACTTGGATTTATGGAAATCTTTTGTCTGATGATTTTTATAGAGATCTAGCAAAAATAATTAGTAAAGAAGAAAATCTAAAAGTTATTTATGCAGCTTCAATAATTCATGCGAAATCATCAAAGGATTTTTTAAAATTCAATTACAGTTCACTGGAAAAATTTATAAATAAAATTAACAAATATAATCTATTAAAATTTTTGTATATTTCTTCTAATTCCCCTTTTGGGTTTAATAAAAATGGAGTTCCTTTCAATGAAAACTCAAAATACAATCCTATTGGCAATTATGGCAAATCAAAAAAATTAGCTGAAATAATTCTTCTGTCAACATTAAAAAAAGATATACTTAACATTGTTAGAGCTCCATGGTTTCATGGTTTAAATATGCCTGAAAGACAAAAGCTCTTTCTAAAGAAAGCTGCTTTAGGTAGATTCCCAATAGTTTTCCCAGGAGAGAACAAAAGATCTATAATTAATACAAGAGATTTAGCATTAGCTTCGATAAATATAATTACAAGTTCTGCCAAGGAAATAATTTATTGGGTCTGTGAAGAAAAACCAATTTCGATGAATGATTATATAAATATTATTCAGAAATCTGCAATTAAAAATAAATATATCAGGAAAAAAAATAATAAATTTAGGATTAAGTTTCTACTACCGCCACTTACATCCTCCATTTGTTGTTTATTAGATAGAATCCTGCAGAAGTTAGGGATCTACTCCCAAATTATTCATGTAGTTGGAGAACTTGGGATGAATATTGAGGCAGATTCTAAGGTTTATAGAAGAGAGTTTTCTGATCATATTTTTAATCCAATTCAAGAATCTATTGATCTTGAGATTAAAGAAGCATTTGATATTTAAATGATATTATTAAAACATTAGGATTTAATTAATCATTAATGAAAAAGGCTATTGTTACGGGAGGTTCTGGATATTTTGGTAGTTTGCTTTGTAAGCAACTAGTAGAAAGTGATTGGGAAGTTAATAATATTGACATAAATCCCCCTAATGAGGTTTTAAAAAATTACAACTTTATTAAAGGAGATATAAATGATTTATCAAAAAACGAGGATTCTTTTTCAGATATAGACGCGGTATTTCATAATGTCGCTTTGGTTCCTATTACAAAATCAAAAAATTATGAAAAGACAAATTTATATGGAACAAAAAATACTATTGAGTTAGCAGTTAAAAATAAAGTTAAATCATTTATCTATACTTCCAGTAGTGCGATATATGGGGTACCTAAGCATAATCCAGTATCGGAACATGATATACCATCTCCTGCTGAAACTTATGGAAAATCAAAATTAGATGCAGAATTTTTATTAAGTACTTACTCTAAGGATATAAATATAAGTATTGTTAGACCTAGAACAATTCTTGGTCATGGAAGATTAGGAATTTTTCAAATTTTATTTGATTGGATTGAAAAGGGTTGGAACATACCAGTACTAGGTAGTGGAGATAATATTTATCAATTTATACATGCAGATGATTTGGCATCAGCATGTATTTCAGCAGAAAAATCAAATGGCCTAAATTTTTATAATGTTGGGGCTCAGGAATATTGCACAATGAGAGAAACCCTAGAAGCTCTTTGCGCATATGCCAAAACTGGATCAAAAGTAATAAGCGTTCCTAGTTCAACCTTTGAGTTCTTGATGAATATTTCATCAAAATTGAAGCTTTCTCCTTTAGGGCCTTATCATTCTCTTATGTATGGAAGGAGTTTATATTTTGACACTGCAAAAATTACAAATGAATTAAATTGGAAATCTAATTACTCAAATAAAAAAGCAATAATAGATTCTTATCGTCATTATGTAAATTCACCAAATAGTTATTTAGAAAAGAAGAATATTTCTCCTCATTCTTCACCTATGAAACAAGGGATTTTAAAATTATTAGGCTATTCTTTAAATTTTTTTAAATGAATTTATATATATTATTTGCAGCTTTATTTTCAGCTACTGGAAACTTTTTGATGAAACTTTCTTCTTCTCAAATTTCTTATATTAGTCAATTTTATTTTCTAGACTTTTATATTAAAATAAAGCCAGATTCAGCCTTTGCTGAAATTTCAAGAAATGGATTGATTTTAAATACTATTACAAGGGATAACGGTGAATTACATCCTTGGAGTACCTGGCCTACCGTACATAGAGGAATTTACAATGAATTTCATAATATTAGATTTCTAAACCAAGATTTATCTCATGCAAATATTTATAAACCAATTTGGGAAATTCTTTCTGAAAATCTTGTTAAAACAGGTGTTTTTGGATCTCTGCAATCCTACCCACCTTTGATCAATAAAAATATAAATTTTTACCTTCCTGATACTTTTTCCCCCGATGCAAATGCTTATCCAAAAGAATTAAACCTTTTTCAACAATTTAATTTAATAATGGCTGGTGAAAATAAAGCCATATCAAGAAGTATTGGTATAAATCAAATAAACCTTTTCATAAACCTTTTATTAAAAAATATCATCAGCCCAAAAGCTACCTTCAAAACATTAGTACACATTATTAAAGAAATATATAATCCAAAATTTAAAGCAAGAAGATCTACCCTTCAAAATGTCCTAGCATTTGATTTGTTTTTTAAAACAGTTGATAAATATAAACCAAATTTTTGCACTTACTTTACTAATCATGTAGCTGGTATTATGCATCGTTATTGGAAAGATTTATTTCCCGAAGACTTTAAAATTGGTTTAGAAGATATTGATAAATTTCACTCAAATTCAATTATTAAGGCAATGGACCTTGCTAATAATGATTTATCTAAATTGATAAAGTTATCTAAAAAAGAGGACTATAACATTTGGATAATAAGTAGCATGGGCCAAGATGCTAATGAGATAGGTGAATACATTCCTGAATTAATGATAAGAAATTTTGATAAATTGTTATCAGTTCTAGGCTTAAATAAGAAATCTTATAAATTACTACCAGCCATGCAGCCTGATTATATTATTGAGGCTGTAGATAATAGATCTCTTAAGTTAATAAGAAACGAACTGAAGGGGATTACAGATAAAGAAGGCCAGCAACTAATAATAGAAAGATATCCACCAGAGAAATTAACTTTAAATATATCTTTATTAAGTTCTAAATCATTGATTAAATCATTATCTATAAAATTTAAAGAAAAAAATCTACCTATTAAATCCCTAGGTTTTGAAATTATACAAAGAGATGTTGGTTCCGCATATCATATCCCCGAAGGAATTTTTTGTTTATATGGTAGTGATATTTATAGATTCGAAAAATATAAAGATCAACAGATTGAGACTTCAAGAATATGCCCTACTATTTTAAAAACTTTTGGTATTGATAGACCTAGTTACATGGAAGAATCTCTTTAGTTTTTCTCATTAAAAATATATATTTAATAGTTGCACTATTAAATTTAGTTATAACGCATTAATTGATGGTTGATTTATATCAAATTCTCATAGTCTTCATGTTTATCTTTTGTTTTTTTCTTTCCTTTAATTCGCCTTAAAAGGAATTTAATCCCAAATTTTTCATCCATTTAACTGTATAAAAATTTTCTTTTTCAATTAATTGACCTTTATTAAATTCTTCAATAATTTCTTTAATTGCATCCTCTACTTTATATTTCTGGGAAAATCCTGTCTCTAAAAGTTTGTTTGAATCTTGTCTATATGATCTTGGGTCATTTGACTCAGTTATATTAATTTCACAATCAACATATTTTTTTACAAGTTCTGCAATATCCAAAATTGATATATTCTCAAAACCAGCGTTATAAGACCCTGAATCAATTTTTGGATTATTCAAAAAGTGTTTATAGACTCTAACCATATCTTGAATATGAATATTAGGCCTTATTTGTTTACCACCGAAAACATTGATTACGCCGTTTTTCAAAGCTTGAAATGTAAGCATATTTACACTTACATCTAATCTCATTCTTGGCGACAATCCACAAACAGTTGCAGGTCTAATACAATGAACCTGCATATTATGTTTGTATGATAAAAAAACCCTTTCAGCAACCATTTTTGTTTTGTTATAGACAGAAATAGGTAATAAAGGTAGATCCTCAGTAACATTTGGTTCATTTTTAATCCCATAAACACTACCTGAGCTAGCAAAAACAAACTGTTTTACTCCTTTTCTTTTTGCTTTATCCATTAATTGCTGCCCCGCCAATACATTCACTTCCCAGCTTAAAGTTGGATTAAGTTCAACAGCAGGGTCATTAGCTATATTCGCTAAATGAATAATTGATTCAATATCATCTAATGGTATTTTTTCTGTATCTCTAATATCAATTTTTAGATTTGCAAGTTTAGGGTCTTCTGGCAGATAATGCCCAAACCATTGATTATCAACATTGACGATCTCATGGCCATCATTTAGAAGTGCAGGTATGAGAACTGATCCTTTATAACCACTTCCACCAGTAACTAAGATTTTCATAATTTATGCAAATAATTCCATGGAATTTTGGAGAAATAAGAAAAATTATTCTCGACCCAATTTATTGTGTCTTTTATCCCATTATTTAGAGAAATTTTATCATCCCAATCAAAAGTTTTTCTCATTTTATTGCTATCTAGCAAATAACTATAATCTTTACCCAATCTCTCATCTTTAATCTTTACTACTTTATCAAAGTTTGCATTAGTAATGTCACAGATTTCTTTTACTAAATCATAAATACTTATTGCTTTATTAGTAGATAAATGCCAAGAGCTTCCAGGGTCTCCATCAATTAATAGTTTATATGTTCCCTCTACTACATCTTTAATATGAATAAATGATCTCACTGATTTTCCTCCTCCATGCAATTCAAGCGGCTTACCACTTAAACAACTTAAAATAGTTCTTGGA
>CACNCF010000016.1 GCA_902618795.1 uncultured Prochlorococcus sp.
TCCAAAATTTAACTTAAATCCCACATCAATTGCCATTGCCGCCCCCTGAGAGAAACCCAACAAAATTGTTTTTCTTAGTGGAATCTGATCAGTATCAAAATTTTTTAATGTAACTAAAAGTTTATTTACTTCAACCTCAGCTCCATTCCAATCATGCGGGTATAATCCATACCACTGTCTTCCCTGACCGCTTGGGTGTAATCCAGGAGCCCTCAGAGAAATAACCTCAAAATCAAAATTTATTTTTTCAGACATCTCCTTTCCAAATGTTAAAAGGTCATCTGAGTCAGCTCCCCAACCATGCATCAAAATAATTCTATGAGTTGCCGTTTGAGAGCTAATCGAAACAAATTCATGATCGATAGCATATTTCATGTTTATATTCTTAAGTAAGTAAACTTTCCCATAATGTCACCATTAGCTTTAGTAAGTGTCTCTGATAAAAAAAATATAATCCCATTTTGTAAGGAATTGATAGAACAATTTAATTATAAAATTCTATCAAGTGGAGGAACTGCCAAACATCTTATAGATGCAAAAATTCCAGTTATTAAAGTTGCTGATTTTACTAATTCACCAGAAATTCTTGGAGGAAGAGTTAAAACTTTACATCCAAAAATACACGGGGGAATATTAGCTAAAAGAACTGATGAGGAGCATAAAAAAGATATAGAAGCTAACAATCTTGAGTTAATTGACTTAGTAGTTGTAAATTTATATCCTTTTAAAAAAACTGTAGATCAGGGAGCTAAATGGGAAGATGCTATTGAAAATATTGATATCGGAGGGCCATCTATGATTCGTTCTGCAGCTAAAAATCATAAAGAAGTTTCCGTTTTGGTAGATCCTAGTCAGTATCAAAATTTTCTTGAAGAAAGTAAAAAAGGTGAATTGAAAGACTCATTTAAAGCAAAATTAGCCCTTGAAGCTTTTCAACATACCGCAGACTATGATACTGCAATATCTAATTGGATAAGAAAAGAAAGAGATTTACAATCTTCCAAATATATTGAATCTTATCCACTAATCAAAACCTTAAGATATGGGGAGAATCCACATCAAAAAGCTTTTTGGTATGGTTTAAGTAACATCGGATGGAACTCAGCAGAACAATTACAAGGAAAAGACTTAAGTTATAACAATCTATTAGATCTAGAGTCTGCACTTTCAACAGTTTTAGAATTTGGCTACACAGAAAAAGATGAAGTTACAACTAACATGTTTGCCTCTGTTATTTTAAAACACAATAATCCTTGTGGCGCCTCTGTAAGTAATTCAGCTTCTAAAGCATTTTTGAATGCTTTGGAATGCGACTCTGTTAGTGCATTTGGAGGAATAGTTGCTTTTAATTCAAATGTTGATAGTGAGACCGCAATTCACCTCAAAGATATTTTCTTAGAGTGTATTGTCGCTCCATCTTTTGATGAGGAAGCTTTAGAAATTTTAAAAGTTAAAAAGAATTTAAGAATTTTAAAGTTTTCAAAAGATCAACTTCCAAAAAAAAATCAAAATTCTACTAAATCAATAATGGGAGGATTACTAGTTCAAGATACTGACGATAGTGAAGAAAAAACTGAAAATTGGATTTCAGTAACTAATAAACTTCCGAGTAATCAAATTAACTTAGATCTAAATTTTGCATGGAAAATTTGTAAACACGTTAAATCTAATGCCATTGTTATTTCAAAAGACCAAAAAACTATTGGTATTGGAGCTGGACAAATGAATAGAGTTGGAGCAGCAAAAATTGCATTAAAAGCAGCTGGAAGGTCATGTTCAGATGCTGTCCTGGCAAGCGATGGGTTTTTCCCATTTGCAGATACTGTAGAACTAGCAAATGAATATGGAATAAAAGCTATTATTCAACCTGGAGGAAGTCTAAGAGACCAAGAAAGTATTGATATGTGCAATTCAAAAGGAATCTCAATGGTATTTACACAAAAAAGGCACTTTTTACATTAAATTATGTTGATTTTGGATAATATGTAATCTTGTTTGTTTTCCTGAATAAAGATAACCTACCTGGACCTGCGCATAGGAAGTATAGAGAAATAGCCCCATATATAAAAGACAATTCGAAAGCATAATTATGACCTTCAACCACTGCCAGAGGAAAACCTTCTAGGCCAGTATCAAGTAGATGAAAATAAACTGCAAATGCCATAGTTGAAAATAGACCAAGAGAAGAAAGCCTCGCAAAAATCCCTAAAGCCAGTCCAACTGGGCATACAAGTTGAGTAATTGCTGCTCCAAAAGTCCAAATAACAGGATCACCAGGCAAAAATGGGAAATACTTACCAACTACAAACTCGGCAAAACCCTGCGGATCCTGAAGTTTTTCCAGGCCATGATGAATCATCAAAGCACAAAAACCTATTCTTAAAACAAAAATCGATAGTTCTCCAAGGATATTTACTTCTGACCCTGATGATGAATTGGCAACTACCACTTCAACTTTTTGAGGCGCTTTAGTTCTATTCATACTTGCAGTTTGAACCTGATCAGTTTGTGCTTTGTCTTCCATACTTCATTAATTTTTCATTATTCTAGTTAATAAAGTAGATATTTTGTAATTATCTGACTAATAAATTAAAAAAACTAAGCAAATTTATAAATGAATAACAAATTCAGGAAGCAATATCAATTAACTTTTCAATAACATCTGCAACAACCTTATCAGGAGTGGATGCACCTGAGGTAATTCCAACATTTATTTTTCCACTAGGAAGAAAATTATTTTTAAGTTCTAATTCTGATCCTAGTGGTTTATGAAATATTGAGTTTTCTTTAACTGATATCCTCTCTGGCGTATCAATGTGAAAAGAAGAAATATTTTTAGTAATTGCTATTTCTTGTAGATGAGTAGTATTAGAAGAATTGAAGCCTCCAATAACTACTAAAATATCAAGGTCTTCATCAACCAAAGAGAACATTGCATCTTGCCTTTCTTCAGTTGCATCACAAATAGTATTAAAAGCTAAAAAGTGACTATTTAAGTTTTCTGGTCCAAATTTCTTTAACATCGTCCTTTCGAAAACCTTTCCAATTTCTTCGGTCTCGCTCTTAAGCATTGTTGTCTGATTTGCAACACCCACTCTGTCTAAATCTTTATCTGGATCAAATCCATTAGAACAAGCTTTAGAAAATTTGTTCATAAACTCATTTCTATTACCTCTCCCTAGAATATATTCAGATACGTAGTTTGCTTCTTCTAGATCAAGTACGACTAAATATTTACCTGCGAATGAACTTGTAGCAAGCGTCTCTTCATGCTTAAATTTTCCATGAATAATAGATGTGAAAATATGTTTTTTATGTTTTTCAACAGTATGCCAAACCTTAGAAACCCATGGACAAGTTGTATCAATTATATGACAACCTTTCTCATGCAATAGTTTCATTTCTTGAACAGTAGCACCGAAAGCAGGGAGTATAACTACATCCCCATTAGAAACTAAAGAAAAATCTTTAATGCCATTTTTAGCTGAAATGAATTTTACATCCATTTTTCTTAAATGATCATTAACCGAGGGATTATGAATTATTTCGTTCGTTATCCATATATTCTCATTTGGATAATGTCTTCTAGTTTCATAAGCCATTGCTACAGCTCTTTCAACTCCCCAACAGAAACCAAAAGCTTGAGCCAACTTAATATTTATTCTGCCTTTAGTGTAAGTAAACCCATTATCCCTAATAGAACTTATCAAATCACTTTGGTAAGCTTCTTCTAACGCTTGAGCTCTTTTTGTTGGAGAATCGAAACCCCTTCTATTGTATCTATCAGAATGATGAAGGGATCTTCTAAAAGCTTGAGTATCCATCTTTCTATATTACAACGTTTTAAATAATTTTTCGTAAAAAAAAGAAACCTGACATAAGTCAGGTTTCTTAAATCAATTTTTAGTTAGATTATTTAGCAGATGCAAAGTCTGGATATGCTTCCATTCCATGCTCTCCTATATCTAAGCCTTGAGTTTCTTCCTCTTCAGATACTCGGATTCCTCCGAATAATCCTCCAATTACAGACCAGGCAATCCAGCAAGTAACTAGTGTCCATATAGCATAAGCTGCGGCACCAAGAGCTTGAACTAGAAGAAGGGTAATCCCTCCACCATTGAACAATCCCATACCTGCTCCATCACCTTGTACAGCGGTACCCCAAAGGCCTATAACTACAGTACCCCATACACCGCAAACTCCGTGAACAGAGAATGCACCAACAGGATCATCGATTTCAGCGGCATCAAGTGCTGCAACAGAAAATACAACTATAATTCCCCCTACTAGTCCTGCGAACCAGGCCCCAGCAAGAGTCATATCACCACAACCAGCAGTGATACTAACCAAACCAGCAAGGATTCCGTTAATTATCATTGTAAGATCAGGCTTACCAGAAGTTAATGTTGAAACAATAGTTGCACCAATAGCTCCAGCTGCTGCAGCCAAAGTAGTTGTTACAGCAACATATGGAACCCATTGATCCATAGCAAGTTGAGAACCGGGGTTAAAACCATACCAACCTATCCATAGGACTAATGCACCTAAAGTAGCTATAGCCATATTGTGTCCTGGCATAGCTTGTGGTTTCCCATCAGAGTATTTGCCAATTCTTGGTCCAAGAAGCATAGCTCCTACAAGACCCGCCCATGCTCCAACTGAGTGAACAATTGAAGAACCAGCAAAGTCTACAAAACCTAAAGAATCAAGCCAACCACCATTCCATTTCCAGCTACCAGCAATTGGATATATAAATGCAGTTAATACAACAGCAAAAACAACAAATTCTCCAAATTTAACTCTTTCAGCAACAAGACCGGAAACGATAGTTGCCGCAGTTCCTGCGAATGCAGACTGGAACAAGAAATCAACAGTTGGGACTAATCCAGCATCAGTAACCATATCAGCGGTAACTGTTGGATCAAAAAATAAGCCTCCAAAATAAAGCCATCCGTCAGCAACACTTCCTCCGTACATTAATGAATAGCCGATAAACCAATAAGAAGTTACAGCTAGAGCAAATACAAAGAGGTTTTTAGCAAGGATGTTTACTGCGTTCTTAGAACGACACATACCTGCCTCAACCATAGCGAAACCGGCGTTCATGAAGATCACCAAAATAGTAGCGATCAAAAGCCATAAATTGTTAGCAAGAAAAGCTGCATTCAACTCAGGTAAATCAGCTGCATGAGCTGAAAGATTAAAAATACCTAAACCAAACAAAGCTAGGGGAACAGTTGCAAGCCACAACATAGAGCGGTTTGAACTAAATCCTCGAATACTCCTCAAAAGGAGCATAGGTCCATTAACAAGACTTGCATCTTGTAGTTTGGACCTAGAGCGCCTTTGAGGCGTTTGCAAAGCAGTGGTCATAAAAAAAAATTAGATCTGCAAAAAAACAGTTTGTACTGTTTCCTTTCAAATTTAAATTTATTCAAAAAACTTATCAGTGTCTAGTAGTTGTTTATACCATTTTTATAGTTGCACCATAAAAAATTATTTGTTAAATTTGAAAATTATTTTTTTAGAATTTAAGATTAACAAGGTTTTTAATTATTTTAAAGGTTTAATTCCATTCCATGTTACATGATCTTTATGAAATACAAACGAGCAAGGGATGGTAATCATGCCTACACTAGAAGATTCTCTAAAAAGGTTGCCGTATAAGGGATCTGCCTCATCTCCAGGAGTAAAAAATTCTGCATCTTTTCTAGTTATACAAGGTACTAAAACGCTTTTACTTTCAGGAATCAGTTCTTTTAATTCTATTAAGTGTTTTTGGCCTCTTTTCGTTACTGTATCTGGGAATAGAGCAACATTTTCTTTGATCCAAGTCGTATTTTTTACTTCTATGTAAATGTTACGTTTATCAGGATTTGAAGATTTTGGAGTTAAAAAAAAGTCAATTCTGCTTTTTTTATCTTTTCCATAAGGCATTTCTGATTTAATTGTCTCTATTTCTCCTATTATTTCGTTTAGCAAATTTTTCTCAATAACCTTTTTGATTAACTTATTTGCAAATAGAGTATTAATACCCACCCAAACCTCCTCATTTTTTGCATTTAATACACATATCTGTTCCCATGTAAAAGGTAATTTTCTTTTTGGGGAAGAGGAAACACTTATTCTTACTTTTGCTCCCTCACTCAAAAGTCCCTTCATTGGGCCTGTGTTAGCACAATGAGCAGTTACTACCTCTCCACTTTCTAATTTTATATCTGCAAGAAACCTTT
This sequence comes from uncultured Prochlorococcus sp., assembly GCA_902618795.1. GTDB lineage: Bacteria > Cyanobacteriota > Cyanobacteriia > PCC-6307 > Cyanobiaceae > Prochlorococcus_A. The sequence goes on from CACNCF010000016.1 coordinate 6,234, forward strand.
TATACCTCTTGATTAAAACCCCTTCTATTAATGAATCAAATTCAATTATCCGATCATTCATAAATTTGTCGTTAGTTAAAAATCAAATATAATTGAAACTTAAACTTCTTGGAATATTTAGAGATATCCAGATGCATTCATTTTTTAAAAAAAATGTTTTTTCAATTTCGTTTGGTACTAGTCTAAGTAAATTAGCTGGATGTTTAAGACAAATATTTATAGCTGCTGCTTTTGGGGTTGGTGTAACGTACGACGCGTTTAATTATGCATATATAATTCCTGGTTTTTTGCTAATAATCATTGGGGGTATTAATGGTCCCTTGCATAACGCAGTCGTTGCAGTTTTAACTCCGCTTAACAAAAAAAATGGAGGGATTGTTTTAACTCAAGTAAGCATAAAACTCTCAATATTATTAATAGTTTTAGCCATATTTATTTACTCGAATTCCAGTTTATTAATTGATTTATTGGCCCCGAATTTAAGTTACGAAGCAAAATCTATTGCCACTTACCAATTACAAATACTTACACCTTGCATCCCTTTATCCGGCTTCATAGGTTTAAGTTTTGGCGCCTTAAATTCCCAAAGAAAATTCTTTTTATCAAGTATAAGTCCTGCAATAACAAGCTTAACCATTATTTTTTTTATTTTATTTAGTTGGATTTTCAACCAAGAAAATACATCTTCCAATTTCTTTACTTATACGGGATTACTGGCATTTGCAACTTTGACAGGAACTTTAATTCAGTTTGTTGTTCAAATTTGGGAAATAAATAAAATTGGTCTCTTGAGATTAGAGTCAACCTTCAATTTATTTAAAAATGAAGAGAGGAGAATTTTCAAACTAATTATTCCAGCATCTATCTCATCAGGTTTAAGTCAAATTAATGTTTTTATCGATATGTTCTTCGCTTCAAGTTTTCAAGGCGCAGCATCTGGACTAGCTTACGGAAACTTTCTTATACAAGCCCCCTTAGGCATATTATCTAACTCCTTGATTCTGCCATTACTTCCAGAATTTTCTAAATTAAAAAGTGAAAAAGACAAAAGAGGTCTCCAAAAAAAATTGATATCTGGGATAGAGTACTGTTTCTTGACAGCTATTTTTTTAACCGGATTTTTCATAACATTCAATAATCAAATCGTACAATTAGTTTTTCAAAGAGGATCTTTTGATTATTCAGCAACTTTAAAAGTAAAAAATATATTAATTGCTTATGCAGTTGGCATACCATTTTATCTTTATAGAGATTTATTAGTAAGAACTTACTATTCAATAGAAAAAACAAACTTCCCTTTTAAGTCTTCATTTGCAGGGATAATATTTAATATTTTTTTTGATTGGTTTTTAATTGGTGCCCCAATTAAGAATTTTGGGAATCTTTCTCCATATAATTTCGGAGTTGTGGGAATAATCTTATCTTCAGTAATAGTCAACCTTATAGTCTGTATTTTGCTTTCTTTTAATCTGCGAAATGAAGATATCCATTTACCTAACTTGGATTTATTGAGGAAAATTAGTCTCATGTCATTAACAGCATTAATAGACAGTACACTTTGTTTTACTATTCTCCAAACTACTAATAACTACAATTCAAATCTTGCAGAATTTTTATTATTAATATTTGGAACTCTAACTTTTTTTGTGATTTATTTTTTACTTACAAAATTCTTGAAAGTAAATAAATTTAAAGTTTCAAAAAAAGAGATATAGTTTTTAAAAAAAACTTTCCAAAATCTCTTCTAATTCTAGAATTTGTGAGTTAGTGATTAAATTAATCAGTGGAATACTATTAACACCATCCCCTACTTTTACATTTATTGCTTTCAGACTTAGTTTTGCAGCCTCCAATGGGCCTTGATCTTTATTGCTGATACATTCAATAGCAAGATGCCTAGCTAGTCCAGCGTCTCCAAGATACAAATTCCACTTTTCTATTTTTATAAAAACCTTTTCAGAAATAACATTTTCTAGATCACTTATACTTATCTGAGAGTCCATACCATAGAAATAATTTAAGTTGATTGTTTTGTAGTATCTTTTGGTTTTTTTATAATTACGAAAAGTAAATGGGAGGCCAAAAGAACTGACCAGACAATTGCAAAATTATTAAAATAGCTGATTTCATATTTAATCTCTTTTAAAAGCCACGTGCCACTTACAATCGCAGTAAATATCATGCAGTGAATAACAAAATTTACTATTCGAGAAAAATGTTTATAGATAGGATCTTCTGAGTCACCATTTCCGTACCACTTTATAGGCATATTAATAATTAGATTGTTAATAATAGACATTTTACCCGAAATCTAGTTGACTAAGAGACCCTGAAACAGAGATATTACATAATTATGCGCCTGTAGCTCAGTGGATTAGAGCACCTGACTACGGATCAGGGTGTCGGGAGTTCGAATCTCTCCAGGCGCGTTTAAAATTCTGAAATATTCTTTTTATATTTTTCTAAAAAATATCGTCTATATTATGGGTATTACTTATCAAATTCAATGAATATCCTCCAAAATCTTAAAGAAAGTGATCCAGTAATATCAAATTTTATTAACTCTGAAAAAAATAGGCAGGAAACTCATCTTGAGTTAATCGCAAGCGAAAATTTCGCATCAATTGCCGTTATGCAGGCTCAAGGTTCCGTACTAACAAATAAATACGCAGAGGGATTACCCCAAAAAAGATATTACGGGGGATGTGAATTTGTTGATGAAATCGAAGAATTAGCTATTCAGAGAGCGAAAAAATTATTTAATGCAAATTGGGCTAATGTTCAACCCCATAGTGGAGCGCAGGCAAATGCTGCTGTTTTCCTAAGTCTACTTAAACCTGGCGACACAATCATGGGAATGGATTTATCTCATGGTGGACACTTAACTCATGGGTCTCCAGTAAATATGAGTGGTAAATGGTTCAATGCAGTTCACTATGGTGTAAATAAAGAAACTAGTGAATTAAATTTTGATGAAATAAGAGAGATAGCACTTGAAACAAAACCAAAATTAATCATATGTGGATATTCTGCTTATCCAAGAACAATCGATTTTGAGTCATTTAGAAATATTGCAGATGAAGTTGGTGCATTCTTAATGGCTGATATTGCACACATCGCCGGTCTTGTAGCAAGTAAACTTCACCCAAATCCATTACCATATTGTGATGTAGTAACTACAACTACTCATAAAACATTAAGAGGGCCTAGAGGAGGACTTATCTTGTGTAAAGATGCAGAATTTGGAAAGAAATTTGATAAATCTGTTTTCCCTGGAACTCAGGGTGGGCCCCTCGAACATATAATTGCAGCTAAAGCAGTTGCATTTGGAGAAGCCTTGCAGCCAGATTTCGTTAATTATTCCCAACAAGTAATAAAAAATGCAAAAGTTCTAGCTTCAACTTTAATAAATAGTGGTATTAATATCGTTAGCGGAGGCACTGATAACCATATTGTTTTACTCGATTTAAGAAGTATCAATATGACTGGTAAGATTGCTGACTTACTTGTAAGTGAAGTGAATATCACTGCAAATAAAAATACTGTTCCATTTGACCCTGAATCACCTTTTGTAACCAGCGGACTAAGGTTGGGAACAGCTGCTTTAACTACTAGAGGCTTTGATGAGGATGCTTTTGCTGAAGTTGGCGAAATTATTGCTGATAGATTACTTAACCCAGACGATTCACTGATTGAAAGTAAATGTAAAGAAAGAGTATTAACCTTATGTAATCGTTTTCCTCTTTATGAAGGCAAACTTGAAGCATCAATTAAATGAGTCCTAACTCCAAGGGAGTTGAAATTCTTTCTATTGGAACAGAGCTACTCTTAGGAAATATTATCAATACAAATGCTCAATGGATTTCTGAACAGTTATCTCAATTAGGCTTAAATCACTTTAGGCAATCAACTGTGGGTGATAATTGTGATCGAATTATAAAAGTAATTCAAGAAATATCGAAAAGAAGTAATCTTCTAATTACAACTGGTGGCTTGGGACCCACCCCAGATGACTTAACTACTGAAGCAATAGCCAAATCTTTTAATGTATCTCTTTTTGAAAGACCGCTTTTATGGGATGAAATTAAACAAAAACTTTCAAACTCAAAGCTCAAGGACGATTCCTCCAGCTTAAGGAAACAATGTTTCTTCCCGGAAAATGCTCAAATTATTAATAACCCTAGGGGCACTGCCCCAGGAATGATTTGGGAACCAGTAAAAGATTTTACTATCCTTACTTTCCCAGGAGTACCGAGTGAAATGAAAACTATGTGGGAAGAGACGGCGTATGATTTCATTAAAACCAAATTCTCAGATAATTATTCCTTTTTCTCAAATACTCTTAAATTTGCGGGTATTGGAGAATCAAGCGTTGCTGAAAAAATTAATGATCTATTAAATCTTCAAAACCCTACCGTTGCTCCATATGCAAACTTAGGAGAGGTTAAACTCAGAATCACCGCGCGAGCTAAGAACGACCTAGAAGCAAAAAATATAATTAAACCTATTAAAGAAAAATTAAAAAAAGATTTTTCAAAATTTATTTTTGGAGAGGATAATGATACTCTTCCTAGCGTTTTAATAAAAGAATTAAACAAGAGGAACGAAACAATTGTTTTTGCTGAATCCTGCACCGGAGGCCTTCTATCTTCATCACTAACCTCAATATCAGGCTCATCTCAAGTTTTTCAAGGTAGTATTGTTTCCTATAGTAATGAACTAAAAAATTCATTATTAAATATTTCTAAAGAAAAGCTTATAAAATATGGAGCTGTTTCTGAAGAAGTTTGTGAGGCCATGGCAATTAATGTAAAAGAAAAATTAGGAGCAGATTGGGCAATAGCAATTAGTGGAATAGCTGGGCCTAACGGAGGCAGTCAAAATAAACCGGTTGGACTTGTCCATATTTCAATTTCAGGACCAAATAATCATATAACTAATATAAAAAAACTATTTAACCCAACACGAAATCGAATAGAAATTCAAAGACTAAGTGTAAATGTGTGTTTGAACAGCCTCCGATTAATCCTATTATCGAATAGTAAGTAACTATTTTTACAAATTGAGTCAAGATACCCTATTTGATAAAGTTTGGGATTTACATAAGGTTTCAAGTCTTCCTGGAGGATCTGATCAAATATTTATTGGTCTTCACCTTATCCATGAAGTGACGAGTCCTCAAGCATTTGGTGCTTTAAAGGACAAAAAATTAAAAGTAAAATTCCCTGAAAGAACTGTTGCTACTGTTGATCATATTGTGCCAACAGATAATCAGAGCAGGCCTTTCAAGGATAATCTCGCTGAACAGATGATTGAAACACTTGAGAAGAATTGCTTAGAACATAAAATAAGATTTTTTAATATTGGTAGTGGTAATCAAGGAATAGTTCATGTAGTAGCACCGGAATTAGGCCTAACTCAGCCAGGAATGACAATCGCTTGCGGAGATTCTCATACTTCAACTCATGGAGCTTTTGGGTCAATTGCTTTTGGTATAGGTACAAGTCAAGTAAGAGATGTTCTTGCTACCCAAACCTTAGCCATGAACAAATTGAAAGTGAGGCAGATTTGGTGTGACAATAAATTATCTAAGGGTGTTTATGCTAAGGATTTAGTCCTTCATATAATTAATAAACTTGGTGTAAAGGCAGGAGTAGGTTTTGCATATGAATTCGCAGGACCTGCGATACATGAATTATCAATGGAAGAAAGGATGACGATATGCAATATGTCTATTGAAGGAGGAGCAAGATGTGGCTACATCAACCCTGATGAAAAGACCTTTAGTTACATTAAAAATAAATTATATGCTCCAAAAAATGAGCATTGGGATAGAGCGCTTAGATGGTGGGAATCATTAAAAAGCAATGAAAATTCAATTTATGATGACGTAATTAAATTGGATGCTTCTAAGGTAGAACCAACTGTAACCTGGGGGATTACTCCCGGCCAAAGTATAAGCATTAATCAACAAATCCCTCTTTTAGATGAATTATCTCCAAATGATAAATTAGTTGCAGAAGAGGCTTATGAATATATGAGTTTCAAGCCTGGACAATTAATAAAAGATACTCCTGTAGACGTTTGTTTCATAGGTAGTTGCACAAATGGAAGAATCAGTGACTTAAGAGTTGCAGCTAAAGTATTAAAAGGCAAAAAAGTATCCAAGAATGTCAAAGCATTTGCAGTTCCAGGTTCAGAAAAAGTAGCCACTAAAGCAAAAAAAGAGGGTCTTGATCAGATATTTAAGGATTCTGGATTTGAATGGAGAGAACCTGGCTGCTCAATGTGTTTAGCAATGAATTCAGATAAGCTAATAGGTAATCAAGTTAGTGCGAGTTCTAGTAATAGAAATTTCAAGGGTAGGCAAGGATCACCCAGTGGGAGAACACTTCTCATGAGTCCAGCAATGGTTGCTGCTGCTGCAATTAATGGCAAAGTCAGTGACGTTAGAGAATTTATTAACTGATGAAATCAGAGTTTACCCAGCCAATTGGAAAAATTTCAAATATTAACGGGCAATGTATCCCGTTGATTGGTAATGACACTGATACAGATCGAATAATTCCAGCGCGTTTTTTAAAGTGTGTTAACTTTGATTCATTGGGTGAATCTGTTTTTGAAGATGACAGAAAAACGCTAAAGGGAAAGCATCCTTTTGATCTTGAGGAAAACAAAAATGCCTCGATACTAATTGTAAATAGCAATTTTGGATGTGGTTCCAGCAGAGAACATGCTCCTCAAGCGCTTATGAGATGGGGTATAAAAGCAATTATAGGAGAGAGTTTCGCCGATATTTTTTACAGTAACTGTATTGCAATCGGAATTCCATGTTTTACGTTACCTAAAAAATCAATAGAAGAAATGCAAAACTATTGCAATAATCAATTTTTATTTTTAGAAATTGATCTGAAAAAATCCTTAGCAAAATCAAAAGATTTAAATTTTAATCTTGAAATTAGGGAAAGCTCAAGAAAAATGTTTTTAACAGGAGAATGGGATGCTACTTCAACACTACTTGACAATGAAAATTTAATAGAAAATAAATTTACCCAATTACCTTATATAAAATTTAATACTAATTTGTTATAGCTATGTTATAGCTATTTAAATCCAAAGAGACTAAAAGAAATACCTCCCGCTTGATTATGAGGTTGATAAAAAATACCAACTTCGTAGGATCTTTTTTTCCAATTTAAAGAAATTTTAGAATCTATAAATTTACCATAATCGTTTGAATCGTTTGTTAAATTCAAAATCCCTGCACTTTTAAGAATAATTGGTCCATATAATTGCTGATCATAAGAAATATTTAATGTGAAGTCTTCATAATTCTGATCAAATTTAAAAACACTATTGCCACTATCAAATTTATAGAAAGGTAAAAGACTTATACGAGTATAATCAAAAGTTTTATTTTTAAAATTACCAAATATTAACTCTGGGCCTATACCTAGACCTAAATATTCTTGATGATCTCCATTTTCATAGAAAGAATATGATGCATCTAATCTTGTATTAAGACTTAATCCTTTTGTGATTGGTTCAGGAATGTACATATATGAAATATCAATAGATTTCTTTTTAGGATTTACAGTACTAATTGGAAATTTCTGCTTAAGAGAATAAAACAAATTACCTTTTAGGTTAGTTAAAAGATCTTTTGTATCTAATGCCTCAGCTGTTATCTTGGCCAAACCTAAAGATAAAAATTCCGACTTTTTAATGCCATCAGTGATCCAAGTATTTTCTTTTTGCAATTTTGAACCATAACCGGAGTAAATTTCTGCCTCACCTAATGAACCATTCCAAACCCTCTCTCTATAAATTCCATAAAAAATTTTTTTCCATTCTGAATCTAATAAATCAATTTCTTTACTCAATTCAGTTTTAAATCTAAATGCATCTGGAAATTTACTAAGGTCAAGGGAATTTAAATTTTTTTCTATTTCTAAATCCCAATTTTTTATCGTGCCTTTTATCTGAGATTTTAGAGCAAAATAATCTTCAAAACTTGAATTTCTCTTAACCCTATTTGAAGTGATCGATTCCCCTTTATTTACAAAACTTTTTGTATAACCTTTGAGTGAGCGTTGAATCAAGAATTGAGGTTCTAAATCAAGGACAAAATTATCATTTATGTCTATTGAGTTAATTCTCCTCCCTATAAAATAACCATCCTTATCTAAATTTTCATATCCAAAGTTCCATGTATTTACAGGTTGATTATTTTTAAAATCAAAATTTCTACTACCTAGCCAAAAGGGGATTGAAACTTTTTCGTCAAGTATTAAATAATTTAATGAAGATTTAAATCTAAGTTTTTCATTAATAGGAAAAACTTCTAATGAATTTATTGCTAATTTTACTTGTTTTAATTCAAGTAAATCATTACTAAATATAGCCTTCTTACTTTTCCATTTATCGCCATCTATGGTCATTTTTTCTGTAATAAATAACCAATTTTGTACATTGTCAGGAGTATTTATAACTTCCTTTTTATTTAAATCAATTAAATTCTCTAACTTTTTAGAATCTGATAAGCTGAAATTTGAAGATATGTCATTGATTAAGGTATTGGTATTAATAACGCCCTTAACATCTAATAGATAACCTTTTTCATTAATAAAGCTGTATTCAAGTTGTGAAACTCTAAAGATTTGATCTCCTAATATAAATGTTATATTTCCTCTAGCTTCAACTTTTTGATTTAACTTGTCGTATATTAATTTATCAGCTTTGAGAAGTTTGCCTTTATAAGAAACGGACACATTGCCCTCTGCATAAATAACATCACTTATTTCGGACTGTTTATCCGATTGTATTATTAACTCTTGTTGATTTTCGGCTTTAGCAACCAAAAGTGAATCTGTTTTTTTCTTTAAAAATTTTACATATTCATTACCATCATCAAGATTATTACTAAGAGATCTATTTTGAGAATTGGATGGAATGCCTAAATTAGATGCATTTGATAAAGTTATTTTTGAATTATGATTATTAATTTTTGATAATTCAGCCGATTTTGATGGCTGAATAAAATTAACAAAAAGAAAAGAGAAAAATATTACTTTTTTTGATATACCTAAAATCAATTTAAGAATTTAATTAAAAAAAATTAATCCTGTGGACTTTCTAGATCTTTTCTGTTTGGGGTTCTTGTTGGGTCACTTGCTAAAAATCCGAAAAGAAATATTCCAACAAAGAAAAATACAATAGTGTAAACAGAAATTTTTAAGGCGAGCATGGAATTACTAGTGCTGACAGATTTATATCCTATTAAATTTATAATTAAACTATGGTAAATTGTTTACTTTTTGTATTTTTGGTAAATTTTGAAATACTTTAAGGGAGACTAATCGTCATGATCATCCCAAGGATCAGTAAGCTTTGCTGCTTTAGGTCCAAAAGCAGTCCAAAGACCAAAACCGGTCAAAGCTAAAAGTAGGGCCAGAATTGTCACAGCTATAGAAACTGCTGGATCTGGAGCCGATGATAAAGTTTGCATCAATTTTGCTAAGTTTGTAAACAATTTATGTATGAGTTCTTATACAATAGCGAAATAATATTCGATTTTGTGAATTTAACATGGGTCAAAAAACAGCATTAGGAAGTCTTCTAAAAGCAATTGGCAATTCAGGTCAAGGAAAAGTTGTACCTGGTTGGGGAGCAGTTCCTGTCATGACAGTAATTGGTCTACTACTTTTGGTTTTCTTAGTTATTCTTCTACAAATCTATAACCAATCTTTACTACTACAAGGTTTCTCAGTAGATTGGAACGGAAACTAAATTTCTGAAAATTTCTCAAAAAGTTATTTGGTTAATGTGAAAATTGCCAGATAATTTTTTTTAAATTTTTGTTTTTATTTATTAGTTATAGTTTGTATATATTCATATTTCTCATACAAAAAGAGATTTAGAAATAAAAAATGAAAGAAATATTTTTAATTGGATTAGGAAATCCTGGCAAAAAATACTCAAAAAGCAGGCATAATATAGGATTTTTACTACTTGAAACTTTTTCGAAAAAATATAATTCAAATTTTTTATTAAAAGATAAGCTCAAAAGTTCCTGCTCAGAATTTCAAATCGATGATTCTAATTTCAGATTATTTTTACCAAATACGTTTATGAATAACAGTGGTGATGCTGTCAGAGCAATAGTTGATTGGTACAAAATAAATTTAGATCAGATTTTCATAATAGTCGATGATAAAGATCTTCCCCTTGGAAAAATAAGATTTAGAAGAAAAGGAAGCTCAGGTGGACATAACGGCCTGAAAAGCATCATTCAACAATTACATACACAAAACTTTAAAAGAATAAGAATTGGTATTGGATCACCTCCTCAAACAAAAGGAAAAAATAATATCAATACCATTTCACATGTATTAGGAAATATTTCTTTAGAAGAAAAATCAATATTGGATAAAGTATATAAGAGAGTAATAGAATCACTCGAACAACTAAATACTAAAGAAGAAGAATATATAATTAATGAATTAAATTCTTTTGACAAAGACCAACCTTAAGAAATGCGTTCAAAACCTGAAACTATCGCAAATGTAAGTGTTAAGGAATATTGTTTCTCAAAAAAGCAAATTCAGGGGGTTGTGGAAGCTAGTCAATTTAAATGGACTTTTACATACTCCTTTAATAAAGGGCTATTAAAGGTAAATCCACCGCTAGGAAGAGCATTAATTGAAAATGCCTTATTGAAATTTTTACTTCAAAAAGATTATGAATTAGAAACAGGGAATGAATATAAGTTCACTATTTCTGCCAAGTTTTAAAATTTATATTTTGATTTAAAGTAAACTTCGTTTTGCAATAATCTTCTAAAATTATCAATGCTGATATCGCATCAAGGTTTTTATTAAGAATAAAAACCTCTCTAGGAATTAAAAACTTCAGACCACTAATTGGAAAAAGTTCGAAATATCTTGCTTTAGCTCTGTAGGTGGTATTTTTTTCCTCAAAAGTTATTATTGCTTTTTTAAAAAAATATAGTTTTTCTCTGATTTCTTTACTGGTAGTACCATTGCCAATAATAATTTGTGATATGTCCTCAGCGGAAATTAAATGTCTGACATAATTCTCTAGTAATTCACTTTTAAGAATAATCGCTTTATAAACTTTTTTTTCACTTATTTCAGCTAGTACTAAGCCGCATTTACTTTTCCCAGGATCAATAGTTATAACTCTAGGCATTTAAGATACAATCTTTAAAATATTGATTTCAACAACTATGGGTTCTACAGTTTTACTATCTCTCAAAGAAACTACTTCTAACTTAAATTTGATATTTTGATTTTCTTGAAGAAAGTCTCTAATTTTTTTTATAAAATTTCCATTTGTTTTTATTTCACTAACTTGTGATCCTTTTGACTTAATTTCATCCCTTGTTTCTCTAAGCAATGATTTAATTTGTAAATCTATTGATTTAAGATTTAAATCACTTTCTCCCAGAATTGAACTTGTAATAACATCTCCTTTTTTGACTATTAATTTATTCTCTAATAAATCAGGAGATACAAAAACATAGTTATCGCCTTTTAAGACATTTGTTGCTGATTTGATTAGTAAAATCCAGTTACCACCCCTAGCAGCTTTTGTCTGAATTTTTGTAATATCACTAGGTTTCCACAAAAGAATATTTTTTGCT
>CACNCF010000017.1 GCA_902618795.1 uncultured Prochlorococcus sp.
CATTTGAACCATTTTCCTTGAGGAAGTTTCAATATTTCTTGGATAATCAAATCTCACAAAATGTATTTAGGGCGAAAGGAATATTATGGTTTATGGAAAGTGAAAGAAAACACATTTTTCACCTATCTGGAAAACGATTTTCTCTAGATGATGAAGAATGGACAAAAGAAAAATCTAACAAGATAGTATTAATTGGGAAAAACTTAGATCATCAAATTATTAAGAATCAACTTTCATCATGTAGATTTAGTACAGATTAGATTATGCATATTAGGGTTTAATTAATTTTTGAAAATACTTACTAAAGGATTAAAAAAAGCTGTAACCGAATTAAAACTTTTTTATTTTACTTCGTTTATTGTTGCACTCCTAGTTATCATTCCAATTTCTAATTTTCTTCTTGAAGGGATTCAATATGTTGTAAGTGGGAATTTTTCATTAGGTATTGCTGGAGGTGAAGAGGTATTAGAGACTTTAAAAGTTTTAGTACTAACAAGTTTTTTTGGAGGAGGATTAGGCACTTTGAATGGATGGTTACTTTCAAATTGTGATTTTAAGTTCAGAAAAGTTCTCCGAATTTGTCAGTTAGTTCCACTAGCTGCCCCAGCATATTTAATGACAGCTGTTTTGCAGGATTTGGGAAGTATTTTTGGTTATCAAGTAACAGGTTTATGGTGGGGGGTATTAATACTTTCAATTTCTACTTATCCATATGTATTCATTCTCGCTAACGAAAGTTTTAATAAATTTGGAGTTAATCAAATCAATGCTAGTAGAGGATTAGGAGTTGGGCCATGGAGGAGCTTCTTTAAAATCGCTTTTCCGATGGCGTTACCAGCACTAATAACAGGAATAAGTTTAATGTGTATGGAAGTAATGAATGAGTTAGGTACATTTGCATTACTAAATATTCCAAGTATTTCTACAGGTATAGCCGAAAATTGGATAATTGAGGGTAATCCAAAAAGTGCTATTGGACTATCTTTGATAGCCTTATTAATAATTTTTACTTTAATTATTTTTGAAAAATTCTCGAGAAGAAAATCAAAGAGGTGGAGTGAAAATCCTGCTTCAAAAGATTCTCAAGGTTGGGAATTAAAAAAAACCAGAGCTCTTTTAGCAATAACAATATCTTTATTTCCTCCAATTTTCTCTTTTGGAATTCCATGTTTTTGGGTTCTGCTAAATATCGATCAAATTCAAAAAGGGTTATCTATAGAATTACTTACACTATCATTTAGAACCATAAGTTTAGGATTTTTTACTGCATTAATAACAATGCTATTCTCTCTAATAATTTCCTTAGCCAGACGCCCAAATAAAGGCTTATTACTTACAATAATAACAAACCTAGCGGGAATAGGTTACGCAATTCCAGGCACTGTATTAGCTTTATCTTTAATAAGCATTTCTTCATCAAAATTTAATTTCATCGCTGTTTGCTTTCTAATTTGGGGTTATCTTGTAAGATTTCTAACTATTTCTAAGGGTTCTATTGATTCAAGTCTTGAGAGGATCTCTCCTAGTCTTGATGAAGCAGCACTTGGACTAGGAGAGGATTGGCTGGGTATCATCAAAAGAATTCATCTACCTCTACTCCAGGGACCAATATTCGTAGGCTCACTTTTAGTTTTTGTAGACACGATAAAGGAATTACCCATAACCTTTATTTTAAGACCATTTGATTTTGATACATTATCAGTGAGAATTTATCAATATGCAGGAGATGAAAGAATGGTAGAAGCAATATTACCAGCCATTCTTATTATGACTTTAGGCCTTATCGCATCAATGACATTGATACCAAGTTTAGAGAAAAAAAACTAAATTCTTTTAGATAGTTTTCTTATTAAAAAAGGTAAGCTCAACAACAAATCTGCCGAGGTTGATATTACTCTAAAATAAATTAAGCAAATGAGAATTATATTTTGTGGAATACTTTTACCAATAAAAAAAAGGAAGCAGGCCTCAAAAACACCTACTCCTCCAGGAGCTGATGGGACTACCAATCCTAAAGACCATGACAAAGAAAAGATTATTAATAAAAATATGCTATTTAAAGTATTACTTGTATAAAAAGTATTTAAGCAAATATAAAAACCAATAAATTTAGATAAAACAAACCCAATTTCAAGTATTAAAGCTCTAGTAGGGAAAAAAGAAATTATATTTATTTTATCTTCAAATTGGTCTTCTGAATTTTGAAGTCTCAAAACCTCAAATACTTTTCCTTTAAAAGACCCTATTCTTTTTAATATAAGATAAATTAATTTCCTGTTTAAAAATACTAAAGGAAGAATTAAAAAAAAATAAATTGGTGAAAAAATTAATCCCAGCGATGCCAATAGAAACGATCCACTCAACATAAAATAAGGTTCTATAAGAGTCGAATACAATGCAATCTTAGGATTACTTATTTTTTTTATAAAATTAAATCTCTCAACAAAATGCCAAATCCCCCCTGGAACGTATTTAAGAATATTGGTCAAAACATAAAAAGAGACTAGATTATTACTTTTAAATTCTTTCCCGAACCATTTAACAATATATTTCCATGCATAAGCGTTCAGGAAAATACTTAAAACACAAAATAAAAATGATAAAGATAGATTTATTCCATTTTTTTCTAAATTGATATCAAAAGAAATTTGATCAATATTATAAAAAAAATAAATGCAAAAATATAATAAGCTTGAAATAAAGAAAATACTCTTTAAACCACCAAAATTAATTTTTTTAAGGAATTTGAAATATAGTTGATTACTAGTATTAAATCTCATTTCCAATTTTCAAATGGTTTAAATTTCTTACTTGACTCATTTATTATTTTTCTTATTTCATAAGTTGATATTTTATGCTTTAAATTTAATCTCAAAACCTCATCATTTTCTGGTTTCATATTTATTGATCCATCGGGTTTCAAAGTTTGTTTAACTTTTATATTTCCAAAAGTCGTTAAACATTCTCCTCTACGCCTAAGTAATATCCACCTAGATTGGGTCCTTTCACGAACCCCAATGGTGCTGGAATAATCAAACCATAATCGCCTAAAAAATTCTTTTTTCTCAATAGGCAAGATTGCTTGAATAGAAAATCCAATCCTATTTTTTTTCATATTGATAGCTTGATAGGAAACGTCGTAAGCCCCCTCATTTCTCAGTTTCTCCACAAAATTAGATATATCTTCAGGTGTTTGATCATCAATCCATGCTTCTTGAATAGATATCTCTTCACACTTTGGACTAATTTGTTCATTATCGGTAATAGAAGAATACTCAAATGAAGTAATTTTATAAACTCTTACCAAATTAGGGAATGGGAATTTTAGATTACCAATGCCTACTCCATAAGAGTTAATAGAAAATTTTAAAGGAGGTTCTGGATAGTCGACTAAATTAGCAAGTAAAGCAATACCAGTTGGTGTTGAGAGTTCACCCTCTATTGAATCTCGGTTTGATAAAACCTTAATATTTTTTTGTCTTATTAGCTCTATTACAGCTGGAGGTGGTACAGATAATTTTCCATGTTCAGTTTGAACAAAACCTTTCCCCAACATTGGTTCATTACAATAAACCCTTTTTGGATTTAAGTAATTCAATGCAGCACATACCCCAATGATATCAACCAATGAATCTATAGCTCCAATTTCATGAAAATGAACATCATCAGATTTAATGCCATGAACTTTTCCTTCCGCAGTTGCTAAAGATTCAAATACTTCATAAATAATTTTTTTTAATTTTTCTTCTAAGTCGCCATTTAAAATAAGTTCTTTAATACTTCTCCAAGTTCTTTTGATAGGACTACAGTCAATATTCTCAACATTTGCCTTGATGCCTCGAATTGAACAGCTTTTTGAATCCTCAAAGTCTAGTTGATATAGATCCTTTAATCCAAGATCCAAAAGTGGCTGTTCAATAACTTTTTTAGGCACCCCTAAATCATAAAAAGCTCCTAACAACATATCTCCAGAGATACCAGGAGAACATTCAATTAAAACATCATCCATAAATCAAAGATTTCTTGACTGGTAAGATTGCGGGGGAAATCAACCTTTCATTCTAGTTATTTTTAGAAAGATTTTTTTCAATCACTTCGTAATTTATTAATTTCAAAGAATTTCCATCTCTGTTGATATCTAAACTTACAAAGCTATGCAGAAGTTCAAGAGAAAGTTCTCCTTTAATGATTAATTTAAAATTTTTATTTTTTAAATTTTTTGAATGTATGTCAGGGCAAATTTTAATGACAATTTCTTTCTTTTGAGTGTTGACAAAAACTAATTCTCCTCTGACAGAAAAATAATTGTCTCTTAGATCTAATTCTTCTAATAATTTTGAGAAGTTAGTTTTTAAGGAATCATAAGGGAAATCATTCAGTCGATAGGGATCCCAGATGCCTGCAACCTGTAAATGCAAGTTTTGAGTATTTTTATTCTTTGGATAAACAATCCAATAGTAACTTTTCTTTAAATCAATATGCTTTTTTAAAAGTGATAATGCTTTACCTAGTACTACTGTTTCAATTTTTTCGTCTTTATTGTCGATTAAAAAACCTCTATTTAATTGCTTACTACTAAGTGGAGCAAATTTACCATTGATAATACCGATTGCTCTATGCTGTAATTGGTTAGTAACTTTTGGGATAGGGTTTTTTAACATATTAAAATTTGGAAAATAACAATTTTCGTATTAAATTTCTTAAATTTCCTCCAAACTATTAAAAGACTTTAACGCATCGTCAATTGCATCAGAAGGATCAGTTGCATTATTCAAACTATTTTGTCTCCGAATCATTTCCACAAGTTCAAAAGGATTAGTTGGAAGAACTGAACTATCATCTTCTGTTTTAGTTGAGGTATCAATTTCTAATTCTTCAAATAAATATTCAGCATTTAGGTAATCACCTTTTAAGGAAATTAATAAAGTAAAAAAAATTAAAGAAGTTATTGGTCTAAGAATGCTTTTGCAAAAATAATTTTTCATTTTATTTAATTTCAAAATTCTTTAACACCAAAAATTTTTTGCTATTTTAATTTTACATAATTTGGTAGAAATTTGTTAATAGCAACTTGGAATGTTAACTCTATAAGAACCAGACTTTTACAAATAATAGATTGGATTAATAAGACCAATCCAGATATTCTATGTTTGCAGGAAACAAAAGTGATGGATGATAGTTTCCCTATTAAACCTTTTGAACAATTAGGGTATTCAGTAGAGATCTATGGTCAAAAATCATACAACGGTGTAGCTATTATTTCTAAAATAAAGCCAGAAAATGTTAAAAAAGGATTTTTTGGTTGTACCGACTTTGATCAAAATATCGAAATTTTCCTAGATCAAAAAAGATTGATTTCTGCTGATATTAATGGTATTAAAATCATAAATGTCTACGTGCCAAACGGACACTCTCTGAAATCTAGTAAGTTCGAGTATAAAATTAATTGGTTAAATTGTTTAGCTTCATTTTTGGATGACCAAGAAAAAAAAGGGGAATTAATTTGTCTTATGGGTGATTTTAATGTTGCTCCTTCTAACTTGGATATTCATGATCCAAATAAATATGAAGAAGGAATAATGGCCTCTGAGATAGAGAGAAATGCGCTAAATAATGTTCTAAAAAAAAGATTAATAGATTCGTTCAGGATTTTTGAACAAAATACTGGCCATTGGAGTTGGTGGGATTACCGTAACAACGCATTTGAATTAAATAAAGGTTGGAGAATAGACCATATATATATCAGCAAAGAACTGTCATCAAAACTTAAAAGTTGTGTCATAGACAGCTCCCCAAGAGGTAATTTGCGTCCAAGTGATCATGCCCCAGTAATGATAGATCTTAACTTAAACGAAATAAATTCAGATTTTTTTGAGGATGAGGATAATTTCTTCGAAATATAAATAAAATAAATTTAATTTCTTTAATGCTTGAAAACGCTTATTAACAAAGAGTTATTTAAAGTAATATTGTTTTTTGTCATGATTTCTTTAAAATTAATAATTTACAATCCAAACTATCGCAATAAAAATATCATAATGTAGAATTTCAATTTGATTGACAAAATTTTTACTTATTTCTAATTTAGAACATGACTAGATTTTTCTCAAAACATCATTTAGCTAAATTGTGACTGACATATTAAATTACACAAAATCAGAAGAAATTTTCTCTGCTGCCCAACAACTAATGCCAGGAGGAGTTAGCTCTCCAGTAAGAGCTTTTAAGTCTGTGGGAGGTCAGCCAATTGTTTTTGATAGAGTCAAAGGCCCTTTTGCTTGGGATATTGATGGAAATAGATATATTGACTACATAGGAAGCTGGGGACCTGCTATATGTGGACATGCCCACCCTGAAGTTACAACGGCATTACAGGAAGCAATTGAGAAAGGCACTAGCTTTGGTGCTCCATGCGTTCTAGAAAACCAACTTGCTGAAATGGTAATAGATGCAGTCCCATCTGTAGAAATGGTTAGATTTGTCAATAGTGGAACTGAAGCATGCATGGCTGTTTTGAGACTTATGCGAGCTTTTACTGGAAGAGATAAAGTTATTAAATTTGACGGTTGCTATCACGGTCATGCGGATATGTTTTTAGTGAAAGCAGGTTCTGGTGTAGCCACTCTGGGTTTGCCAGACTCTCCAGGTGTTCCACGGACAACAACTGCCAACACACTTACTGCTCCTTACAATGATCTTGAAGCTGTAAAAAAATTATTTTCTGAAAATCCTGATGCAATTTCGGGAGTTATTCTTGAGCCTATCGTTGGTAATGCTGGATTTATTACTCCAGAACCTGGATTCTTGGAGGGATTAAGGGAATTAACCACTGAGAATGGATCATTATTAGTTTTTGACGAAGTAATGACTGGATTCAGAATAAGTTATGGGGGAGCCCAAGAAAAGTTTGGAGTTACTCCTGATTTAACAACCCTTGGGAAAGTAATTGGGGGAGGATTGCCTGTTGGAGCTTATGGAGGCAAGAAAGAAATAATGTCAATGGTAGCTCCTTCAGGGCCGGTATACCAAGCAGGTACTTTGAGCGGCAATCCACTGGCAATGACTGCTGGGATAAAAACTCTTGAACTGCTCAAACAAGAAGGTACTTACGATAAGCTTGATTCAACAACTTCTAGATTAATCGAAGGAATAATTCAGTCTGCAGAAAATAACGGTATTGCTATTAACGGTGGAAGTGTAAGCGCTATGTTTGGATTTTTCTTATGCGATGGCCCAGTTAGGAACTTTGATGAAGCCAAAACAAATGATGCCGAACTTTTTGGTAAGTTGCATAGAGAAATGCTTCGACGAGGAATTTACCTAGCGCCAAGTCCTTTCGAAGCTGGTTTCACATCACTAGCTCACAGTGAAGAAGAAATTGATAAAACCATTGAAGCTTTTGAAGAATCTTTTAATGCAATTAAAAAATAATCATTTACCGGTCTTTCCTTAAAGAAAAAAAAGTAAATGATTAAAAAGTTTAGAAAGATATTTTCAAAATAATTATCTTCTACCACCAACTATTACTGGGGGAGAACCTCCTTCTGAACCAGGCAAGCCAGGAACAACTTGAGTACTACCATCCCATTTATCGAGAAATAATTTGAAAAGCACCTGATCATCTAGACTTCTATTTAGTGTCTCGTATCTAAGTGCTTCTTGTTCTGCAATTTCCACTTCTGTCTTTGCTCTTAATAGTTGCTGACCAGCTATTTGCTTTTGTTCAATCGCGGCTCTATATTCTTCAGCGATCTCTAATCCAGTAAGATCTAAACTTTTGACATCAACATAATCAAATGAATTTAGTTCTTGTGCAACGGTATCGCCAACCTTCTCAGAAATTACTGCGAATTCAGTGGCAATTGTTTCTAGCTCATATTGAGAAAAGACTGATTTTAAAGCTTTTAGCAAAGATGGTTGAACAATTTTCTGATAAACATCGCTATTTCTGCTTGCAATTGTTGCAAAAATTCTTCCTGCTTCGTTAGGCTTTACTGAATACTTAACAGTAGCGGTAGCCCTAATAACTTGAAGATCTTTAGTTAAAGTTTCAAATTTTTCGGGTTGAACTTGAGTTTTTATATCAAATGGATATACTGACTGAACAAATGGAAGTTTAAAGTTTAAACCAGCTCTCCTAGAGGGGCCACTAACTTTCCCTAGCGTTGTAACAACTGCAACTTGTCCAGAAGGCACAACAAATAGAGCTTGTGTAAGCAAAAGAAAGCCCGTAAAAGACAACACAATTAATAATGTAGCTGTCCCACCAGGACCTGTTGGTGTGACATTTTTAAAGGATGATGACATTAAATTTTATCTATATAATCAATCATATTTAAATAGACTAAGTAGTGCATTAATAAGGCATTTAATTAAAATATTTTTTTAATAATTGTAAATTATAATATAGATATTTATAAGTGGATATTTGATTTAAATTTTTGCAAAAGTTTCAAATAAAGGTCTTCATCTATCTCCCTAATGTCATATTCAGAGGGTAAAACACCATGCTTATGCTCATGTACCGCCATCCAGCAGAATTTCTCTATTTCTTCTTTTGAAAAACGAGGATATTCTTTTACTTTCTTAATTAATGATTTAATGAGAGATTCTGATTTATCTTCCATATTTTAAGATTATCTTACTAAGATCTTATCTAAAGTTATTAGCTTTTAGAGGAATATTCAAAGACTCTTCCAACTCACTAACAAGCTTAATTGCTAATTGAAGATCATTTTTGCTCTTACTAGCAATTCTGAGTGTTTCTCCATTGATACTGACATTAATTTTTTTTATTTGATCTCTAATATTTTTACTGATTTTTTTTGCAATTTCTTGTTTAATTCCTTGTTTTAATAAAATTGTCTGTTTAATTCTATTGCCACTAACCATTTCAATTTCACCATAGTCAAATATTTTTAGAGATAAGTTTCTTTTTATTGCCTTTTGTCTAATTATGTCATTGACAGCATTTAAGGTTAATTCGCTATTGGTGATTATAAAAATATTTTCTTTATCTAATTCAACAGAAGTGTCTGTGCCCTTAAGATCGTAACGCTGAGAAATTTCCCTTTTTACTTGATCCAAAGTGTTGACTAATTCTTGTCTATCAAAATCAGAAACCACATCAAATGAAAAACTTTCTGCCATAGTAAATTATTAAACGCTAGATATTTTTAGCATAAATCATCATTTAATAAGGGGAAATGGATTAATTTAATCGAAAAATAACAAACTAACCATTTTACCCATCTCTTCAGCACACCTACAACTATTTAGCAAAGTTTCACTATCGTGAAAGGCAAAACATATTAATTGATCGCACCTAGTAATAATTTCTTGATTGCAGAGACTGCTTGCAAGTGGCAAAGGTAATTCGTCATTTTCACTTTTTTCAACCAAATGCATAACCCTTTCAAGTTGATCCTTGATTTCGGGTATTTGTCTATCAAGACTTTGTGGTAATAAGACAGTTAATAATGATGGATTTATATCTAAGACTGCTCGAATAACAGCTGCATTGACACCTTGAGATCCAGAAGTAAGGATATTATGTCCTTCCTCTGCTAACGACCTTGCTATCAACTCAATTAAGTGGATATCGACAACTGGTACGTGTCTACTGCCCAAAAAAGCAATTCTCCTTTTCCCATTATCTTGGAGTTTTGCAAGTTCTTGAGCTAAGGCATCCACACCTTCAGCTGCTGGCAGATCTAAAGAGCGACTCAAAATAATATAGTTCCTATATTTGAAATTAGCATTTATCTGAAAAATTGCAGGGAAAATCTATTTTTTCGAGAATTCTTTTTAGATTGACATGTTCTTGAACTAATTGAATAGCATAAGAAGCTTTAATTGATTCATGTATTCTGACATGACCAAAAGCTTGTTCAATAATTTCTACGGAGGTTAGAGTATCTAATTCTACCTTTAAGATTGGCACCTCCAATTCCTCCGCTCTATGAATTAATTGTGACAAAGGATGTCCTAAACCAGTTAAGATCAAACATTGAGTCGAAGCTTCCAAAGCAGCAAGTTGGATATCAGTTCTATCAGCACCAGTAACTACAGCCATATTTCGTCTTCTCCTAAAAAATTCCATTGCAGAATTTACCCCCATTGCACCAATACTTAATGTTTCAACAAGTAATTGATCTTTTTCAGGACAGCATATTACTTGGGCATCTAGTCTTCTTACAAGCTCACCTACGGTGACACTTCTAAGAAGCGGTGATTTAGGCATGACACCGAACACTTCAATATCCAGATCTTTAAGAGAAGGTATTATTTCGTTTTTAACTTTTTCGACTTCTTGCGGCAAAACTCCGTTTAATACAACTCCAGCCAATTTCTCACCTAATTGTTTTTTCGCATCAAGTAATGCATCCACGCTTTTACAATCTTCCCATAAATTCACAATTAAAACTTCAGCATCTAATTCCTTAGCTAGTTGTGGGAGACTTAAGCCATAAATCATACCTTCATTAAGACTTCCAGCTGCCTCTAAAATATTCAGGCCCTCGAAATCATCATTAACCAATCCTTCAATTTGATCAAACCCTTTCCCTGGGAGCAAGTCTTTATTAAAAATCCTTTTTTCAGCTGATATATTATCCAATAAACCTACTGAAGAAATTAAATTCTCTTCTTCGATATTTAGTGTAGATCCAATAAACTTAACATCATCATCTATTAATCCTTCATATGATATTGAAGGAAGATTAGTAAGTTCAGTACATGTTGCTAGCGGTTTTCCTATACGTACTTTTTTTTTCTCCTGTAAAAGTCTTTTTGCTATCCCGAGAACCATTGCAGACTTACCACTAAATGGCTCACATGAACCAATTAATAATATATCGCTCATAATTAGTAAAATTATTTATCCATAGGTTCAAGATAATATTTTTTTCAGCACTAAACAAATATTTATTTATGAGTTTTAATTAAATAAAAAATAAATAACTGTTTTTTTGGTAAATTTATTTTAATTCCTTGCCATCTCATAAAAATCAAGCAAGATGATAAATTCAACCAAAAACAAAAAAACTGTAGGAATTACTGGAGCCTCAGGTGCGCTAGGGAAAGAGTTAACAAAGTTGTTTCGTAAAAAAGGATATAAAGTGATTGGATTTACTCATAGTCAAACTAATTATGAAATAGATGTTGAATCTCCGAATGAATGGATTAAATGGGAATGTGGGAAGGAGTCGTCATTAAAAAAACAATTAGAAAAGATAGATATTTTAATTTTGAACCATGGTATCTATGATTTGAGTAGAGAAAATTCCAATTATGAAAAATCGATAGAAATAAATGCATTAAGCAAATTTAAATTTTTAAATTTGTTTGAAGATGTTGCTCTAACAAATGATTCACAAAAAAAAAAAGAGATTTGGATAAACACATCTGAAGCAGAAATATTACCAGCCCTAAATCCGTCATATGAAATTAGTAAATCCCTTATTGGTCAATTAGTTTCTTTCAAAAAAAATCTTTTGGACAAAAATATAAAGAAAAAATTAATAATTAAAAAAATCATCTTAGGGCCTTTTAAATCAGAACTAAATCCTATCGGAATAATGAGTCCTAAATTTGTTTCTGAAAAAATTTATGCTTTAGCCAATTCAAAAAATTATTTAATAATTATTAGCCCAAACCCTTTAAGTTACCTACTTTTCCCATTGAAAGAGTTTTTTAATTTTTTGTATTGCCAGGTTATCTATAATTACAAATCTTAGTATCTAGAAATCTCTATCTGTCAAAATTTCAATCCCGTCTTTTAAAACAACTATTGTATGCTCCCATTGGGCAGATAATTTTCCATCTTTTGTAATTACGGTCCATCTATCATTTAATGTTTTACAAAATTTAGTCCCTTCATTAACAATAGGTTCCACAGCTAATGTCATCCCCTCACGTAGGACGACGTTTGGCAACTCTTTTGTACGAAAATTAAATACCGATGGTTCTTCATGAAGATTTCTCCCAACTCCATGTCCTGTATAGTCTTCCACAACACTGAAGCCATTTTTTAAAACAATATCTTCTATTTCCCCAGCCACATCTAGTAGTGTATTACCTGCTTTGATTTTCGAAAGACCCGCATACAATGCCTCGTAAGCTACATCGCTGAGATTTTGAACCTTCTGACTAACTTCTCCCACACAAATTGATATACAACTATCACCATGAAAACCGTCTAAATATGCCCCTGTATCAATTTTAACTAAATCACCATTTTTAATTATTTTATTTTTATTTGGTATTCCATGAACAACCTCATTATTAATACTAGAACAAATACTAGAAGGAAATCCATGGTAGCCTTTAAAACTTGGAACAGCTCCAAAACTTTTTATCCTCTTTTCTGCAAAATCATCTAAATCTTTTGTGCTCATTCCAGGTTTAATTAGGTCATTAATTTCCCTCAAAACAGTTGCTACAATCCTGCTAGATTTTTTCATCAAATTTATTTCACGTGAAGACTTTATTTCAATTCCTCTTCTCCTCTGAATAAAAGGAACTTGATCATTAGCCTTGGAATTATTTTTATTTAACAAAAGATCTGCAAAATGTCTCATTGGAATAAATAATAGAATTAGGTAAATATATTCAAAATAGCAATTAAAGTCTTCGCTATTTTAAATCTACGAATAACAATTGGGGAGAAACAAAAATGAAATTTTTATTTAATTCTAGGCAATTTCATAAGGCTTTGGCACCTTGGGTTTTTCTTCCATTATTTTTATCATCAATTACAGGTCTTCTGTATAGGGTTTCAAAAGATATATTAGGTTACTCTAGAGAACAAGTTCATTGGTTAATGTCACTCCATGAGGGGGAATGGCTTGGTGATAATGGAGAACTCATATATGTAATATTGAATTCCCTTGGAGTTTTATGGATGCTCATAACAGGATTCCAAATGTTTTCAAAAACAATTTCATTTACCAAAAAGGTTACTAAAGGCGAGTCAAAAGGTTAAGATATAGAACTTGTAGGATATAAAAGACCAAAATGGCCAAAGAGAAACTAGAGAAGGATTTAGAAACCGTTACCAAAGCTGATACATCAGTTGATGTAGCAGTTGAACAAAAAGAAAAAAACACAGTTTCTGAAACTACGCAAACTTTAAACGCATCTAATCTTATTAAGGAATTTGAGAATGCACAGTTAAAAAAAGAATTACCTGAAATTTATGTTGGGGACACTGTTAAAGTTGGAGTAAAAATTACAGAAGGTAATAAAGAAAGAGTCCAACCTTATGAAGGTGTTGTCATAGCGAAAAGGCATGGAGGTATTAACCAGACTATTACAGTTAGAAGAATTTTTCAGGGTATAGGTGTTGAAAGAGTATTTATGCTACATAGTCCACAGGTTGCCTCTCTAAAAGTTGAACGTAGAGGTAAAGTAAGAAGAGCTAAATTATTCTATCTGAGAGATAGAGTAGGAAAAGCTACACGCGTGAAACAACGCTTTGATCGATAAAGTTGTAAATTAATCAACTTATTGGTCACAAAGACGCTTATAATTATTTAAATGCGTCGTTAGTTCAGTTGGTAGAACGCAGGTCTCCAAAACCTGATGTCGGGGGTTCAAGTCCTCCACGACGCGTTTGATCAACATTATGTAAATCATTTTTTCATAAGATGGAGTTAGATCTTCAACCTGGGGATGTAGTTAAAGTCCTCGAATCAGCAGCTTTAGGATGGGTTCGTGCAAGAGTCATCAGAGTTAAGTCTGGTGGGAGAGTTGTCGTACAAAGTGACCAAGGCAGAGAATTTACAGCTAGAGGCAACCAAGTTAGGTTAATAGAACCTGCTGGTTTTAGACCTCAAAAATAAAGAGTTGTTTATATTTAAAGCAGCTTTAAAACAAACTATTTCTGTAAATCCTCAAATTAATAAATTTTTTTTATTACAACACCATAAATTAAGTAATATGATCTGATAATTTTAAGAATGAAGTTCTAAATAAGTTTAGAACAATAACTTTGGGACCGTAGTTCAACTGGTTAGAGCACCGCCCTGTCACGGCGGAAGTTGCGGGTTCGAATCCCGTCGGTCCCGTTTTTTCTAAAAATTAATTTGGAAAAACGTTTAAGATTAGCCCCGAGTCCAACGGGTTTATTTCATATTGGGACAGCTAGAACAGCATTATTTAACTGGTTGTATGCAAAAAAAATTGGCGGAAAATTTCTTATCAGAATAGAAGATACAGATTTTCTTCGATCTAAATCTGAATATACAATAAATATATTAGAGGGACTAAATTGGCTTGGACTTAAATGGGATGAAGAACCTATAAAACAAAGTGACCGAATTTCGATTCACAAAAGTTATATCAAAAAGCTATTAGAATGTGGAGCTGCATATAGGTGCTTTACATCAGAAGATGAAATATCTGAATTAAGAGAAAAACAAAAAAACAAAGGATTACCTCCCAAACATGATAATAGACACAGAAATCTTTCAAAAGAAGAAATAGAAACATTCATATCCCAAGGGAAGACTTCAGTAATAAGATTTAAGATTGATGAAAAAATTCAAATTAAATGGGTAGATCAGATAAGAGGCGAAATCAAATGGCAAGGAAAGGATTTGGGTGGTGATTTAGTTTTGTCAAGAAGGGCAAAGGGATATGAGATTGGAGATCCTTTGTATAATCTCGCAGTTGTAGTTGATGATAATTTCATGAATATTACCCACGTTATACGGGGTGAAGATCATATCTCAAACACTGCAAAACAAATATTAATTTATAAAGCATTAAATTTTAATTTGCCAACTTTTTCGCATACACCCTTAATACTAAATAGTGAAGGGAAAAAATTATCTAAGAGAGATTGCGTTACTTCAATCGACGAATTTAGAGAAATGGGATATTTACCTGAGGCCTTATCGAACTATATGGCCTTTTTAGGTTGGTCTCCAAAAACTGCCGACAGAGAAATACTTTCACTTGAAGAGATTTCTGAAATTTTTGACTTATCAGAAATAAATAAAGCTGGAGCCAAATTCAATTGGGAAAAACTCAACTGGATTAATTCTCAGTATATAAAAAATATGGAATCAATTAAGTTAAGCGAGATCATGAGGAAATACTGGGATGATAATGGTTGGGTGCCGCCATCTCAAGAATGGGCTTATAAATTAGCAATTTTGCTTAGAGACTCTATGACTCTTTTAAACGATTCAATTGATCAATCGAAACCATTTTTCTTAATACCTTCAATTCAAAAAGAAGGTCAAGATTTTCTGGAAAACCAGGAAAGCAAATTATCTTTAAAACTAATCTTAAATTATTTAATTGATCAAAATACTTTAAAACTAAATAAAGAGAAAGCCAAAGAAATAATAAACGAAATCTCAAAAATTCATAACATTAAAAAAGGTATATTGATGAAATCGTTAAGAGTAGCCTTTTTTGGATCTCTCAGTGGTCCAGATTTAATTCAAAGTTGGGAGCTTTTCGCAGAGAGTAAAACTGATAGGACTCGAATTGAAAGGTGTCTTTAATCAATCAAAATTATTTTTTTGGCCTAATTCAAGCCTATTTGCCAAAGGTTTAGCTGAGAGTCCTTGTATTCCTACTGTCATCAAAATAGTGAGAAAAACTAAACCTTGTAGACGGCCAGCCCCAAGGATACCAGCCTGCTCTAATCTGATAGAAAAAAGAGAAGCTACAGCTGCAGTAACAATACCTCTTGGGGCTAACCAGGCTAAAAATATTTTTTCTTTTAAGTTCAAGTCTCTCCCCATAGTTGCCATCCAGATAGAGATAGGGCGAACAATTACCATCAACACAAAAACGCAAACAACCCCTCCCCAGCCTAGCGGACTTAATTCACCCCAAGAAACGTCAGCGGCCAAAAGAGGGAAAAGAACTGTTATTGCTAATTGAGCTAATTCACCTATTAGATTATCCAATCTCTCCTTATCTATAACTTCTCTTTTGCCTACAATAAAACCTGCCGCGACTGAAGCCGGCAAGCCTGATTCTGGTAAAAAATATTCGCAAATTCCATACACAAGGAAAATAAATCCAAGGGTAACTTGAAGCTCTATACCAAATGAGGCTTCATTTTTTATTTTTTTTAAAATTTCTGATAGTAACCATCCTGCACTTAATCCGATTAAAACTCCTCCCCCTAATCTTTGCATTAATGCTATAAATACATCTTTAATCCCACGAAGATCTCCTAAAGACAATTCTAAAAGCAGTAATGCTAGTACTGCTCCGATTGGTTCAAGCAGCAACCCCTCAGCTTTTAAAACTTCCGAAAGTGGGGAAGCTAATTTTATTTGTTCCACTAATGGGGAGACAACTGTTGGTCCAGTAGCTAGAACTATGGCACTATATATTCCTGCAACTTGCCATGAGAGGCCAGCCAGCCAATGAGCAATGAAAATTCCAGCTGATAATGAAATAAAAAGTCTTACCAGTGAAATTTTTAAAACAGTATTTCTTATATTCCCCTCAGGCAGTTTTAAATTTAATCCCCCTTCAAAAAGAACCAAACAGACCAAAAGCCCCACAATAGTTTCAAGCCCTTGCCCGAGATCTAAAGGTTCAACAAGTCCCAATCCTGATCTTCCAATTAATAATCCAGAAAGCAATAAAATAACAACACTTGGGAATCCTGTAAAAGAAGAAAATAATCGAGCGCAAGCGCCTGCAAATACAGTTATCCCCCAAAGTAATCCAAGCCTTTCAGGCGTCATATAAAATTATAAATAATAAAACATTCATTATTTTGATTAAATCAATAATCTTATCTCTAGTCCAATAAAAACAATAATTTTTAATTTAATTCATCGGCTGAAAAAGAGTATTT
>CACNCF010000018.1 GCA_902618795.1 uncultured Prochlorococcus sp.
AAAGTTGGAATCAAATGGCCTGAAAACCGCTAGCATCAATCAAATATCAAGCAAGAATCAAAATTCTAATAAAATAAATAAATTTACTGAAAATCCAAAATTACCCTTACCTTATATTAAAAATTTAAGAAAGTGGATTAACAACGATAAAAAAGCTAGTTAGCTTTTACATCATACCTGGCATTCCCATGCCACCCATACCTGGCATTCCCATGCCACCCATACCTGGCATTCCCATGCCACCCATACCTGGCATTCCCATGCCACCCATTCCTGCCATTGGATCTCCACCTGGTCCTCCAGGAGCGGCGGCTTCAGGCTCTGGAATGTCCGCCATAGCAACTTCTGTTGTGAGGAGCATAGCTGCAATAGATACTGAATCTTGAAGAGCTAATCTTATTACTTTGGTTGGATCTAATATCCCTGAATCTTTTAAATCCTCATATTTTCCTGAATTAGCATTAAAACCTTTGTTAAGTCTTTTAATTTCAGCGACAACTACATCTCCATTAAAACCAGCATTTTTTGCTATTTGTTTGGTGGGTTCCAAGAGGGCTTCTTTGACTATATTTATCCCTGTTCTTAAATCATCTGAAGATGTTTCACTTAAATTTAAAAGGTCATCTGATATTTCAATTAAAGTTTGTCCTCCTCCAGAAACAACACCCTCTTCAATGGCAGCTTTCGTAGCATTAAGGGAATCTTCGATTCTCAACTTTTTATACTTCATCTCTGTTTCTGTGGCAGCTCCTACTTTGATAAGAGCTACTCCTCCAGCTAGTTTGGCTATCCTTTCATTGATTTTATCTTGATCATACTCAGATTCAGTTATATTAACTTCTCTCTTTAATTTCTCTACTCTCGCTTTAACTAAATCTTTAGTGTCTTCGAAAGCAACAATTGTAGTTTTGTCCTTTGTGATAGTTATTTTTTTTGCTTTACCTAAATCATTAATCGATATTTTATCAAGTGTCATCGATTTATCTTCGCTAATTAACTTAGCCCCTGTAAGAATAGCAATATCTTCGAGGGCAGCTTTTCTTCTCTCACCAAATAACGGAGCCCTTACGGAAGCAACATTTAAAACCCCACTATTCTTATTTAAAACCAGAGTAGTTAAAGCCTCTCCTTCGATATCTTCAGCAAGAATTAGAAAAGGTGAGCCTGACTTCTGAATTTCTTCAAGTATTGGAACTAGATCAACTAAAGTTGAGACTTTTTGATCAGTTATTAATATTTTAGGATTTTCAAGTTCACAAACTTGTCTTTCTTGGTCTGTTACAAAATATGGAGAACTATAACCTCTATCAAAAGACATACCTTCAGTTATATCTAATTCTGTTTCTAATGATTGCGATTCTTCGACAGTTATTACACCATCTGAAGTAACAATATCCATTGCTTTCGAAATTATAGATCCAATTTCTTCATCACCTCCAGCACTAACTGTTGCAACTTTTTGGATGTCAGAACCACTTAATGAAATACTTTTGGAACTTAATTTTTCTAAGACAAAAGATAGGCCTGCCTCCATACCTTTTTTTAACTCCATAGGGTTTGCGCCAGAAGCAATATTTTTCAATCCCTCCTGAACCATCTTCTGAGTCAAAATGGTTGCAGTTGTTGTTCCATCACCAGCACTCTCTTTTGTCTTGGATGCAACTTGTTCTATTAATTTCGCACCTAAATTAGAGATAGGGTTTTCAATCTCGATCTCTTTAGCAACTGTAGATCCATCTCTTACTATATCTGGCGAACCAAATTTCTTCTCTATTACAACGTTTTTTGCTTTTGGCCCAATAGTAACCTTTACTGCATTAGCTACGAAATTCACACCTTTTTCTAGCGCTTCTCTTGACTCATTAGAAAAACTTAACTGTTTGGCCATGTTTACACAATCTTTATTCCTATTCTAATCTCCCATAGAATCATTTTTAAGGGATATTTAATTAAGTGGGGAAAGCCGAATTTCTTTTTAATGAGACATACAAATTAACTCAAATAAGAGTATCTTTAAGTTATGGAAGAAACAAATAATCTTATTTTTACTCTTACCGCAATCCTTGCGATTGCTATGACACTAATATACTTTCCTTTAAGATTTTTCTTGACATTAACTGCTAGAAGTCGAAGGCTAAAACTTTTACAAAAAATTAGAAGGTTAAGAGATGAATTGGGCCAGCCTTACGAAAGTACATAATTAAATACTCATACCTCCGTCTATACTGATTGTCTGACCTGTAATGTACCTTCCTGCATCACTTGAAACTAAGAATGAAACTAAGTTTGCAATTTGAGTACAACTTCCTAATTTCCCTAAAGGGATAACTTTAAGTATCTCTTCAGTATTAAGTTTTTCAGTCATTTCTGTTTCTATAAAGCCTGGAGCTATTGCATTTACGTTTATACCTCTTGAAGCAAATTCTTTAGCGCAAGTTTTGGTGAATCCAATAACGCCAGCTTTGGCTGCAGAATAATTTGCTTGACCGGGATTACCAATTATTCCAACAACAGATGAAATATTTACGATACTACCACTTCTTTTTTTCATCATAAATTTTGAAGCATATTTTGTACAAAGAAAAACCCCTTTTAAGTTTGTATTTAATACATCATCCCATTGTTCCGATTTCATTCTCATCAATAGTCCATCTCGAGTAATACCAGCATTGTTAATAAGAATATCAATGGAGCCATTAATTTTTATGATTTCTTCAAAAGCTGAACTGACAGAATCCTCTTTTGAAACATCGAATTTTAATTTATGAGCTTTACCTCCTGAATTTTTTATTGAATTTACAACTTCTTCAGCTTTTTCATCAGAAGAAGAGTAATTAATAAAAACTTCTGCTCCAAAGCGACTTAGTTCTAAAGCAATTTCTTTACCAATTCCTCTGCTAGCTCCAGTGATTAAAGCAACTTTGCCTGATAATGAATCTGTATTGGACATTATGAAATTTTATAATTTTCAATCGTAGTACTATTTGTGTAAAGATATTGCTTTTATTTATAATTGTCTAGAAAATATTAAGACCTTCTATTGTGCACTTTTTAATACCAGCTGCAGGGAGCGGTAGCAGAATGAAAGCTGGAAAAAATAAATTACTTATTGATTTAGAGGGAGAGTCTTTGATTTATTGGACACTTAAATCTGTATTTTCTGCGAGCTCAACAAATTGGGTTGGAATAATTGGTCAACCGAAAGATAAAAATTTATTATTAAATTCAACAAAGGATTTTGCCCATAAAGTTCATTGGATTAATGGTGGTGACACCAGACAACAGTCAGTTTTTAATGGTTTAAAAGCGCTGCCAAAAGATGCTGAAAAAGTTTTGATACATGATGGTGCAAGATGTCTAATTAATCCTGAATTGATAGACCTTTGTGCCAAGCAATTAGATGAAAATGAAGCAGTAATTTTGGCCACTAAGGTAACTGACACAATAAAGATTGTTGATAATGAAGGTTTTATTAAAGAAACACCAGATAGAAATTATTTATGGGCAGCGCAAACTCCACAGGGCTTTTTAGTAGATAGATTAAAAAAAGCTCATAAGATGGCAATTGATAAAAACTGGAATGTCACAGATGATGCCTCACTATTCGAAATGCTTAATTGGAAAGTGAAGATTATTGAAGGAACTTATTCAAATATAAAAATTACATCCCCTATTGATTTGAAAATAGCAAAACTTTTTGTGAAGAACCCCTAGTTAAAAAGGTGAATCGATACTAAGAATGCCATCATCACCATTTAAGGTGGCTTTGTTTCCTAAAGGAATGCAAGCATTTCCCGATCTGTGGCCTATTGGGAGGTCAAAAAGAATAGGAAAATCAAACTCTTGGAGTCTTTCAATAATGCATTTTTTTAGTAAATCTTTCCATTCAAGGTCGCAGGAATCATTAGAAAAACTTCCGAATCCAATACCAGCAATTTCAGTAAGTGTTTTAGTCATTCTGAGGTAGGTCAACATGCGATCAATTTTATAAATATCTTCATTAATATCTTCAAATATTATTATTTTCCCTTTGCAATCTGGAAAGTGATCAGTACCAATTAAAAAAGTAGCAATAGTTAAGTTAGAAACGATAATTTCTCCTTTAGCTTTCCCACCTCTTAAAGGAATTCCTCGTATGTCCGCAACATATCCCTCAAAAAGTAAATTTCTTAATCTTTCAAGACTCCACTCTGGTTCTTTGAAAAGGCCAGTAACCATGGGCCCATGAATAGAACCTATAAATCCTTGAGAATATTTAGATAGTAGTAAAGAACATGTATCTGAGAATCCAAGCATTAAACCATGCTGCCAAGAAGGGCTTTTTTCTAATAGTCTTGCTGAACCCCAACCTCCTTTTGCAAAAATGATTAGCTTACTATTTTGTGCTTTCTCCAGTTCTTCAAATCTAGTAGAATCGTCGCCTGCAAAATAACCAAATTTTTTTGACAGGGAATTATTTTCATTAATTTCCAAGCCCCAGTTTTTTAAGATTTCTATGCCTTTTTGAAAATTTTCCTCTTCATCAATAAATGAGCCTGGAGCTAAAATATCTATTTGATCACCTTTTTGTAATCTGGAAAACATATTTAAGAGTTATGAGGCAATAATAATTCCTAATAAAAGGACTCCTCCATAAATTGATTGATTTTTGAAGTGATTCCCAATATTTTTTATTGATTGCTTTTCCTCAGGAAATACTTTTAGTATATCTCGCTGCATTAAGATTGCCGTCGTAAGCCAAATTGGCCAAAAAATAAAATCCATTTGATTAAAAAATCCGCATAATGCGAGAAAAATAGAAGTTAAAAAATAACAAATTTGAATAGTTACTCTTGTATAGTTCTGGAGGTTAACAGCGGAACTATTTATTCCAATTTTGATATCATATTTTTTATCTGCTAAGGCATAAATCGTGTCAAAGCCAAAAGTCCAAAAAATAGTAGCTAGCCAGCAAAACAATAAAACAATACTATTCAAATTACCTTCATTTGCGGCCCAGGGTATTAAGACAGCAAAACCCCAGCATATTGATAAGATTAATTGAGGATATTTAAACCATCTTTTAGCAGAAGGATAAATTAAAATAATAGGCAAAGCTAAAAAAGCGAGTGAAATCGAAAGGATCCTGCCAGGTTGAGGTAGTGACAAAGTTAAAAAGAAACTACATAAAATTAAAAAGAAAAGAATTGAATAAGCCGTTTTAAGACTGATTTTATTTGTAGCTAGAGGTCTGTTTTTTGTCCTAATAACTTTTTGATCAATTTTTTTATCCCAAATATCATTAACTACGCAGCCTAATCCACTTACTAATAGCCCTCCAATGATTATTCTTAACAACATTAAAAATGTTGGATTAGCACCAGGAGTTAAATATAAACTCCACCCAGCAGGTATAAGTAAGATCAATCTTCCAGTCGGCTTATTCCACCTTAATAATTCAAAAAAAGTACTTAATCTAATTTGTCGATTTTTATTCTGCATATATCCTATTGTATATTTCATAACTTTAAATAATCTTACTAGGATTAAATGATTTCTATTATTTAATAATCAATGTTGGGTATATTTATTAATGGATTAAAGATATCTGCATCTTATAAAAAGAAATGATACAGAAACAAGATTTAAGATATTTTCAAGAAAAGCAAATTTTAGTAGCTTCTATAGATATTGGAACAAACTCTACACATCTCTTGGTAGCAGAAATTAATCTAGAATTAAAATCATTTTCAATAAAATTCACTGATAAATCAACCACTCGTCTTGGAGAAAGAGATGAGGAGGGAAATCTTACTGAAGAATCAATCCAAAGAGCATTAGTTACTCTCAAGCGATTTAAGGAATATTGTAAAAGTAATGGAGTAAAACAAATAGTAACAGCAGCAACAAGTGCAGTTAGGGAAGCCCCAAACGGTCAAGATTTTATTAGAAGAGTTCTTGATGAAACTGATATTCAAATAGAAATGATAAGTGGTTCTGAGGAAGCTAGATTAATTTACCTTGGTGTTCTCTCTGGGATGGCTTTTAAAGATCAGTCTTTTGTAATCATAGATATTGGAGGAGGATCTACAGAATTAATACTTGCAGATAAAAAAGATGCAATAGCTCTAACTAGTTCAAGAATTGGTGCGGTAAGACTTAAAAATGATTTTTTAAATAAAGAGTCTATAAATTCAGAAAGATCAAGTTTTCTAACAACTTTTATTAAAGGATCTTTAGAACCCTCTGTTCGGAAAATAAAGAGTAGATCTAAGGCAGATAAGCCTTTATCTATGATTGCAACTAGTGGCACTGCAACCTCATTAGGAAATTTGATTTCAGATGATTTGGGAGAATCTAAACAAAAGTTGCATGGTTATAAATTTAAAAAGGAAAATTTACAAAATGTATTGGAAAAACTAATTCAATTGCCAGTTTCGGAAATCAAGAAAATACCTTCATTAAGTGAGAGAAGAGCAGAAATAATTATTCCCGGAGCATTGATATTAAACACCGCAATGGAGATGTTGAACTTTAATGAATTAACAATAAGTGAGAGGGCGCTTCGAGAAGGTTTGGTTGTAGATTGGATGCTTCGTAAAGGGATAATTAAAAATGAGTTAAATATTCAAGGCAATATTAGAAAAACAACTATAGTTCATCAGGCCAGAAAGTTTGGAGTAGATAATACAAGAGCTGAGAAAGTTATTGATATTGCCTTTCAAATCTATGATCAGACTAAAAATATCTTTCATAGCAATAATGACCCTAAAGCTAAAGAACTTCTTTGGGCAGCTTCTAATCTTTATAATTGTGGGAAATATGTGAATGTTGGTTCATATCACAAACACTCTTGGTACTTAATAAAAAATTGTGAGTTGTTGGGATATTCTGAAGCAGAAACAAATATTATTGCTTCAATTGCTAGGTACCATAGAAAGACTCTACCCAAGAAAAGACATGAGTCTTGGCAAAATTTAATATCCAAAGAAGATAAAACATTAGTTCTTGAAATGTCATTAATCCTAAGACTAGCGGCAGCTCTTGATCAAAGACCTGACAAGGTGATCTCCTCAGTTCAAATAAAATTGCAGGAAAATAATCTTACATTTCAACTTTTACCTTTAGATAGAAACCATGATCTTCTTCTTGAAAAATGGAACTTAGGATTATGCCGTAATGTTATAAAAGAACTAAAGAATTTGGATTTAAAAGTTATTTAGTTTTTTTAAAAAGTTCTTGTTTTGGAGTTTGATTCTGAGAAGAGTCTGAAAATAAATTGAAAATTAATGACGATGCGATTAGTCCGAGAAAGCCTGAAATTAAAATAAATATTAGGAACCCTAGTGGATTAAAGTTCTTAGATTGTCTAGATTTATAATTTTTTTTGGAAACTTCTTCAACTATTTCTTCAATTTTCACTTCTTTCCTCTCTGTCTTGAACTCATCCATTAAAAATTCTGTATCAAGTTTGAGCTTCTGTGAAATCCGTCTAATCATTGCTTTGATAAATACTTTTTCAGGTAGTTTTTCTTCATTACCTTCCTCTATGGCTTCAAGTTGATGAGCTCCAATTTTTAAATCAGAAGCCAATTCTTCAATTGATTGATTTTTACTCAACCTAGCCTCTTTAATGAAATTTCCTATTCTCTTTAAAGAGGAATCTCCCCCTTTATTGTTGATTCCCGAAACAGATTTTATTTCTTTCAAAGCAAATAAATTTTTACTAATTATAGTAATTAATATTTTTCTATCAACTTTAAGATTATTTATTCCTAAAGAGATGCCTATAAGATGGATTATAAAGATTAGATCTTTTTTGAGAATTACTAATTGCTGGACTAATTATGTAAATGGTTGTTCTAATTAGTTTTTTCTCAATAGAAAATTTTTCCATATCTTTTAATTCTATTAATGATGTCCAACCATCATCCCAAGATACTCTAAATCCAACAATCACTTTAGTTTCTGGAGGGTAAAACTCTAGTAAAGTTTCTTGAGACCTTTTCACATGCCTAGCACTTAGATATAGACATATAGAGGAATTGTGTTTCGCAAGATCTTTTAGAGATTCTTTTTCGGGCATCCCTGTTCGCCCTCCTGCTCTAGTTAAAATTATTGTTTGCGTTACGTCAGGGATGGTTAACTCAGCTTCATGATATGCTGCAGCAACTTGAAAAGCACTTACTCCAGGAACAACCTCGATTTCAATTTTTTCGTTTTTTAAAATTTCGATTTGCTCTCTAATTGCTCCAAAAAGGCAAGGGTCTCCATCATGCAACCTTGCAACAGTTTTCCCTGCCTGAAATTTTTCTATCATAATTGAGGTGATTTGCTCTAAGTTAAGAGAACTCGTTTTTATTTTTTCAGAACCTTCTTTAGCAGAATCTAAAATCTTTTCAGGAATTAGAGAATCAGTCCAAATAATGACATCTGCAATTTTTATCTTTTTTAATGCTTTTAAAGTTAATAATTCTGGATCACCTGGACCAACACCAATAAAGGATATTTTGTTATCCATTCTTTCTATTTTTTCCACTATATGTTCTCAATCTTAAAAAAAATATTCCAATTAATCCAGAAGAAAATAGAAAAATACTTATAAATTGAGCCATTCTTATACCGCCATCACAGAAAGGTGGAAGTCCACCAATGCATAGTGGGTCAGTTCTTAAACCTTCAATCCAGAATCTTCCAAAGCTATAACTTATTAAATAAAGACAGCTAATAAAGCCAGGCCTGAAAAAATCTGTTTTATTTTGTTTATTAAAGGTAATAATAAGGAAGATGAAAATTAAAAGATTCCACAATGACTCATAGAGAAATGTAGGATGAAAAAATTCATAATTAATAAATTCTAAAGGCCTATTTTGGATAGGTATAAATAATTTCCAAGGCAAATTTGTAGGAACTCCAAAGGCTTCATTATTGAAAAAATTTCCCCACCTTCCTATTGATTGTCCAAGAATAATCGAGGGTATTAATATATCTATAAAAGTTTTTAAATTAATTTTTTTCGACTTACAGAAATAGATAATAGATATTAATCCTCCAATTAGTCCTCCATGGATTGCTATGCCTCCTTCCCAAACTGCAAGAAAAGAAGGTATTTGAATGATGTTATTGAATAGTTCAAAAGAAGTAAAAAAGTTCTCTCCGCTATATTGCCTCCACTCAAAAATTACGTAATAAGCTCTAGCTCCAATTATTGAAGAGATTATTAATGATGGAAGTATTTCACTAATGTACTCTGGGTTAATATTTCTTGCCTTTGCTAGTTTTTTAGAGACAAATAGGCCTATTAAAACTGAAACCGAAATAAGAAGTCCGTACCATCTAATAGTTATAAACCCTAAATTTAAAAAAGTTTCTCCTGGAGATTGTATAAAAGCTTGAAGTATAAGCATTTAGAGAAAGTTAGATACCCTCTGCTGCTTGCACTTTTTCTACTTGTTTTTTCTTTAATACTAAAAGTATTTGTGTTAAGCCTACACCAATGAAGAATGCAATCAATCCAATAACTCTATAAGGGCTCTGAAGTACAACCTCAGCATCTAATTGCCCAAAGCCACCAACGTTGGGATCATTAGTAAGAGGGTCACCTACATTAATTTTGTCTTGCGCTTTTACGATAAGTTCAGGACCAACAGGAACTGCTTCAGTAGTTATTTCACCATTATCGTTTTCTATATTGACTTTATAGCTACCATCTTCAATTGTTTCTATTGAATTTATAGTTCCTGCTGTGGAAGAAGTGAATACTACATTATTGCTCTTGTCTCCAGTTGGATATACCTGACCTCTACCTCTATTGCCTCCAATATGTAAAGAGTATTTTCCGTAGTGATATTCTTTATTCGTGGATGGGTCGGGGGAAAGTACAGGGAAAACGATTTCTTTATTGGTATCGCCAGGTAAAGGTCCGACAATAATGATATTATCTTTCTCTTCACTGTAATTAGTGAAATAGACCCCTTCTGTCTCCTCTTTTATTTCTTCGGTCCATCTTTCTTGTGGAGCTAGTTTAAAGCCATCAGGCAGCATTACAACAGCACCAACTTGTAATGGGACTTCCGAACCATCAGCCCCTATCTCTTTTAAATCATTTTTGTAGGGTATTTTGACTACAGCTTTGAAAACACTGTCTGCTCCAACAGATTGTGGAACCTCTGCAATTGTAGGCATCTGAGCTAGATGACAATTTGCACAGACTATCTTACCTGTGGCTTCTCTTGGGGATTCGTAGTTTTGCTGAGCCCAAAATGGATAAGCAAAGCTGGTTTTTGGATAAAATATAATGCTTGAAATGAAAAGCAGAGTACAGATAAATAAACTTGTTTTTTTCATGATTTGATTTTTAAGACCTTTCATTTTTTTTATGCCCACCATGGATTTTCATTAGTTCTAAAGTCAGTTTCTGACCATTGTTTGACTAGTACAGCATCATCTTCAATTTCGACATGAGCTAGAGCTAAAGATAAAGGCGCAGGCCCTCTTACTACCTTTCCGTTAGTATCGTACTGACTGCCATGACAGGGACATATGAATTTATTAGCACCACTATCCCATGGGACAACGCAACCTAAATGAGTACAAATTGCATTTAAACCAAATTCTCCTATTTCCCCACCCTCATTAACTATTAAATAAGTTGGATCTCCCTTTAGACCCTGAACTAGACTTCTATCTCCCGCTTGATGAGTAGCTAACCAACCTGTCTTTGTTATTGGATTCCCTAATTCATCTTTAGCAGAAGTTCCACCACCACCACCGCCTGCTCTTAAAGGCATGAAATAATTCGCTACAGGGTAAAGGGCTCCTAAAGCTACACCAGTTGCAGTACCAAATGTAAGAAGATTCATAAATTGCCTTCGACCCATTGAAGGGACATCATTGGAACTTAATTGAGTCATTCGCTACTTGGTTCTGTTATTTATTAGTTATTATGGAGCAAATTGTTCAATTTCTGTTGCAAATAGATAGGACTTTTAATAATTTAAAGTAAAAGTTTAGGAAGTCTTAATTAATTGATTTAAATGAACCCATTGCTAGTAGATGAAGTTATACATTATTTGATTCATCGCTGGGGGAAAAAATATGATTTTAGACTCTTTAGAAGAGGAAAATTCGTCTATTTTCAAATGATGTGGGGATTTCTTGGACAGGAATCATTCCCTTTAAGTGAAGATGAATATAAAAAATCGATAGCTGATAAAATCGAGATTTTAAATAGATGTGGATATTCAGAAGAAGTAAGGGAATGGCTAAAGAAAGTCAATGCTAAGCCTAGGTTAGGTAGAGCTGTCAGCTTGCAATTAGATCTTAATGAAAAGATGAAAGAGTTTTTGACTTAAGATTTTCTGATAAGTAAGTTAATCCAGTACCCACAAAAAATAAAAACACAATCGATATAGATAGCAATGACATAGTCAATGGGTCAGTTGAAGGGGTAATCACTGCAGATAATATTGCAGAGGAAATTACAACTATCTTCCAATTTGAAATCATTTTTTCTGTGGTGATTATTCCAAGAGAACCAAGAATAAATTGTAATACTGGCAATTGAAAAGCTATTGCAGTGCTGGACATTAATAAGAGAACAAAATCAAAATATCTTTCTATAGACCAAGTTGGTTCAACAATATCAGCACCGAAACTAATGAAGAAATTTATTGCTGCAGGGACTAATATCCACCATGAAAAAATTAATCCTAAAAAAAATAGAAGACCTGAACCAAAAACTGCAGGCAAGATAAGGCTTTTTTCTTGTTTTGTTAAACCAGGAGAAATGAATAATATTATTTGATAAAAAATATAAGGGATAGAAACTATCAATCCGCTGTAACCTGCAACTTTAATAGCGACAAATAAAAACTCTCCTGGAGCAAGTTGTAGTAAATGAATATCACCAGCTGGAATTTCTAAAAAAGATATTAAAGGCTTTATGATCAGAAAACTAAAGAATATTGAAATAAGTATTGAGTAAATTGAGTTTAGTATCCTTTGACGAAGCTCCTCTAAATGATCACTAAAAGTCATCGAATCTGATAAATTTTTTTCACTTTGACCTGTACCTTTCATTATTATTTGATAAAAATTGTGTAAGAAAAAGGTTTAAAACTACTATTGTCAAAGTCCAATTTATTTTTCGATTAACTTAATTATTTGCTTAATTTAGGATTTGTTGGATCTGGTAGTAAAAAAGGAGGGGCATCATTTAAAGATGATTCACC
This sequence comes from uncultured Prochlorococcus sp., assembly GCA_902618795.1. Lineage (GTDB taxonomy): Bacteria > Cyanobacteriota > Cyanobacteriia > PCC-6307 > Cyanobiaceae > Prochlorococcus_A. The sequence goes on from CACNCF010000018.1 coordinate 12,213, forward strand.
ATATGTTTCATATTCTCTATATCCACCCATTTTCCCATTTGTTTTCATTAAAGCGCTTACGAAGGCAAGTAGTAAGAAAACAGTAGGAGCTCCAATTATTAATGCAGCACCAAATAGATATCCAACAATAAATTCTGGAAAACTATGATTTCCTAAAAATTCATGAGTGCCTAAAAGAAAATCAAACATTTAGATTTAAAAATTTTTTTTATTATAAACTAAATTACTGTTTTAAGATTTTTTTTAATGTAATCTTCTCCTCTTGTAGGATTTCCCCAAATAATTTCTCCATTTTTAAACGAAACGCAACCCGGTCCTCCGTTTTTGATTTTTTGCAAATCTTTAATCTTTACTAAATTAATTGGAACTTTAATGTTTCTTTTTGCCTTACTAAATAAAGCAGCTAAATCTGCAGCTATTTGAAGATCTTGTTCAGATGCTACTTGAGATGAAGACTTCAAAACTACATGACTGCCTGGTGATTCCTGTGCATGAAACCATAAATCGCCTTTTTTTGAGAACTTAAAGCTTATTAAGTCATTTTGCCTCATATTTCGCCCTACCTGAAGCTTTAATCCTGTGGGAGTGTCAACTTGAATTGGTGAAGACTCTATCTCATATGTACTTTTCTGATCTTCTCTTTGCTTCTTGATATTGATATTAAACTCGTTACAAATTTCTTCCATAATTTCTTCTATTAGTTTGATTCTCAAAGAAAGTTTTTCATGATTTAAAGAATTTAAATTTTCTAGAAGCGTAGTGAATTCGTCTAATCTCTCTATATTTGTTTTGTAAATACTTAATCTTTCTTTTATTAATTCTCTAGATCTCTTTAGTTTTTTTGATTTTTTATATAGTTTTTGTCCCTTTATAATGTCTTGTTTTTTAATTTTATGTGACGAGAATATATTATCAGCTTTTTCTTTATATATCTCGTAGTTTTCTGATTTTGTCAGAAGATCATATTGAATATTTAAATTCTTTTTCTCAGTATTGGTCTGTTTAAAAATTATCCCTTCAATTTTCTTTTCCAATAATTCAAGTTTTTTTTGTTTCAGATAATAATCATAATAATTCTCTAAACTAGTGCATAAATCTATTTTATTTTCGCAATTAATTTCTTTATCAAAAAACCAAACGCAATAAAAATCATCGTTAAATGTTGAAAACTTAAAGTTATTATTCTTAAACCTATTTATCCAAATCTTCCAATTTTTAAATATCTTCGTTAAGTCCGAATCGCTAATGAAATCGATATTTTTTTCCATTATTTGAGGATTGCCAGTTTTACTAATAACCTCCAATTGTTTTGTGAGGATAGGGCTTACTCCTTGATAGGTATTTATTAAACAGTATTTCAAAGACTCAGGTACTAATGAAATTGAGTCTTTCCATGATTGAAAAGACTCATCTTCTCTAGGTTGTTTTTTTAGATTGACTGGAGGGCCAGAATAAATTGATCCAGTTGAAATTGTTCTAAAACTAGATTGACTTGATTTAATTTGTTTACCAACGGCAATTATTTTATGTTTATTATCCAGATAAAAAATATTACTATGTTTTCCCATTAATTCAAAAATTAAATACTTATTAATTTCATCTCCAGGTTTTTTCGCAAAACTAAATTTTATAACTCTCTCGAAATCATCTTGATCAATCGAAATTAAAGCCATATACTTTAATCCGTATCTTATTTGTTTAGAAAGTGTGCTTTCTCGCCCAATCTTTTCTGGCTTATTTATCTTTAGTATTCTTGGAGAGTCTCCATTCCATGAAACTTCTAACCATGTTTGAGAAGCAACTCCTCTGAAACATAATTGAATTGTATTAGGCTCTGGTTGTTGGGCAGTCTCAAACTTTGTAGGTAAGATGTTATTTGTCAAATAATGCAAGACAGATCTAATGGATGTAATATCCATTATCTGTGGAACACCTTTTTGCATTATTCCCTTTTAATTCAGAAGATGTTTATTTTACTGTAAAAAATTTAATATGAAAAATCAAAAAAAACTTATTATCCTTACTGGACCTAGCGGGGTAGGTAAAGGAACAGTTGTTAAAGAAATATTAGGTAAAGAAAAAGAATTTTGGCTTTCAATATCTGCAACTACTAGGGAGCCTAGAGAGGGAGAGAAGGACGGAGAAAACTATTATTTCTTAAACCAAGAAAAGTTTAAAGAAATGATTGAAAAAAACCTTTTCCTTGAATGGGCTCAATTTGCTGGAAACTACTACGGAACGCCTTTGTCTTCTGTTAATGAGAAAATAAAAAAGGGATTTACCGTACTACTTGAAATTGAAGTAGAGGGTGCAAGGCAAATAAAAAATAAGTTTCCTAATTCACAGTCAATATTTTTACTCCCTCCGAATAAAGAAGAGTTAGAGAGAAGAATAAGAAATAGAGGTACAGAAAAAGAAGAGGCAATTAAAAAAAGACTCTCAAGGGCTAATTATGAGATTTCAGTATCAAATGAATTTGATTTTGCATTAACAAATCACAATGTTGATGAAACAGCAAAAAAAATAATCAAGTTAATAAAAACTTGATTATTTTCTATTTATCAACTCATTGGATGGAATAATAAATCTGGGAAAAACCTATTAAATTCAATAATTATTCCAGCTGTAAGGCTCAGCCAAATTGCTGCTACCACTGGAGCAGATCTGACAAATTTTGTGTTTAGAATTTTGAACATTTGTTTTATGAAAGTTTTTTAAGGATGTTTAGCGAGGACCATTAAGAGTAATATTATTATCTTTCTCTCTTAAATCTCCATTCCTACCTTGTTTATTAGCAAGAAGAGGCCATTGGGCTCCTTTTACAAGACATTTTCTGGCTAAGTCTAGGTCAATAATGATCTCAAGATCTGCTGGATTCTTAGTCTTTTTTGATTCAATGAGATACTCTCTTCCTGACCAACCTATAATTCCAGCAATGTAAATGAACAATACTCCGGGAATAAGTAAATCTCCTTCATGACCTCTATTTAGAAGTGCCCCCCATGGCTCAAGAGGAGGTCCAATTATTAAATGAGGAAGACCATCATCTCCGCATGATGCTTTTCCATATCTTTCAAATCTTGCTATGTCTTTTTGAGTAGTTGCAGAATTTGCTCTCTCAATGAATTTAGGATTTTCAGAGCATTTTGTGAGGGCTGAAGCGGTATATTCTGTGCTAGCTCTATCTGCGTTTAAGGCAGGCCCATTTGCAGCTAGAGCAATTGGAGTAATTCCGAGGAACAGAAAAACTGAGGTTATGATTGAAAAAAAGAATTTCATAAGTTGCAATCTTTAATTCCTTATAGTGTGTTAAGTAAGAAATTAATATTAAAATAGAACAAGTTGAATCAAAAATGCATAAAGTTTTAGCTATTGAAACAAGTTGTGATGAGACTTCTGTCTCAATAGTTTCGAATATTGGCGATACTTTCAGAATACATTCAAATATAATTGCCTCTCAAATTGAAGATCATTCAAAATGGGGAGGAGTTGTGCCTGAACTTGCAGCTAGAAAGCATTTAGAACTATTACCTTTAGTTTTAGATAAGGCTCTAGAAGAAGCAAAAATTAAAATTGAGGAAGTCGATTATATTGCGTCAACTGTAGCTCCTGGATTAGTTGGTTGTTTACGAGTGGGCTCTATAACCGCAAGATCACTCTGCATGTTACATTCAAAACCATTTTTGGGAATTCATCATTTAGAGGGGCATTTATCTTCAATTCTATTTTCAAAAAACTATCCAAAGAAATCTTTTCTTACATTACTTGTTAGCGGCGGGCATACTGAATTGATAAAGGTAGATGATAGTAGGAGGATGCAAAGACTTGGGAAAAGTTTTGATGATGCTGCTGGAGAAGCCTTTGATAAAGTTGGCAGACTATTAGGGCTTAGTTATCCAGGAGGACCGGCAATTGAAAAGATTGCTAAAAATGGGGACCCAATGAAATTTAATTTACCAAAATGTAAGATCTCTGATAAAAAAGGTGGATTTCTTAAATATGATTTCTCTTTTAGTGGTTTAAAAACTGCCGTATTAAGATTAGTAGAGAGTATAAATTTGGATGGGAAGACCGTTCCAATTCCGGATATTGCTGCAAGTTTTGAGAGAGTAGTGGCAGAGGTCTTGGTAGAGAGAACAATAAAATGCGCAGAAGATCATAGCTTGGATAATGTAGTTGTGGTTGGTGGAGTGGCTGCTAACAATACGTTAAGAAAAATGATGATTAGTGAAGCTCGTAAAAAATCTATTAAAGTTCATTTAGCGCCTCTTGATCTTTGTACAGATAATGCGGCAATGATTGGAGCGGCGGCGTTGTTCAGAATCAAATTTAAGGATCATTTAAGTTCCCTTAAATTAGGTGTCGCAGGAAGACTATCAATTGAACAAGCAAATACCCTTTATGAAGAAACCCCTCCTTTCTAATTTCAATGAACAAACAACCTAAAATCGAGATTAAAGAGACAAAAAACTTCGTTGATAAAAAGGAATTGAATTTGTGGAAAAGAGG
>CACNCF010000019.1 GCA_902618795.1 uncultured Prochlorococcus sp.
CTGTAATACTTCTAACTCTATTAACTTTTAATAATCCTTCTGTATCTTTAGCAGCTTTAACATTAGGTCTCCACAACGCTGGTATTACTAGCAAATTACTTTTTACAAATCTAGATAGCCAAGACAAGAGAAATTATATTGCAATGAAATCTCTAGGAATCTCAAAAAAGACTAGTTGGCTATTAGGTTTATTTTCTCAACAAGCAAAAAGTTACTTAGCATATTGCGCTTATAGATCTGACATCATTATTAGAGAAACTGCAATTGTTGGAGTTATTGGAAGTGTTGGTCTAGGTTGGCAATTACAAGAATCACTAAGTTCCTTCGCATGGCAAGAAGTTACATTAGTTTTGATAGCTTATAGCTCCATCGCAATAGTTGGCGAATTAATAAATGGTAAAATCAAAAATAGTTTAACTTGATTTGTAAGAATAATTTGTTAGATCAAGTAATTATTTTTTTCCGGTTATAGTGATTAGTTTACCAAAACAGCTTGTTGTAATTGGAGATAGCTCGGTTTATGGATGGGGAGATAATGAGGGTGGTGGATGGTGTGAGAGGCTTAGAAAAGATTGGTGCAATAACCACAATGGGCCAGTTATTTATCAACTTGGCGTTAGGGGGGATGGGATAGAAAAAGTTTCATCTAGATGGGAGAAAGAATGGTCATCTAGAGGAGAAACGAGAAGAAATAAACCTAAAGCAATCCTACTAAATGTAGGTCTTAACGACACAGCAGCAATTGGTCAGAAAAATGGAAGACATCAATTAGATATAGATGGATTTGAATATGGATTAGAGAGGCTAATTAATGAAATGAACTCTCAAACAAATGTATTTGTTATTGGTCTTACACCAGTTGACGAAAGCAAAATGCCGTTCGCAGGATGTCTATGGTACTCAAATGATTTTTGTAATTCTTATGAAAGGAGAATGGAGGAAGTATGCCTCAATCAGAATGTCCCATTTCTTCCTACTTTTAGAGAAATGTATTCTGATAAAAGGAGTAAAAATTGGATTACGCATGATGGAATTCATCTAAATTCCGAAGGTCATTTCTGGCTTTTCCAAAGACTTAAAAGCTGGGAGATTCTTACAAAATGGAAAGAATCCTAGGTCTTTTCAAATATTATTAATTTAAAAATATGAATATAAAGTAAGAGCAAAGATAGCTAAAACAGAAGCAATACTTGTCTGAATAGCATTTACCAATTCATTACTTAATTTATATTTATTTTGAAATTTAGCACCAATAATACTTTCAGAAAGTGTTGCCAAGAATCCAGAAACAACAACAACTATAAAATGATATTTTGTAGAAATAATTGATAGACGAAGCATAATAAAAGCCATAAATATTGATCCCAAAACACTAGCTAATGTTCCTTCTATACTTATTCCCCCTTCAGTTCCCCTATCCACCTTTTTAAGTGAAGTAATTAAGTATGTGTCTTTACCAAATCTTTTTCCAATTTCGCTACCAAAAGTATCCGCCAACTTAGCAGCAAAACTTGCAGCAAAACCTACTTTAAACATCACTACATTGGCGGCATTAAATTTGGTCATAATGGCAAGAAATAATCCTGTAGCTGCTGAGCCCCATACATTCTCAGGACCTCTCCTCCCGCCTCTTTTTTCAGCAATTCCTTGTGCTTTTTTAAATTTAAAACCTATTTTGGTAACGAGGGATCCAAATAATAAATAAATTACAACTGACATCCATCCCTGCCAAGACAAACATCCCCACAAAATTGTGCCTAAGATGCCTGCACTTACCCAACCACTTTTCGTCATCAAAGGAATCCTGCAAAATATATAAATCAAAATAAAATTAATGCAAAAACCTATAAAAAATTGATTTCTAATTAAATCCATATTTATCTAATACTTTAATTTCAAATCAATTCTCCACTGATTTAGAATTGATGATGCGTTAATACTAGCGGTTGAAGTTCTCAAGATAGTGTCGGAAAGCTTAACGAAGGTAATATTATTTTTTATAAAAAAATCAATTTCTTTAGCGGACCAACCTCCTTCAGGACCAATTACATTCCAAAAAATACCTCCTTTTTTATTTCCAAATTCTTGTTGTTTTCTTAACCATTTATTTAAGTCATATAGTGTTTCTTCTCTAGTTATAGAAATTGAAACTCTTTCTTGATTATCTCTACTTTTTAGCCATTCAATAATATCCATGCCATTTAAAATAGATGGTTTCCATAATCTCTCACTTTGCTCAACAGCTTCATTGATAATTAAATTCCATCTCAAAAGTTTTCTAGAAAAATTTAAATTTTTGTTTACCTGTCTTTCTGAAAATAATGGCTGTATATAATCAATTCCTATTTCAGTACACATTTTTAAAATATCCTCAAAACCACTTTTTGGTATAACAACGGCTATTCCTAATAAGTGAATTTCTTGTTCTTGAAATAAGTAAGGTTTTTTTAATTGAATTATTTCTAAACAATCATTTTTAACTTTTATAGCTTTCCATAATGAACCCTCTCCGTTAGCTATAAATATTTTTTTACCATTTTTTATCCTCATTACTTTATTTAAATAATGAGCCTCTTCTTTAGAAAGTTCTAAATTATTGTTCTTAATATTTTCAATTCTTTCATGGGAAATAATTAATCTTGTTAAGTCTTCCATCCAAAACACTTAATCTTTGAAAACTAAATCTTCATGTTCTTCAACTGACCAATCATTATTTTCACCCCCAATAATTAACTCTTCAATTTTTACATAATTATTTGATATCTCATTCAAAGAATTAATTAATATATCTATTGAAATGGAGTCTGAAGTTCCAAAATCAACCCAACATCTTCCCCAAAGATTTTGATATTCCATAATTCCTAAATTATGCATTAAGGCTGGAAGAGATGCATTTTTTTGGTCATTATCATAGGACATCCAACTTAGATCGGAACCCTCTTCATGAGTTTGCAAATTTTCAGAATTAAATCCACCTAATCTTCCTAAAACGTACCAACTATCAAAAACACCATCTAAATAATTTTTTTCGTCTTGAGTTGGTGATTCTGAAAACCTGATCCATATCCAACAATTAAAAGGATCAACTTCCCTAAAAATAATATTCATATTAACTAATATCTTTTTAGATCTACAGCTATTATAAGTAAGTTATTACTAGATTCAAATTCATACGTATAACTTAATTAATAATGCTTGATTTAAAAGAAATATCTTATCAACCCCAAACTGGTGAAAGAAAAATAATAGACAATTTAAATTTAAAAGTTCATGAAAATGAAATCATTTTAATTTGCGGCAATAGTGGTTCTGGGAAAACAACACTACTCGAAATAATAAGCGGATTAACAAATCCGCAAAAAGGAAAAATTACTTGGAAGAATAAAATTTTGTCTTCTAGACAAAGAAGATGGTTTTGTGGAGTAGTATTCCAATTTCCTGAAAGATACTTTATAGGTACAACCATTGGTAAAGAATTAAAAATAGGCCATAAATCTTTAAGAGAAAAAAATATAGAAATAGTTTTAAATAAAGTTGGTTTGAAAAAAATTAATCTGACTCAACCACCAGAACAGCTAAGTGGCGGACAACAAAGGCGGTTAGCTGTAGCAGTTCAACTACTTAGAAACCCCTCAATTCTTTTACTTGATGAACCAACTGCTGGATTAGACTATTCAATGAGAAATGATGTGAAGAATTTAATTCTTGATTTAAAAAATAAAAATACAATTATTATTGTTACTCATGAACCTGCCTTATTTGAGGGAATTCCTTCTAGGATATTATTCTTGGAAAAAGGGAAAATCAAAAATTTTATGAAAGAAAATCATGCAGGATAGGATAGTTCGGGCTACTGCAGCCAATGGAGGAATAAGATTAGTTGCGGTCTTAACAACAGAATCTTCTTTAGAAGCAAAAAAAAGACACGGCCTTTCTTACTTAACCACCTGTATCTTAGGCAGAGCATTTAGTGCTTCGCTGCTTTTAGCAAGCTCGATGAAAATAATGCATGGGAGAGTCACTTTAAGAGTTAGATCTGAAGGACCTTTAAAGGGATTACTAGTTGATGCAGGTAGAGACGGGAAAGTTAGAGGTTATGTAGGGAATCCTAATTTAGAATTGGACCTAGTCAAAATAGATAATAATAAATATTCTTTTGATTTTACAAAAGCATTAGGTACCGGATATTTAAATGTAATTAGAGATAGTGGATTTGGAGAACCCTTTACAAGCACTGTTGAATTAGTAAATGGGAATATTGCTGAAGACTTAGCTTCATATTTATATCATTCAGAGCAAACTCCCTCGGCTGTATTTATTGGAGAAAAAATTCAAAATAAAAGTGTTATTTGTAGTGGTGGCTTATTAGCTCAAGTTTTACCTAAAAAAGATACTGACCCTCTGCTAGTCTCACTACTTGAAGAAAGATGCAAAGAAATTAATTCTTTCAGCGAAGATCTATTTAAGTCAAAAGATAATCTTCTTGAGTTAATTAGAAATATATTTCCCGATATTGACGATAAATCAATCTCTGAAAAAGCTCGTTCTCAAGAAGTTAGTTTTAAATGCAAGTGTTCCAAACAAAGAAGTTTAAATGCGATGAAAATGCTTGATAAGAGCGAGTTAGAGGACATCCTCAAGAAAGATGGCAAAGCAGAGTTGGTTTGTGAATTTTGTAAAAATAAATATCTTATAAATTATGAAGAAATTAAATCTATGATAGAAAATCAATCATAAAAAAACTACGCCTAGCCATAAAATAACCATGGCCGGAATACTTTGAATTTTTTGTATTGATAAAGAGTTGGTTGATACTTCCTGAATGAAAGAATTATTTTCAAGCAATCCACCAAATATTAATCCTATCGAGAGAAAGGTAACACTCCAACCCAGAGAACCTATAAATCTTTTCCCTGATTTAATTTGAGTATAGGTAAGTATTAATGTTGAGATAGAGAGTAAAAGTCTATTACTAGAGTCTGGACTGATAAATAACAAAATTAAAAATAATAGCCCAACAGATATTTTTATTGAAAGATTATCAAATGAGGGGGTAGTTATTTTTGGCAGACTATACTGACTTGAATTGTTAGAGTTATTATTTAAATTTTTTATCTTAGAAAGAAGTGGGAAGTTATTATTGGTAAATTGATTAATTTGTTTTTCTTTTTTTGAGGCACTCACAGCTTCATAGCTTACATTTCCTGATTGCCTGGCTTTCAAACTACCCATGAGTAATTGATCAAAGGAAGATTCTATTTTCGCTTTTAAAATTAAGTCTTCACCAGCCTCTTTAACTTTAATATCTCTAGCTTTCTGAATATCCTCAAAAGCAGCACCTTCTTTTACACCTAAAATTTCATAAGGTGATTTTTCGTTATTATTTTTATTACTGTTTGAATCCAAAATTTTTTACCAATACTAACAGATTAACTAATTTTATAATCCATTAAGACTTTATAAAACAATTGGTTCGACTCCACTAACAACGGGCGCAACTTTGTTTAAATTTAATTGATCATTGTCTTCAACAAACTGATTTAGATTCCACTCATTTTTGAAAAGAATAACTGGCCTATTCCAACAATCTTTAACTATTTTACAGTTGAATATTCTGCCTAGTTTTTCAATGGCTGGCCATCCATCAGAAATCCATCTAGCCAATTGATATGGCATTGCGTCAAGATTTGCATCAACACCATATTCACTTTTTAATCTGTGAGTTACTACCTCCAGCTGCAATTGACCAACGGCTGCGAGTATGGGGTCTCTTTTACTCTCATCAAAGTCATAAAGAATCTGAACAGCTCCTTCTTCTCGAAGTTCATTAACACCCTTTCTAAAGTTTTTAAATGCTGAGGGATTTGGATTTCTTAGCCAGCTGAATATTTCAGGACTAAAGGATGGTATGCCCTCATATTCCAGATGAGCACCAGTATAAAGAGTATCTCCAATAGAAAACATCCCTGGATTATTTAAACCAATAACATCTCCAGGATAGGCATCATCAACTACTTCTCTATCTTGCCCAAATATTTTTTGTGGTCTTGATAATCTAATTGTTTTCCCAGTTCTGGAATGTTTAACTGACATATCCTTTTCAAATTTGCCACTACAAACTCTTATAAAAGCAACCCTATCTCTGTGCTTTGGATCCATATTTGCTTGAAGCTTAAAAACAAACCCACTAAATTCATCGCTTGCAGGTTCAATATCCCCTTTATTACTATTTCTTGAAGTTGGTTTTTGTGCCATTTTTAAAAAACTATCTAAAAATGGCCTTACTCCAAAATTAGTCATGGCAGATCCAAAGAAAACTGGGGTTAAAGAGCCATTAAAAACTTTTTCTTTTTCAAATTTAGATCCTGCCTCATCAAGAACCTCCAATTCTTCAAGTGAGTTTTCAAGTAAATCTTTCTCTACATATTTTGATAGCTCTTTATCTACAAGACTTAATCTTTTCTCATTCGATTGTTTCCCTCTCACTGCTTTATCAAATAAAATCACCTCTCTCGAAAATCTGTCAATAACCCCTCTAAATTCCTCGCCACTCCCAATTGGCCAGTTTATAGGTAGGGTATTTAATCCAAGTTCTGATTCAATTTCATCAAGTAAAGAAAATGGCTCTCTTCCTGGTCTATCCATTTTATTTATGAAAGTAAATATTGGTATTTTTCGCATCTTGCAAACTTCAAACAATTTTCTAGTTTGAGGTTCTAGTCCTTTAGCAGCATCTTCCAACATAACTGCATTATCAGCAGCAGCTAATGTTCTATAAGTATCTTCGGAGAAATCTTGGTGTCCTGGTGTATCTAATAGATTAATTACAGATCTTTCATATTCAAATTGCAATACAGTTGATGTAATAGAAATACCTCTTTGTTTCTCAAGTTCCATCCAGTCTGAGGTAGCTTTTCTCTGATTACCCCTAGCTTTTACTGCTCCTGCCTGTTGAATGGCACCTCCATACAAAAGAAGCTTCTCGGTAAGAGTCGTTTTCCCAGCATCTGGATGTGAAATAATAGCAAAATTTCTTCTTTTATTTACCGCATCCAGTATTTCTTTATTATTTAGAATTTTAGTACCTAAGCTCATTTATATAATATAAGGGCCTTTCACTTAATTCTTAAACATTACCATAGACTATCAAATAATTTTCACCTTCTTCAAAAACATCTAAAGAGGATAGATCATTCTCTAAAGTGAAATTTTTTAACTCTTTAAAAGTATAAGAAGCTCTTAAAGATGCATAATAATCATTAGTTAAAATCTCATTATATTTAATTGAACATTGTGCTTTGAGTTCTAAAGCAGACTTTTCATCTAAGGGCCTTTTTAAGTCCTTGTGAAAATTTACAGTGATATTACTAGACAAACTTCTTATTGTGTTGAAGAAATCTTCAAGATTGGTAATGTGATGAATCAAACTGTTACTTACAAGTAAACTAATTCTTTTTTTAAGTAAAATTTTTTTTGATTTAAGGTCTTTGATGTCAGAACAAATGTATCGTAAATTTTTTAATTTTTTTTGATTAGTAGAAATACTTTTATTATATTCTGCTCTCAAAATCATCTCTTTAGAACCATCTATTCCTAAGACTTCAGTATTAGGCCATTTTATTGCTAACTTCTCAGAAATATTTCCTGGGCCGCATCCTAAATCAACTATTAAATCTTTTTCATCCAAAGAAATATTTTTTCTCAAAAGATATTGATCTATTTGATTAATTAGATTAACTTCCCCTTCTGAAAAATCAGCTTCGTCATAAGAAATGACCTGCTCTTTTTCTTCCATTAATTCAGGTTCGGGAACTCTTTCCATATCCTTTCTTGAAACAAAGATTTCATATTAAACATAATTCTACACAAACCGTTAAATAGTGGTAAGAATGGTTGCAGACGCCACAGGTAGAGTTATTCTTCCAGTACGGGTTATTTACATACATTTTTTATCGTGACTGTTGCACCAAATAAAGCTTCTTCAGAGAGCAATTCCAATAATCTTAAAAAAGATGACTTCCCAAAGACTGCGCCAGCTGCTTATCCTGTTTTTTTCAGGTCTTACAGTAGGAAAACTACATCTGGCAAAAGGGAGAACTGGAGTGAAGTAGGTGAAAGAAATTTATCAGGTTTAAAAGAGTTAGGAAAACTTTCTGATGAAGAATTGATCCTAATGAGAGAGATGCAAAGTAACCAAAAAGCCCAACCTTCAGGGAGATGGTTATGGATTGGAGGAACTCCTTGGATTAATAAAAACCAAAATTTCTCTGGAGCCTACAACTGTACTTCAACAAACTTAATTGATTGGGAAGCCTTTGCTTTGATGATGGACTTAGCAATGATGGGATGTGGAACAGGTGCAATAATTGAACCTCATTTTATAAACAAACTACCTACAGTTTTAAACAAAATAAATATTAAATCAGTCAGTGAAGTTGGAATAACCCCTAAAGATCAAAGAGAAGAAAAGTCATCATTAGAAATCAAAGGGAAAGACCTTCATATCAAAGTTGGAGATAGCAGAAGAGGGTGGGTAGATAGCTACAAATATCTTCTTGAGGCATCAAGTAACGAAAATCTTGAAAGAGAAATTGATGTTTATATTGATTTGGAAGATATTAGGCCTGCTGGAGAATCATTAAAAGGTTTTGGTGGGATGGCAAATCCTATCAAATTGAAAGATCTTTACTCTAGAGTCGCATCACTTCTTGGAAAGGCAATTGGTAGGAAATTAAGTACGGTAGAGTGTTGTTTATTAATTGATGAAGCTGCAGTAACCATAGTTGCTGGAAATATAAGAAGAAGTGCTGGAATGAGACAATTTGCTTCAGATGATAAGGAAGCCGCATCAGCAAAAGAAAATTTATGGAGTCAAGATGAGAATGGTAATTGGAGAATAGATCCTGAAAAAGATGCCCTCAGAATGGCCAATCATACTAGGGTTTACCATACAAAACCCACCTACCAAACTGTTTTGGATGCAGTAACAAAACAATTCCATTCAGGGGAGGGAGCTATTCAATTTGCTCCAGAAGCAATCGCAAGGTCAAATGCAGATATTCTCAAAGATGATGAATTGAGAAAGGAATTTATTGAAATCTACTCAGAACAAGGCAAGGATGAAGCGAGAAATTGGATAAATAGTAGTTATGGTCCTTTTTCAGAAGAAGAGTTAGACCACAGGATGAGCCGATATGGACTTAATCCTTGTGGGGAGATCTTGGGAAATGATTTCCATTGCAATTTGGCTGAAGTTCATTTAAATCAGATTGATCCAGGGAATTTTGAAGAGCAAAAAAAAGCTTTTAAAGCAGCCGCTCTTTCTGTGGCATGCTTACTTAATCATGAATTTGAAGTTGAGCGTTATAGAAAAAGTAGGGAATATGATCCTATCGTAGGAGTAAGTTTCACTGGATTATTTGATTTTTGCGTCCATGCTTTTGGGACGCCATGGTTGAAATGGTGGGAAGCAGGAAGGCCAAATAGCAAAGAAGGGAAGGCCTTCAAAGAAAAGGAAGCTAAATTCTTAGATTCCTGGAGAAAAATAGTAAAAGAAACTGTATGGGAATATTGTGATAAGCATAATCTAAGGAGACCAAATAGGTGCACAACAGTTCAGCCAGCTGGAACTAAAAGTCTTCTTACTGGAGCAGCTCCAGGATGGCATCCTCCAAAGGCTCAAAGATTCATAAGAAGAATAACTTTCAGAAAAAATGACCCCATCGCTTTAGCTTGCATGGATTATGGTTACTCAGTTGTTCCATCTCAATCTGATAAAGATGAAAATGGTTGCTTGCTCGATAATCCATTTGATCCAAGATGTACAGAATGGTTAGTTGAAATCCCTACAGAAGTTAGTTGGGCAAATATAGACGGCGCAGACCAAATAGACATAAATAATTTCTCAGCATTAGCTCAATTTGATTTTTACATGCAAGTGCAGAAATTTTATACAGAGCATAATACCTCTGCAACCGTAGAATTTAGAGAAAATGAAATCGAGGATTTAGCTAAGGCTATTCATAATGCAATAGAAAATAATGAGGGATATATTTCAGCAGCATTGCTAGCTAGATTTAGTGCTAACGCTACTTTCCCGAGATTACCCTTTGAACCAATAAGTAAAGAGGAATATATATCATTGCAAAATAAAGTAATAGAAAGGAAAGTCAATAACGATTTCTTTGACGCTCTTAATAAATATGATGTTGGAGAACTATCTGAAGCAGGACCAGCAGGTTGTGATTCAGATAAATGCCTTCTCCCTCTGGCTAAACCGAAAGATTAAGTTTTAAATTTTTTGTAAATAATAAGTATTAATTAGTTTTTAAAAATTTAATTTATGGCTACCTCTTTATTAGGGACATAAATTATTGATGACATTAAGCCTAAATATCGGGAACTTTTTTAATGATTCCTCAACTCATGCCTTAGTGGACGAGCTAAGAAAAAGAACATCAGAAGAGGATATCTTAGATTTTGAGGAAAAATTTAACTCCAAAAATGAAAAAAATCTACACGTATATATATGTAGATTTCTAAAAAATAGATCAATATCCAGAGGGCTAGCCTCTAGATGGTTAATAACCATAATTGAAAACAAAGAATCAAAAATTAAATATTTAGGTCAACCCTGATAGTTTCCATAGAGCAATTCCAAAAATTGAGAATCCCATAATAAAAGTAAAAGCCAAAGCATTTACCAATTGAACTTTATCATTCATTCTGTTTGCGAATGGTAATAATTGTGCAAATAATGGAGTCTCTTCAACTATTGCAGATTTTTTTACTGTAGGTTTTTTGCTTCTAGAAAACATAAAACAAATTTTATAATCTTAAGAATTTTACATTTAAAAGTTCATTAAATAAAAAATACTTCTCAAAAACGAACAAAATGTAACCTGCAAGAATCTACATAAAGAAAAACATAAATTTCTTTATTAGAGCCAATTTCATTATTGAAGTATTAAGTTTATTTATTAAAAGCCTAGACAAATAATTTTCTTGAATGTTATTATAAAATTGTAGCAACCGCTACCAAAACGTTCAACTTGCGTAAAGCAAGCCGCAAATCGACTTAAGCCATGGAACGGGGACTTAAGCGAAACCGGAGCTTAAAAATGACTCTAATTTACAGAGGACAAAAATACATCCAGAACAAAGAAGCAGCTAAAAAGCAGCACAACGAACTAACTTATAGAGGCAAAGCTTACACAAGCTAGTTCATTAATCCAATAAATAAAAAAAGCCACTTTTAGTGGCTTTTTTTGTCTAATCTTAGTCTAAAAAAAATCACTTAATACTTCTAACAAGTATTAAAATAATATGATTTAATTGCATTTACATAATTGATAACTATGGCAAACCAGAAACCTTTATTTAAGTCACCTTATGACATAAAAGATGTGAGTGCTCTTTTCGCCATAGTTGCCTTCGTTTTAATAATCGCTGCCATTGTTGGGAATAACTTATTCGGTTTATTTCAACAAAATGTCAACTTTGGGTGATTTTTTAAAGCAGACTAGATTTTTTAGACTCATTTTGTGGACTAAATTTGACTAATGATAGATTGTCATAACAATTTAACTCATCATTATTAATAAAAATTCCTATCTCAAACTAGTTTCTTGAAATAATTTTTAAATCTTTGAATTTATTGGCTGTGACTATTTTTTTATTTTATAGATTTGAAATTAAATAAAACTGAATAACCCTTTGAAGGGGTGGTTAAGTAGTTTAAGGCTCTAGTTGAAAACTATCTTCTTTAGGAAAAAATAAATTTCTAAATCTTCTGTAATTGATTGACATAACGTTGATCTTTTAAGTAAGAAAATAAGAATAAAATTTATTCTGTCAAGACAAGGGGGACCATTTTGGGACAACAAAAATTTCTTTGTACAATAATAAATTTTTCTTTTGTAATAAGAAAAATCTTTAAAAATTAAACCGGTATAACTATTATAAGTAAGTTTGATTCCACTTAAACTGACTGATTTTGAATTTTTTAATAGTTGGTACAATAAGAAATTGTCAAAGACAAATTTTCCAAACAATAAAATGTTTAGATAAAGGTCTATATTTTGCTAATAAAATTGAATATTTTTTTGTTGAATCTGATAGTGATGACAAAACATTAGATAGCCTAAAAAAACTTTCAAGGGAGAAAAAAAACTTTCGTTATGAATCTTTTGGCAGATTAAGGACGAAATTACCAATTCATACTCAAAGATTAGCTTTATGTAGAAACAGATGTTTAAAGGAGTTAAAAAGTAAAAAAAATGGTTGGGTAGACTATTTAATTGTTGTTGATTCAGATGGTGTTTGCAGTAATATAAATAGTCAAGTTATTAAAGAATGTATTTCAGAAAAAGGGTGGTCTGTTCAAACAGCGAATGTAAAAGGTGCATACTATGATATTTGGGCACTACGTCATAATATTTGGTCACCTAATGATTGCTGGCAAGCAACAAAAGAAGAATTAAAAATTGGATTCAGTAGGTTTGAATCGGAATCAAGAAATGTATATTCAAGGATGATTAAAATAAATCCCTCAAAAAAAAATATTGCTGTAGATTCTGCTTTCGGGGGTTTAGCTATTTACAGAAAATCTAGTATTCCTGATGATGCAAAATACATAGGCTTGAGTAGAAATGGTGAAAAAGTTTGTGAGCATATATCTTTTCACAATTCAATTAAGCAAAATCAAGGATCAATTTTTATTAATCCAAAATTAATAATAGGCCCAAGTCCTTATAGCCATACTAAATATTCAGGAATTTTAGGATTAAATAGATTTTGGGCGAGATGCTTTACAGATTCAGCAATAGATTACTTTAAGCAAAACCTGCATAAAATTAAAAGACTTATTTAAAATTAAAAGATCTAATCTAATGTATAATTGAAATTGTGAAAATTTAATGTCACCCAAGGAGGGGTGGTCGAGTGGTTTAAGGCTCTAGTCTTGAAAACTAGCGTGTCTGCAAGGGCACCGTGGGTTCGAATCCCACCCCCTCCGTTGTCTATAACTGACTTTAATAACAACTACTTCTTAGGAAGTTTTTTTATTACATATTATTTAGGCCACATTTCGTTAGATTTCGGGAAGTTTTCTTTTATGTAAATAAAAAAATGGTCAACAAACGGTCACGAATAATATTTTCACTTTCCTGAAGATTTAATTAATAATAAATATTTTTGTGTTTAGTTTTCATAAATTTTTGACAATTGACCATCTATAGTTTTATTCATTTAGTATCTCAAAAATATATAAAATGACTTTTAAAAAGGAGAATTGGTACGTTATATCTTTGTGCATCACAATACCCATGATCTTGGCGTTAACCCCGCTTTTGGGTCCAATTGTGGGAGTATTACTAATATTATTAACTATTCCTATTTGTTTAAAAGGATTAGTAAATATATTTACGGATAATGCCAATAATCCACTTATTAGAGAATTAAAAAAATTAGATTCATATAAAGATTCTTTTACTTTTAGACAAAAAAAATATATTGAATATATTGGCTTGGATAAATATCCTGGTACTGATCTAGGTCTTTACAAAGAAATAAAAGAATATTTCAAACAATGCGATCAAGAAGGAGATGGTAATTACTTTGCTGGAGCAATAAATAAAAAAACAGGAAGTCGATACCAATTAAGGTTTCGTCACAATTGTGAACTTTACAAAGCATATTTAAAAAATTGGGACAAGTTTGATAACTGAAAATATGATTGTCTATTTCATGGACTTTCAAATTATAATTTTAGATTTTAAACTTGTTTCTTTGTCTTACGCAAAAATTAATTACATAATTTTGAATTACTAGGAAGTTTTTTAATAAGTAGTAAACTTTTTAATTAGTCAAGTATTGGTCTTTTTTTTGTTTCGTCTAAAACCATAAGGTCGAATGGTATCACTAGAAACAAACTAGTCTTGAAAACTTGCTTGTCTGAAAGGGCACCGTGGGTTCGAGTCCCACCCCCTCCGTTCAAATAAAAAGAACCTAATAATATAAACACCCTTTTGAAACGTTCTTGTTAGTATATAGTTTATTTGGATTATGAATAAAGGATTTGCCACAGATAATTTAATATCCAAAAAATCGAAAAAAAAAGTAATTTCAAATGAACCGGAAGGAAGATTAATATCTTGGTCTCCTTGGCCACCTGCAAATTTTCAAACACGATATCCTGCTTTCCCTTTTGTTCTTACAATATTGATTATAGTAATAGGGCAATGGTACCTTTCTCTACTCAGGTGACCCGAAACTGTTTTTTTTTATTTAAATTAGGGTGATTTAAATTTGAGAATTTGCTTTGTTTTTTTCAATTTTATTATTTGCCCACTTTCAAGCGGCAATCATCCCAATATTATTAGGTATTAGATCGATCAATAAATTCAAACACATAAGTAAGAACAAATTGATACCTTTAG
>CACNCF010000020.1 GCA_902618795.1 uncultured Prochlorococcus sp.
GAAAGAAATTCTTCTTCATGCCTTTGATCATATTCAACATATACCTTCACAACGTGAATGTTTAGATGAAGAATTCGATAAGTTAGATAAAATATTAAAACCAGATGATTCAATTTATTCAATTGCAAAAGAAGTATTTGAAGCATATGCAATAGACGAAGAGTTCAGAGATATTATCGAAAGCAAACGATATGCAGAATTAGGAGTGCATCCATCAGGAGAAGCATTTAAAACTTTACCCATAGACCTAAAACAAGGAATTCCAAATTACATTAAAGAAAATGTTGATTTGGAACGATTAGCAAATGTTGGATAGCGTTACAAAAAAAAGGATCGATGATCTAAGAAATATTCTTGTAGGAAAAATACCAAGTCCTCAAAGTCAGGTTGAACAGATTACGACAGGTTTAATTTATAAATTTATGTATGACATGGATAATGAAGCAATCGAAATGGGCGGCGTTCCCTCTTTCTTTATTGAAGAATTTGAGAAATATTCATGGAAACATCTTTTTAACCCAAAACTAGGGGGGATCCAAAAAGTCAAACTATATAGTGATGCAATTGAAAACTTATACAATAATCCTTATGCACCTTTAATTTTTCGAGAAATATTTAAAAATTCATTTCTTCCTTTTAAAGACCCATCTACTTTAAATATGTTTTTAAAAGAGATTAATGAGTTCGATTATTCAAACTCAGAGAAATTAGGTGATGCTTACGAATACCTTCTCTCGTTCATGGGTTCGCAAGGAGATGCAGGACAATTTAGAACTCCACGTCATATTATTAATTTCATAATTGAAATTGTTAACCCACAGAAAAATGAGATGATATTAGACCCTGCATGTGGAAGTGCAGGTTTTCTAATTTCCTCGTATAAACATATTCTTAAGCAAAATACTCAAATAAGAATCGGAGACCAACTTAACGCTTCAGAACGGAAAAAAATTGGAGAAAATCTCGTGGGATATGATATCGATCCTGCTATGACAAGGATATCTCTAGTAAATATGTATCTTCATAATTTTGCTAGTCCCAATATAAGTGAGTATGATTCTCTCACTTCTGAAGACAAATGGAACGAATACTTTGATGTGATTTTAGCAAATCCTCCCTTCTTTTCTCCCACCGGAGGAATAAAACCACATTCAAGATTCGGAGTTAGATCAACTAGAACAGAAGTTCTTTTTGTTGACTACATCATTGAGCATCTTAAACCAGATGGTCGGGCAGGTATTATCGTTCCCGAAGGTATAATTTTTCAAACAGGGATAGCATATAAAACTCTTAGAAAAAAACTCATAGAAGATTGTTTAGTAGGAGTTATTTCTTTACCTTCAGGAGTTTTTCAACCATATTCTGGTGTAAAAACATCAATCCTAATATTAGATAAAAAATTAAATAAAAAATCGAAAGATATTTTCTTTTCAAAAGTTTTTAATGATGGATTCAGTCTTGGAGCACAAAGGAAAGTTATTTCCTTAAATGATCTACCGAATGAAATAAGAAAAATTCATGATTTTTTTAAAGGAAAACCTCACAATATAGAGACTGTTTCAAAGAGTAAAATCATCTCAAATAGAGATGTTTCATTTTCATCTTCTATATACTTAGATAACGAAATCAAAAATTCAAATTATGATATTGTTGCTCTCTCAAATGTTGCTAATTTATTGAGAGGAGTAACTTTTTCAAAGAAAGATCAACTCGAACAAATTACAGAGACATCATGCAAAGTCGTAACAACTAAAGCAGCACAAGAAGAAGGAATTGTTGAGGATAATTGTTACCTTATAGATCAAAAGATTGTAAAAGATTCAAGTAAATTTCTAACAAAATCAGATATTTTGATCTCCTTAGCAAACAGTCTTCCCTTAGTTGGAAGAACAACTTACGTTCAAAATCCCCCTTTAAATACTGCTTTTGGCGCTTTCATGGGAGTTATCAGAGCAAATACAAAAAAAATTGATCCATTTTTTCTTAACGCAATTCTAAGAAGTGACAAAGCAAAAAAATTCTTTATAAATAATGCAAAAACAACTACTAACATTTCCAATTTATCTTTTTCCTCATTAAGTGAATTTTCTTTTCCACTGCCACCTCTAAATATACAAAAAGTTGTTGTAGATGAATTAAAAAAATGCCAGCAAATTATTGATGGTTGCAGACAAGTAATTGATAACTACAAACCCACCTTTGAAATTGATACCTCATGGGAGTTAGTGAAATTGGATGAGATTTGTCATTTAGTTGGGGGTGGGACGCCTTCTAGGAGCGAAAAAAGTTTTTGGGGAGGAGATATAAAATGGTTGTCATGTAAATATATAAATGATGATGGAAATATCATTGGTCATGAAAAAATTTCTCAAGAAGGTTTAAATAATTCTTCCTCGAATATTGTTAAATCAGGATCTGTAATAGTAGTTAATAGAGTATCTTTAGGCAAAATTGCACTCATTTCTGAAGATTTTGCAATTAATCAGGATTTGACAGGTGTGTGGTCAAAGGATGAAAAAAAATTAGATGCAAATTTCCTGTTTTTTCATCTTTACTGTATTAAAGATAAATTTATAGACGCTGGACAGGGTGTTACGGTTCAAGGCATAACAAGAGAATTTATTAGAAAACAAAAACTATCAATACCACCTTTGAATGTTCAAAAAGAAATAGTCCGAAAAATTAATGAGGAACAATTAATAATTGATGGAAATAAAAAATTAATTAAAATCTATACAAAAAAATTTCAAAATACTATCAATAAAGTTTGGGAAATCTAATGATTAATTGTTTTTAAGTTTCCAATATATATTGACTTAGTTAAGGACTTCAAAAGACTAGTAGAAGGACTAGTAATGGACTAATAAAAATGTCCTATACTATCCTACTAGTCCTTCCCTAATTGCATGAAGATCTAGTGACAGACATAAAAAAAGACCCATATAGGGTCTTTGTTGGACTAATTAAGACATATAAAACTCCCCGGGCGGGATTCGAACCTGCGACCAATCGATTAACAGTCGATCGCTCTACCGCTGAGCTACCGAGGAATATAAAATGAATTTAGCTCTTTAAAGTACCTTATGACAAGTACAAGGGTTAATTATATTGAAATTTTGATGGTTCTTGCCAGCTAGATAAAAA
Organism: uncultured Prochlorococcus sp.; assembly: GCA_902618795.1. GTDB lineage: Bacteria > Cyanobacteriota > Cyanobacteriia > PCC-6307 > Cyanobiaceae > Prochlorococcus_A. The sequence goes on from CACNCF010000020.1 coordinate 3,145, forward strand.
ACCATTTTTCAACTCTGCTACTGCATCAGCATAAGTTAATTCTTCAAAACGATGAGTAATCCACAAAGCCGATAAAGGTTTTTTATGGTCACTTGTAAGATTTTTAATAGTTTGCAAAACTTTTAATTGACTAGTTTGATCAAGTAACGCTGTAGGCTCATCTAAGAGAATAAAATTTCTATTACTAATCAGAGCGCTTGCAATAGTTAAGCGTTGTTTTTGTCCACCGCTCAAAGTATGAACTGGCCTTTTTTCAAACCCAGCCATTCCTACTTGATCAAGCACATATTCAATTTTTTTATTAATTTCATTTTGACTTATATTCTGATTAATATTAATCAGAAGTTCACTTCTACAATTTGGCATCAATATTTGATGATCAGGGTTTTGAAAAACCATGCCAATATTTGCATTAGAGTAGATAACACCATTTTTGGGTTTAATTATTCCATTAATTAATTTTAAAAGAGTACTTTTTCCGCTCCCGTTTTTACCTACGACCATCCAAAATCCACGTTTTTTTATTGATAAATTACATTTAAAAATTAAATTTTCTTTTTCTCCAGGATATGAAAAAGAAACATCTTTGAAGTTAATATGAGGTATTTCATTTTCAAGGGAATCTAGCATTAATTTTATCAATCTATGTTGAGAGAAAATCCTGGTCTTTTAGCTCCTCCTGCTACTGAAGATTTTTCATATATCTGAACAGAAATGATTTCTTTAGCTCTTACAGCAATTAATTTATCTTGTACTTTGTCACACTTTAATTCGATCAAGTTTGATGATTCTAAAGTTTCATTCATAGAACTTTTTATTTCATCATAAATTCCTTTAACCTCATCAAATTCTTTCTTCTGAATTGATATCGGAAAAGGTGAATATCTCAGACTTAGTTCCAACGAATACATAATCATAATAAAAACTACCTCTTATACTACTAAATATTTTTCAGCAAGAAGTTATTTAAATTAAATTCTTTTGAGAAAATTATATAAAAGAACTTTAAATACAATTATTATGAATGAAGGAGATTTTATTTTGAATTTTAAAAATAATTTCATGGAAATAGCAAATGATATAACTTCTCTAGTTGGAAATACCCCATTAGTTAAATTAAATCGCATCAGAAAGTATTTTGATTGTTATCCAGAAATAATAGCCAAACTAGAAAGTTTCAATCCATCAGCGTCTGTTAAGGATCGGATAGCTTATTCAATGTTATGTAAAGCTGAAGAAGAAGGATTGATAACACCAGATGAAACAACGTTAATTGAAGCAACTAGTGGAAATACTGGCATCGCATTAGCAATGGTTGCCGCGGCAAAAGGCTATAAATTGATATTAACTATGCCGGATACGATGAGTATTGAGAGAAGGGCAATGTTGAGAGCATATGGAGCTGAATTACAGCTAACACCTGGGAAAGACGGAATGAAAGGAGCTTTAGATTTAGCTAATGAGTTGTCTTCAACCATTGCAAATAGCTATCAATTTAATCAGTTTGAAAATTTTGCTAATCCAGATATTCATGAAAGAACGACGGCTCAAGAAATATGGTCCCAATCCAATAACAATTTAGATGGACTAGTTACAGGAGTTGGCACAGGTGGAACAATTACTGGTTGTGCACGTTTTTTGAAAAAAGTTAATCCAAATTGCAAAATTTATGCCGTAGAGCCCAAAAAAAGTGCTGTGATTTCCGGAGAAAAAGCAGGATCTCATTCGATTCAAGGAATTGGCGCGGGTTTTGTACCTAAAGTTCTTAATACTAAATTAATTGATGAAATTATAAAAATAGATGACGATGAAGCATTTTATTATGGGCGTTTATTAGCTAGATTGGAAGGCCTTTTATCTGGCATCAGCAGTGGTGCAGCTTTAGCAGCAACTATAAAAATCGGCAAAAGAAAGGAACTAATGAATAAAAGATTGATAGTTATTCTTCCAAGTTTTGGCGAAAGATATTTATCAACAGCAATGTTTGAGTCCAATACTTCAATTCAAGCCAGAAAAGATGGTTATCTTTAATGCATAATTTATAAAAATGGAAAAAAATTTATATGAAGAATTAGGTCTCAAACAAAATGCAACCAGAAGTGAAATTAAATCTTCATATCGCTCTTTAGTTAAACAACATCATCCAGATGCAGGCGGCGACAAAGAACGATTTCTTGCAATACAAAATGCCTGGGAAACTCTAAATGACCCTATCAAAAAGAAACAATACGATAGCAGTTTTTCCTTTTCCAGCTCATCATTTGATTCATTAAATGAAAATTGGGAAGAGAAATTTAATTCAAAAAAACATAATTCTTCAATTAAGGACAAAGAAGTTGAAACATGGATTAAAGAAATTTATAGTCCGATAAATAGATTAATTAGTCAAATCATTAAACCTTTGAATAACGAAATAAAAGAACTTTCTGCGGATCCATATGATGACGAACTAATGGAAAATTTTTGCAGTTATATTATTCTTTCACAAAAGAAAATAGAAAAAGTTGAAAAAATTTATAACAAAAAAATAGTTCCAAAGTCTATTTCAGCTTTAGGCCTCGATCTTTATCATTGTTTTTCACAAGTTAAAGATGCGCTATCAGAATTTGATAGATATACACAAGGATACGTAGATAATTATTTATTTGATGGCAAAGAAATGATCAAAGAAGCAAAAAGGATACAATCAAAGATGTCTATAGAGAAAAAAAATAAAAACTTTTAGATATAAAAATTTTATTGAGTATATTCTTTAAGTTGATCTAATTTCAACCAAACATCTGGAACAGGTCTGCGCCATCGAACCTGAGCATATTCCTCTTTGACTGAAAGAATCTCTCCAGGACCTTCAAAGACATAATTAGGTAGATCATCATCACTGGCTAGCGCTTCGATACTTTTTATATAATTTTCTCTATCGACAAAAACTAAGCTTCCTTTCTTGAGAGGCTTCTTTGGAATAGAATCTGTCATAATAAATTCAAGAAAGTTATATGGAATTCATTATACAAAAACTTGTTTGAAAACTATTGAAAAAAATTTATAACGGAATAATAATTACAAACGTCTAAAAAATTTAATAGCCTTAAATGATAAACATCTATAAGATATGCGTCTTTTACTACTTGGCTGCACTGGATTTGTTGGTAAAGAATTAGTACCAACACTACTCAATGAAAATCACGAAATATACATTGTAAGTAGAAAACCCATTAGTAAATTAAAGCTTGATTTAGATTTCAATAAGTTTAAATTTTTTCAAATAGATTTATCAAGAGAAAAAAACTGGAATAACGAAAATCTCCTAAATATTTTAAGAGAGACAGATGGAATTATTAACTTGATGGGAGAACCCATAGCAGAAAAAAAATGGACTTCTGAACAAAAACAGGAGATTGAAAATAGTCGTATTAATACTACGAAATTTATGATGAAGACCCTTAAAAATTTAAAAATCAACCCAAAAGTCATTATAAATGGATCAGCTATAGGTTATTACGGTACAAGTTTGTCTAGTGAATTCACTGAAAATAGTCCTGGAGGAAAAGACTTTTTATCTAATCTTTGCAAAAAATGGGAGGCGGTCGCCGCTGAAAAACCATTTTTCTCAAGGTTAGTTATTTTTAGAATTGGAATTGTTCTAGAGAAAGACGGAGGAGCATTAGGAAAAATGCTCCCTATATTTAAAGTTGGATTAGGTGGACCAATTGGAGATGGTAAGCAATGGATGAGTTGGATTCATAGAACTGATTTATGTGCTTTAATTATTCAAGCATTAGTTGATAAAAAGTATTCGGGAGTATTTAATGCTGTTGCACCAAATCCAGTATTAATGAGAGAATTTTCTCAGACTTTAGGCAAATGTCTGAATAGACCTAATTTACTTCCAGTGCCTGGAGCGGTTTTAAAAATATTGTTAGGAGATGGAGCGAAAGTTGTTTTAGAAGGACAAAAAGTAATTAGCAGTAAAATCAAAAATTTTAATTTTAAATATCCTCTTCTTGAGAAAGCAATTTACGCCTCCACCAAGAATTAATACCGTTTACTAAAGCACCAATAATAAGAATTGTTATCAATGGAACTACAAGAGGATTCCAAACTATCTGAATAAAATTAATAAAAATAAATATCCCATTAAATTGCATGATTATTGCAAAGATGAAAAATATTGCAAAAAAAATGACTGTAAATAAATTTATTAATAACAAATTATCGATAATTTGTTTTAACTTATTTTGATTATTCTCCTTAGTCATTTTTTATAACGGTATTCATATCATCAACCATTTTAAGACAAGCTTTGTTTTCACCCAGTCTTTTTTTAGCATTTTCATTACATGAGATCATAAACTTCTTATTTAGCTGTATAAGGTATATTATTTTTATGATCAATTTAATTGTCTGATTGATTTGATCATTTTTGTCTTTATATTTAGTAGCACAAAAAACATATTTTCCTAGCAAACGTCTTTGTGCTTCTGCAAAAGTTTTTGTAAATTGTGGACCTTTACCTTCAATCTGAATAACCGGTTTTCCTAATCCAATCGCTTGCTCTGCTGCTGTTCCTGCCATGCTAATACAGCATCTACTTTTCAATAATATTTTGTCAAAATTATTCCAATATATATTCACTTCTAAAAATTTATATTGGAATTTCAAGAGATTATTATCTTTTATATTTTCTATTTTTAACCATCCTCTTTTTTGAAATATCTCCTTTATTTTTGATGAAGATAGAGCATTAACTATTGCAAAATTAAACTGAATTTTTTGAAAATATCTTAAATCTGACAATGCCTCTAATACCTTTAAAATCAAAACAAAATTATCTAAAATCTCGGGGAATCTACTTCCTGGAAATAATCCAATACTAAATTCATCTTTATTTAATTCTTTGTTTACAGGGAAAAACTTATCCATAAATGGGTTGCCTAAAAAAGACACTTTCTTTTTTAATTGCAATGTTAAATCATTAGCTGTAAGGGAATCTCTCGTATATATTTTTTTTGCTTTTTGTGAGAGCAAGAAAAATTTAGAAGGCCATGGTAATTTCAACTTCCCTTCATAATGGCTGGAATAAGCAACTAGATATGTAAAAAAATCTTTCTTACAAACCCATGCAAAAAAAACTGGCACAATATCTCCAACTACAACAAAATGATCATATTTTTTTCTTATTTTAAAAGTTAAATATAATCTTTTTAGAAGGTAAAATATTTCTCCTCCTAATATCTCAGTAAGTCTTCCCTTAAGGGAATTATAACCAATTCCTCCTGTTCTAAATTCCTTAGTTTTACCGATAATCTTAATTTTTTCTTTTTCATAATGGTTTCCCATACCAACAATTGGCAAAGCATGAACAGAATAACCACTTTTTATGAATTGTTTAGCTATTAGACTGCCAGATAGATCTTCTCCATGCCCATTACTTAAAATTAAAATCTTAAACAATTTAAAATTCCAACCATTTTTTTACTTTAGTTAACTCAGGCCAATCTGGATATCTACTTAATCCGTCTTCAACAGATTCTTTCAACTCACTTTTCACATCTGGCATCATCATAGACATTTTTTTTATTAACTCAATATGATCCCTAACACCTTTATTATTAGTAGCCAAAAGAGCTAAAGACAAATTCATTCTTGCTTGTGGATCTTGCTGATTTAATCGAACTGCTTGTCTGGCAGCTGACAAAGCTTCTTCATTATTTTTCAAAAGTAATTGAAGCCATGATAAACAAGTCCAAGCAGCAAAATGATTTGGAATTTGCTGTATAATTTTTTGAAAATCTTGTACGATTGGAATTAAATCTTGTCCTGCTTTATATCTTGATAAAGCTGCATTAAAATCCTCTTCGATGGGATTAATTTCGTTATTCATTATTTATTAAACTGCAAAAGAGCTTCCACAACCGCAAGTTTGAGAGGCATTTGGATTTACAAAATTAAAGCCACCTCCAATTAATTCCTTACTAAAATCTAACTGCATTCCATAAATATATAAAAGACTTTTGGGATCACAAACAACTTGAAAGCTTTGATCAGCTTTTAATGAATAATCATAAACTTTATCATCGGGATTTATTTCATCAGTTCCTATAAAATCCATCGTATAACTCATCCCACTACAACCGCCAGATCTTACTCCTACCCTTAGTGCTTTTTTATCACTTTGGCCCTTCAATAAATTTGAAATTTGTTCTATAGCATCATTCGTAATTAAGATACCTTTGCCATCATCAGAATTTTTAATTTCCTGTTTAACTTCTACATTTTCCATAAACAAGGGGTTTCTACTATTCATAATATAAAAACTTAATCGATAGGATGCATAGAACAAACGTTATCCAAACTTGATTTGTTATAATTTTAAGAAAAAGTGAAAATTGCAATAGTTGGTTCTGGATTAGCTGGTCTTACAGCGGCAGTCAATTTAGTTGATGAAGGCCACGAAGTAGAAATTTACGAGAGCAGGTCATTTTGGGGGGGTAAAGTAGGTAGTTGGGAAGATAAGGATGGCAACCACATAGAAATGGGTTTACATGTATTTTTTTACAATTATGCAAATCTTTTTAAATTAATGAAAAAAGTGGGAGCTCTAGACAATTTACTCCCGAAAGATCATACTCATCTATTTATCAATAATGGTGGTAATTTAAAATCGTTAGACTTCAGATTCCCTTTAGGTGCTCCTTTTAACGGACTTAAAGCTTTTTTTACCACCGAACAACTTACTTGGGTAGATAAGTTCAGAAATGCCTTAGCTTTAGGAACAAGTCCAATCGTTAGAGGATTGATAGACTATGAAGGCGCAATGAAAATAATTAGAGATCTAGATAAAATTAGTTTTAAAGAATGGTTTTTAAACCATGGTGGAAGCGAAAAAAGTTTAGAAAGAATGTGGGATCCTATCGCATATGCATTAGGTTTTATTAATTGCAAAGATATTTCAGCAAGATGCATGCTAACTATATTCATGATGTTTGCTTCAAAAACAGAAGCCTCAAAACTTAATCTTTTAAAAGGTTCCCCACATAAGTGGTTAACGCAACCTATCGTCGACTACATTACAAAAAAAGGAGCAAAAATACATCTTAACCATAAGGTAGAGGAAATCATTTATGAAAAGGAATCTTCCTCTTATTCAGTAAATCAATTAAAAATATCTTCTCCTGAAGGAATTAAGGCAGTGTTTGCAGATAAATTTCTAGCTGCCTGTGATGTCCCTGGAATAAAAAAAATAATTCCAAAAGAATGGTATCAATTTAAAGAATTTGAAGGTTTAAAAAAACTTAGAGCTGTAGCTGTTGCCACAATCCAATTAAGATATGACGGTTGGGTTACTGAATTACAAAAAGATAATACTGGAAACGAACCAATTGGACTAGATAACCTTCTTTATTCTGCTGATGCCTCTTTCAGTTGTTTTGCTGATTTAGCACTAGCAAGTCCAGCAGACTATAGAAAAAAAGATATGGGATCGCTTCTCCAATGTGTTTTAACTCCTGGCGATAGATGGATGGGAAGATCCACAGAAAGAATTACAAAAGAGATTGATAAAGAGGTTCGCCGTTTATTCCCATCCTCAAAAAACCTTAAATTGCTTTGGAGTAACGTGGTACAAATTCCACAATCACTTTATAGAGAAGCTCCCGGTATGGAACCTTTCAGACCCGATCAAAAAACATCTATATCTAATTTCTTCATGGCTGGTAGTTATACAAAACAAGATTATATAGACTCTATGGAGGGAGCTACAATGAGTGGTCATTTAGCTGCCGCGGCAATTTTAGAGAAGAAAGCCAAGTTAGCAAAAAATCTTGCAGTAAGTTAATTAATGGGTACTTGGCTAAAACATGACGTAATAACAGTTGTTAATGCGCCTCTTGAAAATGTATGGGACACATGGAGCGATTTAGACTCAATGTCACTTTGGATGAGCTGGATTGAATCTGTAAAAACAGTTGACGAGGAAACGAATACGTTACCAGATTTAACAGAATGGACTTTAGCTGCAAATGGCTTTAGGTTTAAATGGAAAGCTCAAATTACAGAAAGGGTTGAAAAAAGCAAACTTAAATGGAAATCAATAGGAGGTTTACCAACTGAGGGATCAGTAGTTTTCGAAAGTAAAACTGATCAAATCACAACAGTAAATTTAGCAATTACTTATGAACTACCAAAAATGATTGCTCGGTTTATGGAAGAAAATATTTTAGGAAAAATGGTTACAAACGAATTACAAACAAATATTGATAGGTTCAAAGATTTAGTTGAAAAGAACTATAAAAAAAATTTTTCTAATTAAAAATATTAATTGCTACATCTAGTAGTCCTTCAAAAGTATATTTTTGTGCCTGACTATCAACTCTTCCAAAAATCTTGTTACATATTTTTGTTGTCTGAGGTCCAATAGTTAATAATTTAATTTGTTCAAAATATTCTAACCATTGTTTACCAAGTTTTTTTTCTAGTAAAAAAGCAGCATTTACTACGGTTTTACCGCTTGAGAAAATAATCGCATCGACTTTTCGATTAGAAATAATATCAATTGTTTCTTCCGGAATTGATTTAGGACATCTAGTTTCATATGCAGCAACCTCAAATACACGAGAACCAGCCTTTCTAAATTGATCTGCAATTAAATCCCTACCACCTGTTTGAACTCTTGGTACAAAAACTCGAAGTCCATAACCAGATACTGGGAAATTATCAATTAAACTTTCAGCAACAAATTCTGGAGGTATGAAATCAGCCTTAATCCCAAAATCATCAAGAGTTTTTGAGGTTTTTTCTCCGACTACGGCGATTTTTGTTTTTTTTGAACATTCTTTTAATGAACTATTAAAGTATCTAAGTCTTTTATCCACAAATTTGATCCCATTACTACTGGAAAAAATAATCCAATGAAAATCATTTATTTGATTTAAGGCTTCATCAAGAGGATTCAAATCATCAGGATCAGTAATACTTATTGCAGGTAAATCGTATACATTAGCGCCCTTGCTTATGAATATCTTTTTTATATCCAATATGCCTTCTTTTGATCGAGTAATAATTATATTTCTTTGATCAAGGGGTAGATCAACTTTTGGCATCCTTGTCCTCAACATTATGATTTTGATTTTTATTTTTTAATTCATCGAGAAGTTTCAAGACTGATAATCCTTTATCAAGAACAATATCGTCTTTAAAAATTATCTCTGGAACTCTTCTCATCTCAATTCTTTTTCCTAAACTATGCCTTATAGAGCTTTTAGCAGTATTCAAGTTTGATACAATTTCTTTCCTCACTTTCTCTTGAGCAATTGAGGTTATATAAATTTTACAGTGTTGCAAATCACCTGATAAATCAATCTTAGAAATATTGACGAAATGATCTCTAATAAGATCATTTTCTAAATCATTCTGCAAAATAAGGGTTATTTCTTTCTTCAAAAGAGAAGAAACTTTTGCAAGACGGTAATTATTTGGCATTATGGTTGTAAATTTATTGGGTTTGTCATCGCTTGCAAGACAAAATAAACAGTTATGAAAGCACTTAAGACAGAAGATATCAAACCTACTATTGTGAGTGGATTTGATCTATTCTTGAATAAAGGTTCAAGCAAAGCAACAAGTCCCCCAACAATGATAGATATCAAATACTTTGGATATCTCGCAACATTAGAGAAAAATTCGCCCATCAGCTCCACAAATAGATTACTTTTTTAGCTAAGTTTTAACAAACATTAAACAGCATGATTACATTATATCAATTTAGGCATAGTGCTTTTTGTTTAAAAACAAGAATGGCTCTTCATGCAAAAAAACTACAATATCGAGTTGAAGAAGTAACACCTGGAATAGGCCAATTTGAAATCTTTAAATTATCAGGTCAAAAACAAGTACCTATAATAGTCGATAGTAATGATCAAGTTATTAATGACTCTTCAACTATTTGCGAATATATAGACAAAAAAAATGAAAACAATCTACTTTTTCCGGATGATCCAATATTATTTGCACAATGCAAACTAATTGAAGACTGGGCAGATACTACAATGGCTACAACTTGTAGAAAAGCTTTAATAAAATCTGCAATAGAAAATCCACAGCTAAGAACTGCATTACTTCCAGATGAAATACCTTCTTCAGTTAAAAGTATTGTTGATAAATTACCTTTTGAAAATCTTAGTAAAATTTCTAATGTAGTTTTGTCTTCTAAAGATAATTTAGAACTCCAAAAATTACTGGAAGCTTTATCAAAATCCTTGATCAACAAAAAATATTTAGTTGGAGATAGTTTATCAATTGCAGATATTTCAATTGCTGCTCAATTATCTCTTATTAAATTTCCAAAGTCTGCAGGACCAATTCTTTCAGGAGAGGGGAGCCAAGAATACATAAATAATCCTTATTTAGAAAATCTTTTTATGTGGAGGAATAACTTAGAAGAATATCTTTTTAGTGCTAACTCTCAATAAATTCAAATTTCAATTTATATTTATTTGTTTTGATAGCATGAATAGAAGGATCACCAACTTTTGAACCATAAGAAGCAACATATTGCACTCCACAAATTGATGGTTTGATTGAATTATCAACTTCCCATATTTCTTTGGAACATTTTTGAAATTTACTAATGGTCTCTACCTGATTAATCCTTGAAGCACCTGGCTTATGTGCTGTCTGTATAACTAGCTCATCTGCGAAAAAAATATCATTATCTTGGATCTGATTTCTCCCTGTAATTCTTGAATCAATATAAAAATCATCTTTTAAATAAGTAATTTGATTATTAATAGATTGAGGATCATTTACAACTTTGATTAAGGTTTCACCAAATATTGCCTTTCCAATAGATTCAGAATTTTTTGCACGATTACCAACAATTAAATCTGAATCATTCTTAAAGAAATTTACTTTATAAATAACTGGCTCTTCTGAATCATTAACTATATCTTGAGAAGTAACAAGCCAATTACCCTCGAACCATTTAGGATAAATTAAATCCTTAGAAGTATCCGATAATTTAAAATTTGGCAAATATAATTCTGGCCATTGATTTACACGATTTTCCAAAAACTCTCGTACGTTAGAATCTACTAGAGCAAAAGAACTTTCTAGAAAGATTCCTTGAAAAACCAAGCAAAGAATTAATCCAAGAAGAATTTTCATTATGTCAAATCCACTAATAAGAGAATCAGATCATTATGTATTATTAGAGCCAGATTCAAAGGAAAAAATTGTATCAAAGCAAGAAGCAATTTTATGGTTG
>CACNCF010000021.1 GCA_902618795.1 uncultured Prochlorococcus sp.
GATCGACTAAGTAAAAAATGCCACATCAAAGGTACTCCTTGGCTTGGGAAAACTAAAGAAAGCCTTGGATCTATTTTTAAATATTTTGAACAAAGACTATAAGGAACTATTGCGACAATAGCATCAGAATTAATCAACCAATTGAGCATATTTTTATCATCAAATAACATTGCTTGGCTTTTGAGTTTTTTTAAAGAATTAGATGAATTAATTTTTTGAGCAATTGACAATATTATTCTGGGACTTTGTGGAAAAATAATTTTCCCATTTAATTTTTTAGAAAGAAGAAAATCCCAAGATGTTCTGGCTGAATTTATTAATTCTTTATTATTTTTAATGATAATTGTATAGGGTACTACGCCAATAGGAAATAATTTACTCCTCTGATTTTGATTAAAGCTTCCCAAAAAATCTATTGATCTCTTATCCAAATTTTCTAACAGTGCATATTCATTTATTTTTTCAAATTCTGAAAAATCTATACTAGAAATCCATCCATCATTTATTAAGATAAAGTCAGAATTGAAAATTGTTTTTCTATTTTTTTGTAGCCGAATATTTTCAAAATTTATTTTTTCTTGCTTCCAATCTTTAGGGATCGTATCTTTAAAAGATTCTGGATAAAAAGAATTTTGTAATGCAATTTTTACATTGTTGGTAAGATTACTGCAAGAGTTTAAGAAAAATAAAAGCGAAAGCTTACCACAATTTAAGAATTCTCTTCTGGTTGCAAATTTTGAAAACATTCAACAATCCTTCTCTTAAGAAATTTGACCTAGGCACTTCATCATTTCCAGATTTTGTTGACACAATGAAACTATTTCTTCATTTTTGAATCCATCTAAGAAAGCAAGCAATGATATTCCACCAGCACCTACACCTTCTTTTACATGACCCAATTCATAATCCTTCAATTCTTTGTATTTTGAAGATTCAAAATTTAAAGGACTTGCTAAACCTAATAATTTGACATCATATTTTTCATTAATTAGATTTACTAAATCATTTAGAGAATTATCTTTCACGAGCCACCCAGTTGTCGCAATAAAAACATCTTCAATAAATTCATCTTTATTTTTTTCATCTAAGAATTCTAATACAAGCAAAATGACTGCTAACATCTGACTTCCGCCAGACAATATTACAGGTTGTTTTGCTAACCTGGCACCAATTAATAGACCCATTGAAAAAGCTTGGAAAGGATCACCTACCGCCGCGACAACATCAAAAGAGTCGAAATCAGCCTTGAAATTTGCATTGAAAAGTCCTCTTTTAACTACTTGTCTTCTCAGTTCTCTTGGAGCTTTAAATAAACTACTCCCAACTAAATTAGACACCTGCAACCCAAAAGCTTCCATTACTGCCTGAGCAGTTGTGGTGCCCCCCGGTACAGATTCAGAAATTAAAACTGATTGTTTTAAGGATTTTCCTATCGCAAGACCTTTTTCATAGAGATTAAAAACTCTTTCTTTAGTCATCGACTTGCCAGTAGTAAGACAATTTGATGGGCCCAGATCTCTATCTTCTACAACCAAATGATTAAAATAAGGCTTTGCTCCTATTCCCAGAGGAACAATCACTGGATAAATATTTATAAGCTTTGAACAAACATGACTGATTAGGGCAGGAGTTACTCCTGCATTGAGAAGAGGCAATTTATATTTATGATCTTTTGAAGCACCATCAAGCAAAAATTCGGCATCTGCGAGCGCAGTTGTTCTCCTTGATTTTGCGCTAATACCTGCAGCGGAAATTCCTGGAATTTGAGATGTATTAGTGCCTGCAATTACAAGAAATATTTTTAAATTTTTAATATTCTTTTTTAGTATTTCTATCTTATTAAATTGTCTTTTTTTGTTGGATTCATTTCCAAAAAAATTTATACCTAATTCTGTACTATACATTTTTACTTTTTTCAATTATTTAAATCAACTAAGCTATTTAATAATCTTGGAGGATCTGGGATAGTTAATTTAAATCTTGGGAACAGAGAATATGCAACTACATGTACCGTTAATACATAAACTATTTCTTGAAAAATTATTAAAAAAATTGCACCTAATTGGATACTTAAAATTGAGGGGGAAAAAGGTAAATTTAATAATCCAATTAATTTTTCTAGTAGACCATAACTTGCTCTAGTAATTAAGACCCAAAGATTATCACCAACCAACGTAGATAATGCTATTACTCTTACGAAAAAGCCAAGGGTTCCAATAAAAACTCCTACAGTTAGACTAAATCTCCAACTTTTTTCTCTAAACCAACACCAGCCCAACCAAAAAGCCAAGATCCCATAAGGAAATAAAAATAAAGTTCCTCTAACAGGACCCATAATAATGAATAAAAGTAGAAATTGTATTAGGAGTCCTTCCAATGCAGTTTTAGTTCCTCTTCTCAAGTGCAACAGAATCATTGGGAGGGGTAAAATCAATCTTAATAAAGCCCCCCCAATTGGCAAATAATATAATGCAACCCATAAAAGAGACGAAAGAGATGCTAAATAAGAGGTCTCGACAATATTTAATGCTTCAGTTTTTGTTGTTATTTTCATTTTTTGTTGAATATTTTTAATTAATTTTTATTCATACTCTTACTTTTTGAATCTAAGATACGTTCAATCTTTTCTATTTCAAAATTTACCTCAGAATTACTCAATATGGAACTCAACTCTTCAGTGGGATCTTTTGGATCTACATCTTTTAAAATGAATATTATTTTGTAAGATTGAAGATCAATATTTCTATTTTTTGTAGACTTCTTAATTTTTTTATTTTTTTTATCATCAAATTTTTTGTTTTCTTTTTTTAAATTTATATCGTTTTTATTTTCTGGAACGATTTTTTTTGGCTTTTCTACTTTTTTAATTTTTTTATTTTTTTTATCATCAAGTTTTTTGTTTTCTTTTTTTAAATTTATATCGTTTTTATTTAATAAGTTATTTTGTAAATCTTGATTTTTGCTTGTTTTTTCTAAATCATTAAAACTACTTTCAAGAAAATTTCCAATCCTCCCTCCAGAGCATGATTGCAAGAAAATTAAAAAAATTAATAAAAAAAATTCTTTTTTTTTAAAAATCATATTTTTTCTAACTTTTCTTTTTCCTTATAGTTTTTTTATTACTAATCTTTCTTTTTTTTAAAATTGCGCCTTTTTTATCTTTTAGTTTTTCTTCTAAAAGAGATACTGCGTCATCTATGGTAAATTTTTCTATGTCAGTATCTTTGGCAATCGAAACATTAGTTTTGCCACATTTTAAATAGACGCCATATCTGCCATTTAATATTTGAATTTTTTCTTTAAATTCTTTCGGTTTTCCAAAGTCTTTAAGTACTTCTTGACCACCTCTACCCATCTTTGGCATCGCAAGAATTTCTAATGCTCGTTCTATATCAACTGTAAAAACATCATCTTCTTTTTTTAAGGATCTGTTTTCAGATTCATTTTCATTTTTAATCCATTTGATATACGGGCCAAATCTTCCTCTATCAGCCTCAACAACTCCTCCTTCAGGATGAACTCCTAACAATCTAGGCAAACTTAAAAGTACAAGAGCCTCATCTAGAGTTAGATCATCAGTTTTCAACTCTTTGGGTAATGAAGCTCTTCTTGGTTTAGCTTTATCATGATCATTATTTCCCAATTGAACGTAAGGTCCATAAGGGCCAAATCTTAAAAAGACTTTTTCCCCAGTTTTTGGATCAGTGCCAAGATCCGATGGGCCACTTAAGATTTGATCAACTTGTTTTATGTCTAAATCTCCAGGAGTAATATCCATTGGAAGATTTCCTTTAGCCTGAATTTCATTACCAGATTCATCAATTTTTGTACCCTCTAGCCAAGGTCCGTTAGAGCCTATTCTGACTACGCAAGGAAGGTCTTCGAAATCAACTTGTCTATAAGCTTTACCATCAATATCACCCTCTGTTTTCTGAACCTTTACCTCCAAGCCATTTTTACCTTTATAGAAAGTTTCGAGGTATGGTAGCCACTCAAGATTGCCTGAAGATATTTCATCCAATGAAGATTCCATTTTTGCAGTAAAAGTAGTATCAACCAGATCAGGAAAATGTTCTTCTAATAGAGCAGTAACAGCAAAAGCTGTAAAAGTTGGAGCCAAAGTATTGGAAGATATATTCGCATAACCTCTATCAACTATGGTCCCAATAATGCTGGCATAGGTAGAAGGTCTTCCAATCCCTTCTTTTTCAAGAACTTTAACTAATGCGGCCTCTGTATACCTTGCTGGAGGTTTAGTTTCATGAAAAGTAGATTCCTTATTAGTAACTTCAAGACATGTGCCAGTTGTTAAGTTTGGGAGAATAATTTCTTGTTGTTCAAGGGATGAACTTGGGTCATCACTTCCCTCGACATAAGCTCTGAAGAATCCTGCGAAATCAATACTTTTCCCGCTTGATTTAAATAATCCATCCCCTACGCTAATTTCAGCATTAATCATTGTTAACCTAGCTTCCGCCATTTGACTAGCTACAGTTCTTTTCCAAATTAAATCGTAAAGTGATAAGTCTCTACCAGTTAGATTAGTTTCCTTCGGTGTTTTAAATATCTCACCTGCAGGTCTAATAGCTTCGTGTGCTTCTTGAGCATTTCTTGCAGTTGAATTAAATTGTCTTGGTGAGTGAGATAAATATTCTTTCCCATACATAGAACTGACACATTCTCTAGCAGCTCTTGTGGCTTGTTCGGAGAGATGAACTGAATCAGTTCTCATATATGTTATGAAACCTCTCTCATATAGCCCTTGTGCACATCTCATAGTTTCTCTTGCAGACAAACGAAGCTTCCTATTTGCTTCTTGTTGTAATGTGCTAGTTGTAAATGGAGGAACTGGCTTACGAGTGGATGGCTTTTTTTCGATTTTTGAGACTAACCAATCCTCTGAGGAAAAAGTCTTCAATAAATCATTTACTTGTTCTTCTCTAATTATTAAAGATTTGTTTCCTTCTTTTAATTTACCGGTTTGTTCGTCGAAATCGGAGCCGTTAGAAATTCTTTGACCGTTTAAACTGAATAATTTAGTTTCGAAAGTAACATTATCTTTTACGAGGGAAGCTTTAATCCCCCAGTAACTAGCTTTTTTAAAGGATCTTCTTTCTCTCTCTCTCCTAACAAGAAGTCTTACAGAAACTGATTGAACACGACCAGCAGATAGTCGGGGGGCTACCTTCTTCCAAAGTAAAGGAGATAATTCATATCCAAAAAGTCTATCCAAGATTCTTCTTGTTTCTTGAGCCTGAACAAGTTCCATATCAATTTCTCTAGTTTGGTCCAAAGCTTTATTAATTGCCTTCTTCGTAATTTCATGAAAAACCATTCTCTTAGTTGGTATTTTCGGCTTAAGTATTTGCAGGAGATGCCAGCTAATACTCTCTCCTTCTCTATCTTCATCAGTTGCCAGTAATAGCTGGGTCGCGCCTTTTAATGCATCTTTCAACTCTTTAACAACCTTTTTCTTATCTTTTGGAACTATATAAAGTGGTTCAAAATCTTCTGTTGTATTAACTCCTATCCTTGACCATTTTTCCTTTTTAACAGAAGCTGGTATTTCAGCAGCTCCTTTTGGAAGATCTCTTACGTGTCCCATTGAAGCGAGAACTTCATAATTAGAAGGCAAAAACTTTCTTATAGTTTTTGCTTTTGTGGGACTTTCAACAATAACAAGTGTGTGATCCAAGGTTTATTTCAAAAATTGGTGTTTTTGTTCAGTTAGGGCATATTATGATTATTTGAAGTTTTTTCAAGTAACTTCTTCTTAAAATTTCAAAAATCATACCTACAAATTATAATCAAGTTAAGATTAACTCTTAGACTCTTACAATCAAACATCTAATTTAATCCAATTTAATAAAGTGCCCAACGAAATCTTTACAATTAATTTAAATGCTCAAGCCATTATTCCAGAGGCTTTTATTTTATTAGGTATTGTTGGAACACTTCTTGTAGACTTAGCTGGAGAAAAAACTGCATCAAAATGGGCACCAATAATTTGCTATTTATCAATTGGCAGCTCTCTTATTAGTTTGGCATTGCAATGGAGTAATCCGATAGAAAGCGCATTCCTTGGGTCCTTTAATTCAGATAATTTGGCTATCGCATTTAGAGCAATAATTTCTTTATCTACCTTAGTATCTTTACTTATAAGTTGGCGGTATACAGAACAAAGTGGTAGTCCAATTGGCGAGTTTGCCGCGATAGTTCTTTCGGCCACCCTTGGTGCAATGCTTTTGTGTGGATCTACTGACCTTATAAGTGTATTTATATCTCTGGAAACTTTATCTGTAGCAAGTTACTTACTTTCTGGTTACCTCAAAAGAGATCCAAGAAGTTCAGAAGCAGCCTTAAAATACCTCCTTGTTGGTTCAGCTGCTGCTGCTGTCTATTTGTATGGATCCTCTTTTCTTTATGGATTAAGTGGTTCAACAAACTTAGCGACCATAGGTTTAGAGATTATCAATAAGCCATCCTTCATCACTTCACTAGCTCTTGTATTTGTCTTATCAACAGTTGCATTTAAAATTGCAGCTGTTCCCTTTCATCAATGGACGCCTGATGTATATGAGGGTTCACCTACACCTGTAGTAGCTTTTTTATCTGTTGGTTCAAAAACAGCGGGCTTTGCATTTGCAATAAGAATATTAAGCACAACTTTCTCTTCTTTTGACGAAGAATGGAAACTTTTATTTACCATTTTGGCCATATTGAGCATGGCTTTAGGAAATGTTGTAGCTCTAGCTCAAACCTCAATGAAAAGGATGCTAGCTTACAGTTCTATTGGACAGGCCGGATTTGTAATGATTGGAATAGTATCTGGCACACAAGATGGTTTATCAGCTGCTGTTTTATATTTAGCTGCATATTTGTTTATGAATTTGGGTGCATTTTCTTGTGTAATACTTTTCTCACTAAGAACTGGTTCTGACAGAATTCTTGATTACTCAGGACTTTATCAAAAAGATCCACTCATTACATTAGGCTTAAGCCTTTGTCTTCTCTCTCTTGGAGGTTTACCTCCAATG
This sequence comes from uncultured Prochlorococcus sp., assembly GCA_902618795.1. Lineage (GTDB taxonomy): Bacteria > Cyanobacteriota > Cyanobacteriia > PCC-6307 > Cyanobiaceae > Prochlorococcus_A. The sequence goes on from CACNCF010000021.1 coordinate 7,038, forward strand.
TTAGGATTTTTTGGAAAGATATACTTGTTCTTTGCAGGTTGGGCAAATCATCAATATCTATTAGTAATAGTTGGATTAGTAACTTCAGTTATTTCTATTTATTACTACATTTCAGTGATAAAAATGATGGTAGTTAAAGAACCACAGGAAGCCTCTGAAATAGTCAAATCATATCCTGAAATTAATTGGGGAATTGTAGGATTACCTCCGTTGAGAATTGCACTTTATACTTGCATCGCAGTAACTGCTCTCGGAGGAATCCTTTCTAATCCTCTTTTTAAATTGGCTAATACAGCAGTTTCAGAAACTCCTTTCTTACAAGATATTATTGCTACGGCAAACAATGTTTCCTAAAATAATTCTTCAACAAATGTCAAAGAAAGTCGCGAGTTTAGAAAATATAACTAAAACATATGGGAAAGAGGATTTAACTGTTAGAGCCTTAGACAGCATAAACTTAGAAATTTATAAAGGTGATTATTTAGCTGTAATGGGAGCTAGTGGCTCAGGCAAAAGCACAGCTATGAATATTATTGGATGTCTAGATAGACCATCTCAAGGTATTTATAAATTAAATGGTATTCCTGTTGAAAATTTATCTGATGATGAGCTCGCGGAAATTCGTAACCAAAAATTAGGCTTCGTTTTTCAACAATTTCATCTTCTTTCAGACGCAACTGCACTTGAAAACGTAACTTTGCCGATGATTTATGCTGGTATTGATCCTGAACAAAGATTAGAGCGAGGTAAGAATGCCTTAAAAAAAGTTGGCCTTTCAGAAAGAATGAATAATCGTCCAAATCAATTATCTGGAGGTCAACAACAACGAGTTGCTATCGCGAGGGCTATTATCAACAACCCCGCAATTTTGCTAGCAGACGAACCTACTGGAGCACTAGATTCAAAAACCACTGAAGATGTATTAGATCTTTTTGACAAACTGCATGAATCTGGAATAACTATAGTTTTAGTTACCCATGAAGATGAAGTTGCAAATCGCGCAAAAAAAATAGCCAAATTTAAGGATGGAAGAATAGTTGAATTAAAAGTTAATTAAATTCAAAACCTTCTAATTACTTTAAGTTGAGTTTCATTCTCAATTCTTAAATTCCCTTTGGAATCAATATCTTTAATTTTCCATGTATTAGGACAATAACCACTAGGTAAAAAATTTTTATTAAGAAACTTATTTGCAGATTTAATTACATATTCTTTATTCTTATTAAATTCAGTTGAATCATAAAAAGCTTTAAGAACTTTAGCTGTCCAATAATGTTGATTAATATTCTTAGTTTGAAGTACTTTTGATAATGAAATACCTTCCGATGGAGTGTAATTTAAAACATTCATGCCAATTCCCACTCTTACATAGATAATTTCTTTGCCTCTTGTTATAACCCTCGGTAAAAATCCAATCAACTTTTTTGAACCAAAAAAAATATCATTTGGCCATTTCAAACAAACATTTATTTTCTCTTGTCTAAGCATTTCACATAACTTAATACCTAAAGACAAATTAAATATTTGACATTCAAATTCTTTTGAAAATATTGGGTAAGCTGCACTTAACCAAATCCCGCCTTTTGGTGAAATCCAAGTTTTTGAGTTTTGGCCAACCCCTGAGAATTGTTCTCTTGCGATTATAGCTACAGGCTGATTTTTTTTTATTTCAGAATATTCAAAAAAGTTTGTTAGCTCATTTTCGGTACTTTTACATTTTATTTTGTAATGAAGTGTCCAGGTTGGATATTGACCCTGAATTTTTTTTAAATAAAAAACTGTCTTAGCTGCAGGTCCAATAACTTTCACAAATTTTTTATTAAAACAACGAGCATCTTTTTAAAGATTAGATTAACTTTAGTCTTAATAAGTAAATTTTACAAATTGGACAAAAAGTATTTGCCAATAGTGAATAGAAGGAATCCACATCCATTAAAAATTTGTCTTGATAATTTCAAAAAATCCTGCGGAGACTTAGATAAACTCTCTAAAATCAATGAAAACTGGAAGAACTTAATCGGATTAGAACTATTTCAAGAATGTAAACCATTAAATATTGAAAAAAAAATACTTACTATTGCAGTAAATCATCCACAGTGGCGCCAAGCTTTAATCTATAACAAGCATAAATTAAAAGAGAGAATCGAGAAAATTGGAATAACTTTGAATGAAATAAAAATAATACAAAATTATGAAATTAAAAATAAAAATATCAAAGCTACTAATGCAAAGATAGTTTGGGCAAAGCATCCAAGCAGAATCAATCAAAATAATATGTGCATTTGTACTCTTTGTAATTCCCCTACTCCTGAGGGCGAAATCAAAAGATGGGGAAAGTGTTCTTTTTGTTGGAGAAAAATAAAAAACTAAATTCTTTATTTAACTAAAATTAGCATTCCCATTTGCCCCCCCAAAATAGTCCTATATTCAGCTTTTTTAAATCCAACTTCCTTAGCAATATTTATAAGCTCATTTTTCTTTGGAAAATTACTAATACTTTTTTCAATATATTCGTACTCTGGAGCTAAATTAAAAAGCCGCGAAATGGTTACTACAATTAATCTCAAATAAATTTTCTGAAAAATATTGGATAAAGAATTTCTTTTTGAGTGATTAAAATCCAAAAATCCTGCCCTTCCCTTATCCTTCAAAAGATCAAAAACTTTTTTTATTCCTTCTTCAACATTATTTAAGTTTCTAAGTCCATATGACATGCAAATCCCATCAAAATTTTTTGAATAATCATTAATTTCTAATACATCTTTAATTTCCCACTTAATAAATTTATTTTTTTTAAGCTCTGATTTTTTTTTTGCAATATTTAAGATATCCTCTGCACTGTCAATCCCAGTAATTGAACCCTTTGGACTAACTCTCTCAGAAATTAAGAATGCTAAATCTCCAGTTCCACAGCATAAATCAGCCCAATCTTCGCCATTTAAAGGTTCCAATAAATTAACTAATTTCCTTTTCCATAATCTGTGCAGCCCAAAACTTAAAAGATTATTTAAAAAGTCATATTTATAAGAAATTTTATTAAATATATTTTTGACTTCGATAGTTTTTGTGAATTTCATTTTTAAATTTTTTAACTTATTTTTTTTGGTATTAAACTAAATTTTTATTCATATGGTCTAATTGGAAGATTTTTTTCGAGAAGGAAAGTTTTTATTTCTTTTAGAGTAAGTTTCTTATCATGAAGTAATGATGCTAAAAGTGCGGCAGATGCCCTGCCTTCATTGAAAACATCATAGATATCTTCTAAACAACCTGCCCCGCCAGAAGCAATTACTGGGATATCAACAATATTTGCAACAGATTCTGTCAAATTTAAATCATATCCATTCTGTGTTCCATCACCATCCATTGAAGTAAGCAATATTTCCCCTGCGCCTAACTCCTCAACTTTCTTTGCCCAACTTAATACATCTATACCGGTATTTTCTCTCCCTCCTTTCACATATACCTCCCATTCTCCAACCTTATCAACTTTTCTTCGAGCATCAATTGCTATAACGATGCATTGATTACCAAATTCTTTAGAACTTTTAGAAATTAAATGGGGATTTCTTACGGCTGACGAATTCAAACTCACTTTATCTGCTCCTGCTCTTAAAAGATCATTAATAGAAGAAACTGAATCTATACCTCCACCTACTGTAAATGGAATTTTTACTGATTTTGCTGTCCTAGATACAAGGTCAACTAATGTATGCCTATTTTCCACGCTTGCTCTAATATCTAAAAATACCAATTCATCTGCGCCTTCATCAGAGTACCTACAAGCCAATTCAACAGGATCACCTGAGTCTCTCAAGTTAACAAAATTTACACCTTTAACGACTCTGCCATTGGCGACATCTAAACAAGGAATTAAACGAAGAGCTACCATTTTATTAAAAATTGTCCAAATGCTGTTAATCTTGCATAATAGCTTCCATTTTACCTCTTATGGCTGAAACAAAATTATTACCCAAAATCGGTAGTAAAATTAAAATTAACATTAACAAAGTAAAAGATAGACTACCAGCTAAATTAATTGATCAAATATCCTCTAATCCCAAAGCCGTAATAACAGGCTATAAAATGACAGACGGCAGAAGTATTGGCATCACCGCAAAATTTCAGAATGGTGAGCAAAATTGGTTTTTCCCAGAAGAAATTGAGAAAGGTTAAAGAGTAAAGTGAATGATCCAAAACAATTATTGGGAATAAAGGGTGCCTCTGAAACATCAAGCATATGGAAACTCCGTATACAGTTAATGAAACCCATAACGTGGATTCCTTTGATATGGGGGGTTATTTGTGGAGCAGCTGCAAGTGGGAATTTTGAATGGACATTTAGTAATGTTCTAGCTTCATTGGCATGTATGTTGATGAGTGGACCACTTTTGGCTGGTTATACCCAAACCATAAATGATTTTTTTGATAAAGAAATTGATGCAATTAATGAACCAAATAGACCAATTCCTTCTGGCAAAATTTCAATTAAAGATGTAAAAATACAAATCTGGGTATTACTTATAGCTGGTTTAATAGTTGCTTTTCTATTAGATTTATATGCTAAGCACAGCTTCCCCTCCGTCTTACTTTTGGCATTAGGAGGTTCCTTTGTTAGTTATATATATTCTGCTCCACCACTCAAATTAAAACAGAATGGTTGGCTTGGAAATTATGCATTAGGAGCATCTTATATAGCTTTACCTTGGTGGGCAGGACAAGCCTTGTTTGGGAAATTAACTATCGTGACGGCGATACTAACACTTGCCTATAGCCTCTCAGGACTTGGAATTGCTGTTATTAATGATTTCAAAAGTGTTGAAGGAGACTCAAAGCTAGGCTTAAATTCTTTACCAGTAGTATTTGGAATTAAAAATGCAAGTAGAATAAGTGCAGGACTAATTGACATTTTTCAATTAGCAATGGTTGTAGTATTAGTCATTATTGGTCAACATTTAGCCTCTGTAATTTTGGTTTTATTGGTAATTCCACAAATTACATTTCAAGATATGTGGTTACTAAGAGATCCTTTAAAGTTTGATGTCAAATATCAAGCAAGTGCACAACCGTTCCTTATAACTGGAATGTTAGTTACAGCTTTAGCGATAGGACATAGTTTTTTAGTTGCTTAAGGTGCAAAAGATTAAATTCAAATCTTTTGTTTTAATAATTCCAATATTAATTTTTTCTGGAATATCTTTTTATTTTTTTAGTCTGATATTTAGTACCTTAAAATTTGAAGTTTCTAAAAATAAAAAGTCTCGGGAAACCAAATATTCTTACTTAATATCATCTTCTGATAATAAGATACTAAGCAAATTAAGCCGCAAATTTGAAATAGATAATAGTTATCATAAAATTCCATTTTT
>CACNCF010000022.1 GCA_902618795.1 uncultured Prochlorococcus sp.
CGTTACACTTTTAATACCTGCTTCTTCTCCTTGAGATAATTCATTAATGACAAGGCTCATTTGATTATTATCGGCCCATCTTGAGTACATTCTTAATAATATCTCTACCCAATCCTGCGCATCTGTTCCACCCGCACCTGCGTTAATAGAAACTACTGCTCCTTCCTTATCGTATTCACCACATAACAATCTTTCAAATTCCCATTTATCCAAATTCTCTCTTAATTTCTTTAATCCCAGCTGCGATTCTAAAATCATTTCCTCTTCGGGTTCTAAAGAATAAAGCTCAAGAGAGGCATTAGCATCAGAAATAAAAGTTTTCCATTTATCTAACAATTCGAGTTGTGCTTTGACATCATCAAGGATTAACATTTGCTTTTTAGCTTCTTCTTGATTTTCCCAAAATTCAGGCTGAGCAGAAATTTGCTCTAACTCTTTCCTTTTCGCTTTTAATCTTGGAACGTCAAAGACAATCCTGAGCATTACCCAGGCGATCTGTTAGTTCTGAAAGATCTTTTTTGAAATCTGTAATATCTATCAAAATAGAATTTAATCGTTATTTATAATCTAACAAGCACTTTTGTTTAATAGTATAAACTAAGTATTATTTTAAAAAAATGTCCAAAGTTGAAATTTATACTTGGCAATATTGCCCATTCTGTATTCGAGCAAAATCACTACTCAAGAAAAAAAATGTAAATTTTACAGAATATAAAATAGATGGCGACGAAGATGCCAGAGCATTGATGATTGAAAGAGCTGATGGTAGAAGAACATTACCACAAATATTTATAGATAATGAGGGTATCGGAGGCTGCGATGATCTCTACGCATTAGAAAATGAAAATAAATTAGAAGCATTATTAAACTAGATCTTATGAAATTTCTATTCGTAATTGATCCAATTAAAAATATAAATCCCTTAAAAGATTCAACTGCTGCTTTAATGCAAGCATCATCAAAAAAAAATATTGAAATCTGGAGTTGTACTCCTCAAGACCTGGAAGCAAGAGGTGATGAAGTATGGGCATCTTCCGTAAAAGTTGAAGTAATACCGTGGATTTCTTTCAAAGAGAATGATTGCATACCTCTCGCCGAATTTAATTGCATTTGGATGAGAAAAGATCCTCCTGTAAATGAGGCTTATTTATATGCAACCCATCTTTTAGAAGTTGCCGAAAGAAAAGGAGTAAAAGTAATTAACAAACCCTCATCATTAAGAGCGTGGAATGAAAAGCTAGGTGCTTTAAGATACAGCCACTTAATGGCACCTACAATAGTTGCGAGTAAGGTAAAAGATCTTATTAATTTTGCAAATATAAATAATGAAGTAGTCATAAAACCTCTTGGAGGAAAAGGTGGTCAAGGTGTTATAAGGATAAATAAAAATTCTCCAGGAATTAACGCAATCATTGAATTAATCACTTCTCAAGAAGAATTGCCCGTTATGATGCAAAAATTTATTCCTGAAGTCATAGAGGGTGATAAAAGAATAATTATCGTAAACGGAGAAGCAATTGGATCAATAAATAGGATTCCTCAAGGAGGCGATTTTAGGAGTAATTTAGCGATGGGAGGCAAGGCTGAACCCACATTATTAACAGAAAAAGAAATAAGTATCTGCTCAGAATTATCTCAACACTTCAAAGATGAAGGTTTATTTTTTGTAGGTATTGATGTAATAAATGGAATGCTTAGCGAGATTAATGTAACTAGTCCAACAGGTTTAAGAGAAATAGAAAATTTATCTAATAAAAATGTTTCAGAGGAAGTTATTGAAAAATTAGTAGAAATTATCTAGGATATTTAACACAAAATATCTGTTTTACTATAGATTCAAATTTTAATTTAATCTCATCTATTTCTTTCTCTAAAACGGAGCCAGAAACTATACCTGAACCTGCAGTAAATTCAATATTTTCTTCAATACATCTTGCGCCTCTTATTGCCAAAAGAAATGAAGCATTGCCTGATGAATCCACCCAACCCATTGGAGAAGCATAATTTCCTCTAGGGAAAGACTCAAGAGTGTTTATCCAATCCAATGCTGCATTTTTTGGGTATCCACAAACAGCTGGAGATGGATGTAAGTTTTTCAGCAATTCAAAAGGGCAAATATTTTCAACTTTAGAGAAAATGAGTGTTTGCAAATGAGCAATATCTCCAAATGAATTTAACTTGATATCACTTTTTTTAAAGTTTGTTATTTTTGAAACTTCTAAAGATTTAATCAAATGTTGTATTACATAATTATGTTCCTTTAAGTCTTTAGTACTTTTTAGGAGTTTCTTAAAATTTGAATTAGTAGCAATAGTTCCAGCAAGAGCCTCTAAAGTTAAATTAGGTTTAGAGAAAGAAAATAATTTTTCTGGAGATGCTCCAAACAAAATATCTTTACTATTCCTTTTCCATACGTATCTACATGTATTTGGTTGCTTCTTTTTAAATCTTTTTAAAATTTCTACTAAATCTAATTTATTTTTAAGTTTTATTTTAATCCTATTTGCTAAAACTATCTTTTCGAGGATATCTTTCTCTACTAATTGAATTCCTCTATTTACTACTTTTTTCATGTTTGTTTTAGAAGTTTCTAAGGAGCGTGAGAAATCATCAATAAAAGGGGAATCAAAACTAGTTTTTAAGCCAGATGATTTTATTAATTCTGAGCCAGAATTAATAACTTGATTTCTAATTGTCCATATTTCTTCAATTAATGTTCTTAATGATGATTTACCTTCAACATGACCATTGATTCTTAACCAGCAATTCTTGCCACTTTTAGTAATTAATATTTTTGGCAAAATGGCTTCCAAACTAGGGGTATCTGAAGGTAAATTCTTATTATTCAAATTTTCCGAGAAAGAAAATAAATAAATAATTTTTGAAAGTGCAGAATTATGCGATTCATTAGTTAAGTAAATTAAATTTTTAAAATTCTCAGAATTAAACTCTTTTGCTACCTCAAATCTTTTTGGGCCATCCAGAGTAACATATTTACACTTCTCGAAAGCTATATATGAAATGCCATCAGATTCCTCCCAAAATGAAGAAAACGGATATTGATTTATTAACAATTCATAAACTTGAAATAAATCAATAGAAGGAATTTCAACACAAATACTTACTAATCCAGAATTTTCAACTTTCTTATCGAAAGAAGAAAATACATCTTTTAAAAAATCTGTTAAGTTTAAATCATTTTTCATTACTTATTGAAAATAACTAAAAATGATGCAATAAAGTAAAAAATGTAACTCAATTTATAAACTACATTCAATAATTATCTAATTTTGCGTGTTAATTAAAAATGGAAGAAGATAAAAAAAAATTATGGAAAAAAGCAATAAAATGGCCTCTTTATTCAGTTGCCATACTTCCAGTTTTAATAACTGGGGCTTACTTACTCAATCAATATGAAGAGGTAAAAATTTATAATTTGATTTCATTTACTTTAGCTGCAATTTTGATATTACTTTGGGAAAATCTAACTAATGATTTATACGACGCAGAAACAGGAATCGATGAATTTAAATTCCATTCAATAGTAAATCTTGTAAAAAATAAAAAAATAATTTCATTTATTGCATATACATCTTTAGTTATTGGTTTATTAATAATTTTAATTATTTCAGTATCAACAAGTATAAACATTTTTATTTTGGTAGCAGCTTGCTGCTTCTTAGGATATTTATATCAAGGTCCTCCTTTTAGATTGGGCTATCAAGGTTTAGGAGAACCATTATGCTGGCTTGCATTTGGACCTTTTGCGTACTCTGCAGTCTTAATTGCGTTAAATCCGTCTAATATTTACTTCGAAGATATTCCATGGAAAGTTTCTTTATTACTTGGTTCAGGACCTTCCTTGGCGACAACTCTTGTATTATTTTGTTCTCATTTTCATCAAATTTCTGAAGATAAAAAGCATGGGAAAAGTTCACCTTTAGTTCGCTTAGGGGCAAAAAAAGGTTCTCAATTTGTGCCTTGGATAATTTTTACAATATATATTTTTCAACTTTTCACAATAGTTTATGGATTTATTCCAGTGTTTTGCATCCTTTATTTGCTTAGTTTCCCTCAAGCAATAAGACTTATAAATTTATTAAAATCTTCGTATGCAAAACCTTCTGCAATAAAAAATTGCAAATTCGTCGCAATAAAATTTCAAACTCTTAATGGAATTGGTTTAATCACAGGATTAATATTTAATTACTATCTAAATAAATGAACTTAATATTTCAAAAAAAATCTTATAGCTTTAAGTTATCGGCCAAATTAGAAAATTCTAAAACCAATTACCATACAAAATCGGGTTGGATAATTAAATTAATAAGTAATGATAAAAAAATAGGGTTTGGAGAAGTTTCACCGCTACATAAAAAAGACTTAAAAAAGTGTGCGAAACAACTAGATATGATCCCTGAGTATATAGAGGAATTTAATTTATCTGAGCAAATAAATATTTTTCACCCATGCATTCAATCTGCAATAAATTCTGCATTAGCTGAGATCAATGGAAAAATAATTTTTAAAGAAAACTACTACTTTGATGAAATTGGTAAAACAGCCATATTGTTAAATCATGAAAATGTAGTTTCTGATCTTAATGATATTAAAAAAAGACATTGTGATATTGGAAAATCTTTAACCTTAAAATGGAAAGTAGCAATAAAAAATAACCATGAGGAAGAAGCAAAATTAGAAGAAATTTTAAGCCAAATAGGTAATAATATTAAGTTAAGAATAGATGCTAATGGTTCTTGGGAAAGAGAGATAGCTAATAGATGGGCTGATATTTTGAAAGATAATAAAAATATAGATTGGTTAGAACAACCTCTCTGTGTTGATGATATTGATGGACTGACAGAACTAAACAAAAAAATTCCAATAGCTTTAGACGAATCACTTTTAAAATTTCCAACTTTGATTGATGAGTGGAAAGGTTGGCAAATTAGAAGGCCTTCTCAAGAAAATAATCCAGTCAAGCTTTTAAGAGAATTAGAAAATAAAAAAGCTTTAATATCTATAAGTACCTCATTTGAAACTGGAATAGGAAAGAGATGGCTCCATCATTTATCTTCTCTACAATTACAAGGACCAACGCCAAAAGTTCCTGGTTTAGCAATGAATAAATTCCCTAATTCATTTCTATTTTTAAATGAAGCAAAAAAGATATGGGATCAACTATGAAAAATAAAATTCATACTATTGAAGTTGAAAATAACGAAACTCAATCTGTTGAAAAAATTATTGAAAAAATTAGAGAGAATAAAATTATTTATGTAAAAAACAAATTTTATGAAGACAAAGATGTATTAGATTCAATTACTGAAAATGGGCCAGCAATTATCTTAAACAGTAGTGGGAGTTCTGGAAAACCGAGACAATGTTTTCACCATTTAAATAATCTTAAATTATCTGCAACTACATCAGGTCAATGGCTAATAGAGCAAGGATTTGAATTACAAAACTGCTTAATTTTAAATACTTTACCCCTGAACCATATAAGTGGATTAATGCCAATTTTTAGAAGTCAAACTTGGGGATGTGATTGTATTAATATTTCTCCGAATTTGATAAAAAAAACTCGAGAACTTTTACTTTTCACAATTAAATTTAAAAAAAACAAAAAACACTTGATTACGTCATTAGTACCTACCCAATTGCAAAGACTTTTAGCTCAAAAAGAAGGAATTAGTTGGCTAAAAATTTTTGATCTAATTTGGGTAGGTGGAGCTTCAATTTCAGACGAAACTGCAGAACAATGTATAAAAGAAAAAATAAAATTAGCACCTTGTTACGGCTCAACTGAAACAGCAGCAATGGTTACGAGCTTAAAACCAAAAGAATTCTTAATGGGTTTTAAAAATGTTGGAGAAATACTACCAGATACAAAAATAAGAATTAACGCACAAGGATTAATCGAAATAAAATCAGCCAGAATTGGAATCGAAATAATAGATTCTTTAAAAACTGAAAATTTCAAAAATAAAAATGGGTGGTGGCAAACCGGGGATTTAGGTGAAATTAAGCAAATCAATAATTCTTACTATTTAAAATTTGTTGGAAGAAGTGATAATGCCTTTAATTCAGGTGGAGAAGTTGTTTTCCCTGAAGTAATTGAATCTAGATTAAATGATTTCATTATTAAAGAAAATATCCCCATTAATAAATTCAATATTTCGAAAGTATCTAACAAATTATGGGGAAATAAAATTAAAGTAATAGTTGAATTTAGAGAACTTACAAATGATAAAAATATTGAAATTTCTTTAAATTTATTAAAAAATTTTTCTCAAAGTTGGCCTAAACATGAAAAGCCTGAAAAGTGGATTGTTAAAAACAAAAATAGCATTACAGAAAAAATAAACTATAAATTTAAAAAATAATAATCAGCATTCTTTTAAAATTGTACTCACATTAGAAGCCTCTATCCATCTTTCTAGCTGATCGGGAATTTCTATTTTATTTCTTGAATCAACATCTAAAGAACAGTGTATAATTTTCCCTTCGGCTACTTTATTTCCATTTTTTATAAAAAAGCTATTTACTTGGAACAAATGAGTATTAATTTTATGAGGGGCAATTTTTACTTTTAATAAATCTCCAATTTTTATAGGCGCATGAAAGTTTGCTTCACAATTTACTATTGGAAAAATAATTTGACTTTTACGTATAGAAAAATCTGGGAAAATATCATGATAAGGGATCCCATAGATTTCAATACTTTCTTCCCAAGCTTCATGAGACCATTTTAATAAGTTATGAAAATGAATTACACCTGCAGAATCACAATCACCAAACCTTACCTTCTTCTGCAATATTAACCAGTCAGAGGGTTTCATTTAAAGAAATTATCTATCAACAGATCCCATAATGACATCTATTGAACCAAGGATTGCCATAATATCAGCGATTTTGGCACCTTTAAGAATATGAGGCAATATTTGCAGATTATTTAAATCAGCTGCTCTGATTTTAAATCTCCATGGGGTAACTTCATTATTTCCTTGAATAAATACACCTATTTCTCCTTTGCCGGACTCTAATCTTGTATACAATTCTCCGTTAGGAATTTTAAAAGTTGGAGCAACTTTCTTAGCTACATATTGATAGTCGATACCAAATATTTCACTTTTCTTATCTTCAGTCGCCATTCTTTGAGCTTCTAAATTTTCTGTTGGACCTCCTGGAATCATTTTGCAGGCTTGGCGAATGATGCTTAGTGATTGTCTCATCTCTTCAACTCTTACTCGATATCTCGCATAACAATCCCCTTCTTTTTCCGAAGCAATCTGCCAATCAAAATCGTCATAACATTCATAATTATCGACCTTCCTTAAATCCCAGGAAACTCCAGAAGCTCTAAGCATTGGGCCAGACAAAGACCAATTAATTGCCTGGTCTCTTTGTATTGTTCCAAGACCTTCAATTCTTTTTCTAAAAATTGGATTGTTTGTGATTAATTTTTCGTATTCATCTATCTTAGGACCGAACCAATCGCAAAAGTCTATACATTTTTCTAACCAACCATATGGAAGATCACATGCGACACCACCTATCCTAAAGAAATTATTATTTATTAGCCTTTGTCCAGTAGCAGCTTCCCAAAGATCATAAATCATTTCTCGTTCTCTAAAAATATAGAAAAATGGAGTTTGAGCGCCTACATCTGCTAAAAAAGGGCCGAGCCATAAAAGATGATTAGCAATACGATTAAGTTCCAGCATAAGAACTCTTATATAACTAGCTCTTTTAGGGACTGGAATATTAGCTAATCTTTCAGGAGCATTTACTACAATAGCTTCATAAAACATTCCTGCCGCATAATCCATTCTGCTTACATAAGGGACATACATTACATTTGTCCTATTTTCCGCTATCTTTTCCATTCCTCTATGTAAATATCCAATTACCGGCTCACAATCAATGACATTCTCACCATCAAGAGTTACAACTAACCTTAAAACACCATGCATTGAGGGATGGTGAGGGCCAAAATTGACCACCATTGGTTCTGTTCTAGTCTCTAACTGAGCCATTGGAAATTTAACTTCTAAACAAATCTTAGTCGAAAGTTATGCAAACTGACCTATCTGATTCATCTTTTTTCAATCATAAATCAGTTATGACAGATGAGATTATGGCCTCATTAGAGCATTACCCTTTAATACATGACAACAAACTTAAAGGAATAGACGCAACCCTAGGAGGAGGCGGGCACTCTTATCATTTATTGAGAAAATATTCGGATTTAAATATAATTGGACTCGATCAAGATCCATTCGCGAGAAAATCAGCATCAAAAAAACTTGATGAATTTCAAAATAGGGTTGATATAAGGGCTTCAAATTTTGCGGATTTTGTACCAAAAGAAAAAGTTTCTTTTGTAATTGCAGATCTTGGAGTAAATAGTAATCAAATTGATGACCCTAAAAGAGGATTTAGCTTCCAAAAAGATGGTCCACTTGATATGAGAATGAATCCTTTGCTTGAGGTTGATGCAGAGAAATTAATTGAGGCTTTAGATGAAAAAGATCTAGCTAACCTAATTTATAAATATGGAGATGAGAGATTATCAAGAAAAATTGCTAGGAAAATAAAAATGGATTTAAGGGAAAATGGGAAATATTCTGGGACAAAAGAGTTAGCTTATTCTATTGCTGGCTGCTTCCCACCAAAACAAAGATATAAAAAAATACACCCAGCAACAAGAACATTTCAAGCACTAAGAATTGCCGTTAATAAAGAAATTGACGTGTTAGAAAAATTTTTGCAAGTTGTTCCTGAATGGCTTTTGCCAGGAGGAATTATTTCTATTATTAGTTTTCATTCCCTGGAGGATAGGTTAGTTAAAAGTTCTTTTAAAAATGATCAAAGACTAAAAAACCTTACAAAAAAACCAATAACTCCCTCAGTAGAAGAAGTCGAACTAAATAAAAGAGCTAGAAGTGGAAAATTAAGAATTGCTCAATTGAATTAAAGAGCTAATAATTTCTAACGTAATGATTTGATCGTATTTGTAAGAATATGAATTGCTTGTTTTATATCGTCTGAGTTAGTGCTTAATCCAATACTTAACCTTATTGAAGATTCCGCCTCTCTAAAAGATCTACCTAAGGCTAGTAAAACATGAGATGGTTCACCATTACTGCATGCAGATCCACTAGAACAAATTATTTTAGATTTTAAAAGTTTATGAAACTTTGCTCCGTTTAAATCCAATACAGTCAAGTTTAAATTGTGAGGTAATCTTTTTTCTATTGAGCCATTAATTAATAAACCAGAATTATTTTCTAACAAACCCTTTAAAAGGTTATTTCTGTGTAAAAGTAATTTCTCAGCATTATTTTTTTGATTAAAAACTGCTATCTCTATTGCTTTAGCAAAGCCTACTACCAAAGGAAGAGGTAGTGTACCAGACCTGAGACCATATTCCTGACCTCCTCCAACAATTAAGGGCTCAAGATTAATTTCTTGATCAATTAAGAGAAGTCCTATCCCTTTAGGACCATATATTTTGTGAGAACTCATTGTAATCATATTTACATCTGATAAAAGATTTTTTAACTCGATATAACCTAAACATTGTGCGAAATCAGAGTGAAAAGTTATTCCTCGCGATTTACATATTTTTGAAAAATTCTCTACGGGCTGAATTACTCCTATTTCATTATTTGCCAACATAACACTAACCAGAAATGTATCTTCTCTTATATTCTTTATGAATTGTTTTTCCGAAATTAAGCCATCTTTCTCAGGATTAATTTCTGTAACCATAAATCCCTCTTTTTTTAGTTGGTTTAGGGGCTCCAAAACAGCTTTATGCTCCGTTTTTAAGGTAATAATATGTCCATAATTTCCTGTTTTTTTATAGAAATTTCTAGCAAAACCTAATAAGGCTAAGTTATTAGATTCAGTTGCGCCACTTGTAAAAATAACTTTTTTATTCTGAAGAAATAAATTTTGTTCTATTTTTTCTCTTGAAGCTTCCAATATGGCGCTTGCGTTAATCCCTGCCAAATTAGATTTGCTTGCAGGATTAGAAAATATCTCACTCCAAAAAGGTTTCATAGAATCAACAACATCTTTAGAGCAAGGAGTCGAAGATTGATAGTCTAGTAGTATGGGAGTTGATAGCATCATGTTTAGTATATAAAATTCTGTTTATTACTAGAAAATCAAATTAAAGAATTTAAAAAATGAATGAAATTAATCAAATAAAAAATGAACCGTTAAGAAAATCAAGAATTTTATTAGTCGATGATGAGCCTGGTTTAAGAACAGCTGTTAAAACATTTCTAGAAGATGAGGGCTTTGAAATAATTATTGCAGTTGATGGAGAGGATGGTTGGGAAAAAGCTCAAACAGTTTTCCCCGATTTAATAATTAGCGATGTAATGATGCCCCGAGCCAACGGTTATGCTTTATTAGAAAAAATTAGAGAGGATGAAAAATTAGGAGGCACTCCAGTTATTTTTCTAACTGCAAAAGGAATGACTTTAGACAGAACCGAAGGTTATCTTGCTGGAGTTGATGATTATATTTCCAAACCTTTCGATCCCGATGAATTAGTTGCAAGAGTTAAAAATGTAATCAACA
>CACNCF010000023.1 GCA_902618795.1 uncultured Prochlorococcus sp.
CTTGAAAAATGGGAAAGATTTCTTGAAAGTGGACTATTAGTAAGAAAGGGGAATAGATTCTTTTTAAGTGAGCCTAGTGGTATGGAACTAAGCAATCAAGTTCTTGTCTCTATGTTTAGGTGGTGGGATGATATTAATTAAGTCTTTCAGAGTCTACCCAATCTTTTAATTTATCCTTAAATAATTTCTTCCCTTGTATAATTGGTTGGCAAAATGGCGGTTGATTATCATTGAGGCCTAACAAATCTGCAGTAACTCTTACTTGCCCATCGCAATAATTACCTGCACCGATACCTATTATGGGAATTGTTAAAGAATTTTGTATTTCTTTAGCAAGCAAATCAGGAATATGTTCAAGAACTATTGAAAAACATCCTAATTCTTCAAGTATTAAAGCCTCTTTCTTGATTTTTTCTTGGCTTGCTAAGCTTTCTCCTTGTTTTTTTAATCCAATATTTAGATAGCTTTGTGGTGTAAGACCTATATGACCCATAACAGGGATTCCCATCCTTATTAATCTAGAAATAACTTTTTGTATTTCTGGTTCAGCTCCTTCTACTTTTACAGCTTTTGCATAAGTGCTCTGAATTATTTTTCCTGCATACTCAACAGCTTTATCCTCACCACATTGGTAAGTCAGAAAAGGCATATCTGAAATGAGTAAAGGTTGTTCCTCAATTTTCTTCTTAAATCCTCTTGAAACAGCATTAGTATGATAAATTATGTTTTCTAAAGTTAATGGCAATGTCGATTTGTATCCTAAGCAGACCATTGCTAATGAATCTCCTACTAGTACAAGATCAACATTTGCTTGTTCTGCAATTGATCCTGATATAGAGTCCCATGCAGTAAGTGCAATGATTTTACGAGATTTTTTTTTATAATTAACTAAGTCTGGAGGTAACATAATAAATTTATGTATCTTTTTTAATCAAGAATTGCTAGTATAATTTTGACTCGGCCTTTCGCGGTTTTAACGCCTAAACCTGGTCAGGACCGGAAGGTAGCAGCCACAAGGGATGCTTGAGGCAGGCGAGATAACCGAGTCACTCTATTTTACCTTTTAACCTATATCTTTTTTATTTTGCCTTAATCTCAAAAACTCAGGAATGCTGGCTCCAGATTCTTTATTGTCGGAATAATTATATAAGGGTTGATTAGATAATCTATTTTTTATTCTTTGCTGATTTAATGGTTGGGTTGTTTCAAATCCTGTAGCAATTACAGTAACTTGAATCTCTCCTTCCATTGCTTCATCGACCACTGCACCAACAATAATATTTGCTTCTTGATCAACAACATCATAAATAATTTCAGATGCGGAGGTCATGTCTTCTAAAGTCATGTCTTTGCCACCAGTAATATTTATAACGCAGCCTTTAGCCCCATCAATTCTAGCTGCTTCTAATAAAGGACTATTCATTGCTGCCTGTGCAGCCTCTATAGCTCTCGATCTTCCTGAACCTATGCCTATTCCTAGAAGAGCAGTGCCAGCTTCCGTCATAACTGATCTTATGTCTGCAAAATCAACATTAACTAAACCTGGGCAAGTAATTATATCACTAATGCCTTTGACGCCCATCCTTAGAACATCATCAGCATTCCTAAATGCTTCTTGAAGAGGAGCTCCTGCTATAACATCTTTTAATCGGTCATTTGGAATAACTATAAGAGTATCAACGTTTTCAGCTAGTCTTGCAATCCCCTCCTCTGCTTGACGCATTCTTCTTTTTCCTTCAAAAGAAAATGGTTTGGTTACTATACCTACTGTTAGAGCCCCACTTTGTTTGGCTACTTCAGCAACAACTGGTGCTGCTCCTGTACCAGTTCCTCCACCCATCCCAGCGGCTATAAAAACTAGATCAGACCCCTCCAAAGCTTGTTGAAGCTCTTCTTTGGATTCTTCGGCTGCTTTTTGCCCAATACTTGGATTCCCTCCTGCACCTAAACCTCTAGTAAGGTTTTGACCAAGTTGAACTCTACTCTCTGCGGAAGATTGTAGTAAGGCTTGTGCATCGGTATTAAGAACTCTAAATGAAACACCTTCTAAATCACTATTTATCATTCTATTGACTGCATTACTGCCACCACCACCTACACCAATAACTTCTATTTTGGCGTTTTGGCTTGGAAGGATTTCTCTCGATTGATCAAAGTTTGGATTGTTACCGAAGCTCATCTCTTAATAGGAATCTAATACTAGTATTGGGTGCATTATGAACTTACTGAGCTCACTTGTAGGAATTTGTTGAGGAAAACCCTAAAAATATTTATTTATTAAATATTTTGTTTTGAATGCAAAACCCATATAAACACTACAATAATTAAAAAAAATTACTCAAAATCCTTTTTCAAATATTAGGGTTTGAACACTTTTATTTTTGGTTTATCTGGATTAGTAAGATCAATATTATCTAATTTTTTTGAAAAGCTATTTTTCTTAAATTCATTTTTAAGATTATTTATTATTTGTAATTGATAGTTGATTAAATTTGGCTTAAATCCCAAGAATATTGTTTTTAAATCTTTTTCCACAACAGTTAGAAACCCATCGGATGAAAAAGTTATTTTAACTATCTCTAATTCATAATTCTCTATAGCGATAAAAATTTCGGATAATATTTTTTTAAATTTTTCTTTCCATCCAAAAACTTGTATGCTTAATTTATTCAAATTTTTTTCATCCACATTTTGTTTATTTATAAAAATTCCATCTTTATCAATGAAGCCTGATATTTTTTCGTCGTTTAAAACTCTCTCACCGTAAGCTATTGGAGTTCTTGTATCAATATGAACTTTCAAACCAAAAGGAAATAATTCTCTGTTTACCGAGACATTCTTGAGAGATAAATTTCGTTTTAATTCTTTTTCTAACAAATTAGTTTCAACAAAAATTAATCGGATCGGAAAATTTAAAGATGAATTTTTTACTAACTCATTCTGCGAAAAAAGTTCACTACCAGAAATCCTAATATCCTGAGTATCAACTTTTTTGAGGGTTTTTATGCTTAATAAGCTTGTTAAAAATAAAAATGAAATGAGTAAAAAAAAGCTTCTATTTTTGATTCCTTTTTGGTTTTTCACAAATCACATCGAGCTTTTTCCATCAGTTGGTCCATCCATTCTCTCGCTTGCTCTGCATCTGAAAATGGGACATCCATCTCTTTCCCACCCCCTACTAATCTCAACCTGCACTTACCTTGAGATTCAGTTGTTAGAGGTGCTTCCCCTGAAGTTAGTGCCATTAATTCAACTAATTCCAGTTTTTTGATTGTAAAACAATCTTTTTCTTCAAATTTACCAGCTTCAAATGCACTCCACTTTAATTCCCCATCCTTAAGGGATGCTGCACCTGAACTATCTAACTTACAAAGTTCAGAACCACTAGCCCAGTTCCTAAAAAGATTTTGCCTTCTTCTTTCTAACCATCCTAAAGCAGTTAATAATATAAAAATAAAAAGCAATGGTAACCAAAGAAGTCCATGCAACATTTGATTTGATTTATAAATCTAGAGATATATCTACCAGTTTAGCCACAAGTTGATCAATATTTAAACCTGAAGCCTTCCAGAGCATTGGAAACATACTATTTTTTGTAAAACCAGGGATTGTATTTATTTCATTTAAAAAAAGTTTATTTGAAGATTTTTCTAAAAAGAAATCTACTCTTGCAAAACCGAAAATATTTAGTGCTCTACAACTTTGAATAGCAATTTCTTTAATTTCGTTTGTAATTTTAGAATCTATTTCAGCTGGGATAGTTATTTTATTATTTGAGCAATATTTTGAATCATAATCATACCAATCACTTTCGTACTTTACTTCGCCTATCTCAGAGGTTAAGAGTTTTGATTTTCCAATTATTCCGCATTCAATTTCCCTTACCTCTAATCCTTCCTCAACTAAGATTCTTGGATCTATTTCACGAGCCTTTTCTAATGCTTGTAATATTTCTGATTCATTTATCACTTTGGAGATGCCAAGAGATGATCCAGAGTTCGATGGTTTAACAAATACGGGAAAATTTAATTTTTCTAAAATTTCATTAATTGCCTTATTTTTTACTTCCTCATCATTGAGATCTTCATTTTGAAAAAATAGATAATTAACTTGTGGAAATTTAAGATTTGAGAAAATTGTTTTCATCAATATTTTATCCATTCCAATAGAAGAGCCTATAATTCCACATCCGACTAAAGGTTTCTTTGTAAATCTAAGTAGGCCATGAATTGATCCGTCTTCACCATTAAAACCATGTAGTAGTGGAAACCAAACATCAACATTTTGAAATTTAATTCCGTCTAGGAAGTTAATTCTTTCTTGATTAAAAATCCCATGTTTTTTTGTTGTATTATTTTCAATTTCACCAACTAATATTTTTTCTGAAAGATCACTATCAATCCAATCTCCAAATTTACTAATGTAAAAGGCTTTAACAGTAAAGCGTTGTTTGTTTATTTCTGAATTAAAGGCTTGAAAAACTGTTTTTGCAGAAGATATTGATACTTCATGTTCATTGGATTCCCCACCAAAAATTAACCCAATACATTTTTTCTTTCCTCCGATCATTTAGAAAAAAAATTATAAATAAAGTTCTCCTGTTAGAGAAAAAGGTCTTGCTTCATTAATTCTGACATTAATCTCATCTCCCAATGAAAAATTAAAGTTGATATTTTTGGGAATCTCTACGAAAGTTAATCTATTAGTTCTAGTTCTACCCATAATTTGCGAGGAATTTTTTGGATTTAAACCCTCAATTAAAACGCTTTCGATATTATCGATATATCTTTGATTTCTACTCCTGGCAGTTTTCTCAACCAAATCATTAATTTCCTGCAATCTAGCTTTTTTCACCTCTTCCGAAAGTTGATTCGCCCAAACTGCTGCAGGCGTGTTTGGTCTTGGAGAGTATGCTGCTGTATTCACCTGATCAAAGCCAATTTCTGAAATTAGCTTTAATGTATCTTGATATTGTTGTTGGGTTTCTCCTGGAAAAGCAACTATTGCGTCAGCTGTGATTGATGCATCTGGCATTAATGATCTAATATTCTCGATAATATTTTTATACTTTTTGATAGTGTATCCTCTAGACATTTGCTTTAAAATTTCATCATTTCCACTTTGGAAGGGAATATGGAAATGTTCACAGACTTTATCAAGTTCATAACAAGCTTGAATTAACCTTTTTGAAAAATATCTTGGATGACTAGTAGCAAATCTTATTCTACGAATTCCTTTAACATCATGAATATAATATAAAAGATCAGTTAGAGTATTTTCTTTTCTCCCTTCTTTTGTGGTTCCCGGAAGATCTCTACCATAAGCATCAATGTTCTGACCCAAAAGAGTAATTTCTTTAAAATTATCATCAGCCAATTTTTGAATCTCGCTTTTTATCGCATTTGGATATCTTGATTGCTCTTTCCCTCTGACAGAGGGGACTACACAATATGAACATCTTTCATTACATCCATAAATAATATTAACCCAGCCACAAATAGAGCTTTCTCTTCTAGCACTTGTTATATCTTCAGAAATGAAGGTTTCTTCTGTTGCAGCGACTTGATTTCCTAAATCAACTTTCCCCAGAAGATTCTCAAGATTATTTACGTGTTGAGGCCCCATAACCAAATCAAGTTCTGGAACTCTTCTCAGTAAGGACTCTCCCTCTTGCTGAGCAAGACAACCTGCAACAACAAGTTTTAAGCTAGGTGTCTTGTGCTTTCTTTTTGCTTGTCTTCCTAGAAAGCTATAAACTTTTTGCTCTGCATTATCTCTAATGGTGCATGTATTGTATAAGACCAAATCGGCATTTAATTCATTATCTGCTCTGGTGTATCCCATTTTCTCTAATGTCCCAGCCATTCTCTCAGAATCAGCCTTGTTCATTTGGCATCCAAATGTGGTTATCCAATAACTGCCAGTAGTTGAATTCTTTTGAATTTTTTTTTCGTCTGGTTTTGTTTTTGTTAGCACTTTGCTAGGAATTTTTTATGATTCTTTAATTCAAAATTACAAGTTAAATAATTTTGCTGCAATTTTTTTGAGGGCGAGCGAGGGGATTCGAACCCCCGAATAGCGGCGCCACAAGCCGCTGCCTTAACCACTTGGCGACGCCCGCCTCACATTTATAAATTTAACAACTCAAGGGTAATTTTTCATAGTTATTTTTATCTTTTAGCGAAATTTGAATTATTTTCTAATTCAGTAAAGTTTCTTATGATTTAAAATAAAAGAAAATTTAAAAATTTGAGTAATTCCGGCACAGCTGAGGTTCTTATTCCCAGAAGCCTTTGTTTAATTGAAGATATAGATAACCTCATTATCGATGTAGAGGATTTATGTTCAATTTCCATTAGTTGGGAGGATGGATTTGTTTCTGAGTTAAAGCCTTTAAAAAATAAAATTACAAAACCAAAAAATATTTTATTCCCAAGATTTGTTGAAACGCATTCGCATTTTGATAAATCTTTTACATGGGCAGACTTTCCTAATCTGGAATCAAACTATAGAGGAGCATTATCAGTAAATCTTGAAGAACATAAAACTAGAACTGCAGAGAAGGTTCTTGAAAGAGTTGATAAATCATTAAAACTTGCTATAAGAAATGGATATCGAGCTATTAGAAGTCATATCGATACATACAAAGGACAATCTATTGACATTTGGATTGAACTTTTTAAATTACAAAAAAAATT
Source organism: uncultured Prochlorococcus sp. (assembly GCA_902618795.1). GTDB lineage: Bacteria > Cyanobacteriota > Cyanobacteriia > PCC-6307 > Cyanobiaceae > Prochlorococcus_A. The sequence continues at coordinate 6,699 of CACNCF010000023.1, forward strand.
TTCATCTGAGTTGACTCTACAATACGTTGCTCTAGCTCCAGTGGAATTCTGGGATACAACTGATGGAGAAGATTTGGCAAAAATATTTTCCTCTAGTGGAGGTATTTTAGGAGGTGTTATTGTTCCTCCTTTCAATAAAAAAAATACAAGCAAATTTCTAGCAAAGATGCTTCTTCTTGCTAGTAAATATAAATTAGAAATTGATTTGCATATAGATGAATCAATTATTGAACCTGGAGCGGGAATAAAAGTTTTATTAGAAACAATCGAAAATTTAAAAATTAATAGTATTCCGATCACTTGTAGTCATTTGAGTAGTCTTATTTCTCTAAGTAATAGAGAGATTTTAAATTTAGGAGAAAAAATGGCTGAGAAAAATATTAAGGTTATTGCTTTACCCTTAACAAATTTTTGGCTGCTCAATCGAAGTAATAAAACTACTTCATTAAAAAGACCAGTTGCGCCAATAAAGCAATTACAAAAATCACATGTGGATGTATCTCTTGGTAGTGATAATGTTCAAGACCCTTGGTACCCATTTGGTAATTTTGACCCTTTTTATATGTTGTCTTGCTCGATGCCTATGCTTCAACTAAATCCCTGGGAGAGAATGACTCTATCTTCTATTTTTTTAGCTCCAAGCAGATTATTAAATTTAAAATGGGATGGTCTAATTAAAAAAGGTTGTCCTGCTGATTTTGTGATTTTAGATGCACAGAGATGGGCAGATGTTTTTTCGAGCAATTTAAAGAGAAAAGTATTTATAAACGGCGATTTATATTGCTAATTGGCTAATTTATATACAAAGCATAAAATTTTTCATTAATGATATCAAAACTTAAATTTATAGACAAATTTAGAGAAGTCAAAAACTTAGAGATTATTGAAAATAAATCCGATGTAAAAAGACTTTCAAAAGATTTTTATAACTACTCTCCAATCCTTACTGAAAAATTAGACGAATGTATTGCTGATTTGGTGGTAAGACCTAATGATCACAAAGCGGTAAAGGAAGTAGCAGAAATTTGTTGGGAATTATCTATCCCACTTACTTTAAGGGGTTCAGGTACAGGTAATTATGGACAAGCTGTCCCATTATTTAAAGGTGTTGTAATGCAGATGAGTCACTTTAATAAGTTAGAAGAATTTGATCCAGATACAGGCTTTGTAAAAGTACAGTCTGGCTGTGTTATGGGAGATTTGAATAAACAATTAGAGAAATATGGTAGAGAATTGAGGTTGCTTCCTAGTACTTGGAAAACTGCAACAATTGGAGGTTTTATTGCGGGTGGATCAGGAGGTATTGGTTCCATTAGATGGGGATTTTTAAGAGATCCAGGAAATCTTGTTGGTTTAGAGGCAGTAACGATGAATGAAAAACCTGCATTATTAAAATTTGATGCTGAAGAATCCGAACCTCTAAATCATGCTTATGGGACTAATGGAATAATCACTTCTTTATTACTTGCTACTGATATCAAACGTAGGTGGTACTCATTAGTTGTCGACTGTATTGAATTTGAAAAAACAATAGAAATATTAAAAACTCTTACTAGTGCAGCAATTGATCTGAAATTAGGAGCAATTCTTGAAGAAGAAATTGTAGATCAAATGCCAAAATGGTTTAAAGGTAAATCTAGAAGTCACAAGATATTAATACAATCTACTCTTGGAGGAATAAAAACCATCGATCTAATTTGTAAAAAATTTAAAGTTAAATCTACCCTACTTGGGGAAGAAGAAAAGCTCGTGAATGGAATTTCTGAAGTCGTATGGAATCATACAACTCTTCATATGAGGTCTAGGGACAAAAATTGGACGTATTTACAGATGCTTTTGCCACTTGATAATGAACTAGAATTAATTAATTTTTTGAGAAAAAAATGGGGTAAAAAAGTTCTTTGGCATTTAGAGGCAGTTTCTCAACAAGGATCACCGCGATTAGCGGCTTTGCCTGTATTAAAGTGGAATGGAGTAGAAGAATTAAAAGAAATAATGGAAGATTGCAAGAAACTTGGTGCGTTTATTTTTAATCCTCATGTTTTAACAGTTGAAGGAGGAGGTCTCGGAGTGGTGGATGCAGATCAAGTAAAAGCGAAATTAAGATTTGATCCTAAAGGGCTATTAAATCCAGGAAAATTGGAAGGTTGGGAAGTAAAAGAACAATTTAAAATTTAACATTTCTGTTTATTCGCAAATTTAATAAATTCAGCAACTAAAAAAATAGAACCTGTTAGAACAGGATGATTAGTCGGCCATTTTTTTAAAGAAAATAAATACTCAATGGCAAGTTCAAAAGTTTTAAATTCAATTGTTTTTTGGGTGTCAATTTCTTTAATTTGAGAAAGATCATTTAATTGCCAACTAAGTTGGTTTGGAACTGGCACTAGTAATAAGTGATCATTTTTCTTTAGAAGTGTTTTTAATATTGCGTAAATATCTTTTTGTCTTTGGACACCTAAAATCCAATAAATTCCTTTATCTTCATTCTCCCAATAGCTTCGCTCATTAGAGAGTGCTTTTGCAGCAGGATAATTGTGCGCACAGTCTACAAGAATTTCTTTGTTTAAATAATTTATAATTTCTAGCCTTCCGTTCCAAGTTGTCTTTTTAAGACCTTCAGATATGTGTTTTTCTTTTATATTAAATCCCAAATTATTCAGCGCTTCAATTGCTCCAACAGCTACTGAAGCATTTTGCTTTTGAAAAATTCCTTTTAATCCAAGCTCATAGCTGTTTGAAATTGAATCTTTCCAAATAATTTCTGCTCCAACCTCTTTAACTTTTTTGGTTATTAAATTTTCAACTTGACTATTTTGATTGCATGAGATGACAATTGAGTTTTTTTCTATAACTGCTAATTTTTCTTCGGCAATTTTTTCAATAGTATCTCCAAGAAATTCTTTATGGTCTAAGCCAATATTCCCAATGGCAATAATAGGTCTAGATTTATGGGCTGTTGTCGCGTCTAATCGCCCCCCTAAGCCAGCTTCAAGGATAAGTAATTCAACTTTTTGATGGTCAAAAAAATTTAGTGCGCAGCAAATGATTTTTTCAAAAGGAGTTAATTCAAATGTTGAAAAATTTTTTTCTATTAATCTATAGATTTTTTCAAAATCAGTTTTGTTGATATTTTTTTTATTAACTCTAATCCTCTCGCATACATC
>CACNCF010000024.1 GCA_902618795.1 uncultured Prochlorococcus sp.
ATTTAATGAATCAATCCCAAATCTATGGACCCACTTAAGAACAACATTTTCTTTAAGCAAAAAATTATTTTCTAAAGAAGCTTGTTTAAAAACTTCTATTAAATGATTTTTTAAAAGCATAAAATTTCTAATTTAACTTTCTATTTAACAGAGGCCTTATAATAATCAAGGAAAAAACTGTTAAAGAAAATAAAATCGAGATACAACTCTTACAAGTTAAATCACCATATGGGGCATGTAAAGCCACTAATTCTAAATCCATAGTTTGTGTATAGGCAGTCCTAATAGGTTCAATAGCAAAAGTTAATGGATTTAATGATGCTAACCAGCCCAGCCAATTTGGCATAAAAGAGATTGGAGCTAAAGCAGTACTCGCAAATAAAAGAGGTAAATTTATTACGAAAATAAGAGCGATTAATTCAATATGTCCCGGCAAAACAAACGCTAAACATAAACTTATTGATGTCACAAAAAGAACTAATAAAATTAGTGTTGTAAATACAATTCCTAAACCATATAGGTTAGGCCATCCATAACCCAAAATGTATGAAACAACCATTATTACAATACTCTGAACAAAGCTCAAGATTGTTATGTAAAAGAAAGAAGATAAAACTATAGATAATCTACTGGTTAAAGGAGCCACAAGTAATCTATTAAGAAATCCAAACTCTCTATCAAACATTAAAGGAAGACCAGAGTTTAGGGCTCCGCTAAAAGCAGTAAAAACAATAAGTCCTGCTCCTAAAAAATTCCCATAAGAATCAACTCCTGGTAAAAAACCTTCAGGAGCTTTAGAAAATAATGCCCCAAATAAAAAAAGCCAAATTATTGGTTGTAATATTCCTGCTAAAAGAGTTGATGGTCTCCTTTTTAATTGAATAAATAATCTCTTTGTTAAGGCAAATGTTTCTTGATATAAAAAAAATAAATTATACTGTTGTAATTCCATAATTAGCAGTAATTACTATTCATTATAGTTAGTTAACCAAAATTTTTTTTATCGCATGGATTGCTTTGATTCTTTTTTTAGGTCTCTTTTCCCTGTCATAGAAATTTCAGCATCCAATAATGTTTTCCCAGTTGCCTGAAGATATACATCATCCAAGCTTGGCTGACTTTGGGTAAGAGAAAAAATTTCAAACTTTGAGAAGGCCAATTCCACTTTTAGCTTCGTAAGTAAATCTTTTTGCTTATCTGCTACGAAATTTATCGAGAAACCTTGAGCTTCATTTATGATAATCTGACTAATTCCATCTATTGAAGATAAAATTTTACATATATTTTTTGCTTCTTCCTTATTACTAAATTCCCTTACTTTCAAAGTTACTCTATCTCCTCCTAATTTATTTTTGAGCTCTGCAGGAGTCCCTTTTGCTATAACTCTTCCATCATCAATTATTACTAATCTGTCAGCCAATTTATCTATTTCATCAAGATAGTGACTACTTAAAATAATGGTCATTCCATTATTTCTCAAATCTTTCAAAAGTTGCCATATAATATTCCTACTTTCAATATCTAAACCAACTGTAGGTTCATCCAAAATTAATACTTGGGGTAAATGTAAAAGTCCAGCTGCCAGATCTATTCTTCTTTTCATTCCCCCTGAATAAGTTCCGCACTTACGATCAATCCAATCATTCATTTCTAATTGATCTATTAATTTATTTATCCTTTCAAATTTTTTATTTTTGTTGATGTGATATAAATCTGATTGAAAATCCAAAAGCTCTCGTCCAGTTAATATTTTATCAAGTGCAATGTCTTGGGCAACATAACCAATTAATTCTCTAATTCTCCTTGAATTTTTTATCAGATTAATATTATTTATAAAAACTTCTCCACTATCAGGCTCTATTAAAGTAGCGAGTATTTTTATTAGTGTTGATTTGCCAGCACCATTTGGACCTAGTATTCCGAATAATGAGCCAGCTTCAATTTCCATTGATAAATTTTTTAATGCATTGATATCTGAATAAGATTTTGAGAGCCCTTTAACTTTTATATAATTCATCAAACTTACTTTTTACTTAAAAAACATTTTACATCTAATTTAATTACTAAGCAGGGATACAATAGATAAAAATATTTGCATAGATTGCTGCTCAAATTCTACGGATAGTTGGGTCCTGGAAATTAATAACAAAAGACAAATGCCAAACATGTAGAGAATAGACCACCTAAAAAGAGACTTTGCTCTTGAAAGATCATCAGGAGATTTCTTTAATTCATTTATTAATTGCAAAAGTCTTCCATTAAATGGCAATAACATAATTCCGTATAAGAAACCCCCTTCAGGTAAAGCAAAGACTCCCATAATACTCATTAAAACTGTTGCCCATCCGTAACGAGAAATCGCTTTAGCAGTAAAAACAGATCCTTTAACAGAAGGGAGCATAGGAATACCAACAGATGCGTAATCATCCTTCAACAAAATTGCAAGTGCCCAAAAATGAGCTGGGGTCCATAACATTACTAAACCAAACAACCACCAACCACTAAGACCTACATGCCCTGTGGCAGCAGACGCTCCAACTAAGGGCGGTATCGCGCCAGCAACTCCTCCGAAAACAATATTTTTTGTTGTACGAGGTTTCAAAATAACTGTATATAAAATTACGTAGCTAAATAAACCAAGAAGAGTTAAACCCGCAGCCAAATAATTTACACCACTTACTAAAAGCATCGAAGCTGCCAAAGTGCATGATACAGCGGCTAAAAAAACAGTCTGAGATGACAACTTTCCTGCTGGCAAGGCTCTTTTGCTAGTTCTTGTCATCCTTTTATCTAATTCCATTTCCCACAAGCAATTAAGAGCTCCTGCTGCTGCTGCTGCCAAAGCGCCTCCTCCTAAAGTACAGATAAGTTTCGGTGAAGACAAAGGCCATTCTTCAGTTAAAGCCATTCCTCCCAAAGTTGTTGCCAGTAAAAGTGGGATTAATCTGGGTTTTGCTACTTCAAGCCAAGGCGGCAAAGTTATTTTTTTTCTTGAAGGTACAACTTCATCCCTAATTGAAGATTTATAGATCAAGTTTTCTAAGTTACTACTGTTCATGAATTGATACCAACCATTTGAGAATTTAGGGAGTGGTTTAGACCTTTTTTGGTAAAAGGATTTCTAAAAATTAATGTTGTTAATATCGCAATAAATAAAGAGGCGTTAAGTTGATGACCGATAATAAAAATAGGTTCATTCAAATTTGTTTTAAGACTTAAAACACCCAAAGCAATTTGGGAAAACAATAGAAAAATAAGTGCTGAGAGATATTTCCAATTTTCATTTAGCAAACTTCTCTTATAAATTGCAGTGGCAATAATCAATAGAATTGAAAAAGCAATTGGAAAAGCAAATAATTTATGAGTATTTAGAATTAGACATTGTTTATTAAAAGATAAACAAATATGTGCTGACCAGGTTGAAGAAAGCCTTACTCCAATAAAAGATTGAATAAGAGTAAGTACAAGAGGGAAAAACAATAAAAATCTCCACCAAATTAACGGCTCTTCTATATCGTCATTTTCTAAATTTTGATTTATTGAAATTGTTGTGATGAGAAGTAGAAAAGCTATTAAAAGATGGCCAGTAACAGTATATGAATCAAGCAAGTTTATTACTGTTAAAGCTCCAAAAGATCCTTGGACAATAACGAGAAAAAGTAATAATGAATAAGTTTTAGGTAACCAATTTGGAATTTCATTTTTCCATATAATTGAAAGGGAAAATTTAAAAAGAATTAATATGCCAACCAGAAAAGCATCTAGACGATGAAACCACTCTAGAAATACTCTTAGGTTCATATGATTAAAAGGCAAAAAAGATCCATAACATAACGGCCAATCTGGACAGGCAAGTCCAGCCTCCATGACTCTAGTGGCACCTCCAATTACGATTAGTGCGATAAGTGCCAATACACTATGACTTCCCAACCTTTTAAAAATTGTCAGATATTTTGATTTATATAATTGATTATTAATCAAATGGTTAAAACCTATTATTTTGCATAATAAATTAGATTTAAAAACCAAACATTAATTAAAAATTAATATGTTTAATTTAAAAAATAATTTACTAATTTAATCTTTTTTCCCTGACAATTAACTCTAAAAAGTTATTAATAATACGCCTTTTATTTCATAAATCTTAAGAAGTTGTGAATTTAAATGTTTTTCTTTTAACAAAGGATGCAGGATTAAAAAAAATGAATATCTTGAGGATATAAATACAAATTTTTAGAGCTCAATTGTTAAATAAAAACTTTTATTTAATTCTAATTATTTCTCTCGTTTTTGCTATATCTTTTTGGATTGGTTTTAATGTAAATTTGCTCCCAGCTGAAGCAAGTATTAACGCACCAATTTACGATGAACTTTTTAAAATTCTTTTCATCATTGGATTAATCATTTTTATAGGAATGACAATAGCTGTTATATATAGCTTATTTAAGTTTAGGAAAAGAAATGATCAGATAGGCGATGGCATAGCCTTAGAGGGAAATTTAAGCTTAGAAATTGTTTGGACAATTATCCCTTCAATAATTGTTTTATTAATAGGTTTATATAGCTACAACATCTACGATCGAATGGGAGGGATGAAAGAACTAAATCATAACCACGAAATGATGGGTTCTAACACTGAAAAAATATGGGCTGGAATAAGTCAAACTTCTGATAATGAAATAGCAATAAATAATTTATCAATTGAAGTTTCAGCTATGCAATTTGCATTTCTATTCAATTATCCAAAAGGCAATTTTATTTCAGGAGAACTACACGTTCCTGTTGATCAAAAAGTATCAATGAAAATGGAATCCAAAGATGTCATTCATGCTTTTTGGGTACCAGAGTTCAGAATTAAACAGGATATTATTCCTGGACAACCGACCATTCTAAATTTTACTCCTACAAAAGTAGGAAAATATCCGATCATTTGCGCAGAATTATGTGGTCCATATCATGGAGGAATGAGAGCCTCCATAATTGTTGAAGAAGAATCTGATTACAACGAATGGTTTAACAAAAATAAAAAAACAGAGGTTAATTTATGACAATATCAATTGATCCACAAAAAACTAATAATGAAGGTCTTCAACCAAAAGGTTGGCTAAGATACTTTAGTTTTAGCCTTGATCATAAAGTAATTGGAATTCAATACTTGGTTTGTGGTTTTCTCTTTTATTTAATAGGAGGAACCTTAGCGAGCGCTATAAGAATTGAACTAGCAAGTCCAATGTCTGATTTTATGCCAAGAGATGTTTATAACCAAGTTTTAACTTTACACGGAACAATAATGATATTCCTTTGGATAGTGCCAGTTGTTAATGGTGCTTTTGGAAATTATTTAATTCCATTTTATGTAGGTGCTAGAGATATGGCATTCCCAAGATTAAATGCAGTAGCTTTTTGGTTAATTCCTCCTTCAGGTTTGATGCTGGTAGCAAGCTATTTTGTTGAGGGTGCTGCTCAGGCTGGATGGACGGCTTATCCTCCTTTGAGCATAACTACTCCTCAATCAGGACAAATTATTTGGATTCTGAGCGTTCTATTACTTGGAGGCAGTTCTATATTTGGTGGAATAAACTTTATCGCGACCATTATCAAACTAAGAAGGCCAGGATTAAAACTTATGCAATTGCCAATGTATTGTTGGGCAATGCTTGGAACGAGTCTATTAGTTGTTTTGTCAACTCCTGTTTTAGCAGGCACTTTAATTCTACTTAGTTTCGATATCATCGCTAATACAGGTTTTTTCAATCCTGTTTTAGGTGGCAATGTCGTAGTCTATCAGCATTTATTTTGGTTTTATTCTCATCCAGCTGTATACATTATGGTCCTTCCTGCCTTTGGTTTAGTTAGTGAAATACTTCCTGTACATGCTAGAAAACCACTTTTTGGATATACAACAATGGTTTTTTCAATAATGGGGATAGTAGTTTTAGGTTTAGTTGTTTGGGCACATCACATGTTTACGAGTGGAACGCCCCCTTGGATGAGATTATTCTTTACTATCGCCACAGCATTTATTGCTGTTCCGACAGGTATAAAATTTTTCAATTGGGTTGCAACACTATGGGGAGGTAAAATTTCCATCAATAGTGCAATGTTATTCTCTTGCGGATTTATTATAAATTTTGTTTTTGGAGGTATTACAGGAGTTGCTTTGGCACAAGTGCCATTCGATATTCACGTACATGATACCTATTTCGTTGTAGCCCATTTTCATTACATAGTTTATGGAGGGACTGTTTTTATTATTTTCTCTTCAATTTATCATTGGTTCCCCAAAGTAACTGGAAAAATGCTCAATGAAAAATTAGGAATTTTACATTTTATTATCACCTTTATTGGATTTAACTTGTGCTTTGCTCCTCAACATTGGCTTGGTTTAAATGGAATGCCAAGAAGAGTTGCAGAATATGATCCTCAATTCCAGTTCGTTAATCAAATTAGTAGCCTTGGGGCTCTTTTGATGGCTATAAGTACAATTCCTTTTTTAATTAATGTATTCCTTAGTGTGAGAAAAGGGAAAGATGCTGGAGATAACCCTTGGAATGCTCTTACCCCTGAATGGTTAACATCTTCTCCACCTCCAGTTGAAAATTGGGAAGGAGAAGCTCCATTAGTTGAAGAACCTTATGGTTATGGTAAAGAAATCTCTGAACTAAAATAAAACATATGACAACACTAGATAGCTCAAAAGAAATTAAAAAAAATAATTCTGAAGTTAATGAAACACATGAAGACTTCAGAATGTTTGGTCTTATAACTTTCCTAATTGCGGACGGAATGACTTTTGCTGGATTCTTTGCTGCTTATTTAACTTATAAAGCAGTAAATCCATTACCAGATGGTGCTCTTTATGAATTAGAACTACCAATACCTACTCTCAATACAATTTTGTTACTTGTTAGTAGTGCAACTTTCCATAAAGCAGGCAAAGCACTTTTAAAAGATAAAAACTCAGATTCCCAAAAATGGTTATTTTTTACTGCTTTTCTTGGAATTATATTTTTAATATGTCAATTATTTGAATATTTTCATTTACCTTTTGGATTAACCGATAATTTATTTGCAAGTACTTTTTATGCTCTTACTGGTTTTCATGGATTACATGTCACTTTAGGCACTTTAATGATTTTAATTATTGCTTGGCAATCGAGAATCAATGGCGGAAGATTAACTAGTCAGAATATGTTCCCATTGGAAGCTGTAGAATTGTACTGGCATTTTGTAGATGGAATATGGGTTGTTTTATTTATTATTTTGTATCTTTTATAAAAAACTAAATTTCAAAAATTAAATATATTTTTTATTAATTTATATTGCCACAGTTCTCCTTTTTAGTAAGAATATATAATTATGAATTTGTCAGATAATGCTAGAAGGAAAAGAACTTCTTGAAAAAGCAAAGTTATTAAGTAAAAAATCTGAAGATGAGATAGCAAAAGGTTGTGGGTACGTAGGTCCAAGTGGAAGAATCTTAAGAAAAAGTTTTTATAGGGCGCTTATCGAAGCTAAGGGTTACAAAATAGGAAATGGTCGTCTGGGGAAAAATGGTAATAGAGCTTCAAGAGGCAGACAGACAGAATTTAAAACTAAAGTTCATGGCAATGGGAACCTATTAATTGGTCATGCATACACCAAAAAATTAGGTCTAGAACCTGGTAAGGAATTTAAAATCGATCTTAAAAAAGAGTCAAAAACAATTTATCTGATTCCATTAAATTAAGAAATATATTTTACCAACCGTTTTCTTTAAGCCACTCGGAAGAAATATTTTTTGAAGATAAATCTTGATTACTATTTTTATTAAAAAAAAGTAATTTCTCTACATATTTAATTAGTGCATCTGCCTCAAGGTTTACGCTGTCTCCGATATTTAATTTATTCAGATTTGTGTTATGCCAAGTATGAGGAATTATCGCAATAGTAAATATTTCTCCTTCCTGCTCATATTTTGCAATCGTAAGACTTATACCATTTACACAAATACTCCCTTTATTAACTACATATTTTGAAAAATTTTTATTTTTCCACTTTATTGATAAGAGCCAAGATTTCTCTAAATTTTCTATATTCTCAACTGTTCCAAGGCCATCAACATGTCCGCTGACTATATGCCCTCCTAGACGGTCAGACACCCTAAGAGCGGGCTCCAAATTAACAATCTGATTCAGGTTCGACTTTACTCCTAAAGTTGTTTTTTTTAATGTCTCCTCACTAACATCAACAGTAAATTTATTTTGAAAAATCTCTTTAACTGTCAAACAAATTCCATCAACAGCTATGCTGTCACCGATTGCCATATCAAATAAATTATCTAGGATTTCAATTTCTAAAATATTTTTTTCTTTTCTTAGTTTTCCAACTGATTGAATTATTCCTGTAAACATAGCTTTAAGAAAAATATTTTTGCAAAATTTTATATTTACTTTAATTTACTTTAAATGATTTTCAACTATAAATAAATTAAAGAGTAAATAAAATAAATTGATCATATTTAGATGATTATTAATTCACAAAAAAGATCATTTGGTAGAGGGGCGAAAGTGAGCTTATTCACTTTAGGGACAATGCGAGCAACTGAAAGTCTAGAAAAAATGTATAGCATAATAAAAAATGCATATTATGTAGGAATTAACCACTTAGAAACAGCACCCTCTTATGGTGATGCTGAATCACTTATTGGAAATTCAATAAAAAGATTAGCAATAGAAGAGAATATAAAAGAAAAAAATTGGGTGATTACTTCCAAAGTTTTACCCAAGGGTGATTTTGAATTTTTAAAAAATAATTTTAAAAAGTCTCTTAAAAATTTAAATTGCGAGAAAATTAATAATCTTGCAATTCACGGACTCAACTTAAAACAACATCTAGATTGGGTTCTTGCTGGAGAAGGTAAGAAATTCATAACTTGGATACTTGAGAATGAACTAGTTGATCAAGTTGGTTTTAGTTCTCATGGAAGTTATTCACTAATTAAAGATGCAATTAATTGTGAAGTTTTTACTTTTTGTAGTCTGCATTTACATTATTTAGATCAATCTAAGATTGCTTTAGCAGAGGAAGCTATAAAAAAAGGTATGGGAGTTCTAGCAATATCACCTGCTGATAAAGGCGGTAGATTGTATTCTCCAAGTGATATTTTGATAGAGGCCTCTAAGCCTTTTCATCCATTAGAATTAGCCTATCGATTTCTGCTGGCAAAAGGCATTACAACTTTATCCTTGGGGGCGACAAACAAAAGAGATTTTGAATTTGCGCATAAACTTAGAAACTCATTCGAGAAGCTTACAAAACTTGAAAAAACCGCCCTGAATAAAATTGAGGAAGTTTCTAATAAAAGATTAAACTCAACAAAATGTGAACAATGTAGATCTTGTCTTCCATGTCCAAATGAAGTGCCTATTCCAGAAATACTTCGTTTAAGAAATATATCTATTGGTTATGGACAATTAGAA
>CACNCF010000025.1 GCA_902618795.1 uncultured Prochlorococcus sp.
AGATCTTTTTGAAGCTGCGTAAATGCTTATTGGATGATCAACCCCTTGTGACTCTTGAAAGGGTAATTTTTTATTCCCTCCATATACAGAACTGCTACTTGCATATATAAGGTGGTCTATCGAATATTTTCTTGATAACTCTAATATATTTGTAAATCCAACAATATTACTCTGTATATAAGCCATAGGATTTTCTAATGAATACCTTACTCCAGCTTGAGCAGCAAGATTATATAAAATTTGCGGCTTATTTTTCTGAAATGCAGCCTTTAATGACTCTTCATCAGCAATATCACCTTCCATGAACTTGAAATTTTTTGTATCTCCTGAAAAGTTTTTTAAATCTTCTAATCTATCTATTTTTAAATTTCTATCATAGTAATTATTTAAGTTATCAAAGCCTAATACTGAATGATTTTTTCTTAAAAGTTCTTTACTTAGATGGTAACCTATAAAACCAGCAGCTCCTGTAACTAAAACATTCATATTTTTTTTTTCATATAGTCTAATATACTTTAGAAAGCCAAAGTAGTATTTCCTTTTTTATAAAAAATATTTTTATTAGTATAAAAAAAAGTTAAATAATTTTTAAAGTTGTCAAAATTTAATTTTTTCTATTATGAGATCTGCGAATTCAAAACTAGCTGTAAAAGCTGGTGAAATTGCATTCAAAATATGGATACTATCTTTACCTTCCTCGACCATGAAATCATTAATAAGCTCTTTTTTGTTGATGTCAAAGAGTTGTGCTCTTATTCCTACTTTTTCGCTAGGGATAAGATAATCACTTTTTAAATCAGGTATTAAGAGTTTAGCTGCTTTAAAGAAAAAGGGTTTAAATCCATGTAATAGTTGTTCTGTAGAATATTTTCTAAAACCACCTTTATTAGTTACCCATTGATTAGCTAATTCTTTAAAAAAATCTAAGGTCATCAATGGTTCAAAATTTTCTGTATTTCTATAATTCTCTCTTCCCAAAGCAGGAACAGCAGTTGGACCAAGATTTATGTTTCCATTTAAATCTGGGGTCACATGGACGCCAAGAAAAGGTAAATTTAAGTCTGGAACTGGATATAAATTAGTTTTAAATTTCAAAGGACAAGATGGCGAAAGTTTCCAATATATTCCTTTAAAAGGCATTATTTTGTAATTTAAACCTACACCAAACTTGTGCGCAATTCTGTCAGTTTGAATTCCTGCTGAATTGATCAAAAACTTATACTTAATTGATAATTTACTAGATAATTTAATTAAATTATTATTTAGAGTGATTTCTTTGATTTTACTATTGAATATAAAAATAATGCCTTTTGATTCTAATTTCTCTTTTAATCTTTTAATAATATTTTTTGGATTAACAACGCATGTATTTGGACTCCACAATGCTCTACCAGAAGCCGTAAATCCATAAGGAACTCTATCAAGAAACTCTTTCTCATCTATAATCTTTACATTAGCTCCATTAGCCAAGCCTCTTTGAAATAGATAGTCTATTTGATCATCTAATTCTATTTTTTGGGGGGCGATTAGTTTCCCGCACTTCATAATTTCTAATTGTTCATTCTGGCAAAACTGAATTAATCTCTTTGATCCTTTAATACAAACTTTTGCTTTGACTGATTCAGGTTTATAATAAATTCCAGCATGAAGAACCCCACTATTTCTACCAGAACTATGTTTACCCAAAGAGTCTTCTTTCTCTAAAATTATAATTTTTGAGTCAGGGTATTTTTTTTTGATTTGAAAAGCGGTACTTAAACCTACCATCCCTCCACCAATTACCAAAAAGTCTGTATTTTCATCTGCAAGAATCATTAAAGATATATTTTTGTCTTTGAATTAAAATACAATTTGTAATGTTTTTATTTAAAGCTATAAAGGAGAAAAAAAGGGCTTTTTTTTAAAAATGGAAACAAAACATATTGGTATTTTGTCTGCAATGCCTGAAGAAATTGGAGAAACAATTTCTCATTTAGAAGATTTAAATGAATTTAAATTTGGTGATTTAATTATATATAAAGGTTTTTATTGTACAAAAGAAACAAAATTAAAAGTTACTCTGGCTTGGAGCGGATGGGGTAAAGTAAGTGCAGCAAGAGCAATAACACGATTAATATCATCGGCTAGTAAAACAATTCCAATTGATTTAATCTTGTTTACAGGAGTAGCTGGAGCAGCTAATAGAACATTAAATCAGTGGGATTTTGTTATAGGTGAACAAATTATTCAATATGATTTTGATGCAAGCCCATTATTTCCTAAATATGTAATCCCCGCAATAAATAAATCGGCATTAATTTGTAAAAAAGATTTAGTAGAAATTGGATACTTAGCTGCAAAAAAAACAATTTCAAATGTAACCTTTTTAAATAAAAATTCTGTAAAGAAAGGTTTTATTGCCACTGGAGATAATTTCATATCTGACAAAAAAACTATGGAAGAAATAATGAAATATTTACCATCAATTGATGCTCTGGAGATGGAAGGAGGGGCAATTGCTCAAGTTGCAATTCAGGAAAATATCCCTTGGATTGTGGTTAGAACTATCTCTGATGCTGCGGATGAGGATGCCTCTGAAGATTTTTCAGAATTTATAAAAAAATACAAAAAATATTCTTGGACTTTTATTAAAAATTTTATAGATATATTCTTAAATGTAAAATAAAAAAATTTAAAATATCTTTAAAAAGATATTTCTGAAGATACGGGAAATGAAAAAAATTTACTACCTTGAAGTTCTTTAAGCTCTACAACTACTGAAAGTCCTATAACTTTTTTATTTAATTCTTTAAGAATTTCTTGAACACATCTTACTGTTCCTCCTGTAGCTAATAAATCATCTACTATCACAAAATTATTATATTTTAAAAGAGCTTCTTTTTGAATTGAAAGTGAATTCGTACCATACTCTAAATTATATGATTTCTCTGTTAATTCTCCTGGCAACTTGCCTGGTTTTCTGGCAAGTAATAAAGGTTTCTGTAGGCTTAAAGCAATAGCTGTTCCAAATATAAATCCTCTGGCATCAATTGCGATTATGCAATCGCAATCTTTGAAGAAAGATTTTGTTGACATATTTTTTATAAGATTTTGAAAAACTTTTGGTTCTTCTAAAATTGGTAATATATCTCTAAAAAAAATCCCTTTTTTAGGGAAATCAATATAGCTTTTAATATAATCCTTTAATGATAAACTATCTTCCATAATTATGAATCCTTAAAGCAAATAAATTTTTAATTAAAAGATAGCAGAAAATATTAATAAGTTCATAAGATAAATAGAAAATATAAAATAGAATTAGTTAGTTTTTCCCAAATTTCTAAAAAATAAAGAACTTATTTATTAACTTTTAATTTATTAATTAAATTATTGAAAACTTAATCAATAAATTTAAAAAATATTTTGAAAAGTATAGAATCATTTAAGAAATTAAAAATACCTCTGCAATTATCAATAAATAATAATTTTTATTTAAAAGATTAAAAAGTACATACGTTTTTAAATATTTTGATTTAAATTATAAAAAAATAATATACGGAATTAGTAAACAATAATGGCAGTTATTGGAATATCTTGTTTTTATCATGATAGTGCCGCTGCATTAATTGCAGATGATGGTGAAATAATTGCGGCTGTTCAGGAAGAGAGATTCAGTAGAAAAAAGAATGATTCTAGGTTCCCTTTTTGTTCAGTTGATTATTGTTATAAAGTTGCAAAAGATAATAACATCGAAGTTAATGCATATGTTTATTATGAAAAACCTATTAGGGTTTTTATGAGGCTTTTAGAAACATACTTTAATACTGCACCTAGAGGTATTTCTTCATTTTTGCCTGCAATGCAAAGTTGGATAAAAGAAAAAATTTTTATCAAGGATAATATAATTTCTGAATTAAAGTTGATTGATGAAAATATAAGAGAAGAACAGCTTTACTTTTCTGAACATCATTTATCTCATGCTGCTGCAGCATTTTATCCTTCTCCTTTTGAAGATGCAGCAATTTTATGTATGGATGCTGTGGGAGAATGGGTAACCACTTCGGCTTGGGTAGGTAGAAAAGAAATTATTGAACCATTATGGGAGATTAATTTTCCTGATTCTCTAGGAATGATTTATTCTGCATTTACCTATTATTGTGGTTTCAAGGTAAATTCTGGTGAATATAAACTTATGGGCTTAGCCCCTTATGGTAATCCAATTTATAAAGACTTAATACTTAAAAATTTGATTGAGATTAGGGAAGATGGATCATTTAAACTTTGTATGAAATATTTTAAATACCATAGAGGATTAAGAATGATATCTTCCGCCTTCATTAAGCTATTTGGAAAACCACCTAGGAATCCTAAAGAAGAGATTACACAATTTTATATGGATATGGCCTCTTCAATTCAAGAGGTTTTAGAAATGGCTGTTATTCGAATAGCAAAAAATCTAAAACAAATTTCAGGTAAAGAAAATCTATGTCTTGCTGGTGGTGTGGCATTGAATTGCGTCGCTAATGGGAAAATTCTAGATCAATCTGGTTTTAAAAAGGTTTGGGTACAGCCTGCTGCAGGTGATGCTGGTTCCGCTGTAGGTAGCGCTTTAAGCTACATATATAAGCATACAAAAAAGAAAAGAAAAATAGACAAAAATGATTCTATGAAATCCTCTTATTTGGGACCTGAATTTAGTAATAATATAATTCAAAATTATTTGGATAAATTGAAAATCTCTTATCATAAATTAGGAGATTCTGATTTAACTCAAAAAGTTTCCGATTACTTGGTTGAAGGTAATATTATAGGCTGGTTTCAAGGAAGGATGGAATATGGCCCAAGAGCTCTCTGTAATAGATCAATAATAGGTGATCCTAGAATAAAAGAGATGCAAAAAAAAATGAATTTAAAGATTAAATTTAGAGAATCATTTAGACCCTTTGCTCCGGTTATCCTTGAGGAAGACAAAGAAGAATATTTTGGAATTAAGAATGAATCGCCTTATATGCTTTTAACAAGAAAACTAAATTCAAAATTCCTAATAAATAATAAATCCGATACTAAATATACAGGAACTGATCGTGTCAATGAGATCAGATCAACGTTACCTGCTATAACTCACATAGATAATAGTTGCAGGATACAAACTTTATCAAAGGAAAGAAATCCTCTGTTTTATATGCTTCTTTCGAAATTTAAAGAAAAGACAGGTTGCCCAGTTTTAATAAATACTTCATTTAATGTTAGAGGTGAACCAATAATTTGCACCCCTGAAGATGCACTTAGATGCTTTTCTTTTACAAATATAGATATATTAGTACTTGGTAATTTCATAGTTATCAAAAGCGAACTGGGCGAAGATATAAGTAAAAATTTCCTAAAACCTTATTTAATTGAAGATTAATTTAATGACTTTCCACACAAAATCAAAATTAAGAAATGCAGGACTTTTGTTTTCATTGATTTTTTTCATTATATTCTTCTTGATTCCATATTTATTGCATCAAGAATTTAGATCTTTTATTATTCTCTTTACGCTGGTAGTATCCTCTATATCAATTCTTAGTCCATATACATTGAGAAAACCTTATGATTTTTGGATAAGGTTAGGCAATATTTTAGGTAAATTTAACTCATCACTAATACTAATTTTGTTTTTTTATGTTCTTGTTACTCCTGTAGCCCTTTTGAGAAAGATATTTGGTAAATTTTTTTCTAATAAAAAAAATAAAACCTTGTATAATAGTGATATTGTAAATTTTAAAGACTTTAATTTTAAAGATCAGTTTTAATGAAATCTTTTTCAATATTAAAAGACATTATTAAATATGCAGCGGCCAGAAAAAAATACTGGTTAGTTCCATTTGCAATAATTTTAGTTGCGCTCGCAGTAATTATTGTTGCATCCCAAGGTTCAGTGGTTGCACCCTTTATTTATTCACTCTTTTAATAATGAAAGAGGTAATTAACTTTTATAAAGATAATCCTTTCAACTTCTCAGAAGATATCAGTGTTTATTTTGACTCGATTAAAAATTCTAATCAGGTTCTTGAGTATGAGGATTTGCACAGAATTTTAAGTAAAAAATTTGGATCTGAAAATAAAATAAAAAATATTATTGAATTTGGTTGCGGTACTGGCTGGTTAACTAATACTATCTCTTATTACTATAAAAAAAATGTTCATGCTGTAGATTTCACAAAAAAGGCTATTGATACAGCTAAATCTGTATCGAACAGTCTTGGAGTTTATCCAAAATATACTCATTCAAATATTTTTGATTTTGAGGATTCTAATGTTTATGATCTTGTTATAAGCTTAGGAGTCTTACACCATACAATTGATTGTCATAAAGCATTTAAAAAAATTAGTTCTTTTGTAAAATCTGGCGGCTTAATTTATGTTGGCTTATATCACTACTATGGTAGAAGGCCGATGCTAAAGCTGTTACAAGAATATTCTTATTGGCACGGTGAGAACTCTGCTTATAATTTGTTCAAGAAGATGAACTCATCTATGCAAGATAAAGATCATAGTTTTTCATGGTTTAGGGATCAAGTTATTCATCCTCATGAAACTCAACACACTCTTAAAGAAATTTCTTCGTGGATTAAAGAGATAGGTTTTGAATTAGTCTCTACAAGTATAAATAATTACAAAAATTTAAAAAATTTTAGTGAACAAAAATTAGATCATCTTGAACAAGAAATGGAAACTTATTCCTATCAACGAAATATTAAGGACCAAAAATTTACGCCAGGTTACTTTACTTTTTGTGCGAGAAAAATATAGATTTTAATAGTGAATAAAAGTATTACAAAAGGATTTTTAACCGATAATATTTTTATATTTTATCCATTCTGGTTTCCGATAATATATTTATTATTTATCGTAAATATCCCTTCTATTGCTCCATATTTGTTTCTCTTAGTTTTGTTTTTATTTGCAGAAACTCATTTTGCTTCAACTTGGTTATTCTTTTTTGATAGACAAAATTGGGGATGGATAAAAGAAAATAGTTATAAATTTATTTTTCTACCAATATATTTTGTTGCCGCAATTTTTTTAATCTGGCGTTTTAATAATGGTTTAGTTTTAATTTTTCATTATCTTGCTTCGGGCTGGCATGTAACTAGACAAAGTATTGGTATTTTAAAGCTATCAAAAAATAATAATTTGATTACTTCTTTTTTAACTTATGGAATTTCTTTCTTTTGTTTAGGTGTAGGCTTAATCAAACCAGGACTTCTAGCTTTAAGCTTAAATGGGATTCTTGCAAATATTATTTTATTTTCTTTAATCTTTATATACTTGTTATCCATATTCAGGATTACAGATGGATCTAGAAGATTTTTTTCTTTGCTGACAGGTGTAAGTATTTATCTGCCGTTACTTTTTATTGATAATCTTGGCATAGCTACGGCTTTGGGTGTAGGGATGCATTGGTGCCAATACTTAGCTCTTATGTGGTCAATAAAAATAAGGAAAAGTAACCTAATAAATAAAGAAATAACTAAAAAACCCTATAGATTGAAAAATAATTTTAAATTAAATTTAATGTTTGTTTTGATATATGCTTTGTTTATGACCTCACTTGCTTTTTTTGGAATGCCTAATCGAGAATATAATAATGGAAATTATTCAATACTTTACTTAATTCCTATTATTTTTCAGTTATACCATTTTTATGTAGATGGTTTTATATGGCAATTTTCCAATGATCATATTAAAAAATCAGTAGCTGCTTATATGTTTTCTTAAATACCTTTATTAATACTTTATTTTTATCAAGCTCAATACTAGTCCCTCTTATTTTTTCTACTTTTTTATTCTAGAACAGAAGAAAAACCTGTTTATACAAAATTCAATAGAAGTATTAGGTTAAGAGAACATCCAACCTTAAAGATCTATTTCAATAAGGGTTTGATTTTATTAATCAAATATTGAGAAACTTCTAAAGCGCCTTTTTCATTGTTGTGGATATAGTCATATACTCCATCATCGGAAATAATTTTTTCTTTATACATTTCTAATATTTTAGGTTTATATTCTTTAGGAAGATTATTTATGATTTTGTTTTGAATTTTATAAATATTAAAAACATCTTCGCAAAATTTTTCTAACCTTATTTCTTTAGGAAGTCTATCTAAAAAAGTATTTTCATTCAGATATTCGCATCCAGGTGCTTGTTGTTGAACGAATATTATTTTTGCATTTGGGAATAGCAACTTTGATTTTATTGAAAGATCTCTAATGATTTTGCTATATACTTTTTCTCCAAGATATTTTTTCTTTATCATAAGCTTTTTCTCGCCTTGACTTAAGAATGGATACTTTCTCTTCTGGTGAATCCACATTACTTCAGTATCCTGTTTTTCTTTGACATATTTATTTTTGATAATTTTTATTTTCTTATAAAAGAATGAATTATTAGAGATAAAAAATTTGATTTTATCTAAAAAATTTTGTTTTTTGCTAAGAGTGTATTTCTTACCTTCATTAAGAATCAACCTATCATTAACACCGAAATAATAAATAACTAATTTTACTTTTTCTTTTGGTAAAGAGATTGAGTGCCATTTCTCTAATGAAAATAGATGTCCAAAGGAAGACTGTCCATCAACTCCTGCATTAATAATATTAAAGCTAGAAAAGGTTTTATTTTTGTTCATTAATGCCTGCCAGGTAGATTTATCATCTACTAGTCTTTGATCAGTGGTTGAACCTCCAATCGTAAGGATAATTTTATTTTTATCTTTTGTTATTGATCTATAACCTTCCTTATCTCGAGAATAATTTATTAAATTATTTTTTTCCCTTTTGTAATTTTTACTAATGTCATATTTAAAAGATACATCACTTAAAGCCCATGGAATTTGTTTTACTGGGTTTTTAAATCTAAAATAATCACCTAAAACTATATCAATAGTAAAAAAACTAAAAAAGAACACTCCAACATTTATGAATATATATTTACAAATTCCAATTTTTCTATGATTTTCCAAATTAATTATTAGATACTTTTTTTAATTATTTTATTAATATTAGGGCAAAAAGTTAATCCAATGCATTAAATTAATTGCTATGTATCATTACTTAAAGTAAATTTATTAATATAAATATCAATCAATATTATTTATTACTCAAGATTACTTTGGATTCAAAATTTACTAGGTGTCAAAAAGAAGATATATGTCAACTCTAAAACAAGGCAAATTATTTTTAATACTAGGATTTTTCAATTTTGTTATTACTAATGCTACTTTGCAAATATTACTTTTTTTCTCACCAATTTGGACTGCAACTTTTTTAAGTCAAATATTAAATTTAATATTTGGTTATTTTGCATATGGTAATTATGTTTTTAAAAATCAATTAAGAAAAAAAAATATTTTTTTTAAATATATCTTACTCGCCCTATTTAATTGGT
>CACNCF010000026.1 GCA_902618795.1 uncultured Prochlorococcus sp.
TCAAACAAATTTAATGGTTTATGGTCCTGGAAGATATAGGTTTTTTGATATCGCAAAATACGGAGCTGGATTAACACTTATAATGGCTTTTACAGTACCAGCATTGATAATTTTAAATTATGGATAAATAAAGTGAAATTAACCAGTAATGTTTATAAGTTAAAAGATGCTTACAAAAAGCTATCTGTGCCTCAATTTACTATTGTTACAGGCTTATTTATTATTTGCCTTGGAACTTTAATTTTGAGCTCTCCACTATGTTCATCTTCAAAGGTTGGCTTGTGGGAAGCATTTTTTACATCTACTTCTGCTATTACCGTAACTGGCTTAACCATAATAGATATTGGTGATGATTTAAATTTCTTTGGCCAGGTTTTCTTGGCTTTTATGCTTTTATCAGGTGGACTAGGATTAATGGCTATTACTACATTTTTACAGGGTTTTGTTGTAAAGGGGACAAAGCTAAGAACTAGATTAGACAAAGGCAAGACTCTAGATGAATTTGGAGTTGGAGGAATTGGTCGAACTTTTCAAAGTATTGCAATAACAGCAATGAGTATTATATCATTGGGCGCAATTGTTTTATATGCTTTTGGATTTGTAGACATTCAAAATAATTGGGAAAGACTATGGTCCTCGATTTTTCACAGCATATCTGCATATAACAATGCAGGATTTTCTTTAAGTTCAAATAGTCTCCAAGACTATAGAACAAATTATTTGGTGAATAGTGTTTTTGTTTTTCTCATTGTTATGGGTGGATTGGGCTGGCGGGTTATTGATGATATTTGGAGTAATAAAAAAAATCTTTCTTATAAAAAATTAAGCCTTCATTCTAGACTAGTTATTAGGACAAGTTTGTCTTTAATATTATTTGGATCATTAGGATTCTTTATCACTGAATCATTGCTAAATAGTCAATTTTTTAATGATTTGAATTTGTTTGAACGATTATTGTCATCAATTTTTGAGACAGTAAGTGCAAGAACTGCAGGCTTTACAAATTATCCAATATCCTTGAACTCAATATCAGATACTGGCTTATTGTTATTAATGACTTTGATGTTTATTGGAGCAAGTACTGGAGGTACTGGTGGAGGCATAAAAACAACTACTTTTATTGCTTTAATGGCTGCAACTAGATCAACTTTAAGAGGTCAGAAAGATGTAATTATTAGCAATAGATTAATTTCAGATAAAGTTATCCTAAAGGCAGTTGGAATCACAGTTGGATCTTTGCTTTTTGTTCTTTTAATGGCAATGTTGCTTAGTACAACAAATACGTTTGTTAAGAGAGAATCTTTCACATTCCTAGAAATTCTGTTCACTTGTATATCTGCATTTGCAACTGTTGGTTTTGATATTGGTTTAACTGCAAAATTAAATCATTTTGGCCAATTTATTCTTATTGTCGGTATGTTTGTGGGCAGACTTGGGATACTTTTGCTTTTAAGTGCACTTTGGCAGGCTCTTTATAAGAGTAGAATAGATAGACAAAAGAGAATTGGCTATCCTAGGGCTGATCTTTATGTTTAGATTTGACTAAGTTTTATTATGGCTGATTGGTGGCAGTGGTCTCAAAAGAGAGAAAATGAAGCACTCACTTTTGCAGTTGTCGGCGTTGGAAGATTTGGAACCGCAGTTTGCAGAGAACTTATAAGTAATGGTGCTGATGTTTTGGCTGCAGATTATTCGGAAAAAGCTATTGATGATTTAAGGCAATTAGAACCTTCTATAGAAGCGAGAGTTGTAGATTGTACTGATGAAGAGTCTATGAAGGAATCGGGAATACTTGAAATGAATACCGTTGTAGTGGGTATTAGTGAACCTATTGAAGCAAGTATAACTACAACACTTATTGCTAAGGATAGTGAAGGTAGCAAAGTGAAAAGAGTAATAGCGAGAGCTACCAGTGACTTGCACGAAAAGATGTTAAAAAGAGTAGGTGCAGATAAAGTTGTTTTCCCATCTAGGATGCAAGGAGAAAGATTAGGATTAGAACTAGTAAGACCAAACCTAATCGAAAGATTGGAACTAGATAATCAAACTGGTATAGATGAAATAACTGTTCCAGAGCAATTTATTGGGAGATCTTTAAGAGATTTAAATTTGAGGAAAAATTATTTAGTAAATGTTCTTGCTGCAGGACCTGCTGAAGAGTTAACAGTTAATCCTCCAGCAAAATATATTTTGGAAAGAGGTAATATTTTGGTAGTCATGGGTAAAACTGTAGATTTACAGAAATTGCCTCAAAATTAATTATTTTTAATCAGATTTTTTATAGTATCTAATCCTTTGAGGAGCTCTTTTTAATCTTCTGACGCTTTGTTTTTCAAGTTCATCTCTAAATTTATCAGTATTTAAATTATTTTCTGAAACAGGTGATTTACTTTCTTTTTCGAAATATTTTTTTATACCCTCTTGTATTAACACTTTTGCCATATTACTTACTGTCCTAGATTCATTATCGGCCAAAATAGTTAATTTCTCACATATTAATTCAGGAAGAACTACTTGAATTCTGGGGGATTTAGGCTTCCCATTAGTTGAGTTTTGGCGGGTAGCCATGAGTCAAAGTTGATAACTGTTACTTATTATTATACACAGTTAGTCAAGGATACTATCTTTGTGTATATTATTAGTAAGGAAATTTATGTCCGTATCAATTAATTGTTTTATTGTCCCATGAAAAATTCAAGAAAAATTGATTCTTGTAAAAGGTCGATAATTGATAAACCGAAAAAAAGATTAGTTAATTCTGATTCTCACGATAATGAAAACAGTGACGTTTTAGTATCAGCTGTAATTAGTCCATATTTGTTAACTCATCTTCACCATATTCTTCAGCAGTCTGAGTATTATGCCCAAAAAGATGGTAGAAAATCTCATGCAGCTAACTTTGCGAAACTGAGAAAAGTTTTATGTTTAGACGCAAGAAGTATGGCAGATGCCTCTGCAAAAGAGATAAAAGACGTGGATAATGATTTATCTAATAATAAATATAATGAACAAAATGTAGCTTGAAGTAATAATCTATTAATAAATAGATTTTAAAAACATGTCCAGTAATGCTGAAAAGCTTTATAAGTTAATAGCCAACGATTCCAAGAAGAAACAAAGTCTGTTTATGACAGCCTTAACTAATCCCAAAAAAGCTTTAGATAAAATATGCGATATAGGTAACGAGTTAAATATTTCTGTGACTAAAGAAGAGGTTATTGAATATTTGAGTACTATTGATGATGAGGCAACTAAAATGTGGTTAATCAAGGCTCGAGGAGGTCTTTAGGAAAAGGTTTCGAATAATTATTATTACGATTAGGAATAGGTTTTATTCTTTTGTTGTAGCCACCTCCACCAGCCAAAGTCCAAAAAAACCAATAACTTGGAATTGCAAGAGCTGCAGCTATGAAAATCACTACAATTTGTTCTATTCTTTTCATGATTTAATTTTATTCCACAAAATATTTTTTAGTAAATAAGCCACAGATTTTGTAAATTCTATTTTTAAAACAGTGATTAGATTTGAAGGTGTAAGCAAAATTTATTCTACAGATGTTGTTTTAAAAAATATTAGTTGGGAGATTAAGAAAGGAGAAAAAGTTGGTTTAGTTGGTTCTAATGGTGCAGGTAAATCAACCCAATTTAAGATTTTAATTGGAGAGGAAGAGCAAACAAGTGGAACGATTATCAAAGAGGGAAATCCTAAAATTGCCCATTTAAAGCAAGAGTTTGATTGTAAATTAAATCTTTCAGTGAGACAGGAATTAGAAAGTTCTTTTAAAGATATACAAATTGTTGCTATTAAACTTTTAGAAATTGAGAATAAAATGAAATCGTTGGATATAAAAAAAAATTCCGATGAACTTGAAATATTTGTAAATCAACTCGCAAAATATCAAGCAAAATTTGAAGCTTTAGGTGGTTATAAAATGCAATCTGATGTAGAAAAAATATTACCAAAATTAGGCTTTTCTATTGAGGATGCTGATAAATTAGTTGGCAATTTCTCAGGTGGTTGGCAGATGAAAGTTGCACTTGGAAAAATAATCTTACAAAAACCTGATTTACTTTTACTTGATGAACCAACCAATCATTTAGATTTAGAGACTATTTTTTGGTTGGAAGAATATCTATCATCGCTTAAAATTGCAGTTATAATTATCAGCCATGATAGATATTTCTTAGATAAATTATGTAAAAAAATAATTTTTGTAGATAGAGGAACATCTGAAACATATAATGGGAACTATTCTTTTTTCGTCGAACAGAAATCTTTGAATGAAGAATCACAAAATAAGGCATATCAATTACAACAAAAAGAAATTGAGTTACAGAAAAGGTACATAGATAGATTTAGAGCTAGTGCAACTAGAAGTTCTCAAGCAAAGAGTAGAGAAAAACAATTAAAAAAGATTTCTAAAATTGAGGCTCCCATAGCAAAATCAAAAAGTCCTGTTTTTAATTTTCCAGAATGCCCTCGCTCAGGAAAATTAGTTTTAAATATCAAAAATTTGTCTCATAGTTTCGAGGATAAAATCCTTTTTTTAGATATTAATTTAAAGATTTCTGCTGGGGAGAAAATAGCAATATTGGGACCTAATGGCTGCGGCAAATCTACATTGCTTAAAATTATTATGAAAAAAATATCTCCTGAAATTGGAGAAGTTAATCTTGGTAAACATAATATAATTACTAGCTATTATGAACAGAATCAGGCTGAAGCACTTTCACTTGACGAAAGGGTTATTGATTTAATATGTAATAAGTCTCCAGAATGGTCCCAAAAAAAAGTTAGAACATTTTTAGGGGGTTTTGGCTTTCAAAATGAAACTGTTTTTAAATATATTAGACAACTCAGTGGGGGAGAAAAGGCAAGATTAGCATTGTCGCTCATGATTATTAATCCTAGTAATTTCCTTCTTTTGGACGAACCAACTAATCATTTGGATCTGCAATCTAAGGAAAACTTAGAATTAGCAATTAAAAATTATAAAGGTTCATTATTAATCATTTCTCATGATCGGTATTTTATTTCAAAGGTTGCAAATAGAATTATTGAGATTAAAGATTCAAAGTTATTTTCATATGATGGTAATTACGAATATTTTTTAGAAAAAAATCAAAGCCAAAAAAATTAATTACTTTTAATAAAATTTACAATTGGCTAAGTAAGATCACTCATTTCTCTTTACATAGTTTACCGTCCTTGATTAATCTTAAAAATACAAAAATAGGTTTTAATAATTTACATGAAAAATTACGATTTCCAAGAAAAACATTTTCAAAATTCTGATCCTATTGAAAGTTATTTTGAATGCATTACTTCATGTGATATGAGAGATGGAATATGTATTTCTAGATGTGTGGAAATACTTAAACGGAATGAGAATCAAATTTTTTAGTTATTTTGGAGATTAGTAATATCAGTTGGTATTACTTTTAATTTAATAAATTTATTTTTACGCTTCAATAATATATTTATTTGTTTTTTGATACCATTTTTACTAATTTGTTCTATTACGTCTGACGAGGTTTCAATATCTTTATTGCCTATTTTAATTAAAATATCATCTATCTTGATTCCACTTTTTTCAGCTGGACTGTTCGGTACTACATATCCAACTTTTACGACATTATTTTTTCTCTCAGAAATACTTTCTTCTATTAGGCTAATTCCAATCATAGGATGTATTACTTTCCCATTGTTTAAAAGTTGATAGGCAATTTCCTTTGCTTTATTAATTGGGATTGCGAAACTCAAACCCGCTCCTGGACCTGATCTTATCAATGTATTAATACCAATTACTTCTCCATCACTATTCAGCAGTGGACCTCCAGAATTGCCAGGATTAATAGCAGCGTCTGTTTGTATCAGTTCAAGTTTTTTATCATATATTCCTAATTGAGTTACGTTTCTATTTAGATTACTAATAATACCGAGCGTAACTGTGTTTTCTAGTCCGAATGGATTTCCAACGGCTATAGCCCAATCCCCAACTTTAATCTTTGCAGAATCGCCTAATTTTGCTTTTGGCCAAGGTCCTTTCCCTTCAATTTTTAGCACAGCTAGATCAGTAAAAGAGTCTTGACCTATCAGTTTAGCGTTTAATTTTTTGCCATTAGTTAAACCAACAATTACCTTATCTGATCCATTCACTACATGAGCATTTGTCATTACAAGTCCATCTGCAAATATAAATCCACTGCCTTGGTTTTGCTCTATCCTTGGTTGATTTTCGTTAGGCAAATCCAATCCAAAAAATCTTTCAAAATATGGGTCTAGAAATGGTTGCGAATTTCTTGGAAAATTTCTTTTTTTAACATATCTTTGAGTATCAATTGTCACCACAGCTGCACCGGTTCTTTCAACAGCTTTAGTTATGAAAGATTTGTTTGAAAATAAACTAACTTCATTAATTTTTGGTTTGCTTAATGGTTGGGATATTACTTTTGAGGGATATGTAATTCCTACTGGAATCAGTGAGACGATTAGTAATAGCTTTTGGATGTATCTTTTCAATTTTGATTTTCTTATGTTTTTTGAGAGATTTAATCCACCATACTAGTGTAATGCAAATATAACTACTAATTAAATTAATTGAATTTAGAGAATAATTTAGTGACTTAAAATAGCTAAATTTATTTTTTTCGGGCTATGATATAAAGATATTATCAACTAATTTATAAGCTGAATGACTATTCTATTTCCAATTATATATTCTGCGGCTCTAACTTATTTAGTGTGGAAAGCTTTTAAAGTAATGTCTAATGGCTGGGGTATATCCGATAATAAAAATAAACGTTTAAGTACTTCCAGTTTTAAACAAAAAAAGTACACAATACATCCAGAACTTTTAGATAAATCAGGTAACATTACAGAAGAGGAGTTATTAACAGTCAGGTTTTCTAATGATAATGACTCTACATTAGAGGAAAAAGGTTCAACAACTGATTAATCAAAATACATCTAAGGAAAAAAATTGGAATTAAGAACAAAAATTGTTTCAGCGGTAATAAGATCTCTCAAATTGCCACCAAGGTTTCGTTTGAAAATGGTTAAAGAAGATCCAGTGAGACTTGAACTTAGCCTTACTCCTTCTTACGGTAAAAATCCAGTTATTGTTGGTATAGTTGAATCTTTAGACTTAGTAGCGCGAAGAGATAGAGAAGGCAGACTCCCCAGAGATCTACAAGGGACTTGGGACTGGACTGTAAGACATGGAAAAGTTAGTACTGGAGGTTGGAATCCTATGTTAAGAGAAGCATTGCAAACAATGTTTGATACAGGATTGCCGGCCATTGTATATGAGGAATTAACTGGAGATGAGTATCGACCTGTTGATGGTGTAAAACATGTTAAATAAATAATTTTTTTTTTTTCATAAAAACTTCCTTAAAACGTTAAAATAATCTGATAGATAATTTAGTTAATTATGAATAAAGACAATCAACCAAGATTTGGCTTTGTAAATTTTGCAGAAACTTGGAATGGCCGTATGGCCATGATGGGTATCTTGA
The DNA here is from genome assembly GCA_902618795.1 of uncultured Prochlorococcus sp. Lineage (GTDB taxonomy): Bacteria > Cyanobacteriota > Cyanobacteriia > PCC-6307 > Cyanobiaceae > Prochlorococcus_A. Next base: position 7,522 of record CACNCF010000026.1, read on the forward strand.
TTGGTCTTGGTACTGAATTAATTACTGGACAAAGTATTCTTCGACAGATTGGAATAGGTTAGTATTTTACTTAATTTCTTCTGCTTTAACATCAATGGTACTTTCACTAGGCTTTTTATCTAATTGATTTTTCTTATTTATATTCTCTAAATCTGCGCCGCAATTAATGCAGGTTTCACTTAAACCTAATGATATTGCACCACAATTATTGCATGTATCAATTTTAGATTTGTAAGAGTTAAAACCCATAAACACCAAAACCAATAATAGAAGAGGAATTAAAAATAAAAGAAGCAGAATATTTGCAATAAAGCTAATGAAAAAGTTAAATCCAAAAATTGCAATAACGATAAGTATGATTAATGAGTAGGTAAGAAGATTTTTATTAGCTTTAAGAAAATAATTCACCTTAGTTATCTTTATCTGTAATTTCTTTTTTTATTTTCTAAAGTCATACTAGCAATTACTACGCTCCAACACTGTCCAAAATATAAAATCACTCCTAATAGCCATACCCATAAAGTAAGTACTAGAAAACCTCCAATAAAACCGTATGCTTGAAATCTTACTCCAAGTGAGAGAATACTTTTACTTACTGCTAGGTTCAAAGTGGTTAGACCAACTCCAATCAGAAAAGATCCAGGCAACAGTGGTTTCAATGGAACTTTTCTACTGGGTAAAAGTGCTTGTAATAAAAGAGCCATTAAAGAAAAGCCAATTAGTGGTATTGCAAACTGACCAACTTGTAATAACGGCAACTTTAATAATAAATCAGAAATAAGATTATTAGATTTCGAAAGATTTTCTAAAACGTTACTTGGTATCATCCTAAGATTTGCACTAATTTGATCTAGTACCATTAAAAAACCAATAAAGAATACTATTAAAAAGGCTTCAACTCTATTTCGGAGAAACTTCGAAGCTTGCACTCTCCAAGCAGCATTAACTTTTTTAGAAGGAATTTCGTCCTCCCAAAGCCTATCCGAACCTCTTTGAAGAGATAGATATGCATTTCCTGCTGTAAAAAGCAAAAACATAGCCCCAAGAATTCCTGCTCCAAAACCTTGATCTATCAAATTAAATAATGTTGTCTCTACTAAATCAACTACTGAAGGAGGTAAAAGTTGAGCAGCAATAGTAATTATTTGTTGATCTAATCCTTCTTGTTTTCCTAGGAACCATGAAGCTATTGAAAGAGAAATTAGAAGGATGGGAAAAAATGATTGAAGTGTGTAGTATGCAAATGCAGCGCTTAAATCAACACAATCAGATTTGCTCCATCGCTCACAAGCTCCCCATAAACTTTTCAGTATCCATGTTGAACTTCTCTGCATATTAATTTTCTTCAAATATTTATTTATTTACTTAGTTTTTATTGTATCTGATTAAGAAATTTTTCAAGCAATTTTTTATTTATGACGCAACTATTTTGCTAATAATAAATTGCCCCATGGTTTTAAAATTTCAAATTTTTCAATAGATCTACAAGCAAT
>CACNCF010000027.1 GCA_902618795.1 uncultured Prochlorococcus sp.
ATTAGTTGCAGCCAGTGGCACAGGGGGGCATATTTTCCCAGCCTTAGCAGTTTCTAAAGAGGTGGAAGATGAATGGAATATTCATTGGTTGGGTGTTCATCAAAGACTTGATGCAAAGTTTATTCCCAAAAAATATAATTTGAGGACTTTGAATATAAAGACTCCACGAAAAAATATTTTTTTGTTATTTCAATATATAGAAATTTTAATGTCAACTTTCCAAATAATTAGGATCTTAAAAGAAAAAAAAATTAACTTAGTTTTTACCACTGGCGGTTATATATCAGCACCTACTATTGTTGCTTCCAAACTTCTCAGGATACCTATCATTATTCATGAATCAAATGTAATTCCAGGAATGGTAACGAAATATTTTGGTTTTTTATGTAACTATGTTCTTTTAGGATTTAAGGAAACAAATTCTTATTTAAAAAATTGTAAAACTATTTTTACTGGAACACCTTTAAGAGAGCAATTCTATAAATTTAATTTTTTGCCAGAATGGGTTCCAAAAGGAAATGGACCTCTTTTGATAGTTATGGGAGGTAGTCAAGGAGCAAAAGCTATAAATCAAATTCTTTATGAATCTCTAGAATTTTTAATAAATAAACACTTTAGGATAGTTCATATTATTGGCGAATCTAATCAACAACCTTTTCATTTAAAAAACTCCAAAAATTATATTCAAAAGAAATTTACTAATGAAATAGCAGCATTAATTCAAAACTGCGATCTTGTAATATCGAGATCTGGTGCAGGAACAATCAATGAACTAATGGAGGCTGAAAAACCTTCTATTTTAATCCCATATCCAGATTCTAAAAATAATCATCAAGAGAAAAATGCAATGATTCTTGCTGAAAGTGGAGGTTCAGTTTTAATTAATCAGAATAAAATTTCTAAAGAAGTTTTTGAAGAAACTCTAGAAAGAATTTTTAAAAAAAAATCAAAAAAGGGAAAAATTCATTATGAAATATTAGATCTCATGAAGAAGAATATGGAAAATAATAATAAAATTAAATCTAAAAATGAGATTAAAAAATTTATTAATTATTTTTTAAAGGAATTCTGAATTTCTTTACATAAAACAGTGTTATTTTTCCTGTTCTGCAAACTTATTCTTGCCCACTTTTCGTCAAGAAATCTAAATGAAGTGCATTCTCTAAGTAATATTCCCTTATTTTCTAAGTATTTTATATTTGACGACAAGGATGTTTTACTTTCTATTAAAAAAAAGTTGGTTGAAGAGTTATGAACTTTAAGGCTCTCTATTTTTGATAATTTTTCAAATACTCTCTTTTTTTCAATATTTATCCAGCTGTGAATCTGTTTTGTCCACTGTTCATAGAATTTCTTATTACTTAGTAGGTCAATTCCCGCTTTAATAGCAAATGAATTTAAAGGCCAAGGATCTCTATTTATTTCCCATTGTTTAAGTTTTTTCGATGAGCCAATAACGTAACCTAATCTAAGACCAGGAATATTGAAGATTTTGGTCAAGCTTCTCAAGACTAATAAATTATCAAATCTTTGGGTTAATGGTATTAAAGATTCTTTGTCTCCATTAGGTGTTATCGATAAGAAAGCTTCATCACAGATAACTAATTTAAATTTTTTTACAACTTCCTCCAATGAATTTTTTTTCCATAATTGGCCGGTAGGGTTATGTGGATTTGTTATCCAAATAACATCACCTTTTGGATGAAGAGGAAATGATTGAGGAAAAATATTATTCCAGTTTTTTGGTAATTCGTAATTTATAAAATTGCTATTCCAACAATTTAAAGATCTTTCATAATCAACAAATGATGGAGAAGGAATGCAACTTATTCCAAATTTGGATGCTTCATAACCTGCCCAAGTTATTAGTTCAGAAGCTCCATTTCCAGGCAATATATTGTCTGGACTTATCCCATGAAATTTACCTATTATTTCTTTCAGATCACTCAAGTTTCTCTCTGGGTAATATCTAAATCCAAGATTCTTAATTCCCGAATTTAATGAATCTATTACTATTTGAGGCGGATCAAAGGGTACTAACGAGGCACTTGCGTCAATGATTTCAGAGGGTAATAAATTTAATTTTTTTGCATTTGCGAATACATTTCCTCCATGCTTTAAGTTTGATATTTGCATTGCTAATATTGAGTTATCAGTAGTTTCCGATTTATTCATTATTCATTTTCTAATTTTTATTTTACCCATCTTAAGTCTGATCCAATGGCCTCTTTAATATTGGACAATTGATGGATATCGAGTTGCTTTAAAATCCCTTCAAGTATGCTGGGGACTAATTGTGGCCCCTTATATATCCATCCTGTATAAAGTTGAATTAATGATGCTCCAGAACAAATTCTTTCCCAAGCCGACTCAGGACTGTCGATTCCACCAACGCCAATTAAGATAATATTTTTATCAATATTGTGAATATGTTTTATTATTTGATTTGCTTTTTTTTGTAGAGGCTTTCCACTTAATCCTCCATTTTCTTCAGAAAGTAATAATCCTGTTTGCCTGATCTTCCTATTTTCAAGACCTAATCTATCTATGCTGGTGTTAGTAGCAATTATCCCATCGATATTTTCCACGGTTATTAATTGGCAAATATCTTCAATATCTTTAAGGCTTAAATCTGGGGCAATTTTTACAAATAATGGTGGACAATTAGGTAAGTTTTTAATTTCCCTAAGAAGTTCTTTTAGAAGTATTGGATCTTGTAACTTTCTTAGTCCTTCAGTATTTGGAGAACTTACGTTTATTGCTGCGTAATCACAATATGGAATTAATAATTTTAGAGAAGTTAAATAATCATCTTTTGCTTGAGATAAGCTTGTGATTTTAGACTTACCGAAATTTATCCCTAAACAAATATTCTCCCTGTTTTTTTTGAACTCAATACCCTGATCAAGAAAATTTTTAACGAGATTTTCTGCACCATTATTATTGAAACCCATCCTATTTAATGCTGCTTCTTCTTCAGCTAATCTAAATAACCTTGGTTTTGGATTACCATTTTGAGAAAATTTGGTTACTGTACCAAGTTCTGCAAATCCAAAACCAAAATCTTTCCATATATTTGCAGCACTTCCATTTTTATCAAAACCTGCAGCTAAACCAATTGGATTACAAAAATTTATTCCACATATGTTTTGACTTAACCTTTTATCAATTACAGAAAATTCTTGATTTAGATTTTTTAGGATTGATGATACTAAAGGCCAATTATATTTTCTCGAACTAAATGATAGAAGGCTAAGAGATAAATTAGTTAAATATTCTGCATCTATTCCAGAATCATTTTTTAGTATAGGGGTCATCAAGTTTTTATAAAGATTTTTAAATACCCCCTTCTGTTCATTCATAAAAAATTAGGATTCTTTTTTTTCTATTATCCAATATTTTTTATCTTTAGGAATCAATCTCCAATTACGCCATTCAAAAAGTAAATATTGTTTTATCTTTATGTGGTTTTCTTCACCTAATAAATTACTCAGTTCTATTGAATTTAACAAGTACTTTTTGTCAGCAAATTTTTGAATTAATTCATTTCTTGAAAATAATTCCTGAATTTCTGAAGGTGCATTTTTTTCAAAAAATTCTATTGAAGATTCAGACTCTTCTAAGTTACTCTTTAGAGATATACCTTTGCTATAGTTAGTCGCGATTTTATCTACCCTATCATTTTGTTTGTCACCGCTATGGCCTTTAACATATTCCATTACAAGACCATTAATTCTTAATTGATCAATTTTTTGCCATAAATCAAGATTTTGAACTGATTTTCCTGAGCTTGTTTTCCATCCATTTCTCTTCCAATTAATAATCCATTTTGTATACCCTTCTATTACATATTTACTATCAGTTCTTAATTTAAAGTTTTCTTTTAATTTATAGGTTTTTAATTTCTCAAGTGTTTTTATAGCCGCAGTAAGTTCCATTCTATTATTAGTAGTATTTTGCTCGGAACCACCTATTTCTAATTCACTTTTGTCATCAAAAATAATTAGGCCACCCCAACCACCTGGACCTGGATTACCACTGCAGGCTCCATCGGTTGCAGCTTCAATTGCAATACTATCAATATTCATAATTTTTGAAGCCGATAAAAAGTCTATCGGCTTGAAAAAATATTATCTTACTTAAGTGTAACTTTACCGCCAGCTTCTTCAATCTCTTTCTTTAAAGATTCAGCATCTGCTTTAGCAATTCCTTCTTTTACTGTTTTGGGTGCAGATTCAACAAGTGCTTTTGCATCGCCAAGACCTAGACCAGTTGCATTTCTAACAACTTTAAGTACTTTGATTTTTGCAGCTGCATCAAAGCTTTCGAGCACTACATCAAATTCAGTTTTTTCTTCAGCAGCGCCACCATCTGCGTCACCGCCAGCTGCTCCTGGAGCTGCCATTACTACACCTGCAGAAGCTGCAGCAGATACACCAAAAGCTTCTTCAATTTGCTTTACAAGCTCAGATGCTTCTAAAAGTGATAAAGATTTTAATGATTCAAGAATTTCTTCAGTTTTTGCGGACATTTTCTTAAAAGTTAGTTAGGTTTTGAATTTAAGATTCTGATTTTTCAGAATGTTGTTTAAGTGATCTAGCAAGTCCAGAAGGTACTTCATTAATAGAGATCGCAATTTTTGTTGCAACGCCATTAAGAGCGCCAGCAATTTTTGCCATCAATACTTCTTTAGATGGAAGACTTGCAATTTCCTTTATTTCAGAATCGCTTAGAAGTCTGCCTTCAAATAAAGCTCCTTTGGTTTCGGATTTTTTGGTGTCTTTTTGAAAAGATTGGATAGCTTTTACAGCACCACCAACATCTTCTTTGATTAAGACAAAAGCATTTGTTCCTTTCAGTAAAGATTCAAGATCGTTCCAATTACTATCTCCATCAATAGCTTTACGCATTAATGAATTTTTAGTAACTTTGCAAATGCCATTAGTTGTTTGCAATCTAGATCGCAAATCTGACATTTCTTTGATAGTTAAACCTTTATAGTCAAGAACTACAGCCATTTCCGAATCGTTTAATAGAGATTTAATCTCAGTAACGATTTTTTGCTTATTCTCTAGTGTTCGGCCCATTGATGTTTTTGGATCGTAATTTAGGGAGAGCAGGAAATGCGGCAAAGTCCTTTTAAAGAGGCCGCTTTTATTAGATCCAAAAAGAAATAATTTAAGACGTGTCCTCGGTAGGAATTAAAAATTTAGAATAACTAAATCAACCTACTTTCTTTGGCCGTATTATTGCAATTTAAATTATACTACAAAACGTTAACCTTCAGGTTGGTAATCTTGTACAGCATTTATATCTACTTGAACTGAAGGCCCCATTGTTGAAGTTACATAAAAAGTTTTCCAATACTTTCCCTTAGCTCCACTTGGTTTATTTTTATCAATTGATTCTTGTAAGGTTTTTAAGTTGTCAAATAAAGCCTCTTTTGTGAAACTTGCTTTTCCAAAGCGGACATGAACGATTCCAGCCTTATCTGCTCTAAATTCGAGCTTACCTGCTTTGAATTCTTTTATTGCATTAGCGATGTCATTAGTTACTGTCCCAGCTTTAGGATTAGGCATTAAACCTCTAGGTCCTAAAACTCTTCCTAATTTTGCAACCTTTGGCATCATATCTGGAGTTGCAATAAGTAGATCAAATTCCATATTTCCTTTGTTGATGCTTTCCACAAGATCTTCTTCGCCAAATAAATCTGCACCTGCAGACTTAGCTTTCGATACATTCTCACCGCTTGTAATTACTGCAATTTTGATGCTTTGGCCAGTACCATGTGGTAAAGCAACAGTGGTCCTTAATTGTTGATCCGTATATTTTGGATCAATACCTAAACGTATATGTGCCTCAATAGTTTCATCAAATTTTGCATTAGCATTTTCCTTTATAATACTAAGAGCTTCAAGTGGTGGGTATATGCGATCTTCTATCTTTGTTGATAGAGCCGACATTCTTTTGGATAGTTTTTTCATAATAATATTGGGTGCAAACGGTTATTAATTAACCTCCCCTAAATAGTGAGAAATTTTGTATTGAACTCAATCAGTGATGGAGACGCCCATATTACGAGCGGTACCCTCAATTACTTTCATTGCTGATTCAACACTAGAACAGTTTAGATCAGGAAGCTTAGTTTTGGCTATTTCTTCTAATTGAGCTTTACTTATATTCCCAACTGAGCCTTTTGCGGATTCACCTGACCCTTTCTCTATACCAGCTGCTTTTGTTATTAAGACAGAAGCAGGAGGTGTTTTTGTGATAAAAGTAAAGCTTCTATCTTCAAAAACAGAAATCTCGACTGGAATTACAAAACCTGCTTTATCTTGTGTCCTTGCGTTGTATTCTTTGCAAAATGCCATGATATTGACACCATGTTGTCCTAAAGCTGGGCCTACAGGAGGAGCAGGATTTGCTTTGCCTGCTTGTAGAGCAAGCTTGATAACTGCAACAATTTTTTTTGCCATTAGATTAGAGAATTTAAGCTGAAGTAGAAAATCATAATTTTACTCGATAAACAAGAACAATTAAAAATTAATTTTGTTTATTGATTTGGGAGAATTCTAATTCTACAGGAGTCTCGCGCCCAAATATTGAAAGTAATGCTTTTAATTTATTTCTTTCACCAGAAACTTCTATAACTTCTCCCTGGAAATCCTTGAAAGGACCACTAGTTACAATGATTCTATCTTTTTCTTCAATATCTAACTTGATTACAGCTTTTTTCTCTGATGCGCGCTTAAAAATTCTATTAACTTCTTGTCTTGATAATGGTCGAGGTTTGATATGACCTCGCGATCTTCCGCTGCCTCTACCGTCTTCAGCACCGACAAAGTTAATTACATTTGGAGTACTTTTAACTGCCATCATTGTATCTTCATCCAAAATCATTCTTACGAGGACATAACCTGGGAAAACTTTTTCTTCAGTAGTTTGTCTGCTTCCATCTTTTTTTAATTTAATTCCTGGAGTTTGGGGAATTTCAATTTCAATGATTCTATTATTAACACCTAAAGTTACTGATCTCTGCTCAAGAGTCGCTTTTACTTTTTTTTCACAACTTGATGCTACTTGAACGGCATACCATCTTGCGATGCTTGTATTTGCTTTTGAAGAAGCAAGGCTTGTAGTTAACTCATTACTCATTTTTCTGAAAGCTAAATTAAGTTCTAAATTGATGGATATTCGGGAGATAATTCAACCAAAAATTTGCGAGGCTGCCCATCCATAGAATCTGCTAACAGAAGCAATTGCTGCAGCAGAAAACGATACCATAATTATAACTGCTACTGATTCGCTAAAAAGTTGTTGTTTGTTAGGCCACACGACAAGTTTAAGTTCATCGTAGGTAGATCTAAAAAAATTATTCTTTTTTTTAGGTTCTTCAATTTCAGGAGAATCCTTTTTAAGAGGTTCTTTATTAGTAGTAGGACTTGTCACAAAATTTTTGTTGAAATTAAGCTTTAGGCTTTAGCTTTTATTTTAGCCTATTGGTTTACTCCTCAGCTAGGTTTGAAAACGATCTCATCTTTTTTAGCAGGGTTAAGTTTAATTGTTATATTTTTTTTGTTTTTGAAGTTATCCTCTAAAAGTTTTGCAGCCAAGGGATTTTCTATCTGTCTTCTAAGTTCTCTGCTAAGTGGCCTAGCACCATATTCAGGTTCGTAAGAATCGTTTGCAATTTTATTAATAACTTTTTTGTCTATAGTGATATTTATTTTCTGTTCAAGCAGCAGGTTTTTTAAATCTTCTGTTTGTAAAATTATTATTTTTTGAAGTTCATCAATAGATAATGGATCAAACTTTACCACTTCGTCAATTCTATTTAAAAATTCAGGTCTAAAAATTGAAGACAATGCATTACTAATTGAATCATCTAGAGTTTGTTGATCTTTTTCTGACTTTCCCTCACTTTTAGAAATCTTTTGTGAATACTCCAGTATAGATTTACCAGCTAAGTTACTTGTCATAATGATTACCGTATTTTTGAAATCTACAGTCCTTCCTTGAGAGTCCGTTAATCTTCCTTCATCTAAAACTTGCAAAAGGATATTAAATACTTCTACATGTGCTTTTTCTATCTCATCAAGAAGTATTACTGAATAGGGTTTACGTCTTACAGCTTCAGTTAATTGACCTCCCTCTTCATAACCTACATAACCTGGAGGAGCTCCTAAAAGTCTTGCTACGGCATTTTTCTCCATATATTCACTCATGTCTAATCTTAAAAGAGCGTCTTCTTCATCAAATAAAGCTGTTGCAAGAGATTTTGCTAATTCTGTTTTACCAACACCAGTGGGACCCATAAATAAAAAAGATCCAATAGGTCTTTTAGGACTTTTCATACCAACTCGAGCTCTTCTAATTGCAGCAGAAACAGCTTCTATGGCTTTTTCTTGTCCAATAACTTTT
>CACNCF010000028.1 GCA_902618795.1 uncultured Prochlorococcus sp.
TTAGCGGCACTGGTTTATCAAGAATTGCCGAATGGAGACTAAGCAAACCTGATGCCCTAAACCATCCATTACAACAATATTTAAAAAAAATTAAAATTTTTGATGCTGCGAGAAAAGAACTACCTGAAAAAATTTGTAATCTTTCTAAAGAAGGTGATCAGTTAATGATTGAAGTTGAGAAGCTTTGGTTAGGCGCTTATGCCTCTTTTTTGGGAGATATTGCTCTTCAAGAATTGTGCTTTGGTGGATTATGGATTTCTGGAGGAACAGCGTCAAAACATTTCAAAAACTTTAAATCAGACTTATTTTTAAAACAATTTTTCGACAAGGGAAGATTAAAAGATATTCTTAAAACAATACCTATAAAAGTAATTTTAGATGAAGAGTTCGGACTTTTTAGTGCAGCCTGTAGAGCAAAAATGCTTTTAAAAACTTAAAACAAAAAATGTCTATTCCTGAAGTAGGTAAAAAAATAAGGGTAACAGTGCCTTCCACAACTGCCAATTTAGGGCCTGGATTTGATTGCCTTGGAGCAGCATTAGATTTATATAATGAGTTTATATTTACAAGAATTGAAGGTGGTGGAGATAGATTTGATTTAATAATGGAAAGTACAGATGGTAATCATTTAAGAGGAGGACCTGAAAACTTAGTTTTTAGAGCAGCTCAGAAAGTATGGGAGAGCGCAAATATGGATCCTTTTGCACTTGAAGCAAGAGTTAAATTGGCAGTGCCACCTGCCCGCGGGCTTGGAAGTAGCGCCACAGCAATAGTTGCTGGATTGATCGGAGCAAATGCAATAATGAACTCTCCTTTGTCCAAAGAAAAACTCCTTGAACTTGCCATTGACATAGAAGGACATCCTGATAATGTAGTACCCTCTCTTCTGGGTGGGCTTTGCTTGACAGCCAGGTCTTCTTCTCAAAGATGGAGAATCATTAGATGTGATTGGCACGATTCAATTAAAACTGTTGTAGCAATACCTGCAATTCGTCTAAGCACAAGTGAAGCAAGAAAGGTTATGCCCAAGAATGTACCCATATCTGATGCAGTTACAAATATGGGGGCACTTACTTTGTTACTAAACGGCTTAAAAGCAGGTAATTCGGAACTTATAAAAGAGGGAATGTTTGATAAGTTACATGAACCCTACAGATGGAAACTTATTAAGGGTGGATTAGAAGTTAAGGATGCCGCGCTAAATGCAGGCGCTTTAGGATGCGCAATCAGTGGTGCTGGGCCAAGTATCTTAGCTTTGTGTAAAAAAGAAAATGGTAAAAACGTCAGTCAAGCCATGGTGAAAGCATGGGAGAAGTTAGGTATAGCTAGCAGAGCACCGTTCTTAAACGTACAAACAACGGGCAGCCAATTTAGCAATATCTCTGGTAAGTAGTTTTACTTAGGCATTTTTAATGTTATAGTCTCAAGCTAGTACAACTTCAACTAGAATAAAAAAATTATTCATTACATAAATGAATTTAGATTCTTTTCCTTGGCTATCATCTATTGTTTTACTGCCTTTAATTGGGGCATTAATAATGCCTTTCTTGAGTTCAAAAGAAGGAGAAGATAATGCACTCCCTAGAAATATCTCATTAAGTTTTTTATTTATAGATTTTTTATTAATAATCGGCGTCCTTTTTCAAAAATTTAATACTTCAAATAGCTCTTTACAACTGATAGAAAGAGCTTCCTGGTTACCATCAATAGGCTTAGAGTGGTCTCTTGGTGTAGATGGGTTATCTGCTCCTTTAATAGCATTAAGTGGGTTAATTACATTTTTATCAGCTGCGGCTAGTTGGAAAATTAAGAAAAAATCTAATCTATACTTTGCTCTTTTATTAGTCCAAGCATCAGCTCAGGCACTAGTTTTCCTTTCTCAAGATTTCCTATTATTTTTCTTGACCTGGGAACTTGAATTAGTTCCGGTATATCTTCTTATTGCGATTTGGGGAGGGAAAAAGAAATTATATGCGGCCACTAAATTCATTCTTTATACAGCATTAGCTTCTTTATTAATACTCATAAGTGGATTAGCACTTGCCTTGAGTGGTGATACCTTTACTTTAAATATTACTGATTTAACCAATAAACATGTATCGGGTAGCCTAGCTTTATTATCTTATTTAGGTTTTTTAATTGGTTTTGGAGTAAAACTTCCTATCTTTCCATTACATACATGGTTACCTGATGCACATGGAGAGGCTAATGCTCCAGTTTCAATGTTACTAGCTGGAATACTCTTAAAAATGGGAGGTTATGCTCTCTTAAGATTTAATGTTCAAATACTACCTGAAGTACATCTTCAAATTGCACCTGCGTTAATTATCCTTGGAATCATTAATATAATTTACGGAGCTCTAAATGCATTTGCACAAGATAATGTCAAAAGGAGAATTGCATGTAGCTCCGTTAGTCATATGGGTTTTGTTCTGTTAGGGATTGGAGCAGTGGATGCTCTAGGAATTAGCGGAGCAATGCTTCAAATGATCAGTCACGGACTTATAGCTGCAGCTATGTTCTTTGTTACAGGCTCATTCTATGAAAGGACAAATACTCTTTCTATACCAAATATGGGCGGCTTAGCAAAGGTTTTGCCAATAACTTTTGCTTTTTTCTTAGCAAGCTCACTGGCCTCTCTAGCACTACCTGGGATGAGCGGGTTTATAAGTGAAATAACTGTATTTTTAGGTATCACTAGTCAAGAGGGGTTTAGCTCTATCTTTAGATCAATTACGATTCTAATTGCAGCCATAGGATTAGTGTTAACACCAATATATCTATTATCAATGTGTAGAAGAGTATTCTTTGGCCCAAGAATTCCAGCACTAGCTACAGTTAAAGAGATGAATGGTAGAGAATTGACCATTGGTTTTAGTTTATTGTTGCCTACATTAGTAATAGGTTTTTGGCCCAAAATCGCAATTAATTTATACGAATCTTCAACCAATGCTCTCAGTCAGCAACTTACTTTAGCTAAATTGGTTGGATTAATCCCAATTTTATTTAATTAAATTATCTTAATAAATGGATACCTCAATTTTTAAATATGGAGAGTTGCCACAATTTAAAAAATTTACTCCCGAAAGTATAAGTAAACAATTTCCAGTAGTACTAGAAAACATAACTGAAGAATTTAAAAATATAGAAAAAAATTTATCTAATTATTTGATTCAAAATGATTTAAATTGGGATAAGGTAATAAATCCTCTAAATGAAGTAAATGAAATTCTTAGATGGAGTTGGGGAGTAATAAGTCACCTGAATGCTGTAAATAATTCTGAAAGTTTAAGGGGTATTTATTCAAAATTTCTTCCAGAGATTATTAGCTTGAGTAATAAATTCGGGCAAAGCAAAATAATTTACAATTCTTTAGTCAAGCTTAAAGAAACAAATAACTTTGATCAAATTAAAAACAGAATTTTAGATAAAGAAATTCTTGAGATGCAACATAGAGGAATTTCACTACAAAAAAATGACCAAGAAGAATTTAACAAAATTTCAGAAAAACTTGGAAAGCTTTCAACCGAATTCAGTAATAATGTTCTTGATGCCACTAACGAATGGTTCTTAATATTAAATAAAAAATCCGAAGTCGATGGTCTTCCTGAACGAGTACTTGAATTGATGGCAATTTCTGCACAAAATCACTTAAAAAAAGATGAAGAAGTTGATATTAAAAATGGTCCTTGGAAATTAAGTCTAGATATTCCAACTTATACTTCGTTCATGACATATGCCACCGAGCGTAATCTTAGAGAAAAACTATACAAGGCATTCGTTGGTAGGGCGTCTCAAGGAGAAAAAAATAATTCTCAAATCATTGAAGATATATTATCTCTTAGAACTAAACAAGCAAATCTCCTCGGTTATAAAAGTTGGGCAGAACTAAGTTTGTCAACGAAAATGGCGAAAGAAATTAAAAATGTAGAAAACCTTTTAGAAGAATTGAGAGAACCAGCATTCAAAACCGCAAAAATTGAATTAGAAACGCTCGATAAGTTTTCTAAATCTAATGGATTTCCAAAATCGCAGAATATTGAGCCATGGGATATTAGTTATTGGTCTGAACTTCTTAGAAAGGAAAAGCTCAATTTGAATCAAGAGTCTTTGAGACCTTGGTTTCCACTAAATGATGTTTTGAAAGGTTTATTTAAATTAAGTGAGAAGCTTTTTGAAATTAAAGTAGTTGAGGCGACTAATGAGGCTCCTCTGTGGAATGATGACGTCTTATTTTTTAATATCCTCAATAAAGAAGATGATAAAATAGCTTCCTTTTACCTGGATCCATATTCGAGGCCTGAATCAAAGAGAGGAGGGGCTTGGATGGATGAATGTTTGAATAAAAATAATGTTGGCAAAAAGACCCTTCCTGTAGCTTATCTCGTTTGTAATCAGACTCCACCATCAAAAGATAAACCTAGTTTGATGAGCTTCGAAGAAGTTCAGACACTTTTCCATGAATTTGGTCATGGTCTTCAACATATGCTTACTACTGTAAATCTTCCTCAAGCAGCTGGCATAAATAATGTTGAGTGGGATGCAGTCGAACTTCCAAGTCAATTTATGGAAAACTGGTGTTTTCATAAAAACACACTTATGAGTATTGCTAAGCACTACAAAACAGGTGAAAAATTATCTGAGGATAATTTTGAGAAGCTCCTAATGAATAGAACTTTTAATTGTGGTATAGCTACTCTTAGACAACTACATTTTGCAATTACAGACCTCAGATTGCACAGTTGTATTGATGAAAACGAAGGTAAAACAGCAGATGAAATAATGCGAGAAATTGCAAAACAAACTACTGTAATTGAACCAATTCAAGAAGATCACTTTCTTTGTTGTTTTAGTCATATATTTGCAGGCGGATATTCTGCAGGATATTACTCATATAAGTGGGCTGAAGTTCTAAGTGCTGATGCATTTTCAATGTTTGAAGAAGCTGATCTAGAAAACTCTGAAGATTTAAAGTTAATAGGGCAAAAATTCAAAGATACAATACTTAGCTTGGGTGGGAGCTTACCTCCCCTAGAAATATTCAAACTATTCAGGGGTAGAGAGCCACAAACAGATTCCTTAATAAGACACTTAGGTTTATCTGAAGCTACATAATAATTTCATCGATTATTTTATCAACCACAGATTTATTTCTTACAAGATTTCTATGTTTATATACTTTTACTGATATTTTTTTACCAAAATTTAAATTTGTCCACCAGCCAGGGAAAACCATCAAATCCCAATAAGTAAAGAAATTTATACACTCAATATCATCAAGAAAAAAATCATTATTCGCGAGTCCTCTCAAAAACTTACTATTTATTTTCATTTCTGATATACCTTTAAAAGGGTATTTAGGTATTAGTTGAGCCATCAAAGTTCCTTTGTGAGGGGACCCTATAGATATTAATCTTCTTGTTCTTTTATATCCATTAAATTTTTGAAGCCAGTGCCTACCAATTATTCCTCCCATAGAAAATCCCAAAATATCTATTTCTTCTTCTAAACCGTATTTCTCTAAAATTAATTCGTTTAATTTATTAGTCAAATCAAGAATCGAAGTCATTCCATAAGAATGCTCAAGAGTTGGAGCAAAATATTCAATGCCAATATTATCAAGTTGCGGGGTAATAGAA
>CACNCF010000029.1 GCA_902618795.1 uncultured Prochlorococcus sp.
AGCAAAAGTAGTCTTATTATCACCGAATTCTGGTTGTTGATAATTCGGTTGCAAAGCAGTCAGATAATAAGATCCTAAAACCATATCTTGTGATGGAGTCACAATTGGTTCCCCAGTAGCTGGAGAGAGAATGTTATTACTAGCCAACATAAGCATGCGTGCTTCAGTTTGTGCCTCTAATGCTAAAGGAACATGAACTGCCATTTGATCTCCATCAAAGTCAGCATTGAATGCAGGACAAACTAAAGGATGAAGTTGTATTGCTCTACCTCCAACTAATTTCGGTTCAAAAGCTTGAATTCCTAAACGGTGCAGAGTTGGGGCTCTATTTAGGAGAATTGGATGACCTTCAATAACTTCCTGAAGTACCTGCATAACTTCGTCATCAGCTTTTTGTATTAATTTTTTTGCAGCTTTAATATTATTAACAATATTTTGTCGTATTAATCTATGGATTACAAAAGGCTGAAAGAGCTCTATTGCCATTTCTTTTGGGAGACCGCACTGATGCATTTTTAATTTAGGACCCACAACTATTACAGATCTTCCTGAATAGTCAACACGCTTTCCAAGAAGATTCTGTCTAAATCTTCCTTGTTTTCCTTCAATTATGTCACTTAGAGACTTAAGAGCTCTATTATTTGCTCCAACAACAGTCCTCCCTCTCCTTCCGTTATCTATAAGAGCATCAACTGCCTCCTGAAGCATTCTTTTTTCATTTCTTACTATAATTTCAGGAGCTAAAATTTCTTGAAGCCTAGCTAGTCTATTGTTTCTATTTATAACTCTTCTATATAGATCATTTAAATCTGAAGTTGCAAATCTTCCTCCATCGAGCTGAACCATAGGTCTAAGATCAGGAGGTATAACTGGTATTGCATCTAAAACCATCCATTCTGGTTTTGCATTAGTCGCAATGAAATTATCAATAACTCTTATCCTTTTTATAAGCTTTGCCCTCTTTTGCCCTTTGCTATTAGTAATTTCTTCTCTAAGCTCCTCAGCAACCTGATTTAAATCAAGGTCCTCAAGTAATTGCTTTAGTGCTTCAGCACCAATTCCAACGAAAGGTTCATTTTCTATAGTTGAATCTTCAGCATAAATTTCATCTTCAATTTCCAGCCATTCATCCTCAGTGAGTAATTGCTTATATTTAAGTTCTTTGTGATCACCTGGATCCAAAACGACATAACAATTAAAATAAACTATTTGTTCTACATCCCTAAGCGGAATATCCAAAAGTATTGCAACATAACTAGGGATTCCTTTCAAATACCAAACATGGGAAACTGGCGCAGCAAGTTTTATATAGCCCATCCTGTGTCTTCTGACTCTACTTTCAGTTACTTCAACACCACATCTCTCACAAACAATGCCGCGATGTCTTACCCTTTTATACTTTCCACAATGGCATTCCCAATCTTTAGATGGCCCAAAAATCTTTTCACAAAACAATCCATCCATTTCTGGTTTAAGTGTCCTGTAATTGATAGTTTCAGGTTTGGTAACTTCACCAACTACTTGTCCATTGGGCAATGTCCTCTGACCCCAATCCATTATTCTTTGTGGGGAAGCTATTGAAATTTTGACATAATCAAAGTGATTTTCAGTTCTTAAGTTGCTGTTAGTCATTTTTGGCGAATTTAAATTAAAAGGTTTTAATTGAGTATTTAATCTTCCTCATATTCAGAGGTTCCTAGTGACTCGTAAGTCGGCCTTGATGGAGTATTTCTTCTCGGATTGATATCTTGCATTAAATCTACCTCTTTGCCTTCGTCTGTATAAACCCCTATATCCAAGCCTAGAGATTGTAATTCTCTCATAAGAACTTTAAATGACTCAGGAGTACCAGGCCTTGGGATGGGTTTACCTTTTACAATCGCATTAAGCGCTTCATTTCTTCCTTGCATATCATCAGATTTAACGGTTAACAATTCCTGAAGGGTATAAGCGGCTCCATAAGCTTCAAGAGCCCATACTTCCATTTCCCCAAGCCTTTGTCCCCCTTGCTGAGCTTTACCGCCCAAGGGTTGCTGTGTAACCAAAGAGTAAGGACCAGTGGATCTTGCATGAATTTTATCATCCACCAAATGAACTAATTTTAGGAAGTGAGAGTATCCCACAGCTACTGGCTGATCAAAGGGTTCCCCTGTTCTGCCATCTTTAAGTAATAACTTTCCAGGATCTTCAGGATTGTAAACCCATGCCTTACCTGGTTGTTTTGAAGCTTCCTCTAAAAATGCTTGAACAGTTTGATGTGATTTTTCGGCTCCATACATTTCATCAAATGGAACAACTTTAACCCTGCAATTTAAGTTGGAGGCTGCCCAGCCCATCAATAATTCAAAAACTTGACCTACATTCATCCTACTTGGAACTCCTAAAGGATTAAGAACTATGTCCACTGGGGTTCCATCAGGTAAATAAGGCATATCTTCTCTTGGTAAGATTCTGCTAATAATTCCTTTATTACCATGCCTCCCAGCCATTTTGTCACCTACTTGAATTTTCCTTCTTTGAGCTACATAAACTCTAACAACCATGTTGGCTCCTGGAGGTAATTCATCACCTTGTTCTCTAGTATAAATGCGAACATCCAAAACCCTTCCTTTTTCGGTTTTAGGTACCCTAAGGGAATTATCTCTTACATCACGTGCCTTTTCACCAAAAATAGCTCTTAACAGTTTTTCTTCAGGTGGTTGGTCTGATTCCCCTTTTGGAGTCACTTTTCCTACAAGAATATCTCCACTCTCAACAAAAGCACCAATCCTAATAATTCCCATCTCATCAAGATTATTCAAGCTTTCTTCAGAGATATTAGGAATCTCTCTTGTGATTTCTTCAGGTCCTAGCTTAGTTTGTCTTGCTTCAATTTCATATTTTTCAATATGTACTGAGGTATATAAATCATCAGTTACCATTCTCTCGCTCACAAGTATGGCATCTTCATAGTTGTATCCCTCCCATGGCATGTAAGCAATTAAAACGTTTTGACCAAGGGCTATTTCTCCTCCTTCACATGCGGAGCCATCTGCTAAAACCTGCCCAGATATAACTTTATCTCCAATTTTTACTATAGGTCTTTGGTTGAGGCAGGTATCTTGATTTGATCTTTGATATTTCTGAAGATAGTGAAAATGTTCATTACCATTCTCATCTTTAACCACAATTTCATTAGCGTCTACATAAGATACAGTTCCATTAACTTTTGTTATGGGAACCATTCCCGAATCTCTTGCAACTTGAGATTCCAAACCTGTACCAACTAAAGGACGTTCTGGCCTTAGCAATGGAACGGCTTGGCGTTGCATATTTGATCCCATGAGAGCTCTATTCGCATCATCGTGTTCCAAGAAGGGAATAAGTGAAGTAGCAACTGAAATTACCTGAACCGGAGAAAGCTGAACGTAATCAACTTGACGAGGAGGAACCTTTTCAAAATCTTGCCTATACCTTACTGGTATTAGATCTGCAATTATATTGCCGTCCTTGTCAGTGGCAACGTCTCCTGGAGCCACTCTACACTCATCTTCTAAGTCAGCAGAAAGATAAACCGGATTACCTTTTTTATTAACTTTACCGTTTTTAACTTCCCAAAAAGGTGTTTCAATAAAACCGTACTCATTAACTCTTGCGTGGGTAGCTAAAGAATTTATAAGTCCTGCATTAGGACCTTCAGGAGTCTCGATAGGACATAATCTTCCATAATGTGAAGGGTGAATATCTCTTACCGCAAAACCTGCTCTTTCTCGAGTTAACCCTCCTGGACCTAATGCTGAGATTCTTCTCTTGTGTGTTAATTCAGCTAGAGGGTTAGTTTGATCCATGAACTGACTTAATTGACTTGAACCAAAAAATTCCTTTATAGCAGCAACCAAAGGTTTGGGATTGACTAGTTGAGCAGGAGTTAGAGAATCTGTTTCTCCTACAGTCATTCTTTCTTTGATAATTCTCTCTAAACGATTAAGTCCAACCCTAACTTGATTTTGAAGAAGTTCCCCTACAGATCTAACCCTTCTATTACCAAGATGGTCAATATCATCCAAACTAGCGCCTCCAATATCCAATTCAAGATTAATTAAATAATCAATGGTAGAAAGAACATCTTCATGTGTAAGAGTTCTCACTTCGTCTGGGACGGTAAGCCTCAATTTTTTATTTATTTTATATCTACCAACTCGGCCTAGATCATATCTTTTGGGATCAAAAAATCTACTGTGTAATAGCTGTTGTCCGCCAGAAACGGAGGGTGGTTCACCAGGACGTAGCTTCTTGTATAGCTCAAGTAATGCCTGATCTTCTGAATTAATACCCTCGTCATTAGCTGACTCAATTGAGCTTTGATAAAACTCGGGATGCCTAAGTTTATCGACCACATCATTATCTGAAAGACCCATCGCTCTCATAAGAACATGAGCATTAATTTTTCTGGTTTTATCAACTCTTACGTAAAGTAAATTATTTTTGTCAGTCTCAAATTTTAACCATGCTCCTCTATTAGGGATAACACTAGCGTTGTAAGTTCTT
Organism: uncultured Prochlorococcus sp.; assembly: GCA_902618795.1. Classification (GTDB taxonomy): domain Bacteria; phylum Cyanobacteriota; class Cyanobacteriia; order PCC-6307; family Cyanobiaceae; genus Prochlorococcus_A. The sequence goes on from CACNCF010000029.1 coordinate 4,528, forward strand.
CGACCATTTTTATCCAGTTCATCTTTGAAATATACTCCAGGACTTCGAACAATTTGATTAACAATAACTCTTTCGGCACCATTAATAATGAAAGTTCCTCTTTCAGTCATTAATGGTAGTTCGCCAATAAATACTTCCTGTTCTTTAATTTCTCCTGTTTCTTTATTAATTAACCTGCAAATCACATACATCTGGGATGCAAATGTAGCATCTCTTCTTTTGGCTTCCTCAACATCATGTCTAGGTCTTTTTAACCTGTACTCTTCGCCAACAAAATGTAATTCTAATTTACCTGTGTAATCGGAAATGGGGGAAAAATTTTGCAATTCTTCTATTAGACCCTTTTCCAAAAACCATTTAAAGCTTGCTCTTTGTACTTCAACTAAATCTGGTAGATAAGTAGCTGTTTTTGCTACCTGTAAAGCGCTACTGCTCATCCAAGAAACCTGCGATTTTGTGAGATTTACTATTTACTTTTAATCTACTCAATAATTAGTTCTTTAACTTTTCAATTAATAATGAGATCAACAATTAAATCTCGATTTCAACAAAAAACTATCTAATAAAGAAGAAATAAATTTTATTTAATGCTGATAAATCATTAAGTGTGTTTGTTAAAGTCTAAAAAATAAGAAAAATTTCCAGTAATTCCTAATATTAACAGCTTCTACCTCTACTTAACAAGTCAAATTTAAACAAATCTTCAGCATTCTTATATGACTCTCTGGCAATTATATTTAGTTCAGTAGATCTTAAATCTGCCAAAAACTTGGCAACATTTTCAACAAACGCAGGTTCATTTCTTTTACCTCTATGAGGAACGGGAGCTAAAAATGGTGAGTCAGTTTCAATTAAGTATTTATCATTTGGGACTATTTTGGCACACTCATGAATTTCATTTGCTTTTGGGAAGGTAACTATGCCACTAAAACTGATGTAAAATCCAAGATTCAAGAATTGCTTCATTTCTTTTGGTGTCCCTGTCCAACAATGAAGTACACCATCAGGACATTT
>CACNCF010000030.1 GCA_902618795.1 uncultured Prochlorococcus sp.
TTTTAATATGGATTACTAAAAGAATTCAAGAAATAAAAAAAAAGGGCTCCAAAAGCCCTTTTTTTATGCATTATCAAATAATTAAGAAAATTTAATCATCATAAACAAGACATTCTGGTTCATCCGGGTTGGCATCGCAGAATAGTTCCAAAGCATTAGGGTCATGTTTATCCTCTGGATGATGATCCTTATATTCTTCGAGTTCTTTTAGCTCTTCAGTTAAATGTCTGACCTTTGGAAGATTGCCCTCTGCTTTTGCAGATTCGATTTCCGATTGATCTTTTTGGATGTGTTCGTCAATGGATTTCATTTTAAGCTTTTCATACTTTAGTAGACATACATAACATAGTTAATTTCTAATGAAATTGCATTATCTATGAACTAAATAAGTGTTCATTACAACATCATTTTTTTTTTTTTTTTCGAAATTGATTTATGTATTTTTTAGGTCTCTACTTTCATTATTTCTTTTAGCGATGGTAAAACTGGGATTAGTTGATTAGGGTTTAAAGGGAATAAAGCTTTGTAGTAATCTTTTTTCCATTCATTGTCAAAGCATGTCCTATTTACGTTAGATAATTTATATAATTTTAATCTCCATTCAATTATCTTTTCAAAACTTGATAGTTCTTGTTCAGTACATTTAAAAAGTTTGCTATAAATCAATTCCCATCTTATAAGCGTTGGAAAAAGGTAAATATCTGCGTAGGTTACCTCTTCTCCAAATATCCAGTCTCCTTTATTTTTCTGTAGTAAATTTTCTATTTCATTTATAGCTGCGAAAAGATTTTTACTTGCTTTTTCGTAAGCTGACTGGTTTCTGGCGAAACCACATTTATATACGCCATCATTAATGCTGTTATTAATTAAATCTAAAAATTTTTGATTACCATCTTTAATACTTAATGCCTGATATTTCGATTCACTTTTTATTGAATTGAGTAGTTTTATAATCTGTGAACTTTCATTAGACAGAATATTTACTTCATCTTTTATAAAGCTAATTAAAAGAGGTAATGTAGCTCTAAAAATAATCTTTTTATCAGCTTTTTTGTAAAGGTCTGACAGTCTTATACATCCCTTAATTTTTGTATTGAAAATCCATTCGCCATGTTCAACATCTGCCTTTAAAAAAATTACTTTAACTTTTTTAGATAAATCTTTTATTTCGTGTATGAGTAAAGTTCTTTGACACCATGGACAAGAATGACCTACTAATAAATATATTTGTCCATTCTCATTATTAATATCGTATTTACTATTAATGGTTATACCTTTAGGCCTTTTATAATTACCATGTAAATCTGATGGCGCGAAACCATTCATTAATTGGGTCCAATACCAGAACCAGAATTTTCTGGAGGCCTTTATAAGGTATTTATTTTGCATAAAATTTTATTTTTAAAGAAAAAATGACTGTTCAAAGAATACTTATCGTTTCAGGCACTCATGGGAATGAAATTAATCCTGTTTGGGCTGTTAAGCAATTTAATAGAAAGGAAAATAGTTTAAATAATAGTATTGAGTATGAGTACATCATAGGTAATCCTGCTGCCTATGAAAAAGGTTGCAGATATATAGATGTAGATTTAAATAGATCTTTTAAAAAAAGTGAGAATTTTGATCAATACAAGAATAGCTTTTATGAAACTAATAGAGCCAATTTTTTAGTAAATGAATTTGGAATTGACGGATCTAAACCCTGTCAAATTGCAATCGATTTGCATACTACTACAGCAAATATGGGAACAAGCATTGTTATGTATGGGAGGAGATCCAAAGATTTTTGTTTAGCTGCATTACTGCAGAATAAATTTGGATTGCCTATATATTTGCACGAAAAAGATAAAGCCCAAACAGGCTTTCTGGTAGAAGCTTGGCCATGTGGTTTAGTTATTGAAATAGGAGCTGTCGCACAAAATTTTTATGATCAAAATATTATAAATAGATTTTCTCTAATAATTAGCTCCCTAAGGGAAGAGATAGATAAATTAAAAAATAAACTTATAGAACTTCCAAAGGAATTAGTGGTTCACGTTCATCAAGGGAGTATAGATTATCCAAGAGATGAGAAGGGAGATATTGATGCCATAATTCATCCTGAGAGAATAAACCAAGATTGGAAAATGATTAAAAAAGGAGATCCATTATTTCTGGATAGCCAAGAAATAATTCACAAATATCAACGGGACCAATTGATTTGGCCTGTTTTTATTGGAGAAGTTGCTTATAAGGAAAAAAAAATTGCCATGAGCTACACAAAAAAAGAAGTGATCTTTTCCAAAAAACAATGGGTTCAAGAGTTTGAAAGTTTTTAAATTAAGAAACCGGAACAATAAATCGTTGAAAACTAATAAGGATTTTTTATTTTATAGATAAGTTTATTTAATATTTAATACTTTTATTTTTTTTTCTAATTTTTCAACCTTAAAAACCTAAATTCTTTCACTCCAGTAAATAACAGCTCCAAAAGCCTCTAATTGCAGTCTTCTATGCTTTGCTTCTCTTAAGGAAACTACCTCTCTAGATCTTTTTCCGTTAAGAAGCCATTCGATTATTACCAAGTTGAATCCTCAATAACAAAGAAAATCTTAAGACATAGAAGTTCTTTTCTCCTGTTTTCCAGAAAATAAGTTTACTTAAAGAAAAAATATTTACACATTTTTAGCGATTTTGGTCTAAAATCTTCGAAGCGGAAATTATTTTCCGTTTTTATTTACACGTCTCACTTTAGAGACATACTTTACGAACTCATGACAACTATTCAGCAGCAGCGTTCTTCGCTGTTAAAAGGTTGGCCACAGTTTTGTGAGTGGGTAACATCAACTAACAACAGAATTTATGTTGGTTGGTTCGGCGTCTTAATGATTCCATGCCTTCTTACAGCAGCGGCTTGCTTCATCGTTGCATTCATCGCAGCACCACCAGTAGACATCGACGGAATTAGAGAGCCAGTTGCTGGTTCATTCCTATATGGAAACAACATCATCTCAGGTGCAGTTGTTCCTTCATCTAACGCTATTGGTCTACACTTCTACCCAATTTGGGAAGCAGCTACTGTAGATGAGTGGTTATACAACGGTGGTCCTTACCAGCTTGTAATTTTCCACTTCCTAATTGGTATCTCAGCATACATGGGAAGACAGTGGGAGCTTTCATACCGTTTAGGTATGCGTCCTTGGATCTGTGTTGCATATTCTGCACCAGTTTCAGCAGCTTTCGCAGTATTTCTTGTATACCCATTCGGTCAAGGTTCATTCTCTGACGGAATGCCTCTAGGTATCTCTGGAACATTCAACTTCATGTTTGTTTTCCAGGCAGAGCACAACATTCTTATGCACCCATTCCACATGGCTGGTGTTGCTGGTATGTTCGGAGGATCTTTATTCTCAGCTATGCATGGTTCACTTGTTACTTCATCTCTAATCAGAGAAACAACTGAGACAGAATCTCAGAACTATGGTTACAAGTTCGGACAAGAAGAAGAAACATATAACATCGTTGCAGCTCATGGCTACTTCGGTCGTTTGATCTTCCAATATGCAAGTTTCAACAACAGCAGAAGTCTTCACTTCTTCCTAGCTGTATTCCCAGTTGTTTGTGTATGGTTAACTTCAATGGGTATCTGCACAATGGCATTCAACCTTAACGGTTTCAACTTCAACCAATCAGTTGTTGATGCAAACGGTAAGATTGTTCCTACATGGGGTGACGTTCTTAACAGAGCAAACCTAGGTATGGAAGTAATGCACGAGCGTAACGCACACAACTTCCCACTTGATCTAGCAGCAGCTGAGTCTACAACAGTAGCTCTTTCAGCTCCAGCTATTGGTTAAGCTTAAAGTTCTTAAACTTACATGCCCCCTTTTTGGGGGCTTTTTTTTGTTTAATTTTCAATTGGTTTCATATAATGTTTATATATAGATAAAACATTTGATATTTCTATGAGTAGTAGTTTTGGAAAAATTTTTCGTGTTAGTACTTTTGGAGAATCACATGGTGGTGCAGTAGGAGTTATCCTTGATGGATGTCCACCTAAGTTAAAAATAGATATAAAATTGATACAAAATGAATTAGATAGGCGCAGACCTGGCCAAAGTGACATTACAACACCCAGAAATGAAGAAGATAAAATTGAAATATTAAGTGGGATAAAGGAAGGGCTAACACTTGGAACTCCAATAGCAATGTTGGTAAGAAATAAGGATCAAAGACCAAGAGATTATAATAATTTGGAGCAGGTATTTAGACCTTCTCATGCAGATGGTACATATCATCTGAAATATGGAATTCAGGCAAGTTCTGGCGGTGGCAGAGCCTCTGCTAGAGAAACAATTGGGAGAGTAGCTGCTGGTGCTGTAGCAAAACAATTATTAAAAACCTTCTGTAACACTGAAATACTATCTTGGGTAAAGCGTATACATGATATTGATTCTGATATAAATAAAGAGAAGATTTCTCTTAAAACAATAGATTCTAATATTGTTAGATGCCCTGATGAAAAGGTATCAACAGAAATGATCGAGAGAATTAAGGAATTAAAGCGTCAAGGAGACTCTTGCGGCGGTGTTATTGAATGTCTTGTAAGAAATGTACCCTCTGGTCTTGGAATGCCTGTTTTTGATAAATTAGAAGCTGATTTAGCAAAGGCTTTGATGTCTTTGCCTGCCACGAAAGGCTTTGAAATAGGTTCAGGTTTCTCTGGAACTTATTTAAAAGGAAGCGAACATAATGATGCCTTCATAAAGTCTGATGATATTAGTAAGTTAAGAACAACATCAAACAATTCAGGAGGTATACAGGGCGGAATAAGTAATGGTGAAAATATCGAGATGAAGATAGCTTTTAAACCTACAGCAACCATCGGGAAAGAACAGAAAACAGTAAATGCTGAAGGTAAAGAAGTACTTATGAAAGCAAAAGGGAGACACGATCCATGCGTTCTACCAAGAGCAGTTCCCATGGTTGATGCTATGGTAGCTTTAGTACTTGCTGATCATTTGCTTCTAAATCATGCTCAATGTGACTTATTAAATAAGTAGTAGTTTTGTTGAATAAATTATATTTATCTTTAACTTAATTATTTTTGAGCCATTCATATATTTTTAGATCAAATTTTTTATTTTTGATAGCTTTATCTCCAATTACAACTGATTTATACCCTAAAGATTTATAAGTTTTTAAATCATTGATTGATAGTCCTCCAGCAGCAATGA
>CACNCF010000031.1 GCA_902618795.1 uncultured Prochlorococcus sp.
AAAATCTAAAAAGCTACGGGTTGTTTCGAGGATTTAATAGTCCTTTCTTTTATGGTCCTTTCCCTTGTAATATCCGTACTGAACTTATTAGATGACCTTTAATCTATCGTCACAGAACTTTACTGCAACTTTAATTATGAGAATTCGTTCTTTCTTAGCTTTTGTTATTTCAATTTGTATAACTTTTGCTTTCGTACCCGTTAAAACATTTGCTTTTTCTGAAAGAGGAAATGCACAATTCACAGATGTTGTTAACACAGGAAAAGCTAATGATTGCCCTACATTAGACTCATCTCTTGTAGGATCAATATCTCTAGGGAATGGAGATAGCCTTAAAGGAATATGCATGCATCCAACAGAAGTTTATGTAAAAGTGCCAGGGACAAAACGAAAAGCTGCAGAATTTGTTTCTACAAAAATTATTAGTCCTAGAAATAACACCACAGTGACAGAAGTTTATGGAGATATAGATTCAGGAACTTTCACTGAAAAGGGTGGTATTGATTTTCAACTTATTACTGTATTAACTCCTGGTGGTTTAGAGGTGCCATTTGCATTCTCAGCAAAAGATCTTACAGCTGATTTACCTTCATCAATTGAGCCAGGCACTGAGGTTAGTGGATCAACATTTACACCTAACTACAGAACTGGTGACTTTCTAGATCCTAAGGCAAGAGCCAAAAATACTGGTGTTGAATATGCTCAAGGTTTAGTTGCATTAGGAGGCGATGACGAAGAACTTGCAAAAGAAAATATTAAAGTTGATGTAAACGGTACTGGTGTTATTACTCTTTCAATCAATAATGTAGATTCTGACACAGACGAATTTGCTGGTACTTTTGAAGCAATCCAACCTTCAGATACAGATATGGGTTCAAAGGATCCACTTGATGTAAAAATAATTGGGGAGCTTTACGGAAGAAAGGCATAAATCCTACTTAAGAGAGAAAGGGGGTCAAACCCCTTTTTTTTTTCAAAATTTTTCTTTATCAATTTAAAAAATGGAATTACAACAAAAAGCTAAAATAGATACTAATGGACTAATACCGCCTTATGGAGGGGAACTAAAAAATTTAATTATCAAAGATAAAAACCTTAAAAATGATCTTATCTCCAAAGCTACTTATGAGTTTGAATGTAGCGAGAGAAATGCATGCGATGTAGAACTCTTGATGGTTGGAGCTTTTTCTCCATTGGAAGGATTTATGGATGAAAATAACTACAATTCGGTAATTAAAAATAATAGAAATACAAATGGGTTACTTTTTGGCTTGCCTATAGTATTTGATTCAAATAATGAAAAAGTAAAAGCTGGAGAGACAATATTGCTTACTTATAAAAAACAAAAAATAGCAGTTTTAGAAGTTAACTCTAAATGGGAGCCTGACAAATCACTAGAAGCTGAACTTTGTTATGGAACTAATTCTTTAGATCATCCTGCTGTTAAGATGATTTTTAATGAGAGAGGGAGATTTTATATAGGAGGAAGAGTTTATGGTTTCGAACTACCAATTAGAGAATTCCCCTGCAAAACCCCAGAAGAAGTTAGATATACACTGCCATCAAATCATGATGTAGTTGCATTTCAATGCAGAAATCCAATCCATAGAGCACATTATGAATTATTTACTAATGCCTTACTTTCAGATAATGTCTCCTCTAACTCAGTTGTTTTAGTTCATCCAACTTGTGGACCAACTCAACAAGATGATATTCCTGGAAAAGTTAGATATTTGACCTATAAAGAATTAGAAGAGGAAATATCTGATGAAAGAATAAAATGGGCTTTTTTACCTTATTCAATGCATATGGCAGGGCCAAGAGAAGCTCTTCAACATATGATAATCAGAAGAAATTATGGCTGCACCCACTTTATTATTGGTAGAGATATGGCTGGTTGTAAATCTTCATCAACTGGTGAAGATTTTTATGGTCCATATGACGCCCAGAATTTTGCGAATAAGTGTGCAGATGAATTGATGATGCAAACTGTTCCTTCAAAAAATTTAGTTTATACGAAAGAAAAAGGATATATAACAGCTGAAGAAGCTAAAGAATTTAATTATGAAATTATGAAACTTAGTGGTACAGAATTTAGAAAGAAATTGAGGAATGGCGAACCAATTCCTGAATGGTTTGCATTCAAAAGTGTAGTAGATGTTCTAAGACGCTCCTAATATTGTTTTATTATTAGTAATATATATTTATTAAAGATTTTTTATCGTGAACAAACGTTGGAGAAACGTAGGACTTTATGTTCTAGCCGTTATTACTGTAATTTTCATTGGTACTTCAGTTTTTGATAAACCTAGTACTGAAAGTTCTACAAAGACCTTAAGATATAGTGATTTTATAGAAGCAGTACAAGATAAAGAAATCAGTAGAGTCCTAATATCGCCAGATAATGCCACAGCTCAAGTTGTTGAAAATGATGGGAGCAGGTCTGAGGTCAATTTAGCCCCTGACAAAGATTTATTAAAAATACTCACTGAGAATAATGTAGATATAGCTGTAACTCCTACAAAATTAGCCAACCCATGGCAACAAGCTGTAAGTAGCTTAATTTTCCCAGTACTTTTGATTGGAGGCCTATTTTTCCTTTTCAGAAGATCCCAGAGTGGTAATGCTGGGGGTGGCAACCCTGCCATGAGTTTTGGCAAAAGCAAAGCTAGATTGCAAATGGAACCATCTACACAAGTAACTTTTTCAGATGTTGCAGGTGTTGAAGGTGCAAAATTAGAACTCACAGAAGTTGTAGATTTTCTTAAGAGTCCAGATAGATTTACGGCAGTCGGAGCAAAAATTCCTAAAGGTGTTCTTCTTGTTGGCCCTCCTGGTACAGGAAAAACATTACTAGCAAAAGCAGTAGCTGGAGAGGCAGGCGTACCTTTTTTCTCAATATCTGGTTCAGAATTTGTAGAGATGTTTGTTGGGGTTGGAGCTAGTAGAGTTAGAGATCTTTTTGAACAAGCAAAAAAGAATGCTCCTTGTATTGTATTTATTGACGAAATAGATGCAGTTGGCAGACAAAGAGGCGCTGGCATGGGCGGAGGAAATGATGAAAGAGAACAAACATTAAATCAACTCTTAACCGAAATGGATGGTTTCGAAGGTAATTCAGGAATAATCATAGTTGCTGCAACCAACAGACCAGATGTCTTAGATTCAGCTTTAATGCGTCCTGGAAGATTCGATAGACAGGTAACAGTGGACCGACCAGATTATGCTGGAAGATTGCAGATATTAAATGTTCATGCGAAAGATAAAACTCTTTCAAAAGACGTTGATCTAGATAAAGTTGCCAGAAGAACACCAGGATTTACTGGTGCAGATTTAGCTAATCTTTTAAATGAGGCAGCAATACTAGCAGCTAGAAAAGATTTAGATAAAGTAAGTAACGATGAAGTCGGTGATGCCATCGAAAGAGTTATGGCAGGGCCAGAAAAGAAAGATAGAGTCATCAGTGATAAGAAAAAAGAATTAGTTGCTTATCACGAAGCTGGTCATGCACTCGTTGGAGCATTAATGCCCGATTATGATCCAGTAGCAAAAGTCTCAATCATTCCAAGAGGCCAAGCTGGGGGTCTAACCTTCTTTACTCCAAGTGAAGAAAGAATGGAATCTGGTCTTTACTCTCGTTCTTACCTTCAAAATCAAATGGCTGTAGCTCTTGGCGGAAGAGTTGCTGAAGAAATAGTCTATGGAGAAGAAGAGGTAACAACCGGAGCTTCAAATGATTTACAACAAGTTGCAAATGTAGCAAGACAAATGATTACGAAATTTGGTATGAGTGACAAAATAGGTCCAGTCGCTCTAGGTCAATCTCAAGGTGGAATGTTCCTCGGAAGAGATATGAGTTCAACCAGAGACTTCTCTGAGGACACAGCCGCAACAATTGATGTAGAGGTTTCAGAACTTGTTGATGTTGCCTATAAGAGAGCTACAAAAGTTTTAACAGATAATAGAACTGTTCTAGACGAAATGGCTCAAATGCTAATTGAAAGGGAAACTATAGATACTGAAGATATCCAAGACTTGCTCAACCGCTCAGAAGTAAAAGTCGCAAACTATATTTAACGCGGAATTTTAAATTTTTAATGAATAATAAAGAAGATTCTTTTTCGGAATATCTGAAAATTGAGTCTTTTTTTTTACTTATAAAACCTGAAGATAACATTTACTCAAATAGCTTTATAAGAAATTCATTTTTTGAAGAATTAGAAAACTTAGTAAAATTAGGATTAAAGAATATTGAAATCAGTTGGTCTAACAACGAAAATTGGTTCGATTTTGTATCCGAAATCAAAATTAAATATCCAAAAATTAATTTAGGCTCT
>CACNCF010000032.1 GCA_902618795.1 uncultured Prochlorococcus sp.
CTATTTCTCTTCACCCAATTCCTCATTGCGGGTGTCATTTCTGTCCCTAAAGTAAAAACTTTATCTGCCTTTTTTAATAATCTTGCCTGTTTTGGAGAAATTTTTAAATCATGAACATCTTGTTTTCTATCTACTAGACATATAACTTCATCGGAAGGGAGTGCTATAGATTTAACGATATCGCAGGTAAGAGGCTCAACTGCTACATAGTTTTTACTTTCAGCAAAGGCACCGTTTGTATTTATTGAGAATAATGCCGCACTAGCGATAAGTGAATTTCGGATAGATACTTTTTTATGAGATATATAGCTTGAAAAAATCCTCTTAAAAATTGACATAAAAAATGATAGATATTTTAAAATGATAATCATTTTCATTTTTATATGCAAGTTTAGGTATAAAATGTTTTTAAAGTAAATTATTTTCCATAATTAAAATATTATGGGCTTGTAAGTTCAATTATTAATGTCACTACTAGTAGCTGAAAATTTATCTTATTCGTATGCAAAAAATGTAAGCCCGGCTATAAGTAAAGTTTCCATAACAGTTGAACCAGGTACATTAACTGCTCTAGTAGGACCAAACGGAGCTGGCAAATCTACTCTTTTAAGAATATTGCAGGGACAATGTATCCCTGATAATGGCCAGATAACAATTGACGGGGAGAAGTTAATTAGACAAAGATCTCAGGTGGCACTCATGCCACAAAGAAGCTCTATGAATTGGAAATTTCCAATAACTGTAGAAAAACTAGTTTCATTAGGACAAATAAAATACTCAAAATCAAAAAGTAGTAGTCCTTTTCAAATAAAAGCTCTTCTTGCTAACCCTAATGCATGGATTAATAAATGCTGTGAATTGGAGGCCACAATGCAAAGAGTCGGCATTGCAAATATTGCTAAAAGAAGGCTTGATTCTTTATCTGGTGGACAACAACAAAGAGCTCTATTAGCCAAAACATTAATGTCTCCAGCAAAAATTTTCCTTCTTGATGAACCTTGTGCAGCTTTAGATCCACCTGCAAAGGAGGATTTTCTAAAAATTGTTCGTCAACTTGCTGATGCTGGTCTTTCTTTAATGGTGAGCAGTCATGATTGGGGTACCTCGTTAAATAGTTATGATCAAGTTATTGTTTTGGATAAAGCTGTATTGGCCTGTGGAAGCCCTGATTCCATAAAAGATAAATTAGAGGATATAAATATCAGCTCTATTGAGGATAATAATTGTTGTGATTAAAAAAATATTTAGTTTTAACTTTGTGCTTGATAGCAGTTCTGGCAAAGTCCGAAATACTCCAGGGTATGGAACAACAATTGGAATTTCTTTGGATTTGTTTTGGGTGTATGAATATCTTTTACAGGGCACCCTTCCATTTTTGAAGTCTCACCACATTGAACACATGTCAAATGATGAATGTCTCTATCTACGGGAGTGTAAAGAACCTCTCCTGTTGGGAGATGTCTAGAACGTATTAAACCATGCTTTATAAGAACTTGAAGATTCCTGTATACAGTTGTCAGTCCCATAGCTTTTCCGCTTTCAATCAATTGTCTATGCAACTCTTGACCGCTCAGTTCATCTTCACATTTATTAAGTTCTTCAAGAAGTTGTTCTTGTCTTTTGGTAATGTCAGGCTTAGTTACCATTGTTTCCGAAATCTTTTTTTGTCCCGTATTTTTGATCATACCGAATCAATAGATTAATGTCTTTTATTAATAGCAGTTGGTGGCTTGTTCCTTTAATAATAACTATTTTTTCAGGAATTCTATGTCCAGCTATGGGAACTGTATTAATAACACATAGGAGATTACTTCAAGTAAATTTAATCTCTCACTGCGTTTTGCCAGGACTTGCTTTAGCCTTAGCGCTTGGAATTCATCCTTCAATTGGTGGGGTTATCAGTGGTCTTTTAGGTTCTGTAATTGCGGAAAGTTTAACTAATAAAAAGAGTGAAAACTATGAAGCAATAATGAACACAATATTAGCCGGAATGCTTGGGTTTGGAGTCCTTATAATCCCTTTACTTGGAATAAGGATCGATTTGGAGGCAGTATTATTTGGCGATTTATTGACAGCAAATTTTGGAGATTTACTTAGAACAATAATTGCTTTTTTAGTATTTATACTTTTAATGACTTTTGGATATGAAAAGGTTGTTTATGTGGGAATGGATCCAGAAGGAGCATCCGCGAGTGGTATAAACGTTTCTTTATTAAATCTTGCTTTGAGTTTTACAACGGCATTAGTAATTGTTAGTTCAATGTCAGCAGTCGGAGTAATTCTTGTTATTGCTCTTCTTTCTACCCCAACACTGTTAGGGCTTAATAAGGCTCATAGTTTAAGAATTGCAATGATGAGGTCTTCATTTTTTGGATTATGTATCTCACTTCTGGGCTTTATTCTATCTATAGTCTTTAATTTGTCGCCTGGACCTGCAATTAGCGTTATTTGTGTTGCGTCCCTTTTAATTCCTAAGCTTCGCAAATAATTAAATCTTAAATGTCCAATCAGAATTTAATGCTTGAGCTTCTGGATTGTTTTTTAAAGCTACTTCCATAGCTTCTTTTTTATTATTAGCTATAACAACTTCATCAAATTCCTTTCCATTTTTTTTGAGACTTACTTTGAAACGCATAAAAATTATTTAATTAATCAAAAGTTAACCACTAAGCAACTAGATTTAAATACTTTTAAAAGTTAATTGATGAAATAGAAACTTTAGTTATTCTGAAGTTTTTCTACTACAGATTCTTTGTCAATCTTAGCCACATCCTGTAATCCATTAGCATCAAACCAAGGAGCGTTTTCCCAGTTAAATCCTTCACCAAAAGTATTATCGGGAGCAGCTACGTACCAGTGACATGACGAATCGGGAACATCTACAGCACATTTTGACCAGTCAGCTTCCCATTGTGGAACTTGTACCCACATCACGGATGCTAATAAAAAAGAAAAAATAAAATTCATAATTATCGGTTAGCAAAATTTTGAAAGATTTTTTTCACATTCTTTCTTTCTTCTCTTCCAATAATTTTCAAGTATTTGATATTTATGCTTATTTTTAAATTGACTTAAATGAATATTATTCTGATTAAGAACTGAAGTGTTTTTGATTTTCATGACTCAAGCTGTCAATGTAGATCATATTTAAGACACTTTATAGATTTTTTGAAGTGAATTTATACTTAATTATTGTCCTACTTTTGTGTAGGTAAGTATTTTTCGGGATTATTTTCAATATAAGTAAGCGAATATTTGACAACACCTACTATTACTGAAAAAAGAGCAATTGCCGAAATAATAAAAATGATTTTTTTGTAAATGCTTTTCATGAATTTTTTATGTTTTTGACTATTTTTTTCATCAACGTCCAATTTATTGAAAGATTTAAATAATTAGTAATTTATACTGTAGCCTTTTAAATTACCTACGGAGTAGATTAAATACATCAGAAACTCCTCACACACTTTTTTCTGATAACTTTAAAAGTACTCGGCCACAAAGTTTGAGTACTTTTTGTATTTTTTGAGATGTGACAGTTAAAATAGAGGTCTATTAAGCATTACATATTTTAAATTTAAGTGTGATATTGAGTTTGTGTGTAGGAGGAATTGATTTATTTCAGTGGAAACAAGGAAACACTTGGTATAAGTCAATTTTAAAAGATCTCTCTTTGAGAGGTCTTTTTTTTTTGGGGATTATTAGAAATAAATATTAAATTCTGAATATAAAAACAAATATGCTTTCTTCCAAAATAATTAGGTCGTCATTACAAAATAGTAATTTAATTCGTTAGATTATGAGTCGTTAAATTCTTCTGTTAATGCAAATACTTTTTTTAACAATTTTAATTTGTTCAAGCTTTTTATTCCCTTCTTCATCATTTGCCTCACATATTGAACTAAAACCTTGTGTAGAGATTGCTCATTGTGTACGAGAAGAATGGGAGGTTAATAATATTGAGAAACCTTTTGAAGAGATTAAAACATTTATCGAAAATACTCCAAGAACTGAGATTGTAGAAATTGATGGCGATTATCTTCATGCTGAAGCAACCAGTAAATGGATGAAGTATGTAGACGACTTAGAAGTATCCTTTCTACCTGAATCAAACATCTTATCAATAAGATCAGAATCAAGAGTTGGAGAAAGTGATTTGGGAGTGAATCAAAAAAGAGTTGATTTACTAAAATCTAAAATGTTTTAGGATAAATAGTAAAAAAAATAATTTATTTTTATTGTTTTTTGTATAACTTTTCCATTTTTGAAAAAAATTAGCAGATAGAAAAGTGATAATTGTC
>CACNCF010000033.1 GCA_902618795.1 uncultured Prochlorococcus sp.
AACTAAATTGATAAGATGTTTACAAATATCCCAAGATTTTCCTCCGTTACTTAAATGCGCTTCTATGTATGGAATTAAGGAGAAAATAATATTTGAAGCAGAATTGGGTTTTTTATTAATTCCATAAATCTTTTGATCAATTTCAGACCATCTCAAGGGATGTTTATAAATTGACCGTCCAATCATTACCCCATCAAAATCATTTAAGGCTTTTAAAGATTCATCGATATTTGTCAAACCCCCATTGATTTCTATTAATAATTCTGGATTTGATTTTTTCAGGTTTTTTACTATCTCAAAATTTAGCGGAGGTATGGTCCTATTTTGTTTTGGATTTAGACCTTTTAATATGGCTTTCCTTGCATGTACTGTAAATCTATCTGCACCAGCATTTGCGATAATTTTTACGAAATTATTTAAGAAAACAAAACTATCATCATTGTCTACACCGATTCTGTGTTTGATTGTAACTGGTAAGTTGCAATTATTTTTTAAGGATTCTATACATTTCGCTACTTTTTCAGGGTCTTTCATAAGTGAAGCGCCAAAATTTCCAGAACAGACCCTTGGACTCGGACAACCAACATTAAAGTTTATTTCGTCATAACCCCAATCCTGTGCCATTCGGGCAGCCTCTTTAAGGATTTTAGGATCGTCCCCACCAAACTGAATTGATATCGGGTGTTCTTCATCATTAAAATCTAGAAAATTTTCTTTTTTATTTGTATATATTAAACTCTGGGCCACAATCATTTCCGTATACAATAGGGCTTGAGAACTTATTTTTCTCATTATCATTCTGAAGTGTTTATCAGTACAATCCATCATTGGAGCAATACTTAATTTATGAATATTTTTAATAGAATTAGGCTTAATAAAATCCATTATTTTTTTGTGATTTAAATATATGAATCAATTTCTATCTAGAAGAACTTTTATTCTAATTCCTACCATGTCAATCTTAAAAAAAATCTTTAATCCCATTCAAGTATTAGCATCTTCACTACCTTCTAAAGAAGAGTGGAATTTATCAAAAGATCAATGGAAGGCTAAGCTTAGTCCAGAATCATATTATATTTTGAGGGAGGAAGGTACTGAAAGAGCTTTTAGCAGCCAATTAAATAATGAGAAGAGGAAAGGTATTTTTTGTTGTGCAGGATGCGATTTGCCCCTTTTTTCCTCAGATAAAAAATTTGATAGTGGTACAGGATGGCCAAGTTTTTGGGACTCAATTCAAGGATCAGTAGAAACAAAAGTTGATTTCAAGTTAATTGTTCCTAGAACCGAATATCATTGCTCTAGGTGTGGAGGTCATCAGGGACATGTCTTCAATGATGGGCCACTACCCACTGGCAAGAGATACTGCAACAATGGATTAGCATTAAGGTTTGTTCCTGAATAAATATTTGTGCGGCCTTCCGCAACTTGTTTTGTGCATCACTTTATTGGACAATAGTTCTATTAAATTTTAGAAAAATGATTGAAAATCAATCAGACAATATTGATAATAAAGAAAATGATGATTCTAAACAGGATAATGCTCCTGAAGATACATCATCTACCCAAAATTCAACTACCGAAATTGATGAATTATCTTCTCAAAAAACAGAAGAAATAAATACTGAAGAATTAAAAAATACTATCTCAAATAATGATGCAAGATTAGAACAATTAGAAAAAGAGCATGAAACATTAAAAAATCAATATGTAAGGATCTCAGCAGATTTTGATAATTTCAGAAAAAGGCAGTCTAGGGATCAGGACGATTTAAAAATCCAACTTGTTTCAAAGACTTTAACTGCAATACTACCTATTGTTGATAATTTTGAGAGAGCAAGACAACAACTTAAACCAGAAAGTGAAGAAGCTCAAGCTCTTCATAGAAGTTATCAAGGATTGTATAAACAACTAGTAGAAGTTTTAAAACAACAGGGAGTTTCACCCATGAGAGTTGTTGGTCAGCAATTTGATCCAAACTTGCATGAAGCTGTATTAAGAGAACCTAGTGAAGAGTTTGAAGAGGATTTTATTATTGAAGAATTGCAGCGAGGATATCATCTAGAAGGTAAGGTTTTGAGACATGCATTGGTTAAGGTTTCTATGGGACCTGGCAAACAAAATTCACAACAGGAAGTAGAAAAGGATACAGTTGAAGGGGATGTTAATTCAGAGGCAAATACTTCTGAAGATGTATAAATTCCAAATTCTTATTTGAGCATTATCTAATGGCTGATTTTTACCAAATACTTGGAGTTTCAAGAGATGCTGATGCGGATACCTTAAAAAGGGCTTATAGAAAATTAGCAAGACAATACCATCCTGACGTTAATAAAGAACCTGGAGCGGAAGATAAATTTAAAGAAATTGGTAAGGCTTACGAAGCATTAGCTGATCCTGAAACTAGAGCAAGATATGACCAATTTGGAGAGGCTGGCCTTGGGGGTGCAGCTGGAATGCCCGATATGGGAGATATGGGTGGCTTTGCAGATTTATTTGAAACTTTTTTCAATGGCTTTGGGGGGCAAAATCCGCAAGGAGGAAGAACACAAAGAAGAGGTCCTCAACAAGGAGATGATCTAAGGTATGACCTTAATGTTGACTTTAAAGATGCAATTTTTGGCCAACAAAGAGAAATTAAAATTCCTCATTTAGAGACATGTGAAGTCTGTAGGGGAATAGGTGCAAAACCAGGCACTGGACCCAAAACTTGTTCAACATGTGGTGGAAGTGGACAAGTCAGAAGAGCTACAAGAACACCTTTTGGTAATTTTACACAAGTAGCTGAATGTCCTTCATGTAATGGAGCTGGTCAGATAATTGCAGATCCATGTGTAAGTTGCGGCGGTAATGGAGTAAAGCAAGTCAGAAAAAAATTAAGAATTAATATTCCTGCGGGAGTTGATACTGGCACTAAATTAAGAGTTTCCGGAGAGGGAAATGTTGGATTGAAAGGGGGCCCACCTGGAGATCTTTATGTTTTTATTAAGGTTAAGAATGACTCAAAGCTCAAAAGAGATGGTGTGACTATTTACTCAGAAATAGATGTGAGTTATTTACAGGCTATTTTAGGTGACACTGTTGAAATTACTACCGTTGATGGAAATGTTAATTTAAAAATTCCAAGTGGTACCCAGCCAAATACAACTCTTTCACTTGAGAATAAAGGGGTACCTAGACTTGGTAACCCTGTTGCTCGAGGAAATCATGAAGTTTTAGTAAAGGTAAAATTGCCAACTCGTATAACTGACGAAGAACGAAAGCTTCTAGAAGGTTTAGCTTCTCAATATTCAGATAAAAATATTAATTCCAGTACTGGACTTTTTAGTAAATTATTCGGTAAAGAATCCTAATGACTGCCTTAAAGCATTTGGATCTTAAATCTGTTCCATGCCCATTAAATGTTGTCAAAATCAAATTAGCTTTGGAAAAGTTATCTAAAAATGAACACCTTATAGTTGAACTAGATAAAGGTGAACCAGTAGAAATGGTGTTAAACAACTTAAAAGAGATGGGATATTTGCTCAAACAAATTCAAGAAAATGAAAAATTTATAAAAATAAAAATATTGAATGAAAATTAATAATAAATATTTAGGTTTAGTCACGAAAAAATTTAATGATTTTTTTTTAGTTGATTTAAAA
>CACNCF010000034.1 GCA_902618795.1 uncultured Prochlorococcus sp.
GGAAAAATAGATGAAGGGATTATCAAAAATTTATTTACCACAATACGAAACGATAATAAAAAAATAGATATTAGTTTTAATATCCCTTCTAGAGTTCTTACTGGTTCAAAATACGATATCGATATAATTCTAAATAAGCCTCTTGAAGAGGTGATTATTGCTGGAGCTATAAAACCCTATCAAGTTAATTCATTGTTTGAACAAGAAATTTTATTGGAGCCATTGGCGGCCGGAGGGATTTTTAAAATAACAAGAGCCCCTTCAAAACCAGAGATACAAATTTGGTCAGGAATCATAGCTCATCCTGAAGGAATGATTACTTTCACAAAGAGCATTGATGTCGTTGATGAGATATAGCCTAAGCGTCGTTTAACGCAGCCACACCTGGTAAAGTTTTACCTTCTAAAAGTTCCAAACTAGCCCCACCTCCAGTAGATATATGAGACATTTTCTCAGCTAATCCTGCTTTTTCAACTGCTGCAACTGAATCTCCACCACCAATTATTGTACAAACTTCAGAAAAAGCACTTAAGTCCGCAAGAGTCGTAGCTATTGCATTTGTACCGTCTGCAAATTTATCAAATTCAAAAACTCCCATTGGACCATTCCAAATAATTGTCTTACATTCTGCAAGAGCATTCTGAAAAACTTTAATGGAATCTGGACCAATATCTAGACCCATCCAATTCCCACTAATTGCATCAATTTGAGATATTTTACTATTGGCGTCAGGAGAAAATTCATCAGCCAAAACAACATCAGTGGGTAATAATAATTCTACTCCTTTTGCTTTTGCTTTTGCTTCTAAATCTTTAGCAAGCTCGAGTTTATCTTCTTCTACAAGGCTCTTTCCGACATCTAAACCTCTAGCTTTATAAAAAGTGAAAATCATACCTCCACCAATCATGATTTTGTCACACTTATCTAGTAAAGAATCAAGTACTCCTATTTTGCTACTAACTTTTGATCCTCCAACTATTGCCGCCAATGGACGCTTTGGAGAATCTACAGCTCCTTGTAGATATTTCAATTCTTTTTCTAAAAGGAATCCAGCTACTGAGGGACTTAAATAATTTGTAACACCCTGAGTTGAAGCATGCGCTCTATGAGCAGCACCGAAAGCATCATTTACATACATATCTGCATGTGATGCTAATTTTTTAGCAAACTCCAGTTCGTTCTTTTCCTCTTCACCAAAAAAACGAACATTTTCAAGTAAAAGAACATCTCCATTAGATAAGTTATTTGATTTTGCAACTGCTTCATCACCAATACAACTGTTAGTGAGAGCAACATTTTGCCCCAACAATTCACTTAATCTTGCTGCTACTGGAGTTAATCTCATTTTTTCATTTACCTGACCCTTTGGTCTACCAAAATGAGCAGCTAAAATAACTTTTGCAGAATGATTAATAAGATATTCAATAGTTGGGATCGCTGCACGAATACGCGTATCGTCGGTTATTTGACCATCTTCATTTAATGGAACATTAAAATCTACTCTTACAAGAACTTTTTTTCCTTCTAAATGTGTCTTCTCAAGACTGGATAGAGATAATTTTGACATTAAACTAGCTATATTTATAATCTCAAGACCCTAACGTTAATTTGGGCTTATTGGGTTAAAAAGTAGTTACTGTTACCTATGCCTTAATAAATTTTAAGAATTAACGATTATAAAAATTTTTTAGTTATTAAATTTATACTAGACTTTAGAAGTAAATACTTTTGAAACTTATAAAAACTAAAAGGAATACAAAATTTTATTTGATTTATTGACGTGGACATACCCAAAATCCAATGGTACCCAGGCCATATCGCAAAAGCAGAAAAGAAATTATCTGAAGTTATCAATAAAGTAGATTTAGTTATAGAAGTTAGAGATGCAAGAATTCCTATGTCAACAGGACATCCACACTTAAATAAATGGATAAATAATAAAAAACATATTCTTGTTATTAACAGATCAGACATGATCTCCCCTAATACAATCAATAGTTGGAATAAATGGTTTAATGCCAAAGATCAATATCCTCTTTGGTGTGATGCTAAAAGAGGAATAGGGATTAAAGAAATTTGTAAGTCAGCCAAAGATTCTAGGTCGTCAATCGACGATAGAAGACTCTCTAGAGGAATGCAAATTAGGCCAATTAGAGCCCTTACACTTGGTTTTCCAAACGTAGGAAAGTCAGCATTAATTAATAGAATTGCAAAAAAAAGAGTTGTAGATAGTGCTAGGAAAGCAGGCGTGACTCGTAATTTAAGATGGATAAAATTAGAAAGTGGTATAGATCTGCTAGATGCTCCAGGTATTATACCTCCAAATTTAGAAGATCAAAAATCAGCACTTAATCTTGCACTATGTGACGATATTGGTGAGGCTGCTTATGAAATAGAGAGTGTCGCAATTGGATTTATCAAAATTATATCCACTCTCAATAAAGATAAGAATGCAAATATCTCAGTTAAGCAAATATCTAATAGATATGGAGTTGATATTACCAAAGGCTTTAAGAGTCCTTCTGCTTGGATCGACGAAGCAGCTTCAAAACATACATCAGGCGATAAAAGGAGAATGTCTCATAAGTTATTGGAAGATTATAGAAATCAAATGCTGGGTAAAATTGCTTTAGAAGTCCCACTATGGAATTAAACAATCAAAATTCTTTCGGCATTGGAGAAGGTGAGCTTATAGAAATTATTTATGAGCTACCTCTTCCTATGAGGCTAGACAGATGGTTGGTAAGTAAAAGGCCAGAACAAAGTAGAGCAAGAATTCAACATTTTATAAATTCAGGTTTAGTACTTGTAAACTACAAGACTGCGAAAGCAAAGACCCCATTAAAAAATGGCGACAATATTCAAATATGGATGCCTCCTCCAGAACCTCTTATTTATTTGAAACCTGAAAAAATGGATTTAAATATC
>CACNCF010000035.1 GCA_902618795.1 uncultured Prochlorococcus sp.
TAAAGAAAATATTGCCGAACCTGAATTAGGAGAATTTGATGATAATTTTACTTGGTCTGCAATGGTATTAGCTGCTCAAGGAAAAAAAATAAATCAAATATCGATTGATGAAATTGATTGGCTAACTAAATTACGGAGAGGATTAGAAGAAACTCGAAAAGGATTTGTTACTGAATTATTGGATAAATTGGGAGATGATCCTCTTACGCCTGAATCTCTTGATGATTTAGAGACTCTATTAATAAGAGCGGATGTAGGGATTGATTCAACAGATAAAGTTATAAGTTCTCTTAGAAAAAAACTAAACGAGGAAGTCGTGGGTGGAGAAGCAGGAATAAAATTTTTGAAGAAGGAATTAAAATCTATTATCGATAAACCAATAAAAAAATCGGGCTCTGATCTCTTAGTTCCACTAAAGGGTAAGTTAAATGTTTGGTTATTGGTTGGAGTTAATGGTGTTGGTAAAACTACTACATTAGGAAAATTAGCATATTTGTCATCAAATAGTAATTATAAAACTTTAATTGCTGCTGCTGATACTTTTAGAGCGGCTGCAGTAGAACAACTTAAAGTTTGGGGAGATAGAAGTAATGTTGACGTTATATCTAATCAATCAAAAAATGCTGATCCAGCTGCTGTAGTTTTTGATGCAATTAATTCTGCAAAAAAAAGAAATGTTGATTTATTACTTGTTGATACAGCGGGTAGACTGCAAACAAAAAATAACTTGATGGATGAATTAGCAAAAATAAAAAAAATTATTGACAAAAAGGTCCCAGATGCAATTGTTGAATCATTATTAGTTTTAGATGCAAGTCAAGGACAAAATGGCTTAAAGCAAGCAAAAAGTTTTGCTAAATCAGCAGATTTAAGTGGAGCAATTATTACTAAATTAGATGGCACTTCTAGAGGAGGAGTCTCTTTAGCTGTATCTGAAGAAGTAAATTTGCCTATAAGGTTTATTGGAGCTGGAGAGGGTATAAAAGATTTGAGACCATTTAATAGTTATGAATTTGTAGAGGCTATGCTTGCAGATAAATAAATATTTAATTAAATTTTTTTAAAAATTAAAATTTAATGTTAAAACATATTTATCTATTATATTTGTTTTGACAAATAATCAAAAGGAAAAAATATTAACGAATAAATTTATCAAAAATTTTTTAGAAAATGATCCTAAAGTAACTCTAAAAAATAAATATAAATTTGCCGAAATCGCATCTTCCTTAGCATATTATTTAAAATCATTCTCCAATATAAATAAATTATTGGATTATGTATGTTTAATTTTTAAACATATTTTTTCTGAGAATATAATTTTAATTATTCCTTTAAATTACGAGGGGGAGATATGGAATGAAAATATAAGAATCTCTTTTAATCATGAATATTTAAAAATTCAAAAAGAAATTAATAATTTTTTGAATCAATTTCAGTTTTCAAAAAATTTTAAAATAAAAGAAATTCTAACTTTTGAAAATGCATTAAAAAATAAATTTAAAGAATATAAAATCGAAACAAAAAAAATAATATCTAGAAGTAAATGCCGAGGATTTATTTATATTTTTAGCAAAGATATTTCTAGAAAGTCGATTACTGAAGATAGTAATTTTAATTTTATTGAAAATTGTCTAGCTGTTGGATTAGAAAATCACTACTTAATAAAAATAAAGAAAAAGCATGAAAATGTAGATAGAGAAATTTCCACGGGTGCTGAAATCCAATCTCAATTACTGCCTGATTATTGTCCAATTATTCATGGTATAGACCTGGCAGCACATTGTAGACCAGCTCTTCAGCTTGGTGGCGATTATTATGATTTTATGTGCCTAAAGACGAATATCTCTGAAAAAAGGAAAGAAAAATCAAGATGGGCTTTTGTAATAGGTGATGTAATGGGTAAAGGGATTCCCGCCGGTCTTTTAATGACTATGCTAAGAGGAATGCTACGTGCCGAGGTTCTTACAGGTCTGCCTCCTGATAGAATTTTGCATGATTTGAATCAATTAGCAATAAATGATTTAGATCAATCGCATAGATTTGTGACATTATTTTACTCAGATTATGATCCTAGAACTAGAAAATTGAGATTCGCTAATGCAGCACATAATCCCCCTCTGCTTTGGAAAAGCTCGGATCAGAAAATTATTAAATTAGATGCAAAAGGATTTGTCCTTGGACTACAAAAAGATGCTGAATATGATTGTGGCGAAATCAAGCTTAATCAAAATGATTTAGTTTTATATTACACAGATGGAGTAATTGATACTTCTAACTCTTTAGGACAAAGATTTGATGAGGAAAGATTAATTAAAATTCTTACAAAATTATGCAAGCAATCTTATACCTCCCAAGAAATTTTAAATAAAATATTTAAAAAGTTAGATGATTTTACAGGGCAAAATAGACATCTTGAAGATGATGCCTCTATGGTTATTTTTCAATTAAAATAGATATTTTTTGTCACTTATATAAAAAAATGCTTTATTAGAGATAATTAAAGTTACTAATTGAAATGGCAAAAGTTTGGAGTAAAAGGTTTGATAATTCACTTGACCCTTTTATTGAAAAGTTTAATGCCTCAATTGGTTTTGATAGAAAACTTATTTTAGAAGATTTAGACTGCTCGATTGCTCATGCGAAAATGCTTAGCAAAACAAAAGTTTTATCTTCTTCTGAAGCTTTGCAAATTATTAATGGTTTAGAGTTAATAAAAGTGGAGTATTTGGAGGGTAAATTTTTTCCTAGTCCACCTTCTGAAGATATTCACTATTGCATAGAAGAAAAAC
>CACNCF010000036.1 GCA_902618795.1 uncultured Prochlorococcus sp.
ATGAACTTCATTTATAAATTCAATTGTATTTTTTATTCCAATTGGAATAGTGTTTGTATATTCCATTCCAAAGTTTCGTTTAAGCCATTCGCATGATGCTTCTGCAATTTCTGGATAAAGACAAATATTTATTTCAGCATCAATTAGTCTTTCAATATCATCTGGACTAGAACCTAATGGAGCAACTACGTTTGTATCTATTCCTTGCTCTGAAAGTATGCGTTGGATTTCAATTACATCATCTCTGCATCTAAATCCCAGTAATGAAGGACCCAGTAAATTGACTTTTGGTCTGCGACCTAACTCCTTCCACCTTAAAGGACTTATTTTTTCTGAAGAACTTACTTTCTCTTTCAAAAGAGTTCTTGTTAATTGATAAAAAGTTTCTGAAGCTCCCCAATTTTCTTTCTTGCTATAGGCAGGTAATTCAAGATTAACAATTGGCATATCAAACCCCATTCCTTTTGCAAGAGCCCCAGGTTGGTCTTGGATTAATTCTGCCGTACAACTTTCTCCAACTAAAAGAGTTTTGGGTTTAAATCGTTCGACAGCTTCCTTAATATTTTTCTTCACTAATTCAGCTGTATCGCCTCCAAGGTCTCTAGCTTGGAAAGTTGTATAAGTTACTGGAGGTCTTTGTCCCCTCCTTTCAATCATTGTAAAAAGAAGATCTGCATATGTATCTCCTTGAGGGGCATGAAGAACATAATGAATATTTTTCATTGAAGAGGCAATTCTCATCGCACCAACATGTGGTGGTCCTTCATATGTCCATAGAGTTAATTCCATATTCTTTTAATGAGTTACTAAAGTTTTTGTAGTTAGTATTTGATTCCTTCTTAAAGGTTTAGAGAAGAGACCTGCTAAGTCTGCGGCTTGATCAATACCATGAATTGGACTGAATACCATTTCTATTGACCACTTAGTACTAATTCCTTCGGCCTCCAGTGGGTTAGCTAAACCCATTCCACAAACTACTAAGTCTGGATTAGATTTCCTTACGCGATCTAATTGTTTTTCTACATGTTGTCCTTCGACAATTTTTGTATTATCAGGTAATAAATTAATCTCCTCTTTCATTAAATCTCTATTCAGGTAAGGAGTGCCTACCTCTATAAGATCCATTTCGCATTCATTATGCAAAAATCTTGCCAAAGATATCTCCAGTTGCGATTCAGGAAGAAGAAATAATCTTTTCCCCTTAAGTATTTCTTTGTGAGATTCAAGAGCAAGTTTTGCTCTATTAATCAAAGGCGAAATAATTTCATGAACTTTAAGTTCATTAATTTTGAAAGCTTTCGCTGCAGCTAAAAACCATTTAGTACTTCCTTCGATACCAAGAGGAAATGGAGCCGAAATTATTTCACAACCACGATGTTTTAGGTCTCGAAGGGTATCACTTAAATAAGGCTGAGTTAATAAAACTTTTGTATTTTTGCCAATCTTTGGTAATTCTGTTGATTGACGGGGTGGGAAACTCTCAATATTTGAAATTCCTAAATTTTTAAAAATCTTTTTAAACCTATCCTCTACATTATTTGCAAGAGTCCCAACTAATAATAATTTCTCCTCATTTGATGACTCCATTAATGGAATTAAAGCTTTTAAGGCGCCATCCTCTCCTTGGGTAAAAGTTGTTTCTATCCCACTGCCAGAGTAATTAACGAATCTCACTTGACCTAAAAATCTTTTATTTAATTTCTCGGCGACAGTGGCAAGATCTAATTTGATTACCTCACTTGGACAAGATCCAACTAGAAAAAGAGTTTTTATTTCTGGTCTTCTCGCAATAAGATCATTTACCACTCGATCTAATTCTTCATGAGCGTCAGCAAGACCAGCAAGATCTTTTTCTTCAAGAATAGCTGTCCCAAATCTTGGCTCAGCAAAAATCATAACTCCAGCAGCGCTTTGAATTAAATGAGCACATGTCCTTGAGCCTACAACTAGAAAAAATGCATCCGGCATTCTTCTGTGGAGCCAGACTATTGAGGTTAACCCACAAAAAACTTCCCTGGGCCCAGTTTCCTTATTAAATTCAACTTTACTCATTAAAAATTTTCAAGAGCTTATAGTTCAAGCTTGCATACACTTTTTAATTTAAGAAAGTAATTAATAAGTTCTCTTACAAAATGAACACATTTAAAAAACTTATATGAATGTTTAAATACTTAAATGGGAATTATGAAAAAAACTTTTGGGACGTATTTTAATTTCTGTAGAAGGAATTTCCTTGACTTATTTTTGAAAGCTT
>CACNCF010000037.1 GCA_902618795.1 uncultured Prochlorococcus sp.
TTTTGGAACGATATTAACGATGAATTAAGAGAATATGATTTTTCTTACTCCCTTACCACAACGACAAAAATATGGAGATGGACGATAACTTTTATATCTCTCAATATCTTTATTCAGAGTTTACGAAACTTCAACTGCTTTTCTTTTATTAATTCGGATGCGTGTGCGATATGGCTTCAGCCTTCTTCAAATTTATATATTATCCTGAAAAATTTATTTAATTTTTTCTTTGGAGCTAACTTTACTCAGCCTGTAGCAAAATTTTTAGGATTATTTTTATTATTAATTTTTATTTTAGGCCTTATTCAATGGTCAATAACCAAATTACCTAAAAATGGAAGAAACTCTTGCTTCTCGGAAAATGGCAAAAATTGATTTAATAAATAGTCTTGAAAAAATAAGTTCCGAGATACCTCATAGAATACTTAAACTAGAGGGTTTCATTCTAAAAGATAATCAAAAAGAACAATTAGAAATACTTATTTTCAGAGGTTATAGTAGCTCAACAACTCATCCAATTGAAATAGATTCGCAAAAAAAAGTTATAGCACTTAGTTATATAATTAAAACCTATAAACTATATAAAGCACCATTAACAGAAACTGAAGAAAATTTTATAAGAGAAAGTAAAAACTCAGTTTTCTTTTTGAATCAAAAAAACTGGATTTAAATAAATTCAAGATTAATAATATTTGAACATCTTTTGCATAATTTTGTATTTTGGATTCCATTAAAAGTTTCTATTTGATAATGCCAACATCGATCACATTTTTGACCTTGAGCTTTTACTATTTGAATTTTACCAAGTGCATTGTTATCAGTAATTAGAGAATTCTCCACCAAATCGGAAACCACTTGGAAATTTGATACTATAAGCCAATCTCCAAATAAATCTACATCTTGATTGCCAAATTCTTTTAGCCAACTAAGTGAATCTTTTAAAGCTTTATCTTCAGGTAAATAATTAACTTCAGTTTCTAAAGCTGCTCCAATTATTTGTTTGTTCCTGCATCCTTCTATAGCCTTGTTAATTTCAACTCTCAAATTTCTTAAATTTGCAATGTGCTCATTAAGTATTTGATTTTTCCATGACTGCGAAAATATTGGCCATCCTCTCTGAAAGACTGATTTTTCTTCAATTGAGTATGGAATATTTTGCCAAATATCTTCAGCCATATGACAAAGCACTGGAGAAATAAGTACGGCTAAATTTTCAACAACTTTTGACATGACAAACTGACAAGATCTTCTCCTAAATTGTGATTTAGAACTTACATATAACCTATCCTTCGCAATATCCAAATAAAAATTTGATAGATCTACAACACAAAAACTTTGCAAAATTTGGAAAAATTTTGAAAATTCATAATTTTCATAAGCTTTTGATATTTGATCTGTAACCTCAACTAATCTGCCTAGCATCCATTGATCTAAGAGAGGCAATTGATCAATTTCAAAACTATCAATTTTAGGATCATAATCATGAATATTACCTAGAAGATATCTTGCAGTATTACGAACTTTTCTATAAACATCTGAAAGTTGCTTTAGTATATTTGAACCAATTGGAACATCTACTGAATAATCTACAGAGCTGACCCATAGCCTTAAAACATCAGCACCATAGGCAGGATTAGTTTTTTTATTATTACCTCCATTGATAATTATATTTGGATCAACAACATTTCCTAAAGATTTGCTCATTTTTCTTCCGTTTTCATCAAGCGCAAAACCATGAGTTAACACTTTCTTATATGGAGGTTTATTATTTACTGCAACAGATGTTAACAAAGAAGACTGGAACCATCCTCGATGTTGATCTGAGCCTTCTAAATAAAGATCTGCTGGATACTTTAATTCACTTCTTAATTCACATACTGCGGCCCAGCTAGATCCTGAATCGAACCAAACATCCATTGTATCAGTCCCTTTTTTCCATAGTTCCGATTCTTTTGCGTAATTTTCTGGCAAAAGGTTCTTAACATCCCAATCCCACCAAATATCTGCTCCATGTTCTCTAAAAAGTTCTTGAATATGATTAATTATCTCGTTGTTAAGTAGAATGTCATTACCATTTTTTTTATAAAAAACTGGAATAGGGACTCCCCATGACCTTTGTCTAGAAATACACCAATCTCCCCTACCAACAACCATAGAATAAATTCTTTTCTTTCCTGTCTCTGGCATCCATTCAACATCTTCGATTGCCTTTAATGC
>CACNCF010000038.1 GCA_902618795.1 uncultured Prochlorococcus sp.
TAATTTACAACTAATGCAAATAAGCCCATCATTGCCATTCTTCCATTAGTTCTCTCGGCGTTTTGCCAATAAGTTGTTTTTGAATTTTCCATTTTTCTGATTTGTAGAAATGTTAAATAGTAGGTTTTTAAACGAAACCAGGAATTATTTGACCTGTTGTTAGATATGCTCCAACAGCAGCAATTAATCCAAGCATTGCGAATCTGCCGTTAAGAGTTTCAGCAACAACTTTTTCTTTTTCGATTGTTTTGACTTTTGTGTTTGTGTTTTTCATTTGATTAGGAGATGAATAGTTTAAATTTTCGTTTTGAAATTGCTTGGTTAAATAAGCAACGAGGATGGCTGTAAAGAATACAATTACGGCTAAGAAACCTGAAAGTGGACTCATTAAAAAATGCCAGGAATAATTTGTCCGGTTGAAACGTAAGCACCTACTAAGGCAACAAGGCCAATCATTGCCCAACGACCGTTAACTTTTTCTGCATTTTGTGGGTAGCTGTCGTAAGAAACAGACTCATCTATGTAAGGACGTGTCTCAGTAGGAAACATATTCTGTCTGCCACCTGATTCAGTAGTAACGTTTGAATTAGCCATTAAAGTTTTGTAATTGTTAATTAATGTAACACTACTATTAACAAATGTAAAGTATTAGGCCGAAATTAAGTTATTTTCAAGATATTTACTACATAACTGTCACAGTTACGTGACATATATATTTAAATAGTTGTTTTTTAAGCTTGCTACGCTTTAGAGGTTGGCTCGAAAACTATCGAGAGTTCAATTTGTTGTTTAAGTATTTATTTTTAAATCCTTAGAAAGATATCAATTTGGTAGAAAAAACTACATCATTCTGAAATTTGAATAATTAGTTTTTAGATATAATTTATTTCACTTTATTATGGAATTCGCAAAAAAAATCATGACCGAAAAAGCTGAAAAGCTTAATGGTAAAGCAGCAATGCTTGGAATGTTTGCTCTTGTAGGAGCCTACTATTTTACTGGTCAAATTCTTCCAGGTATTTTCTAATAAAAATCCTTTTTAAATTTTTTCAGGGGCTTTATCAAGCCCTTTTTTACTGGATTATGCCCTTTTTAATTATCTAATAATTCAAATAATTTACTTATTAGAAGCTTTCTTTTTGAAAAAGTTTTATCAATATATTTTTTATTCTCTTCTTTTAAAATTTCCTGACCATTTAAGCCTAATCCTTTAAGGACAAACTCTTTATCTTCTTTAATCCAGTTATTTATCATTCCCCCCGTCGTCTCTATATGGAATTGTAATCCGTAAGCAAAATTACCAATCCTAAAAAACTGTTCCTTACAACGTGCACTGCTAGCAATGAGTACTGCTTTATTAGGTAACAAAATCCTATCTCCATGCCAATGTAGTACATGAAAAGGGTCTTCAAACAGTGCTTTAAAGTCTTTATTCGATTTGTCTATAAAAATTTGAGACCATCCAATTTCTGGCAATGCTTTTGGAGGTGATCCATATTTAAGAATTTCTACATCTCCCCCAGCAGCACTCGCAAGCAACTGAGCACCTAAGCAAACACCGACTATAGGTCTCTCATTTTCTAATTCTTTTTTTATAAAATCTCTTTCTAACTTAAGCCATGGATATTTTCCGCTTCCAATATCTTTAACACCCATTGGTCCACCCATAATTAAAATTAAGTCACCTTTTTTTGTTTGCGGCAGAGCATTTTTATTATCTAAACGAATAATTTCTATTTTTAAATCTCTTTCTTTAGCAAATTGTTCAAAAAGACCAGGCCCCTCTATTTCTAGATGCTGCAAAACTAATAGGCGTTTTATTTTCTTCATTCACTTTCCATTATTTCAGCTGATTCAGAACAGACATTAACGCTAAACCACTTCATTGCCGACCAAGTATCTTCTTGGTATGTACCTGCTGCAATACTTACAAAACAATCATTTTCATACCAACTTCGATAACTGGGAGTTACTCCCGTTCCTTTTAATCTATTTTCTAAGCCTTTTCCATATTTTTTAATAACAAGATTTATAGCTTCATTCTCAATTTCTCTTTGCTTTTCATCAGCAAAACCTCCTAGTGGAATAAAAAAAAGAATTGATGCAATTAGTAAACGTATCATTGAG